>JAPPLN010000063.1 GCA_028874175.1 Chloroflexota bacterium
TTCGCCCAGGCCGCCTATGGTAGAGGGAAGCAGTTGCCCGACGCCGTGGGAACCATGACCATAGTGGAGGACCAGCTTGGGGCTGCGCCGGGGCAGCAGTCCGGCGGAGGGGGCCGCCCCGGCCCCTTGCTCTGCACCATGACACCGACGCCGCTTAGAGATGCGGTGATCCAGCGCCCCCTATACCGCTGCCGAGGGAACGGCAATGTCCTTCCTTGACGGCGTGACCGGCAAAAGGCCGCCCCGACGGATTGCCGGAGCGGCCTCGCCCGGTTGTGATGCCCTGATTGGAGCTACGGACCCTTTGCGACTGCCACGACGACCTTTCCATCGTCAAGCCAATCGCGGCCTCACTATGGATACTGCCAAGGGCGCCTATAAGCCCAGGGTGAACCTGATGTGAAAGGTTCTTGATTTTGTCCAGCTTGGTGGACGTTGAATAAACCGCAATTTCATCGTTCCACCAAATCGGATGTCGCAGTTCCGGCGGGAACCCCGAAGGCGTCAGCCGAGACGCCATGAGCACGAAGTCGGCTATGCGCCCCTCCAGTGGATCAATTGCGATTTCTGTGAGCAAGTGCCAGGGTTCGGGGTCCGCAATTCCCAATAACCTCGCGTGCGAGAGCGTTGCCGCCGCCCGGAGTGACGCCAGCGGTTCAAGTGCCGGCGAAAGGTACACCGTCGCACCTGCCGGGACCGCTTGGCGCAGGGCCTCGAATGATTCTGGATCTGGCACTGCATTGAGATCCAGAAACGCAGGACGAACGCGATAGAGCGAGTCGGCACCGTCGCGGATAAGGAGTTCGAACAGCTGGGGATCAGCTAGCCAGCGTCGGGCGCGGGCCGGCAGACCGTCGGTCCAGGCTTCGCTGGCGTGGATGTAGTCAACCCCCAGCCTTGTGACCGCCGCGGGATCCAGATAGCGAATGGCATCGTGGTACTCGGAGCCGGTCTTGGGTCGCAGATGCAGAAGCTCCGAAAAGCCTGCCGCGTTTGGACGGCCAGTGACGATCGAAAACTCTTGAGGGCTAGGCGAGAGCACTCGTGCATCAACCGGGGTGTGTTCGCGGACGTAGGCCACGACAGACCTGGGGACCACCTGTGGAAGCCCATAGCGGCCCATGAGCCATCCGTCGAACTCGCGCTGCTCGGGCCAAGCGTTCGCCACCTGGACCCCACGGTTCAGTGCCACCGCTACGGTTCGTGCCGGTGCACCAACGGTGGGCCAGGCGGCGAGCATGACAAAGCCCGCCAAGGCCGTATATCGCCAGCGCCCGCTCAGCCCCTGCAATCTGCTGCTGAGCGCAACCAGAAGTGCCAGAAGCGCAAGAGTGCGCGCGTGGCCGTCAAATCGGTAAACATCGTGTGGGACGATGGCGTACTGGACCACGAATGCGGCGAGCAGGAATACTCCGCTTCCTACCGCCAACGTCGACACAAGACGATTGCGCCAAGCTAGAAGCCCGGCCGCCAGGGCCACGATCACTGGGCCGAGTCCTAACAGCCCGACGCCACCAGCACCCGCACTAAACGAACCGAATGGCCGTCGGCTGGCAGCGTCCTCGATCCAGCCCAGCGAGAGACCCGAAGCCGAAGATCCGACGAGGACGTCCGATACGATCCCGCCCCTCGCGACCAGCAAGAATCCAGCGGCTGTCGGCCACACAGCCGCGCGCGCAACCAAGCGCCAGCCGCTTCGGCGCTCATGCCATGCAGACAGCAAGTGAACAGCATTCAGCAGGACCCACAACATGAGTGTCATCGCGGCAATTGCTTCGTCCACAAGACCAAGAAAGCCGACAAGAGCCGCGAGAGTCAGCCCTGCCCCTGGCGAACGACGGCAGCCGGCAGCTAGCCGCTCGAGGATCACGACGGTTAACGCATAAGCGAGCACGAAAGCAGGCTTCCAGATATTCGGGGGCGCTACGACTATCTCAGTAGGCCATGGCCATTCCACGACGGGCCAATAGATTTCCGCCAGCGAGGCTCGAATTCCAGCCCCCGGCAATCCAGTCGGCGCCAGGATTTTCAAGATGACAGGTGCCGCTGGCTCCCTGAAGGCCAGTGTCCAGCCGCCAGCCGTAAGCAAGAGCGGGCAAAGAACTAGGACGATCGGCCACGAAGCGTGCCGTTTCAGAGTTGAGGCAACGATCAGGGCAAAGCCCGTCCACACGTAGGCACAGACCAATTCGGTTACGAAGGCCAGATCGGGACCGATCGGAGGCGTTAGCAATCCGATCAGCATGTCCACGCCATAGTGATACGGGGCGGGTTGTCCCGGATTCCACGGAAGGACCGGGGGAAATCCGCCGGCCCGAATGGAGGCAGCGAGGCCAAGATGCGTTTGGAAGTCGGGAATCAGCAGCGTCTGGCGGACAGCCAAGGCTCCCCAGAAGATGATCAAGGCCGCCAATGCGAAGCTGACGAATGTTCGCGGCGACGGGATTAGCCTTGACGGCGCTCGATACGCCAGCGTTACCCCGAGCGCAGACACCGCCATCCAGGCTACGAGCGCACCGGCCCGACCTGGTACGAAATACATGACAAAGTTGACCGCCAGCCCCCACAGCGCGGGTCCAATCACCAGCCCCTGCGCCAGCGCAGCCAGGTCGTCCGACTGTTGCAGCGCCACCCGTGCGACCACATAACCAATCGCCGCCAGCGCGACGAATTCCAGAGCGAGTAAAAGCAGACCCGGAACGACGGTCGGATCAACCGTCACTCAGGCACCATCCGTCTCTGCGGCTGGCTACCGCCTGCGGACCCGGCCCTCAGCCCAAAAACAATCCGTACTCCCCGCCTCGCGGGTTCTCAACCTCAGCTGGGTACAACACGTTTCGCGACACGCCGAGCGCCCGCGCGGCGATCGCGCGATTGATCTCCGGCACCGGCTTCAGCGCATCCAGTTCAGCCAGCGTCAAGTACTTGGCCCGGTCAACCTCGTCGCCGGGTGTCGGTTCGCCAGATTCCGGCCGCATCAGAAACACCACGTACGTACTGTTGGTGTCGTCCCAGCGAGTGCGAACCGCTAAGACGCCTTGGACGGACGCTTCAACTCCGGTTTCCTCGCGCACCTCGCGCACCACCGCCGCATCCAACGTCTCCTCGCGGTCAACGAACCCGCCCGGAATCTGCCAATTGCCGCGGCCGTAACGGGAGGCGCGACGGACAAAGAGCACTGAACGTCCCTTGACCACAGCGCCGCCCACGCCGACGTTATAGCCCTGGTTGTACTTCGCAAGGCTCATGGGCGCATGATCCCCTGATCGGTGATTGCCCAACAGGTAGGACGCCCGATTATGGACCATGGCCAACGGGCTGTTCTGGGGTCGCTGGGCTCACGCCTGCTGCGCAGACGCACCGACTAAGCGTCGCCAGCCGCTGACGGTCGGAATCTCGCCACGTTGGAGCCACCCGCCCGCGCTCCCTAGAATCGAACAGGCGCACGACGCCGCCCCAACCACTGGTCACCGAAACCATGCTCTTTGACTTTCAGACCCATACGTTCTTCAGCGACGGCGTTCTGTCGCCAATGGAACTGTTGCGCCGATGCCACGTCTCCGGTTACACGGCCATGGCCATTACCGACCATGCCAGCCCGGCGAACATACAGAGTGTCGTCGAGGCCCTAGCCCGCGACTGTCGAGAGGCGGAGACGGCTTGGGGCATGGTGGCGTTGGCCGGCGTGGAGATTACCCACGTGCCACCCGCTGCGATCGATCGAGTGGCACGCATGGCTTCGGAAGCCGGCGCGGAATTCATTGCCGTTCACGGCGAGACCATTGTGGAGCCGGTAGCCGCGGGCACCAACCGCGCGGCCCTGGAGTCGGAATACGTGCATGCGCTGGTGCATCCAGGCCTGCTCAGCCCCGAACTGGGCCATGTCGCTCGGCAAAATGGCAAGTTCGTTGAACTCTCGGCCCGTCGTGGCCACTCACTCACCAATGGCCATGTGGCGAACGTGTGTCGGGAGGCGGGAGCCAAGCTCATCGTGAACAGCGACGCGCACGAACCCGGTGACTTGCTCACCGAGGCGTTGACCCGCCGGGTTGCGCGCGGTGCCGGCCTGGACGCCGACGAAACGGAGACGGTGCTGGTGGACAACCCGCTCGAACTCCTGGCTCGGCTGGGTCGATCCATCGCGGAAGGCGCATGAGCCCAATGGCGGACACTACGCTTCTGCGAGACGACCAGCGGACAGCGGCTGAACGCGACGAGACAGGTGCGAGCCGGCAATCCGACGGTCTCGACGACGGACCCATCGAGGTTGACCTGCCCGTTCTCCCGCTGCGCGGCGAAACCCTGTTCCCAATCCCGGACACGGTGAACTCATTCGTGGTGGGTCGCGAGCAGTCCCTGGCCGCTATCGAAGAGGCGTTGAGCCTCGACCGCCGCGTACTGGCAATCAGTCAGCACGATCCCGACGCCGAGACCGTGACCTTTAGCGACCTGCACGAGGTTGGAACAGAGGCCAAAATCGCGCGCGTGCTCAAGCTGCCGGATGGAAGCACCAGCGTGCTGGCCGAAGGCATCCGACGAGTGCGGGTCATCACCCCAGTTTCCGAACACCCATTTATTCGGGCGATGGGATGGGTCGTCGAGGAACTGGACGAAGCGCCGACTGAAGCTCAGGAGTTGATGCCACGCACGCTGGAACTGTTCCATCACGTCGTGGAACTCAACGACGCGACGCCTGACGAGGCCTACATCCGTGCGATGAACGCCGAGGTGCCCGGCTTGCTGGCGGACATCGTGGCGGCCTCCCTGAACCTGGTGCCCGGCACCCAGCAGGAAGTGTTGGAGATTCGGGAAGTCTCCGAGCGGTTGCGGCTGGTACACGCGGTTCTCGAAGAAGAAATCCGGGTACTTGAGCTCGAACGGCAACTCCGCGACGACGTGCGCGAGGAAGTCGACAAGGACCAGCGCGAATTCATCCTGCGCGAACAGCTCCGAACCATCACCAAGGAACTCGGCGAAACTAGCGCCCAGAACACTGAGATTGGCGAGTTCCGCGACAAACTCGAAGCCGGCGCCTATCCACCACCCGTCATAGAGCGTGGGCTCAAGGAAATCGACCGGCTCAACGCCATGCCGCCGGGGTCCCCCGAGGCGAGCATGGTTCGGAACTACCTGGAGTGGCTGACGGAACTCCCCTGGAAGCAGCGCACCCGCGACAACACCGACATCAAACGAGCGGCGCGAATTCTAGACACCCACCACCATGGCCTAGATCGAGTGAAGGAGCGGCTGCTCGAATACATCGCTGTCCGCCGACTGGCGCGGCAATCGCGCAGTCCCATTTTGTGTTTCGTCGGTCCGCCCGGGGTGGGAAAGACCAGCCTGGGCCTGTCCATCGCCCAAGCACTGTCGCGCAAGTTCGTGCGGGTATCGCTTGGTGGAGTTCGAGACGAAGCCGAAATCCGCGGACATCGCATGACCTACATCGGATCCATGCCGGGCCGCATCCTGCAAATGATGCGCCAGGCAGGAACCGTGAATCCCGTGTTCATGATCGACGAACTCGACAAGCTGGGCGTGGACTTCCGCGGAGATCCTTCCGCCGCCCTCCTCGAAGTACTTGATCCCGAGCAGAACGCGGCCTTCAGCGACCACTATCTCGAGATCCCCTACGACCTCAGCCGCGTCATCTTCATCGCGACAGCCAATACGCTGGATGGCCTGCCGCCGGCCCTGATCGATCGAATGGAAGTCGTCGAACTCCCCGGCTACGTGGAGGACGAGAAACTCGCCATAGCCGAGCGGTTCCTGGTCCCACGTGAACTGGAAGAACACGGGCTGGAAACGGATGCTGTACGTTTCACGCGCGGCGCGCTGACGCGCATTATCCGCGAATACACTCGCGAGGCTGGGGTGCGCGGACTCACGCGGTCCATCGCCGCCATGGCGCGCAAACGAGCCCTGGCACGGGCTGAAGGCCGGGACGCCGACTGGAATATCGGCGCTCGCGACGTGCCGAAAGTCCTGGGACCTCCCCGCTTTCGCTTTGGTGCAACGGAAACCGAGGCAAGCGTCGGCGCCGCAATGGCCGTTTTCAGCACGACGGCCGGGGGTGACCTGTCACCGGTGGAAGTCTCGTTGGCGCAGGGAACCGGCAAGATCATCCTCACGGGGCTGCTCGGCAGCGTAATGCGGGAGTCCGCCCACGCGGCTCTTACCTACGCACGGGCACGGGCCGACCGGCTTGAGAACGACCGGCATGACTTCGCCGAACTGGACGTACATGTGCACGTCCCCTCGGGTGCATTGCCGAAAGAAGGGCCGTCGGCGGGCTTGGCCGTCGTGGTCGCCCTCATCTCTGCCCTAACCGGCAGGAAAGTCCGCCACGACCTCACGTTGACCGGCGAAATCACGCTGCAGGGCCGCGTACTGCCAGTCGGCTCCATCAAGCCGAAGGTGCTGGGCGCACACCGGGCCGGCGTGCGCCTGTTCGTGCTGCCGCAAGGCAACCGCCAGGACCTGGCGGAACTTCCAGCGCATGTCCAGGCCGACATTCAGTTCATCGAAGTCGCGACCGTCGAGGAAGCGCTGCAGCGCGCGCTCGTCGACAGCACATAGCCTGGAGACCAGCCGTCGCGAGACCGTTTGTGCCGTTGTCCTCCCGCTATGCTGACGCGCAGGCGACTCTCGCCGTACCCCGCCTTTCCTGGATTCGTTGATGTTCGGACCGTTCAATGCGCTCCTGGGTCTCTTTTCGCGCGACCTGGGGATTGACCTAGGCACCGCGAATACGCTGGTCTACGTCAAGGACCGCGGCATCATGCTGGCGGAGCCCTCGGTCGTTGCCACCGACACGCACACGTCCCGCGTTCTCGCCGTAGGCGCCGAGGCAAAGAAAATGGTTGGGCGCACGCCTACCAATATCGTGGCCAGCCGCCCGCTGCGCGACGGGGTGATCGCCGATTTCGACACGGTACACGCCATGCTGTCGTACTTCATCGGACAGGTGCATGGGGAACTACCAATCGCCGCCCGACCGCGCGTGATTATTGGCGTGCCCTCTGGCGTCACCGAAGTCGAAAAACGCGCCGTGCACGAGGCCAGCCTGCAGGCCGGCGCGCGCGAGGTCTACTTGATCGAGGAACCGATGGCGGCCGCCATTGGTGCCGGGCAACCGATCCAGGAAGCCAGCGGGAGTATGATCGTGGACATCGGGGGCGGCACGACTGAAGTCGCCGTGATCTCACTTGGTGGCGTGGTCGTGAGCCATAGTATTCGGATCGCCGGCGACGAGATCGACGAACAGATCGTGGACTACTGCCGCAACGCGCACAACCTGCTAGTCGGGGAACGCACGGCCGAGGCCTGCAAAATCGCCATCGGGTCGGCCGCCCCGGGACTTCAGGAAGAAACCACTCTGGTACGCGGACGCGATCTCCAGACTGGTCTGCCGCGGCAGGTCGAATTGACTGAAGGCCAGATTCGCGAAGCCATCAGCGGCCCGGTCACCGAGATCGTTGAGAACATTAAGCTCGCGCTCGAAGCCACGCCCCCTGAATTGCTGGCCGACGTGATGGAACACGGCGTCGCCGTTGCGGGTGGCGGCGCGCTGCTGCGCGGGCTGGACAAGCGCATCGAGCAGGAAACCGACATTCCCGTCCACATCGCCAACAACCCGCTGGAGGCGGTGGTGCGAGGAACCGGCGCGTGTCTGCACAACCTCGAAGCGTTTCGCGAGGTGTTCGTCGCGGAGAACGCTGCACCCTACGTGTAGTCGTCACCGGGATGCGCGGCGGCCAGCGGTCGGTCCTCCTGCTCCTGATTCTGGTTGTCGCCGCTGTTGTGCTGGCGGTGCTGCGAAACACCGAAGCCGGATCTGCGGTCCAGGGTGGGGCGTTGGGCGCAATCGCCCCGGTTCGCTCGGCCCTCAGCGGTGCGGCATCGGGAGCTGCCGCCACCCTCGCTGACGCTCAGCGATTCAACGACCTGCGGGCCGAAAACGAGGCCCTGCGCGCCGAAGTAGTCCAATTGCGTTCGGCTGCGGCCGGCGTTCAGGCCACGCGCCGCGAGAACGAAGCCCTGCGCGCCGCGCTCGACTATCAGCGTGCGAATTCCGAGTGGACGCTGTTGACGGGACGGGTGGCCGGGCGAGACAGCATTGACGCGCTGGACACCCTGGTCATCGATCGCGGCGCCGCGGACGGAGTGCGCGTAGGCATGGCGGTGGTCGCCAACGGCAGGCTGGCTGGCCGCGTGCTCGCTGTTACAACAACGTCGGCCGACGTTCTGCCAATCCAGAGCAGCCAAAGCGCGGTGAACGCTGTGGCTCAGGGTAAGGACGGCACAGCCGACGGCATTGTGGAGGGCGACGACAACGGCGGCCTGGTGTTGACTCGAATTGAGCCTGACGCCCCACTCGCCATTGGTGACCTCGTCGTCACATCCGGTCTTGGCGGCGGGTTTCCCCGTGGCCTGCCCGTCGGCCGCGTCATTGCCGTATTCACCACGCCAGAAAATGTCTTCCGCGAAGCCGCGGTTGAACCGTTCGTTCGCTCTGAGCGCCTGGATGTCATCCAGGTCATAGTGGAGCGTGCGCCCGGGTCACCATGATTGTCGCCAAGATCCTCCAACCGCGCCGCGGCCGGCGCCTTTGGATCGGATACATCGGCTCCGTCCTGCTCGTCCTGATACTCGGCCTCTTGCAGACCTCGGTCTTTCCTTCCTTTGCGATCGTCGGCATCCGGCCCGCGCTCGTGCTGATGTCCGCGATCACGCTGGCTACCATCAGCGACGATGCGCGCGCTCTGTACTGGGGTTTCGCCGGCGGTCTGCTAATCGATCTGCTGTCGACCACACCGCTGGGGGTCAACGCGCTGCTGTTTACGCTGCTCGTCTACATCGTTGGCGGAAAAGGACGTCGCTTCGACCGAGTTAACCCCATGTTCCCGGTTCTCGCCGGGATTGCCGCAACGCTGCTCTACTACCCGGCCCTGATCTTAGCGCTGCAACTGCTGGAATTCGACATAGACTGGGGAAGGCAAGTGTGGAATCGCCTGCCGCGCGCTGTGGCGGTCAACGCCGGGGCAACCATGCTGCTCTACCCTGTGGTACGTCGGATAGAACAGTGGACCTATCCCCACAGCCGCGCACGTTTTTTGGGACGCCCGGTCGGTGGCTATCCCGGCTGATCACGGGAGGCTGGATTGGAGACACATGCTCGTCCGGTGGCCAGAACTGGCGCTGGGCAGCCGCGTGTAAGCGGCACGCGACGCGCCCTGCTCCTGGGCGGCGCGGCATTGGCCGGCAACACCGCGTTGGCCGCTCGTCTGTGGCAACTGCAGGTTGTCGAATCGGATACCTACCGTGAGCAGGCGGCACACAACCGCGCTCGAACCAGGCCCATTCAACCTCTACGTGGGCTCGTCTACGACCGGAATCGCGAGCCGCTCGTCGCAAACGCTCCCGTTTTCGGCGTCTGGCTGGCACCTACGGACCTTCCCCCCGAGCGCGAAGGCCCCGTGCTGGCCAACCTGGCCGTTCTGACCGGCGAGCGTCTGGAAGACTTGCGTTTCAAGCTCAGTCAGGCACGGCTGGCACCGGACACACCAGCGCGATTGGCTCGCGCCGTGCCTCGGGAATCGGCGCTCACGATCGAGGAGCGCCGACAAGACCTGCCCGGAATCTCCGTGCGCACCAGCACCCGGCGCGAATATTCCCACGGCGACATATTGGGGCACATTCTCGGCTTCACGGGTCCCATCCCCGCCGAGGAGGTCGAAGCCTATCGGCGCCAGGGCGTTCGTTTTGATGAAGACATCGGGCTCGCGGGCGTCGAGCGCAGCCTCCAGATCCGTTTACGCGGCCGGGACGGCGAACAACGGCTCGAAACGGATGCCTTCGGCCGCGCGCTCCATGAGCTGTCGTTCACGCCGCCGCAGGTCGGCCAGCACGCCGTCCTCACGCTCGCCGTTAACGAACAGCAGGCCATCCGCGAGATCCTAGCCCGCCATCTCGCCCTGCGTGAGCGCGGCGCCGGCGCGGCAGTTGTGCTCCGCCCCAACACCGGCGATATCGTCGCGTTGGTGAGTCTGCCCGACTACGACAGCAACATTTTCACCCGAGGCGCTTCGAGTGAGAGCTTTGCCCTTCTAGTCAGCGATCCCCGCCGGCCACTGATCAACCACGCAATATCCGGGCTATACCCTCCAGGGTCGACCTACAAGGTCATTGCGGCCAGTGGCGCGCTGGAAGCGGGTGTGGTCTTGCCGCAGAGCAAGATTCACTGCGACGGCCGTTTGATCTTGCCCGACGGCTGGGCCTTCGACGACTGGCTGCCCCAGGGGCATGGACTCGTAGACCTGGAACGTGCCATCGCCGAGTCCTGCAACATCTATTTCTACAACGTGTCGGGTGGTAATCCGTACACGCGGCTCCAGGGCCTGGGAAATCGGCGCCTCGCGGAGTTCGAGCGGTCTTTCGGCTTCGGCCAGCGGACCGGCATCGACCTTCCGGGCGAAGCCTCCGGTCTTGTCCCAACCTCAGAGTGGAAGAACAAAAACCTGCAACAGCCATGGGTTACGGGCGACACTTATCACGCCGCCATCGGCCAGGGCCTGGTTCAGGTCACGCCCCTGCAGATAGCCGGCATGTATGCGGCAATCGGCAATGGCGGTCGTGTGATGCGTCCGCGCCTTATTGATCGGATGCTCGACCAGCACGGCAATGTGGCCGAACGGATTCCGCCGCAGGTTCGCGGCGTCCTGCCAATCAGCGATACCAACCTGCGCCTCCTCCAGGCCGGCCTCTACCGCGCCGTCAATGAGCCGCAGGGCACCGGTCCTCGAGCCCGCTCGGCGCACACGGTCGTGGCCGGCAAGACGGGTACGGCCGAATACAGCGGAGCCCGCGATACGGAAGGCCGTCTGCCCAGCCACGCATGGTTTGCTGGCTACGCCCCGGCCGAGCAGCCCGAGTACGCATTTGCCGTGCTGGTTCGCGATGGCGGTGAAGGCGCCTTCGCCGCTGCGCCCATCGCACGCGACATCGTGGACTACCTTGTGACCGGCGACATGCCGCCGCTGCCACAAGATCGCCCGGACTTCATCTCACCGGATCGTCGGCTCTGATGCTTCTCCGACTGGCGCGCATCGAGTGGGCGACGGTGATCTCAACCATCGCTTTGGTGGCGTTTGGCGTGCTCATGCTCAGCACTACGGCCGATCCCGACACACGAGGGCTGGAGAACCAGGCAGTGCAAAAGGCCGTTCTGGGAACTCTCGGCCTTGCCTTGGCCTTTGCCATGGCTCAGATCGACTACCGAGGCTTGCACGGATTGGCCGCGCCCGTCTATTTGCTCGGCGTTGTTGCGTTGGTCCTGGTGCTGCTAGTGGGCGACTTCGACCTCGGCGCCCGCCGCTGGTTCGAACTCGGCCCCATCGTCATTCAGCCATCCGAGTTCATGAAGCTGGCGGCCATCGTCGCATTCGCGAAATACCTGTCGGACCGAAGCGATTCGACCCGATCGCTACGTACCGTAATGGTCAGCCTGGGAATCATGCTGATTCCGGCGAGCTTGATCTTTTTACAACCGGATCTGGGCACCGCGCTCATCTTCGGCGCCATCTGGATGGCAACGATCTTCGTTGCTGGCGCCCGCTGGTGGCACTTGCTCACGCCCGTCGTCATCGCGTTGGCCGCCTTTCCGTTCGCATGGTTCTTCGCCCAGGACTACATGCGGCAGCGCTTCGTGACTTTTCTGGATCCGGGCAGCGACCCGCTCGGTGCTGGCTACAACGTGTTGCAGGCACGGATCTCCATCGGCTCCGGCGGCTGGCTCGGCCATGGCCTGGGACAGGGCTCGCAGTCACAGCTGGAGTTTCTGCGCGTGCGGGACACCGATTTCATCTTCGCCATGCTCGGCGAACAGCTTGGGCTGGCGGGAACGATCGGTCTGCTGGCCTTCTTCACCTTGCTAACTGTCCAGGCCCTGGTCATCGGGCTGCGAGCGCGCGACATGTTCGGTCGTCTGCTGGCGATCGGAATCGCCGCCATGCTTTTCACCCAGTCGTTCGTCAACATCGGAATGAACGTCGGCCTCATGCCGGTTACCGGGATCACGCTGCCGCTCGTAAGCCTCGGCAAGAACTCATTGCTAGTCACGCTCCTGTCGGTGGGCATCCTGCTCAGCATTCATTCGCACCGAGGGGCGGCGCCCTTCAGGCAGCAGTCGATGCATGTAGTTCGAGGATCGCTTCCAGCGGCGGGGCCGCGCGGCGGCCTGGGCCGGTGACCGGCCGCGCACGCATATCCGTCCCTGCGTCTTCGGGCAACCTGGGCGCGGGCTTCGACGTGTTCGGCCTTGCGATTGACGTACGTGACGAGTATCAATTCGAGCCGGCCGGCCGCGACTCCATCGAGCCGGCGGGCAAGTTCCTGAGACATGTCCCTCGCGACACTCGGCGTAATCTTGCCTTTCGCGCCTTCAGATCGCTCGCTCCCGCCGCGGCCGGCCCGTACCGGCTGCGCGCGGTTCGCGAGATTCCACCGCAAGGGGGCCTCGGCGGCTCGGCCAGCGCCATCGTTGGAGGACTCGTCGCCGCAAATCACGCCTTCGGTCTTGGCCTGGACGACGACGAGTTGCTACGCCGCGCGACCCACATCGAAGGCCATCCCGACAACGTGGCCGCGGCACTGCTGGGCGGCCTGGTGCTTACTGTCCAAAGCGACGCAGCCCTGCACGCGGTGCGAGTCCCGTTTCCGAGCGACATTGGAATCGTCGTTGTCGTGCCCGGCTACCACGTGCCGACCGCCCGCGCGCGCGCGGTTTTGCCCGCTGACGTTTCGCGATCGGATGCGGTGGCCAATCTCGGCCGCGCCGCCATGTTGGTCGCCGCGTTGCAGACGGGACGTTATGCGGAATTGCGCGTGGCGACGCAGGACTTTCTTCACCAGCCCTACCGGGCCGAACTCAATCCCGCACTCAAACCCGGTGTTCAGGCCGCCCTCGACGCCGGCGCGTACGGCGCCGCGCTCAGCGGATCCGGACCGACCCTCATCGCCTTTGCGCCCAAGGACCGCACTATGCGCGTGGCCGGCGCCATGGCGGACGTCGCAATCGATGCGTCGTCGGGCTGCGAGACCTACGTGGCCAACGCCGCCGAGACCGGTGCCGCTGAAATGGAGCCGCTGGCCTCAGCATAAGTCGGCGCGATTCGTATACTCAGGCGCGGCAAGGATGAGCCGCGTCCGCAGAGGACGCGGGAGCTGGGAGGCACCATCCGCGTGGACGGCGCGCAGATCTGCGCAGGTACCGTCTCGTCCCCCTACCTCAGGTCAAACGCCCCTCTGACCGGCCGGCTCCCGGCGCGGCGCTGAACGTGACCCTGTCGGCACCCACCGCTGCCGCTGACCACGAGACCATCGTCGTTCTCGACTTCGGCGCGCAATACAGCCAGCTCATCGCCCGGCGCGTGCGCGAGTTGGGCGTTCGCACCGTGCTAGCCCCCTGCAACCAGCCGGACGCCCTTCAAGAACCCAACCTCCGCGGCGTCATCCTCTCGGGAGGTCCCACCAGCGTCTATGACGACGGCGCTCCACAACTCCCGTCGGCCGTGCTCGAAGCTGGCGTCCCGGTCCTGGGCATCTGCTACGGCATGCAGTTGCTGGGCCTCAGCCTGGGCGGCTCCGTTAAACCGGCCGACGACCGCGAGTACGGCCCCGCCCGCGCCCGCATCACCGATGGCGCCCACGCCATCTTTCGCGGCGTACCCGACGAGATCAACGTTTGGATGAGCCATGGCGATGTCGTAGCGAAAGCACCGCCTGGACTCCGACCTCTTGCCCGCACGCAATCCTCGATGGCCGCGATGGGCAACGACAATGGCGTGGTCGCCGTTCAATTCCACCCCGAAGTCCGGCACACGGACCATGGCCAACGGCTGTTGCGCAACTTCGCCGTCGACATGTGCGGCTGCCGCGGCGACTGGGTTCCCTCCTCGATCATCGACGAGCGCGTAGCCGCGATCCGCCGCCAGGTCGACGACGGGCACGTGATCTGCGGACTCAGCGGCGGCGTCGACAGCGCCGTGACCGCCGCGCTGGTGTCCCGCGCGGTCGGCGACCGGCTCACCGCCATCCTCATCGACACCGGCCTGCTGCGCGCCGATGAAGCGGCCGAAGTGGAAACGACCTTCGGAGAAGGCTTTGGCCTGCAACTCGTCGTCGTCGACGCGGCCGACGAGTTCCTCGACGCTCTCGGCGGCGTCACCGACCCCGAAGCCAAGCGCCAGGTCATCGGTGAACGCTTCGTCCGCGTCTTCGAACGTGAAGCCTCCCGCATCGCCAACGCCGATTTCCTGGCCCAGGGCACCATCTATCCCGACGTCATCGAGAGCGGCGGCGTCCACGGCTCCGCGGACGTCATCAAGAGCCACCACAACGTCGGCGGCCTGCCTGACGACCTGGAATTCGAACTCGTCGAACCGCTACGCGACCTCTTCAAGGACGAAGTCCGCGCCCTCGGGTCGCAGCTGGGCCTCCCCGACGATCTGGTCTGGCGCCAGCCCTTCCCGGGTCCGGGCCTGGCGGTCCGCATCGTCGGCGAAGTCACCGCCCCCAAGGTAGCCCTGCTTCAGCAGGCCGACGCCATCCTGCGGGACGAGATCGCGGCAGCCGGCCTCGAGCGCCAGCTCTCGCAGTACTTCGCCGTCCTCCCCGGGGTCCAAACCGTTGGCGTCATGGGCGACGGCCGCTCCTACGGAGAACTAATCGCCTTGCGCGCCGTAACCACCGACGACTTCATGACCGCCGACTGGGCCCGCATCCCCGACGACGTTCTGGCCCGCATCTCCGCTCGAATCGTCAACGAAGTTCCCAACGCCACGCGCGTCGTCTACGACGTGACCTCCAAACCTCCGGGCACGATCGAATGGGAATGAGAATCCTCGTCGTCGGCAGCGGCGGACGCGAGCACGCCCTCTGCTGGCGCGTCCGAGCCGACCGCCCGGATTCCGACCTCTACGGCGCTCCCGGCAGCTCCGCCATAGCCGACATCGCCACGACAGTCCCCCTCGCCGCCGACGATATCGGCGGCCTCGTGGACTGGTCCGTGGCTAACCGCCCCGACCTTGTCATCGTTGGCCCCGAGGACCCCTGTGCCCTGGGTCTGGTTGACCGCTTGACCGAGGTCGGCATCCGCGCCTTCGGCCCCAGCGCCGCCGCTACCCGCCTCGAATCCAGCAAGGCCTGGACCACCGAGCTTCTCGACCGCGCCGGTGTCCCCATCCCGGACTCCGCCGTATTCGATTCGCCGGGTGACGCCCATGACTACGTCGACGACGCCGTCGACCCGCTCGTCGTCAAGGCCGACGGCCTCGCCCTCGGCAAGGGCGTGCTGGTCTGCGACACACCGGACGAAGCCCACGCCGCGATCGACGCCATCATGGTCGAACGCCAGTTCGGCGATGCCGGCTCCGCCGTCGTGATCCAGGAGCGCTGCTACGGACCGGAGCTGTCGGTCTTCGCCATCTGCGCCGGTACCAGCTTCCGCATCATCGGCTCCGCTCGCGACTACAAGCGCGCCTACGACGACGACCAGGGACTCAACACCGGCGGCGTCGGCGCTTACTCCCCGGTCGCCGACGCGGATGCGGATCTCCTCCGGGACGTTGCAGATCGCATCATCGGCCCCACCCTGCAGGCCGCCGCTGATGCCGATCGCCCGTTTACCGGCGTCCTCTACGCCGGCCTCATGCTCACGGCCGACGGCCCCGTCGTCATCGAATTCAACATCCGCTTCGGTGACCCGGAAGCCCAGGTCATCCTCCCCACCATGCGCGGCGACCTCGTTGCCGCAATGCTGGCCGCCATCGACGGGGACGTCTCCAGAGTCGACCTTGTCCCAGACGGCAGCGCCGCGGTTTGCGTGGTCCTCGCCTCCGGCGGCTATCCGGGTTCCTACGAAACGGGACAGAGAATCGATGGCTTGGAAGCTCTTCCCCCCGGCGCGCTGGCATTCCACGCGGGCACCGAAACCCGCGACGATGGGATCTACACCGCCGGCGGACGAGTTCTTGGAATCGTTGGCACAGGGCCGGACGTTCCGGCAGCGAGGACAAATGCGTATGCGGCGGTTGACAAAGTGACATTCCAGGAATGCCAGTGGCGAAGCGACATTGCCGCGGCAGAACAAGCACCGGCCCGAAAGTCGCCGTCGGTCGTGCCCGCATGATCCCCCGTTACTCCAGACCCGAGATGGCCGCCGTTTGGGACCGGCAGGTCTACTTCGAAAAGCAGCGCGACGTTGAACTCGCGGCCGTCAACGCCTGGGCCCGCGCCGGCCGCATTCCGGCCGAAGACGCCCGGATGCTGATGAAGGCCTCGTTCACCCTCGAACGCATCGACGAATTGGAAAAGGTCAACGACCACGAAACCAACGCCTTCGTCGACGCCCTCGCCGAGTCCGTCGGCCCCGAGTCCCGCTGGCTGCACCTCGGCCTCACCTCCAGCGACGTGCTGGATACCGGCCTCGCCCTGCAACTCGTTGACGCCACCGACCTGCTCGACAAGCGTCTCGAAACTCTTGAGGAAATCCTCACCGGCCAGGCTCTCACCCACAAGCACACCCTCATGATCGGCCGCAGCCACGGCGTCCACGCCGAGCCCATCACCTTCGGCCTCAAGCTCCTCATCTGGCTTGGCGAGGTCCGGCGCCACCGCGCGCGCCTGGCCGAAGCGCGCGAGCACATCGCGGTGGGCAAGATCTCCGGCTCCGTCGGCACGCACGCCAACGTCCCGCCGGATGTCGAAGACTGGACCTGCGAAGAACTGGGACTCGCGGTAGCGCCTGTCTCCAACCAGATCGTCCAGCGCGACCGCCACGCCCACTTCGTCTGCACGCTGGCGCTGATCGCCAGCTCACTCGACAAGTTCGCCACCGAGTTGCGCTCGCTCCAGCGAACCGAGATTCGCGAAGCCGAGGAGCCGTTCGAAACCGGCCGCCACGGCTCCTCCTCCATGCCACACAAGCGCAACCCCTCGCGCCTCGAGCGCGTCTCCGGCCTCGCGCGCCTCCTGCGCTCCCACGCCCAGGTCGCGCTCGAAAACGTCACGCTCTGGCACGAGCGCGACATCAGCCACTCCTCGGCCGAACGCATCATCCTCCCCGACGCCTGCCTCGCCCTCGACTACATGCTCTATATCTTCATCCCGATCGCCCGCGACATGCGGGTCTACGTCGATCGCATGGCGGCCAACGTGGACCTCACCGGCGGCCTCATCTACTCCCAGGGCGTGATGCTGGCCATGATCCACGCCGGTATGTCCCGTCAGGACGCCTACGACGTCATGCAGGAACACGCCACCGCGTCCTGGGATGGTGGCGCCAGCTTCCAGGATGCCGTGCGCGCCGACCCGCGCGTCACCGCCCTGCTCAGCACCGAACAACTTGACGCCGCGTTCAGTCCCGCGCCCCATCTGCGCTGGCTCGACACGGCCTACGAACGCATGGGCTTGGAATCCACGCCGGAACCGACGCCGGCGGTAGCACAGGAGGTCACCTCGTAGTGAGCGCAACCATCACCGAAACCGCGCTGTCAGGACTCACCCTGCTCAACCGCGGCAAAGTCCGCGACATTTACGACCTGGACGACCGGCTGCTGATCGTCACCACCGATCGCATCTCCGCCTTCGACCATGTCCTCCCGGACCCGATCCCGGGCAAGGGTGCCGTGCTCACCGGTATGTCCGAGCACTGGTTTGGGCTGACCTCCCACATCGTGCCCAACCACCTCATCACCACCGACGTCGACGAGATGGGACCCGAGGTCGCCCCGCACCGCGACGCCCTGCGCGGTCGCACCATGCTCGTGCACAAGGCCGACCGGATTGACGCCGAATGCGTGGCCCGCGGCTACATCACCGGCTCCGGCTGGGTCGACTACCAGCGCGACGGCGAGATCTGCGGCATCCCCATCCCCGCCGGCATGCAGGAGGCCGAACCCTTCGACGAAACCCTCTTCACCCCAGCCACCAAGGCCGAAAGCGGCCACGACGAGAACATCGGCTTCGAGGACTTCCGCGCAATCGTCGGCGGCGTCGCCGACCAACTGCGCGACCTCACCATCGCCGTCTACGAGTTCGGCCGCGACTACGCGAAGGAGCGCGGGATCATCCTCGCCGACACCAAGTTCGAGTTCGGCTACGTCAACGGCGAAATCACCCTGATCGACGAGATCTTGACCCCCGACTCCTCGCGCTTCTGGGACATCCGCGAATACCAGGTAGGCATGTCGCCGCCCAGCTTTGACAAGCAGATCGTGCGCAACCACCTGATCGCCACCGGCTGGGACCGCGAACCGCCGATCCCCAGCCTCCCGGCTGAGATCATCGAGCGCACCGCCGCCCGCTACCGCGAAGCCCAGGCGTTGCTCGCTGGATGACGGGCCAGCACTTCCGCGCGCGGGTGACGGTCCAGCTCAACGCCGGCGTCAATGACCCGCAGGGACTGACTGTCCGCGGCAGCCTCCACGACCTCGGGTTTGCCGAGGTGCGTGAAGTCCGCATCGGCAAGCTCATCAACATTGAGCTTGCGGCCGCCAGCGAGGCGGCTGCCGCCGAGCGCGCCGAGGCCATGTGCCGCCAGCTCCTGGTCAACCCGGTCATCGAGTCGTTCGCGATCGAGGCCCTCGAGCCCGTAGCTGACGAAGTCGCTCAACCCGCGTGAACGCCGCCGTTGTCGTCTTCCCCGGCAGCAATTGCGACGCTGACACGCTGCACGTCCTGAGCAACGTGGCTGGCATGCATGCCCGCTACGCCTGGCACGCCGACACGGCTCTGGACGACGTCGATCTGGTCGTGCTCCCCGGCGGATTCAGTCACGGCGACTACCTGCGCACCGGCGCCATGGCCGCCCGCGCGCCGGTCATGACCGCCGTGCGCGACCACGCCGCCCGGGGCCGTCCCGTCCTCGGCATCTGCAACGGCTTCCAGATCCTGCTGGAAGCCGGGCTGCTCCCCGGCGCCATGCTGCTCAACGACAGCACCCAGTTCCGCTGCGAGTGGACCCACCTTCGGGTGGAATCCACCCAAACGCCCTGCACGTCCGCGGCCGGCAACGGCCAGGTGCTCCGCCTGCCCATCGCGCACGCCGAGGGCAACTTCGTCATTGACCCTGACGGCCTCGCCCAATTGCATGACCAGGATCGCGTCGTCTTCCGCTACGTCTCCCCGGACGGCAAGCGTTCTGCCGTCGCCAACCCCAACGGAGCCATCGACGACATCGCCGGCATCTGCAACGCCGGACGCAACGTGGTCGGCATGATGCCCCACCCCGAGCGCGCCTCCGAGGCCGCCCTCGGCGGCGAGGACGGTCGCGCCATCTGGGACTCGCTCCTCGCAGCGGCGGGCGCATGACGCTCACCCCAACCCACGAGCCGCCCAGCGACGAAGTCCTCCGCGAGGTCGCCCTCACCCGCGACGAGTACCACTTCGCCGCCGACCTCCTGGACCGCCCGCCCAACCCTGTCGAGCTCGGAATCATCGGCGGCATGTGGAGCGAGCACTGCGGCTATAAACACTCCCGCCCGCTCCTGGGCCGTCTCCCCAGCGAGGGCCCCCACGTCCTCATCGGCCCCGGCGAGGAAAACGCCGGCGCCGTCGACATCGGCCATGGCCTCGCCATCGTCATGAAGGTCGAAAGCCACAACCACCCCAGCGCCGTCGAACCCTTCCAGGGCGCCGCCACCGGCGTCGGCGGCATCCTGCGCGACATCTTCACCATGGGCGCCCGCCCCATCGCGCTCCTCGACAGCCTGCGCTTCGGTCCGCTGGACGACCGCCGCGGACGCTACCTGGCCAACGGCATCGTCGGCGGCATCGGCTGGTACGGGAACTGCATGGGCGTCCCAACCGTCGGCGGCGAAGTCCAGGTGTCCGCGTCCTACCGCGGCAACCCGCTCGTCAACGCCATGTGCGTCGGCCTGATCCAGCACGAGCAGCTCACCAGCGCCGCCGCTAGCGGCGCCGGCAACGAGCTCATCCTGGTCGGCGCCGACACCGGCCGCGACGGCATCCACGGCGCAACCTTCGCCTCGGTTGACGACCCGGAGGCCTCCCACCGCGGCGTGGTCCAGGTCGGCAACCCCTTCATGGAGAAGCTGCTGCTCGAGGCCTGCCTCGAAGTCCTCCAGACCACCGACGCCATCCTGGGCCTCCAGGACCTGGGCGCAACCGGCCTCACCAGTTCGTCGGTCGAGTCCGCCGGTCGCGGCGGCACCGGCGTGGTCCTGAACCTTGAGCACGTCGCCCGTCGCGCCGCCGGCATGACCCCCTACGAAGTTATGTTAAGTGAGAGTCAGGAGCGCATGCTCGTCGTCGCCGCCCGCGGCCGCGCCCACGAAGTCCAGCGCGTCTTTGACAAGTGGGGCCTCCATAGCGACGTCATCGGCGAGGTCACCGAGACCGGTCTCCTGGATGTCAGGGACAACGGTCAATCCGCCGCCACCCTCCCCATCACCATGCTCACCGACGCGCCCACCTACACCTATCCCGTCGAGCGCCCGGCCTACCTTGATGAGGTCGGCCCGCTCGACCTGGATGCCCTGCCCGAACCCGACGACCCGACCTCCGCCTTCCTCCAACTCCTCGCCTCCCCCAACATCGCCAGCCGCCGCCCCATCTACCGCCAGTACGACCACATGGTCGGCGCCAACACCGTCATCGCCCCCGGCGGCGACGCCGCCCTCCTGCGCATCAAGGGCACCCCGATGGCCGTGGCGCTCTCCACCGACGGCAACGGCCGTACCACCTACCTCGACCCCTTCGTCGGCGGCGCCGCCGCCATCGCCGAGTCCGCCCGCAACGTCTCCTGCACCGGCGCGCGGCCCCTCGCCTTCACCAACTGCCTCAACTTTGGCTCCCCCGAACAGTCGGCCGCCTACTACCAGCTGTCCCGGGCCATCGACGGCATGGCCGCCGCCGCCCGCACCCTGGAAACCCCGGTCATTAGCGGCAACGTCAGCCTCTACAACGAGTCCGGCGGCGAAGCCATCTGGCCGACCCCGGTCGTTGGAATGCTGGGCGTCCTCGACGAGGCCGAGTGGCGCTGCGGCATGGGCTTCGCCAATGACGGCGACGAAATCGCCGTCCTCGGCGCGGGCCGCCCCCGGCTCGACGGCAGTGAGTTCCTTTCCATTGCCCACGACCTCGTTGCCGGTCAACCGGAGATCGATCTGGTCGACGAAATCGCCGTCCAGCGCCTCGTCCGCGAGCTGATCGCCGGCCGCCTCCTCTCCTCCGCCCACGACTGCTCCGACGGCGGACTCGCGGTGGCCCTGGCCGAGTCCGCTTTCGCCGGAGGCCTCGGCGTCCAGGCATCCGACCTGCCGACGTCCGGACGCCTGGATGAATCCCTCTTCGGCGAGTCTCAATCCCGCATCGTCGTCAGCTATCCGCCCCTCGCGGCTGCCGCCGTTGCCGCGGCGGCTGCCACCCTGTCAGTACCCATCACCCCAATCGGCCTGGTCGGCGGCGCCCGCCTCCGCATCGGCCCCATTGACGTCCCGCTGGCCCGCGCCGAACAAGCCTGGTCCCAGGGCCTGGAGCTGGCACTGGCCGGACATGCCCCGCCCGGCTAACATGCGGCACGGGGAGCACGTAGCGGAACAACCTGCTCTGGCACTGAGCCTGGGTCCGTCTTACGAACCAGCCGCCCCCGACGGCTCGCCGAATCTGCGCGAAGCCTGCGGGGTTATCGGCGTCCATGGCGCTACCGACGACGCCGCCGTCCAAACCTACTTCGCCCTCTTCGCCGTGCAGCATCGCGGACAGGAAAGCGCCGGGATCGCCGTCGGCGACGGCCAGCGCCTCCACGCCGAACGCCGCATGGGCCTGGTCTCGCGCGTTTTCTCCGACCACCGCCTGGCCCGGCTCAAGGGACACCTCGCCATCGGCCACTGCCGCTACTCCACCGCCGGCTCCAGCAACGCCTCCAACATCCAGCCCATCCTGCGCAATACGGACATCGGGCCGATGGCCCTCGGCCACAACGGCAACATCGTCAACGCGCTCGACCTCCGCAGCAATGCCGCCGTCGATGCCTTCCCGGACACCTCCACCACCGACTCCGCCGTCATCGCCGACCTCATCGCCACCGCTCCCGGCGCCACCATCGTCGATCGCGTGCGACAGGTCGCACCACGCCTTCAAGGGTCGTTTTGCCTCCTCATCGCAACCCCCAACCAGTTGATCGCCGTCCGCGACGGCATGGGCAATCGCCCGCTCTGCATCGGCCGCGCCAACGGAACACGGGTCATCGCCTCCGAGACTTGCGCGCTCGACACCATCGGCGCCACCTTCGAACGCGACATCGAGCCCGGCGAAATCGTGGCCATCGACGACGACGGCATGCAGTCCATCAAGCTCGAAATGCCCCAGCGCCACGCCATGTGCGCCTTCGAGTACATCTACTTTTCGCGCCCCGACTCCATGCTCGATGGCGCCAGCGTCCACTCCGCCCGCCGCTCCATGGGCCGCCTGCTCGCCCGCCAGCATCCCGTCGACGCCGACATCGTCATCGGGGTGCCCGACTCCGCCACGGCAGCTGCCACCGGCTACGCCGAGGAGTCCGGCCTTCCCTACGGCGACGGCTTCGTCCGCAACCGCTACATCGGCCGCACCTTCATCGAGCCCACCCCGCGCCTCCGCAAGCTCGGGGTCCGCCTCAAGTACAGCGCCCTCCCGGATATCACCGCGGGCAAGCGCGTGGTGATGGTCGACGACACCATCGTCCGCGGCACCACTCAGGCCTCGCTGGTCCGGCTGCTGCGCGAAGAGGGCGGCGCGACCGAGGTTCACGTGCGCATCACCGCCCCGCCCATCCGCTGGCCCTGTTTCCTCGGCATCGACATCCCCGACCCGGACGACCTCGTCGCCCACAAGCTGGACGTCGAGCAGATCTGCAAGGACATCGGCGCCGACAGCCTCGGCTATCAATCCACCGAGAACCTCGTGCAGGCCATCGGCCGCTCCAGCGATCGCCTCTGCCTGGGCTGCTTCACCCACACCTACCCGCTGGACGTGCAGTTGACCTTCGACAAGTTCCTGCTCGAACGTCCCGAGAACATCGCCACCGCCATGGTGTTCCCACGCGAGGCCACCATCGACCGCGTCGAGTCCGGCACGCCCTCCTCGGGCTAATCCGGCCACCCGCGTGCAAGACACCCCAATCTCCAGCTACGCGGAAGCCGGCGTCGACCTGGACCTGGCCCAGCGCGCCAAGGCGGGCCTGAGCTCCGCCGTCGCCTCCACCGCGACACCCTTAACCCTTGACGCTTTCGGCGCTTTCGGCGGCGTCATCCGCCTGCCCGCCGACATCCCCGATCCCGCCATCGTTGCCAGCATCGACGGCGTCGGCACCAAGCTCCACCTGGCCATCGAAATGGACCGCGCCGCCGACGCCGGACGCGACCTCGTCAACCACTGCCTCAACGACGTAGCCGTCCAGAACGCCCGCCCCATCGCCTTTCTCGATTACGTCGCCGCCGACCGCCTCGATCCGGAAGTCCTAACCTCCCTGGTTCAGGGCATGGCCTCCGCCTGCCGCGATGCCGGCGTCTCCATCGTCGGCGGCGAAACCGCCCTCATGCCCGACACCTACGCCCCCGGCCGCTACGACGCCGTGGGCGCGGTCATCGGCGTGGCTTCGGCCGCTCACCTGCCGGACCCCACCACCGTTTCCGTCGGCGACGTCTGCATCGGCCTCCCCTCCAGCGGCCCCCACACCAACGGCTACAGCCTCGCCCGCGAACTGCTCACCGTCCATGACCGCGAAACGCCCATCGGCGACCAAACCATCGAGGACGCCCTCCTGGCGCCCCACCGCTCCTACCTGGCCGAGTTCTCCGCCGCCTTCGCCGTCCCCGGCACGCGTGTCGCCGCCCACATCACCGGCGGCGGCATCGCCGAAAACCTCGAGCGCGTCCTCCCCCACTCCGTCACCGCCCTGATCGACACGACATCCTGGCCCCAACCACCGATCTTCGAAGCCATCGCCGACGGCCTGGACGTCTCGCCCGCCGAGATGTTCCGCGTCTTCAACATGGGCGTCGGCGCCATCCTCGTCGCCTCGCCCGACGCGGCGGCCCGGCTTCTGGACGAACTCCCGCACGCCCTGCGCGTCGGAACCATGGCCGCCCGCCGCCAATCGCCCGTGGAGCTCACGCCCACCCCATGAACCTGGCCATCATGGCCTCCGGCCGCGGCTCCAACGCGGCCGCCATCCTCGACGCCAGCGCCAGCGACGAACTGGACGCCCGTCCTGTCGCCCTCATCACCAACCGCGAGAACGTCGGCGCACTTGACGTTGCCGAATCCCACAACGTCCCCGCCTACGCCGTGCCGCGCCTCGCCTTCCCCTCACGCAGCGCCCAGCAGCACCGCATGCTCGAGATTCTCCAGGACTCCGGCGCCGACTTTGTGGCCCTGGCCGGCTTCGACGCCATCCTCCGCCCCTTCATCGTCGCCGCCTACCCCAACCGCATCCTCAACATCCACCCGTCCCTGCTGCCCGCCTTCGCCGGCGGCATGGCCCCCGTTCCTCAGACCGACGCCCTCCGCGCCGGCGTCAGGATCAGCGGCTGCACCGTCCACGTCGTAACCGAGGAACTGGACGCCGGCCCCATCGTCGCCCAGGCCGCCGTTCCCGTTCTGCCCAACGACACCGTCGAAACGCTGGCGGATCGAATTCTCGAACAGGAGCATCGGCTATATCCTTTGGCCCTGCGCTGGTTCGCCAGCGGCTCGGCGCGCGTGGAAAACGGACTCGTCTACGTCGATTCGGAGGAATGCCAGGCTCTATGGCCGCACACCGCGCCCTGATCAGCGTCTACGACAAGTCCGGTCTCGAAGACCTCGCCGCCGGCCTCGCCGCCCGCGGCTGGGACTTCGTCGCCTCCGGCGGCACCGCCGCCACCCTCGCCGCCGCCGGCCATCCCGTGCTTGAGGTCGAAGACCTAACCGGCGCCCCCGAAATGCTCGACGGCCGCGTCAAGACCCTCCACCCCGCCGTCCACGGCGGCATCCTCGCCCGCCGTTCCTCCAACCAGCACCTCACCGAACTCGCCGACCTCGGCATCGGCGCCATCGATCTCGTCGCCGTCAACCTATACCCCTTCGCCGCCACCCTCGCCGCCACCGACGACCGCGCCGATCTCCTGGAGAACATCGACATCGGCGGCGTCGCCCTCATCCGCGCCGCCGCCAAGAACGCCGACGACGTCTGGATCCTCGTCGACCCCGTCGACTACCCGCGCGTCCTCGAAGCGATTGACCACACCGAGAGTGCCGATGCACTCCGCCGCGAACTCGCCGCCAGGGCCTTCGCCCTCACCGCCTTCTACGACGCCCACATCGCCGCCTACCTGCAGCAGGACCTGGGCCAGTCCTTCCCTGAGCACCTCACCATCCCCCTCCGCCGCCTCCAGAGCCTCCGCTACGGCGAGAACCCCCACCAACCCGGCGCCTTCTACGCCGCCGGCGCCGCCGAACTCGGCGACACCGAGCTCGCCGGCGTCGAGCAACTCCACGGCCTCGAGCTCTCCTACATCAACATCCTCGACCTGCAGGCCGCCTGGGCCTCCGCCAACGACTTCGACGACATCGCCGTCTCCATCATCAAGCACACCATGCCCTGCTGCCTGGCGACCCACCCCGAGTCGCAGGTCGAGGCCTACCGCCGCGCCCGCGAGACCGACCCGATCTCCGCCTTCGGCGGCATCCTCGGCTTCAACCGCACCGTAACCATCGACACCGTCGCCGCCATGCGCGGCCACCTCTACCACGTCATCGTCGCCCCCGGCTACGAGCCCGCCGCCCTCCGTCGCCTCCGCCGCCGCAAGGACCTCCGCATCATGCGCTGGCCGTCGGCCGTCACCCGCCCGCCCCTCCACTTCGAGGCCGCCCACGTCTGGGGCATCGACCGCGGCTACCTCGTCCAGGCCCCCGACCGCGCGCCCCGCCCGGATCTCGAAATGCGCGTGGTCAGCAAAGCCCAGCCAACCGCCGACGACCTCGACCAACTCCGCTTCGGCCTCACAGTCATCCGGCACGTCAAGTCCAACGCCATCGTCCTGGTCAGGGACGGACGCCTCATCGGCCTCGGCAGCGGCCAGGTCAATCGCGTCAACGCCGTCCGCCACGCCGCCGAACAGGCCGGCGACGCCGCCCGCGGCGCCTACCTTGCCTCCGACGCCTTCTTCCCATTCGCCGACGGACCCGAAGCCGCCCTCGACGCCGGCGTCCGCGCCATCGTCTCCGTCGCCGGCTCCCTCCGCGACCAGGAAGTCATCGACGCTGTCGATGCCCGCAACGGCATCCTGGTCCTCGTCGACGAACGCCACTTCCGGCACTAGCCCTCCGCCGTGTCCGTACCCGACCAACGTCCCCCGCTCCGCGTGCTCATGGTCGCCGCCGAATTCGACCCTTTCGCCAAGACCGGCGGCCTCGCAGACGTAATGGCCTCCCTCCCCAGGGCCCTGGCCCGCCGCGGCCTCGACGTCCGCGTCGCCATCCCCCGCTACGGCTCGGTCGACCTCACCGCCGTCACACGCCGCCCCGGCATCGCCCGCTTCGACCTCCCCTTCAACGGACACCAGGAGCGCGTGCGCCTCGACGCCGTCGAGCTCGATGGCTTCGAAGTCCTGCTCATCGACAACGAGCACTACGTCAGCGCACGTCCCGGCATCTACGGCTACCCCGACGACGGCCACCGCTTCACCTTCTTCGCCCGCGCCGCCCTTGAAACCGCGCGCGTGCTGGACTGGCGCCCCGACGTCATCCACTGCCACGACTGGCACACCGGCCTCATCCCCAACTGGTTGCGCACCACCGACCGCCACGCGCCCGAGTTCGCCGACACCGCCAGCGTCTTCACCATTCACAACCTCGAATACCAGGGCCACTTCGACTCATCGGTCCTCGAAACGGCCGGCCTCGCGCCCGACGGCCTCATCCCCCACCCCACCCGCGCCGACCTCAGCGACGTCTTCGTCTTCATGGCGCGCGGCATCCTCTTCGCCGACAAGGTCAATACCGTCAGCCCCCGCTACGCCGGCGAGATTCTCACCCCCGCCTTCGGCCACGACCTCGATCCCCTCCTCCGCGACCGCAAATCCGACCTCCACGGCATCCTCAACGGCATCGACACCGACACCTACAACCCCACTGCCGACCCCCACCTCGCCAGCCACTACACCATCGAGACCCTCGACCGCCGCGCCCTCAACAGGGCCGCCCTCCAGCAAGCCGTCGGCCTCCCCGCGAAACCCGGCGCCCCCCTCCTCGGCATGGTCACCCGCCTCGCCGAGCACAAGGGCCTCGACCTGCTAATGGCCTCCCTGCCCCACATCCTCGACCGCGGCGCCCAGCTCGTCGTCCTCGGCCTCGGCGAGCCCCGCTACGAGGAAGCCCTCCGCGAACTGGCCCTCGCCCACCCCGACCAGGTCGCCGCCGCCATCCGCTTCGACAACCCGCTCGCCAGCCAGGTCTACGCCGGCAGCGACATCTTCCTCATGCCCTCACGCCACGAACCCTGCGGCCTCGGCCAGCTCATCGCCATGCGCTACGGCAGCGTCCCCGTCGTCCGCGCCACCGGCGGTCTCGCCGACACCGTCGAAGACGTCGATCCCGCCAGCGACACCGGCGTCGGCTTCGTCTTCAACCGCTACGACCCCATCGACTTCTTCGGCGCCGTCGCCCGCGCCCTGGAGCTATATCGCTTCCCAGACACCTGGCGCCAGATCGTCCGCCGCGGCATGACCCGCGACTCCTCGTGGGACGTCTCCGCCGCCGCCTACGAACGCCTCTACACCAACGCCCTCACCACCCGCCGCACCCAGCCGTCACCCGCCCTCGCCGCGTCTTCCTAACGGAGGCCTCTGCCTAACGACTCTCGTCTGCTAATAAGCGGCCATTCTTTCTCCCTCTCCCCGTGGGTGTGCAGACCGGGGACATCATTTACAAGTGTTCGGGGACATGGTTTACACATCTAGCGATGAGGTGGAGGACCGGGATGTGCCGTTTGCGGAGCGACGGGTGAGCGATCTGCGGGCCGAGTTTGTAGCGTTGGCCACGCAGCCGGGGGCCAACCGGCGTGAGCTGTGCCAGCGCTTTCGGATCTCGGCGCCGACGGGCTACAAGTGGCTGCGGCGCTACGTGGCGGAGGGACCCGCCGGGCTGCGGGATCGCTCGCGGCGGCCACGACACAGTCCGGCGCGGACGGCCGCAGCCATTGAGCAGGCGGTGCTGGCCCTGCGCGCCGAGCACCCCACCTGGGGCGGCCGCAAGCTGCGCGTGCTGCTGGCCCGCCAGGGGGTCCAGCCCCTGCCGGCGGCCTCCACCATCACCGCCATCCTACGCCGCCACGATCAACTCGACCCCACCCAGGGGGCCGGGCAGCCGCGCGCCTGGCAGCGCTTCGAGCATCCCTACCCCAATGCCTTGTGGCAGATGGATTTCAAGGGCGACTGGCCCTGTGGCCCCGGCCGCTGCCATCCGCTGACGATCCTGGACGACCACTCGCGCTACGCCCTGGGCTTGGCGGCCTGCCCCAACCAACGCACCGCCACCGTGCGGGCTCACCTGGTGACGGCCTTCCAGCGCTATGGGTTGCCGGACCGCGTACTGGTCGACAACGGCAGTCCCTGGGGCAATCACCCGGCCCATCCCTATACCCCGCTGACGGTCTGGTTGCGGCGCCTGGGCATCGCCGTCAGCCACAGCCGGCCGTACCACCCCCAGACCCTGGGCAAGGACGAGCGCTTCCACGGCACCCTGGAGCGCGACTTCGGCCGGCAGCCGCCGCGCCCCGATCTGGCCGCCTGGCAAGCCAGCTTCGACGCCTGGCGCCACGAGTACAACCAGGTGCGGCCCCATGAGGCGCTGGCCTTGGCCGTCCCCGCCCGTCGCTACCAAGTCAGTCCGCGGCCCTATCCGGCCGAGCTGCCGCCGCTGCCCTACGGGCCCGACGACCAGCGCCGGCGGGTGGGCCTGGGCGGCCGGGTGTCGTTCCAGGGCCGGCGGCTGCGGGTTCCCAAGGGCCTGCGCGGCGAGCTGGTCGCCTTCCGCCCCACGCCCACCGACGGCTGCTGGACCATGCACTTTACGACGGACCACTTGGCCGACGTCGATCTCCGACAACCCGCCTAGATGTGTAAACCATGTCCCCGAACGTCTGTAAACCATGTGTCCGGTCTGGACAGTGGGAGAGGGTTGGGGTGAGGGTCTTCCGGGCACCGACTCTCGGTATGTGCAAAGGTCGTTGGCGGCAGCTTCAAATTCCCCGGCCTCAAACCAGCCGCATCCCCGGCTGAATCTCTAGTCGCTTCCCGTTCGCGTCGCCGCGCGCCATCGCCCACGCGCCCGCCAGCCCGATCATCGCCGCGTTATCCGTGCATCGCGCCGGCGCCGGAATGAACAAGGGGATCGACGTCGCCGCCTGCATCTCCGCCCGCAGCCGCCCATTCGCCGCCACCCCGCCCGTCACGATGACCGACCGCGCGCCGACCGCCTTCGCCGCACCCACCGTCTTCCGCACCAGCACCTCCACCACCGACTCCTCGAACGCCAGCGCCACCTGCCCCACCAGCGCGTCGCCGTCCGCCGCCTGATCCAGCCCATTGCCCCCCAGGATCCGCGCGGACTCATCCGGCCCCAGCCGGTTCTCCAGCAACCGTCGCACCGCCGTCTTCAACCCGCTGAAACTGAAGTCGTTCGTCCCCCGCAGCCATGCTCGCGGCAACGTGTACGGCGTGCCATCCATCTGCTCCGCCGCCTTCTGGATCGCCGGCCCGCCCGGAAACCCCAGCCCCAGCATCCGCGCCACCTTGTCGAACGCCTCTCCCGCCGCGTCGTCGCGCGTCCGCCCCAGCATCTTGTAACGCCCGGGCCGTTCCACCAGCACCAGCTCCGTATGCCCGCCCGAAACGATCAACGCCGCCGCCGGCAACTCCGGTCCCTCGTCCACGTCCAGCCACGCCGCCGCGATGTGCCCTTCCAGGTGATTCACCGGAACCAGCGGCACCCCCAGCCCAAACGCCAGCCCCCGCGCAAACTCCAACCCCACCAGCAGCGACCCCGGCAGCCCCGGCCCCACCGTCGCCGCCACCGCCCCAATCTCGTCAAAACCGACACCCGCCTGCGCCAGCGCCGCCCCGCACACTGAGTCGATCGCCTCCGCATGAATCCGCGATGCCACTTCCGGCACGATCCCGCCATACGCCGCGTGCGGCGCCACCTGCGCCTGGCTCACTGTCGCCGTCGCCTCGCGGCCATCCCGCAGCACCGACACCGACGTGTCGTCGCACGACGTCTCAATCGCCAGCAGCCATCTCGGAATCCCGCTCGTCACAGCCGCGAACTCCACGTCAACCGCCGCCGTAACTCCGCTTCCCCCACATCGATCCGCTCCGCGAAGCTGCAACTGCTCAAGTCCTCGCTCCGCATGATCAGCGCGTCCTCAAAGTCGTCGCTGTAATACCGCGGTCGCACCCCGCCGTCGCTGAACCCGTATTTGCGGTACAGCGCCTGCGCGTGCTCGTTGCTCATGCGCACCTCCAGCGTCATCCTCGTCGCCCGCGCCTGCAGCGCAATCCGCGCCATCTGGATGATCAGCAGCTGCCCCAGCCCCAACCGCCGGTAGTCCGGATCCACCGCGATCGTCGTGATGTGCGCCTCGTCCAGCATCACCCACACCCCGCAATACGCCACCACGTCCCGCGCGTCCGTGCGTCCAAACAGCAGGTTCGAGAGCGGAAACTGCCGCCGCTTTGGCGCGGGTGTCGCCTCGCTCGTCGACCGCACCACCAGGTAGCGCGCCCTATCGTTCTTCTCAATCTCCCGCCGATACGCGCTCCGTGGCCACGGCGTCGGAAAGCACGCGCGTTCGATCCGCCGAACCTGGTCCAGCTGCTCCACCCGCATGGCTTCCACGACAAACGCTTCGTCAACCATCGCCCGCCCGTTCGTCCAACCTCCGCGTAGGGGCGCCCCTTGTGGGTGCCCTCCTGCTCCAACGACTCGATCTCGCCCGCTCAACCGTGCGGCATACCACGAACCCACGGCCTCGCGCGAGTCGCCGGCGCCGCATACACCGGCTGCGCCCCCAGCGAGGCCGGCCCACGCCCCTCCGTTAGCCTTCGTTCAGCCAACCGCACCAGCGCCCCCAACACCGCCTCGTCATCCACCCGTAATACCCGCAACCCGTCATCCTCCAGCGCCCTCGCCATGTCCATGTCCATCGGCCCGGCCACCGGCGCCTCCGCCGGCGCCGCCCCGGCCAGTTGATCGGCGTCCACCAGCCCAATCTCGCCGTCCCAATCCCGCGTCGTCACATACCACCGCCCCCGCCCCGCCGGCAGCACGATTGAGGCGTCTGTATCACCCGCCGCCTCCGCCACCGCCGCCGCCGTTGGCACACCCACCAGCGGCGCCCCCCGCGCCAGCGCCAGGCCCTTGGCAAAGGCAATGCCGCCCCGCACGGCCCCGAAGCGCCCCGGCCCCGTTGCCACGCCGATGCCGCCAATCTCGGCGTCCGCGCGATGTCCCGCCTCGCTCAACACCCCCACGACCAGCTCCGTCAGATCAGCCGGCCACCTCGGCGCGCACGCCCAGGCCACCAGCCGACCGTCGTCCACTACCCCGAACGCCGGCTGCTCGAATGACGTATTCAGCGCGGCAGTCAACCGGACTCCCCTCCGCTCGATCTCAGGCGTCCCAGCGCGGCGCGCGCCTCGTCGCCGTGAGCACGCACTTCCACCCGCCGATCGTCGCCCTTGTCCAGCACCAGCTCCACGTCCAGCCGCGGCGTCGGCAGATCCCCGGCCGCGCGCTCCGCCCACTCCACCGCCAGCACGTCCGCCTCCAGCACCACGTCCGACCACCCGATCGACTCCAGGTCCTCGTCGCTCTCGATTCGGTACAGGTCCACATGCGTCAACCGCCGCCCGTCTCCGTCGTACTCGTTTACAAACGTAAACGTCGGCGACGTCACAGTGTCGGCCATGCCCAGCCCCTCGGCCACCCCCTTAACCAGCACCGTCTTCCCCGCCCCCAGCGGCCCGCGCAGCGCCACGCACATCGCCCCGCAACACGCCACCCCCAACGCCCGCCCCAGCTCACGGGTCGCCTGTTCGCTGCACGTCGCCACGGTCAGCTCGCGGGGAACGCTCACTTCAAACCCCGCAAACTCGCACAGCCGAATCGAGACAGCGCCTCTAGTAGAATCCACCTCGCCTCCGTCGGCCCCGACCGGCGGAGGTTTCGCGTGTACGGGAGACCCGGCTCGTGCGTCGTCATGTCGTCAAGATCGCGCCTACCGGCTTCTTTGCGGACTACGGCTGTCACGTCCGCATTCTGGAGGAAGCCCGCGCCCTCCAGCAGCATGGATCCGACGTTACCGTTGTAACGTACCCGGGCGGAAGTGACCCGCCCGGACTGCCCGTCGTCCGCATCCCCGCCTGGCTCCACCGCGGCGGCCCGCGCGTCGGCTCGCACTGGCGCAAGCTCATGCTCGACCCCGCCCTGCTCGCCACCGCCCTCACCCGTCTGCCGTCGCGGCCCGTGGACATCGTGCACGCCCACCTGCACGAAGGCGTGCTCATCGGCTGGCTGCTGGCTCGCATGCATGGCGCGGGATTGGTGTTCGACTACCAGGGCAGTCTCACGCGCGAGATGCTGGACCATCAATTCATTCGCGCCGCCAACCCGCTCCTCCACGTCTTCTCCTGGCTTGAAAAACTGGGCAACCGCCTTGCCGACCGCATTCTCACCAGTTCCGAGAACGCCCGAAACACCCTCATCGCCGAGTCTGGCCTGCCGGCCGACCGCGTCGTCGCCGTCACCGACGGTGTCGACCTCACCCGCTTCCGCCCCCGCCAACCCGATGACGCCGCCCCCCTCCGGGACCTCCGCCACCGCCTCGGCATCCCACCCAACCGCCTGCTCGTCGGCTACCTGGGCCTCCTGGCCCCCTACCAGGGAACCAACGACCTCATCCGCACCGCCCAACTCGTGCTGCAACAAAATCCAGGCGTCCACTTCCTGGTCATGGGCTTCCCCAACGAAGCGGCCTACCGTGACGCGGCCACCGCCGCCGGCCTCGCCAACCACATGCACTTCACCGGCCGCGTCCCCTACGCCGACGCCCCCCGGATGCTCCGCGTCCTCGATATCGCCGTCGCCCCCAAGCGCTCCGAATCCGAGGGCAACGGCAAGGTCCTCAACTACATGGCCGCCGGACTCCCCGTCGTCGCCTACGACGGCCCCGTCGCCCGCGAACTCCTCGGCCCAGCCGGCCTCCGCGTCCCCGTCGGCTCCGCCGAAGGCCTCGCCCAGGGCCTCCTCCGCTACCTCGCCGACCCCTACCTCCGCACCCGCCACGGCCACACCCTCCGCCGCCGCGCCGAACGAATGTACGGCTGGGACCGCCAAATCCAACACATCACCCGCGTCTACGACGACCTGAGCGGCCCATCTTCCTTCCAAAAGCCTTTGCATCACGCCCGCGTCGTCGAAGCCGTGGCGGCTCTTCACCCTCTCCTAGGGGAGAGGCAGAGCCTGCCCCGGACCCGATCCGGGGTTCGGCCGTCCCCGGCCGAAACCGGTGAGGGGTCTTCCGGGCACCCGCCCTCAGGTAACCCAGGAACCTCTTAAGACGTAAGGGACCGGGGTGAGGGTCGATCGCCGCCCAAATTCACAAGCCAGGGCCCGTGCTCGCACTCAACAGAACACGCATTCCATCTCCCGCGATCCTGGATTCCCCGCCCATATACTCACCCCGTTGAGCCGCCCGGGCGACCAAGATCGAGTTCGACGCAACCCAGCCTGGACAACTGGTCATAGCCATCCTGCTCGCGCTGGCATTCGTAGTGGTCCCCCTCGTGCTGACGGCCGCCCTCACCCCCATCGCCGTCGCCCTGTTGCCCCGCTTTCGCTCCCGCGAGTCCAAGCCCGAATCCAGCCGGGTCGCCTTCGCCACCCGCACCAGCAGCCGGCTCCCCCTCGTCGGCGGCCCGATCCTCGCCCTCGCCATAGCCATCGGCGTCCTCTTCCATCCCGACGCACCCCTCTGGCCGCTGGCCGCCGTCGCCGGCTTCTTCGCGTTCGGCTTCATCGACGACCTGGCCAAGACCCTCCGCGGCCGCGGCATTGGCGAAGGCATGTACTTCGCCGTGATCGTCCTGCTCTCGATCGCCGCCGCGATTCTGATCCTCGGCCGCGACTTCCACGATCTCGGCACCCTCACGCCCTTCGCCCTCGCGACCCACCTCGGAACCGACGCCGTTGTACCGCTCGGTGCCTGGTACGTCGTCCTGATTCTCGGAACCGCCCTGGCTGCCGGCTTCAGCGACGGCATGGACGGCCTCACCGCCGGCACGTCCACGATCCTGATGACCGGACTCTGGCTCGCCGCGGGCCCCGTCGCCGGCGTCTGGGCCGGCCTCACCGCCGCCGGCGCGGGCGGCGCCCTGGCCTGGAACCTTCCCTCCCGCTGGGCCCCCTCCGCCCGCGATCGCCCCCGTCGCGCCCGTGCCTACATCGGCGACAGCGGAGCGCTCATGCTCGGCGCAACCATGGCCATCGCCGCCATCGTCGCCGGCTACGACCTCCTCTGGCCCCTCATCGCCGCCCCGCTCCTGCTCGAAGGCTTTTCGTCACTCATCCAGTTCAAGATCCTCATTCCCCTCATTCGCCGCGTGGTCGACCCTCGCGACCCCGATGGCACCCCACTCCCCCACCAGTGCTTTTCGCTTCCGCTGCTGGCCGTACCCCTCCACTACCACTGGGAACTCCTGGGTCTGGACCGACGATCGATCGTCTTTCTGTTCTGGATCACGACGCTTCTGGCGACCGTGGCCGGTGTCGTCGCCGTCCATCTGTCCGCCGCCACCGCTCTGGCCCTCGCGCTCAGCGGAGCCGTCGGCTTGGCCTTCTGGCTCAGCGCCATGTGGCTCCGCCCCGCCTTCCTCCACGTCCAGGGCGACTCGGTCTCAGTCATGCACGGCCGCCCACTCCGGCTCGGCCCGATTCGCCTGTACCGGCGGCTCAAGACGATCCGTGACCGCCGTCTGGCCGAAGTCGCCCTGCGAACCGAAGTCGCCGGACGCCCCAAAAACGCCTACGTCCTATCCCAGTGGATCGACGAGGTCCGCCAACCCTAGCGTCATGCCAAACCCTGACGTCCCCGCCCATCTCCGCGCGGCCATCACAGCCGGACTCGGCGACGCATCCGCCCCGTGGCGCCACATGGCCACCGACGGACGCCACCGCATGTGGCTCGTCGAAACCCAACCACACCCAATCGTCGTCAAGGGCTACCTTCCGGAGATCGACCTCTACTACGCCCACCGCTGGCGCCGCGAGGAACGCGCCCTCGACCTCCTCCATCGCTACGCCCCCGGCTTGGCACCAGAACCCCTGGCCGCTGCCCACGCGCCCGGCCAATGGGCTGCCCTCGCCATGCAACACGTCGGCCACCGCTCTCTCGCCGACGGACTGCCAGCCCCGTCGAACTCGGAAGGAACCCAAGCCCTCGACGCCGCTCTCGATGCCTATCGCCGTTTTCAGTCGATCACAGAAAAGTTCGGCCCCATGCTCCGCGCCCTCGCCTACCAGTCCGATCTCGACCGTATCACCCGCCGCACCCTCGAACGCCGCTACGCCTCCGCCTTCGTCCGTCTGCCCGACCCCACCGCCAGCCCATCCCCAACCGCCGCCCCCCGCCGCACCGCTCCCAATGCCCCGTGGGACCTGGTCGACACCCTCATCAAGCCCCTTCTCAGCAGCCCCCGTCGCATCGTCCACAACGGCTTCTCACCACTAAACCTCATCTGGAACGACGACCGCCTCGTCGTCATCGACTGGGAAACCCTCGCCGTCGCCCCGCCCGAAATCGACTTCGCCGATCTCCTCACCTTCCCCGGCTGGGGTCCACCCGACCGCATGGCCGAGCGATCAACCGCAGTAATTGCCGACCACGGGCTGCGCCTCGACACCTTCTGGGCCGCCGCTGCCGAACGCTCCCTCACCTACGCCGCCACCGCGCACGTCCGCAGCCACCGCCTGCGCATCACCAACCCCACCCTCGCCGACGCCTACCAACAACGCTTGCCCCGATACCTTGACTGGTTTCAACTGGCCGCAACTGAACTCCTCCCCCACTTCACTGACCGCGACCGCCTGCACGCCACCGTCGCCGCCTTGCGTCCCAACGCCTGATCTCGATGTTCAAGCTCTCGGACGTGTATGCCGCGGCCGGCCAGCCGTTCCCACCCGAGACCCCCGACCCCGACATCCCCGCCGCCCACTTCGATAGCCGCCGCATCCAGCCCGGCATGCTCTTCGTCGCCCTTCCCGGAGCCCGCGTCGATGGCAACGACTACATCGTCGACGCTCTCCGCCGCGGCGCCGCCGCCACCCTCGGCAGCCGCGTCGACCCCGAACACCCGAGCTGGCGCCAGGTCACCGCCCCCGACGCGCTCGCCGCCTTCCAGCAACTCGCCCGTGGTCTCCGCAGCCAGTCCGACGCCGCATTCATCGGCGTCACCGGCAGCAACGGCAAGACCTCCACCAAACAGGCCCTGGCCGCCGCCCTCGGCGGTCACGGACGCACCCTCGCCACCGATCGCAGCGAAAACACCGACGTCGGCGTCCCCACCACCCTCGCCCGCCTGCGCCCGGATCACCGCTACGCCGTCATCGAGATGGGCGCTCAGATCCGCGGCGAAATCGAGTCCTACTGCCGCGTCGCCGCCCCCGACGCCGCCGTCATCACCAGCATCTCCGGCGCCCACATCGGCCTCTTCGGCTCCATTGAGAACATCGTCCAGGCCAAGTCCGAACTCCTCACAGCCCTGCCCGCTGACGCCCCCGCCGTCCTCCCCGCCGACAGCCGCTGGCTCCCCCAACTCCGCGCCAGTGCCCCCGGCCCCGTCCTCACCTTCGGCCGCGACCTAACCGCCGATATCGTCGTGAACGGCCAGGTCACCCTTGACGGAACAACCGTCTCGCTCGACACGTCCCACGGACCCAGCCAGATCCACGCCGCCGGCATCGCCGGCCCCATCGACCTCGTCTTCGGCGCTGCCGCCGCCACTGTCCTGGCCCTTGGTCTCGACCTCCAACCGGCGCTCGACGCCCTGCACACCTTCCAGCCCGCCCCCCACCGCATGACCCTCCGCCGCACCCCCGCTGGCGCCACCCTCCTCGACGACACCTACAACGCCAACGCCGCCTCCATGCTCGCGGCCCTCGACACCCTCGCCCAACTCCCGGTTGAAGGCCGCCGCATCGCCGTCCTCGGCGACATGCTCGAACTCGGCGACGAGTCCACCCGCGACCACCATCGGGTCGGCCGGACAGCAGCGGAATCCGACATCCTCATCGCCATTGGCCAGGACGCCGCCGACCTGGCGCGAGGCGCGAGAGAATCCGGCATGCCTGAGGAACGCCTCGTCCTGCTCTCAGCCACTCTCGACGACACCGACTCCCTCACCGCCGCCCGCGAATCCCTCGAAACCCACCTCCGCGACACCCTCCAACCCAACGACGCCGTCCTCCTCAAAGCCAGCAACGGCATCGGCCTCGGCCCGATCGCCGACGCCCTATTCGAGTCCTAGCCACCCCCAGCCGAACCCGCCGTCTCCCTTGACAGGAGAGGGCTGGGCCGAGGGTGGCTGCCGAAGTGAAGCAGCCAGGCCGAAGTCGAGCACTCTCCCCCGGGCTCGCCCCTCTTCACCCTCTCCAAGGGGAGAGGCAGGTTCGGCCGTCTTCGGCCGAAACCGGTGAGGGGTCTGCCGGGCAACCAGCTTCGGATTGCAAAGAACGTTTCCCGAGAGCAAGGCCCAGTTATACAAGGCCATCTAGGAGTCTGAGCTACAACTCCATCGGCGCGGGCCCTGTCGGCGCTGGCGGCGGCGGCGCCTTCCCTGCCTTCGCCGCCCGCCGCTGTTCCAGTCGCTCTTTCCTGGCTTCCTCGTCGCGGTAATTCCGGATCCAGGTCGACGAAAACTCGTCCATCCCATGCACCAGGTTCGCCGCCAGCACCGCGTGCCGCGTCTCCTTGTGCGTCATGTCCAGGATCGCGGCCGTCAGACCCGCTTCGATGGCCATCAGCAGCGCCGCGGCATTCAGCGGCCGCCGGTTCGGCAGCCCGAACGACACGTTGCTCAGCCCGATGCTCATGTTCATCCCATCCTCTTCGGCCAGGATGTGGATCGCCTGGATCAGTCCGGGGCCATACGTGTCGCTCGCCCCGATCGGCAGGCACACCGGGTCGATGATGATGTCCTCGGGCTTCACCCCGTGCTCGCCTGCCGCCGCGATCAGATCACGCGCGTTTTCCACGCGTTCGGCGGCGTTCTCGGGCATCGCCGCCCCGCCCTTCGTACACATCCCGATCATGGCCGCCCCGTGCTCCGCGATCGCCGGCAGCAGCTCGTCCATGTACTCCGCCTCGAACGGCACCGAATTGACAATTGGCCGTCCTTCCGCCACTTCCAGACCGGCCAGCAGCACGTCCACGGTGTAGCTGTCCACGCTCACCGGAACGTCCACCGCCTCCTGCACCGCCCGCACCGCGTCCCGCATCTTCCGCTCTTCGATGTCGTGATGCGGATCGCCCGTATTCACGTCGATCACCCGCGCTCCGGCCCGCACCTGCCGTTTGGCGTCGCGCTGCACGTAGGCCCAGTTCCCTGTGTCGTACGCCCGCTGCAGCCGCGGCTTATTCGTCGGGTTCAGGCGCTCGCCAATCGGCGTAAACGGCCCCTCACGGCTGACCACGACCTCCAGCCCGTCACGGCCTCTCAAAACTGTATTCACAGAACGTCAAACCTCACAGATGGCACGGGAATCCCAAGGCCAGGCTCGGGCGGCCAAAAAGCATACGCCCGCCATCCTCCCCCTTCAACGCCAGCCTTGTGGCCCACGCTGCGCGCCCTGTGGCCCAGGCTGCGCGCAGCCTGGGACCCGCGCACCCTCGCGCCCATACCCCGCACCCGCCGCCTATCGATACAACGCATCCGCCACCGCCACCGCCCTCCGCGTCGCCGCCACGTCATGCACCCGCACCATGTCCGCGCCCTTGGCCACCGCCGCCACCGCCGCCGCCAGCGACCCTTCCAACCGTTCGGCTGGCGCCTGCCCGGTCAGTTCACCGATAAACGACTTCCGCGACACTCCCACCAGCAGCGGGAGTCCGATCTCGCGCAAGGTCTCCAGCTTCCGCAGCAACTCCACGTTCTGCGCCGGCGTCTTCCCGAACCCGATCCCCGGATCGAAAATCAGCGCCTGCTGCGCAATCCCCGCCTCCAGCGCCACGTCCACCAGCTTCAGCCCCTCCCGCATCACGTCCCCGACAACGTCGTCATACCGAACCCCTCGGTACTGCCCGCCGAGATCCGTATGCACCGCCCGCGCCCGCCGGCTGTGCATCACCACCACCGGCACCCCCGTCCCCGCCGCAAGCTCGGCCATTCCCGGATCGTCCCGCAGCCCGCTCACGTCGTTGATCGCGTCGGCCCCGGCCACGATCGCCCGCTCCGCCACCACCGCCTTCCGCGTATCGATCGAAATCGGCAGGTCCAGGTCATGCGAGCGCACCGCCTCGATCGCAGGCAGCACCCGCGCCAGCTCCGTTTCGGCGTCCACCGGCGCAGCCCCGGGACGCGTCGACTCTCCCCCGATATCGATCACGTCCGGCGCCTCGTCCACCAGCTCCCGCACCCGCCGCTCCAGCGTCTCCGGATCCGCCGCCACCCCGTCTCCGCTGAACGAATCCGGCGTCGCGTTCAGCACCCCCATCACATACGTCCGCACGCCCCACGCCAACTCACGCGTCCCAATCCGCAGACTCGCGGCCTTTGCTACCTGCACAAGCACCCGCTGACAGGCGATACTGGGAACGACGCGACGGAGTATTGCACCAGACCCGGGATCATCCCTTGAACTCCACACACCACGCTCGACCCGTAGCGCGCCGCTCGCTCCTCCGCCTGGCTGGCCTGGCCGCGCCGCTCGTCCTCGCCTTAGCCGCCTGCGGCGAAGCAGTCTCCGAACCGGAGCCAACGCCGGAGCCGGAAGTCACCCAACAGCCCCTCGGTGAAAACCTTGCCGCTCAACTCCCGGCCATGCCCGAAATGCGCGCCGGCCGCACCGACCACCTGGAGCGCCGAACCGAAACCGGTCGTTTCGACCGCGCCGTCTACTTCTCCGAGCTCACCGCCGGCCACGTCCTCAACTTCTACCTGGACGAAATGCCCGCCCTCGGCTGGAAGGAACTCTCGCGCTCCGAACTCACCGCCCGCGGCGGCGAACTCGAATACGAGAGCCCCAACGGCACCCAGCACCTCCTCATCAAGGTCGAACGCCGCGCCCGCGACACCTCCTCAGCCGTCCTCGAACTCACCACCACCCGCAGCTAAGCCCAACCCCCTACTCGGGCCGCGCTCTTTCGCCCACACTCTCGCGCGCGAGCAACGGCGGATGGCTTCCAACACTTTGGGCCCGCACCGCTCTTCACCCTCTCCCGATACCTTTGAACAATGGCTCTCAGCGGCGCCGCGGGATGATCGTTGGCCCGCGCCGGGGTGGCGAGGGAAGGGGAAGCACCCGACGACGCCCACTGAGGCCTGCCCGAGCGCGGTTTCGCCAGGGCGAGAACACCATACGCCTAGGGCGACGCGGGGGCGCCGGTCAGCACGCGGACCGCGCGCCGCAGGTTGTAGGCCAGCAGCTTGAACACATCTCGGTGGTATGGCGGGCTAGGCCGCGGGAGCGCACCCGCTGGTAGCCGTAGGAGCGTTTCAACGTGCCGAACAGGTGCTCCACCGGCCGCCGCACCCGTTTGATCCGGGCGTGGCGACGGCGCGCCGCCGGACTCAGTCGGGGGTGGTGTTTGCTGGGCCGGCGTCAGCAGCGCGCGCCGCATCAGTTCCGAGTCGGCGTCCACGCCCAGGTGCAGCTTGTAGCCAAAGCGGGCCTGCCGGCCCCGCCGGGCCCAGGCCGTGTCCGGGTCGCGGGGGCTGCCCGCCTCCGTGGCGCCCCCCTTCGGACGGCGCACCTGCGTGTCCACCAACGTCGCGTCCACCAGCGTGCCCTGCTTGACCAGCACCCCACGCGCCGCCAGTTGCGCCTCCACCGCCCCGAACAACGCCACGGCCAAGCCGGCCGCGCCAGCTGCGTGCGGAAGCGACTGATCGTGGAGTGATCCGGCGCGGGGTCCTGCAGCCCCAACCCCGCAAAGCGCCGGAACGACAACCGCTCCCACAACGCCTCTTCCATCGCCGGATCCGAGGCCTAGTACCACTGCTGCTGCACCTTGCCCATCAGCAGGGGCGGATAACTCGGCCACCCCACCGGCGCGGCGTGTAGGTCGGCCACCAGCGCTGCCAGCGGCGCTCAGTCGATGAACTCGGTCCGCCGTTCCAGCCCCGCATTGCGGCCCACCTGCGGCGGCAACCAAGCGTCAATCAGTTCCGGCGGCTGGGTCGAACCGTGCATCACCACGATCCTCGGTGGTCAACCTGCTGGTGGTCACCATGCGCCGCGCACCCGGGTTTTTCAAAGGTCTTCCAGGAGAGGGAAGACCTGGCCATTCGCGGGGAGATTCCATCCGTACGTTCACGACGTGGGGCGTGGGGTGCAAGGAAGACGGGCGGGTCAGAGACGCCGCCCCTACGCAAGATAAGACGGAAACCGACGGTCTAGCAGGTGGGTTGGTATTCGGTGGGGGTGAAGATGCCGGCGGTGAGTTGGAGGTGGCGGACGTAGCAGATGATCTGGTTGACCTGGGTTTCGGAGACGCCGGGGACGGGGAGCATGTTGCCGAATTGCCAGTGGTGCTGGCGGACGCCGCGGAGCACGGCGAGGTGAAAGGCGGCGTCGCCGTGGTGGCCGGGGTGGTAGATGCGGTCGATGAGGGTGGGGCCGAGGTTGGTGCCGGTGGCTTCAGGGCCGTGGCATTGGGCGCAGTGGGCGTTGAAGACGGTTTCGCCCTCACTGGCGGCTGCGTTTAGCTCGGCTGGGGCGGCGGCGGGCTGGGGGGCTGTGTCGTGAGCCTGGTGGGGTGCCCGGGATTCGCCGCAGGCGATTAGGGCGACGAAAAGAACAAAGAAAAGTGGGAGGGACGCCATGGTGGTGGGATGGCGCCCCTCCCGAGATGCCCTGGCCGGGGGAGCGCAGGGCGCCTTCCGGGGCGTCGGAAGGCAACTGGATGTCATGTGAGGTTACATGTCGACGATGGGCATGGTAACGCGGACGTTGCCGCCAGCGGAGGATTGGAGGGCGCCGAGCAGGATTTCCATGACCTGGCGGGCTTCGATGGGTCCGCAGGTGGGGGTTCCGCCGTTGTTGATGAGGCTAATGAGCTCGACGACGGCGCCGGCGATGTGGCCCTGGGTGTACTGGGTATGCGGAATGTCGGAGGTGACGAGGGTGCGGGATTCGTTGACGGTGGTGAGGGTGGCCCGCTCCTGATTGACGCGCAGGATGCCGTCGCTGCCGAAGACGTCGACATCAAACACGCCGGGCATGGGCTTGCACATGTTCCAGAAGGCGCGGACATCGTTGTCGTACTCGATTAGGATGCTGACGGCGGGGTCGGTGTCGGGGTCGTGGCCGCCGTCGCTGGCGTAGCGTGGGCCGTAGTCCTCGAAGTTGATCTCGTTGACGGCGTAGACGGCGGTGGGGTTGCCCTGGGCGTACCAGTTGATGGTGTCGCACATGTGGGTGCCGTTGCGGAAGAGCATGGCGCGGGGGCCGCCCTGGTTGGCGACGACGCGCTTGACGTCGCCGATGGCGCCTTGCTCGATGAGCTGGGCGGCCTGGACCCAGGGGAACATCCAGCGGCGGGAGTGGTCGACGAGGAAGGGGATGCCGGCCTTGGTGACGGCATCGATGATGCGGTCGGCGTCGGCGAGGGAGGAGGCGATGGGCTTCTCACAGAGGATGCCCTTGACGCCGGCTTCGGCGCCGTCGATGCAGATCTGGGCGTGGACGTTGTCGCCGGTGACGACGCTGAGGATGTCGAGGTTTTCCTTTTCGAGCATCTCGACGTGGCTGGTGTAGGTGTTGACCTCGGGGAGGGCTTCGTTCCAGTCGGCGTTGAAGTTGGCGATGGCACCTTCGTCAAGGTCGCAGACGGCGACGACTTCGGTGTCGGCGACATGGTGGTAGGCGGCCACATGGGAGTGGGGCATGGCCGTGCCCCAGCCGGGTTCCGCTCCGACGGCGGCCGGCCGCTGGCCGATTCCGGTAAGTCCCACAACGCCGGCGCGCATTTGATCGCTCATGAGTGCCTCCGTGGCAACCCGCACGCCGGGCCGAGCCGGCGGCTGGGAACTGATTGTACGGCGCGGGGGACGGGGGCGAAGCCAAGAAGACTGCTCACCGGGGCGTTTCGCCTTGAGTGACATTTGCGCAACCCCAGGAATGGTTGCCCCGAAGACCCCTCACCGATTTCCGGCGAAGACGCCGGAATCCTTCGGCAAGCTCAGGACAGGTTCTGCCTCTCCCCCTGGAGAGGGTAAAGAGCCGCCAGATCATCGAGGACAAAGGGCGTTGCGCAGGAGTATCCACGGGGACAGGGCGAAAGAGTCACCGCAACTTTGAGGGTGCGGGGGGCTAGAGGGCTTTGAGGGCCTGGACGATGGCGTTGGCGGTTACGAGGTCGTGGATGCCGGAGTAGATCTGCTTCCAGCGGACGATGCCGTTGGTGTCGATGACGAAGGCGGAGCCGGTGGCCAGGTTGTCACCGTAGAGATTCCAGACTTCGTAGGCCTTGGGAACTTCGGTGGAGAGGTCGTAGGCGACCTTGAAGGGGACGCCGAGGCTGTCGATGGCCCACTTGGCTCCTTCGAGGTTATCGGTGCTGACGGCGACGACTTCAGCGTTCTGCGCAGCGATCTGCTCGTAGTTGTTTTGCAACTCCACGAGTTGCGTGCGACAGGTCCCTCACCAGAAGGCGCGGTAGAAGACGAGGACGACGTTTTTTTGGCCCTGGAAGCCGGCGAGGCTGACTTCGCCGCCCGTGGCGCTGGGGAGAGTGAAGAGCGGAGCCACGGGGCCAGCGGCGACCTGGGGCGCGGGCGCCTGGGTGGCGGCAGGCGGGGCCTGGGTGGGCGCGGGAGTGGGGGCGGCCGTTGCCGGCGCAGCGGTGGCCTGGGGCGCCGCGGTTGTGGGGGCCGGCGTGGCCGTGGCAGGGGCCTGCGTGGCGGGAGGTTGGGTGGCTGGAGCCTGCGTGGCCGGCGGTTGGGTGGCCGGTGCCTGGGTTGCCGGGGCTTGCGTCACCGGCGGCTGCGTGGCCGGTGGCTGGATCGCGGCGGGGGCCTGGGTGGCGGCGGGAGCTTGCGTCGCCGGAGGTTGCGTAGCGGCAGGCGGCTGGGTTGCCGGCGCCTGGGGGGCGGCCGGTTGCCGGGTGGCAGCCGGTGGCTGGGTTGCGGGGGCGGTCGGCTGAGCGGGCGCCGCGGCCACGACGGTTGCAGCAGGAGCAGCAGCTTGCGGCGGAGGCGCGGCCGTTGCCGGCGCGGCCGGAGGGGCGGCGACGGCCGGCGGGGGCGGGGCCGGTTCGGGATCCTCGCCGCAAGCAGCCAAGCCGACCGCCATCAAACCCGCAACCGCGGCAGCGGCAAACCAGCGGAGCCGTCCGGGTCTCTGCCTGAGAGTTTTCGTTATCTGCATGGGGTGTACTAAGCCTGACAAAATGGGCGGGCGTTGGTTGGCACGCGTTTGGCGAGCCGTCGCGTCGTCCTATGGCCTAAGGTTAGCGTGCCGCGTCGGAGAGTGTGCGAGGACGGTACGAGATGGCATGCAAGGATCGGTATCGGGCGGCGGTGGTTGGGCTGCGGGGGATTGGCGCGGGCGCGGTCAAGGAAACTTTGAGCGGGAACCGGCGGGCGGCGCCGCATACGCATGCGTCGGCTCACAGCGCGCATGAGCGGATTGACCTGGTGGCGGCGTGCGACCTGGATGGGTCGCTGCTGGACAAGTTTCGCGACACGTGGGGCGAGGGACCGGCGTTGTATGACGACCTGGACGCGATGCTGGCTGCCGAGGACATCGACATCCTGAGCATCGCGACCTCCGACCACACGCACGCGAACCTGGGCATTAAGGCCATTGTGGCGGGCGTTCCGATGATCTTATGTGAGAAACCTATGACGACGTCGCTGGCGGACGCGGACGCGCTGGTGAAGGCCGTTGAAGACGCGGGGACGGCGTTCAGCGTGGACCACACGCGGCGCTGGGACCCGTTTTTTCGGCAGGCGTATGACTTCATCCAGTCGGGTCGAATCGGACCTGTGGTGCGGGTCGTTGGGACGTGGGGCGGCACGAGGGCCCTGGAGTACCGGAACGGTTCGCACACGGTGGACGCGGTGAATATGTATGCGGGCGGATCGCCGCAGTGGGTGGTGGGCGTGCATGAGCCGCCGGGCGAGTGGGCGGAGCCGGCGCCGAGCGCGCTGGTGCAGTACGACAACGGGGTGCTGGCGTTCATCAACCAGACGAAGGCGATGCCGAAATTCACCGAGTGGCAGGTGTTCTGCGAGCAGGGGCGGGTGCGAATTGGCGGGGTGCATTCGACGGTGGAATACGCCGCGACCACGCCGAGCGGGCAGGAGGACTGGCTGGAGCGTCAGCTGCCGACGCAGAAGGTGTACCGGTCGGCAATGTTGTCGAGCATCGACGACCTGATTCGGCGGCACGAGGGCGGGCCGGAGACGTTTGCGAACGTGCGAACAGGGCTGATGGCAGTGGAAGTGATCGAGGCTATGCGACGGTCGCATGACGCCGGGCAGGCGAAGGTGGAGTTTCCGCTGGCGCGGGGTGTGTGAGACTCGGATCGAAACGCGCCGCCGGTCGGGCGCCGGCGGGACTGGTGAGGACTGACAATGGCTGAGAGCGACCCCGCTTCAGACGCACTGTGCGACGTGGTTTACGGCCTGGCCGTGGTGGGCACGGTTTCGGCCGACGGAGAGCCGAACGGGATGACGGCGAACTGGATGTCGCAGGTTTCGTTCGATCCGCGGATCTTCGCGGTGGCGATCCAGGACACGGCGCACACGCGCAAGAACATCGACGAGACAGGCGTGTTCAGCATCTCGGTGCTGCCGGAGGGCTCGAAGGACCTGTCGCTGAAGTTCACGGCGAAGTCGACGAGCGGCGAGGGTCGCCTGGAGGGCGAGCCGGTTTCAACGCACGAGACCGGGACGCCGGTGCTGGACGCGGCGACGGCGTGGTTCGAGTGCAAGGTGGTGTCGTCATCGCAGCCGGGGGATCACGTGGTGTATTTCGGCGAGGTGATCGGCGGCGGCATGGGCGAAGGCACGTCGACGACGCTGCGCGACACGGGAATGAGCTACGCCGGATAGGCCAGGAGTGGGGTCCGGAAACCAGTTGCGCTAGGGTTAGGCGTGCGTCAGGTTTCTGACAGGTTAGAGACATGAACCTGTGGATTCGATCGGCACGTCGGGGACTGCAGCAGTCGTCTCTGGTTGGTGTCGCGTTTCTAGTGGCGCTCAGCCTGGCGTTGGGCGCCTGCGGCGACGAAGAGTTGAAGCGACAGGACTACAGCACAGCGATCGCGCCGGAGCGCTGCGGCGGATCCGGGGGCGGTCCCTGCTAGGCGGAGACCTCTCCGCATCCTGAACGCGGGTGCCCGGAAGACCCCTCACCGGATTCGGCAAGCTCAGGACGGGCTCTGCCTCTCCCCTCGGAGAGGGTGAAGAGCCGCCCCGCCTTCGAGGACGAGGCGCGTGCGGCTAGCCGGGCGTCCAGGCGGTGACGGCGGGCCACCAGACGGGGCGGATGATCATCATGGCGAAGGCAAAGAGGACGAGGACTGCGAGAGCGATCCAGCCGGTAAGCCAGCGCCGCCAGCCGAGGGTCCATTGACGGCCGCCACGGAAGTGGACTTCGGCCGGGAGCATGACGCCTAGCCAGATCGCGGTGGCGAGGCCCATGGCGACGGTGCTGGTGACGAGGAAGGTTGGGCTCATCCGGTACGAGTTGGTGAGCGCGAGGCCGAGGCCGCTGGCGAGCAGAAGGGTCATCGAGGGCGCAGTAACCCAGCGGTTGAGAGCGCGCAGGACCGGTTCGGTGGGAAGGCCGTCGGTCCAGTCGCCGGCCAAGGCCATGCGACGGCCCTGGACCACCACGACAAGTGCGCCGGTAAAGGCGCCCAGCGCCGCCGTGCCACTGAACTGGTGGATGACGAGGAGGAAGTTCCAGAGCTCGAGCGTCACGTCAGGGGGCTACGAGCGCCGGACGATCAGACGCGCCAGCGCTCCCGGATTTCAGTCGGGACGATGACGCCGAAGCGGATTTCGGTGTCGGCGGTGGGCTTGTAGCTGATGGTGGCGGCGCGGGTGCCTTCGGGGACTTCCCAGCTGCGCCAACCGCGTTCCTCGGCGCCGGGAGCGGGGCCGGCGTTGGCCAGCCGAGCGGCGGGGGCGGCCTGGCGGGCGATGCCGGTGCCACCTCCAGCGAGCTCGAGGGTCATGACTTCAGGATCAAGGTTGATCGAGCCGGTGCCGCTGTTTTGTACCTTGAAGTAGGCGGAGATGAACATGAAGCCTGGCTCCGCGTTGTCGAAGCTGCCGAACGAGCGGGTGGCGCCGACCTCGGTGAGGGTGATGTTGGCACCGCCGCGGTCCACGGTTCCGCCGACCTGGGCGTCAACGGGTCCGGGCGGATCAGCGGCGACCGGCGCGTCGGCTTCCGACTCGCCGCAAGCGGCTAGCGCGGCGGTGAGCACAAAGCCAAGCACCACGCCGACCAGGGCGCGGCGACGAATGCGGAATCGGGTCATGGAAGCAACCTTGGGAGTGCGAAGGCCCGCCGTCCTGGATTCGTTCTCAGCTTATCGTATGCCGCAGTACAGCCGAGCAGGCTTCCCGAGACGGGAAAAGGCGGCAGGTCGTCGGCGGCCCTCAGACGTGGCGAAGGTCTGACAGGACGCGCCAGCGGTCGCGGACTTCGTCGGCGAGGGTAAAGCCGACGCGGATTTCCAGATCAGGCGAGGGCCGATAGCTGATGGTGGCAGCGCGGGTGCCTTCCGGCACTTCCCAGCTGCGCCAGGCGCCGAGTTCCTCGCCCGGCGGGGGACCGGTATCGCCGAGGCGGCTGCCTGGAGTGACGATCCAGTGTTTGCCGAGGGTTCCGTCAGGGAGCTCAAGCACGATCGCCTCAGGTCCCTGGGCGGGAATCTCGCTACCGGTGTTGCGAATCGAGAGCCTGGCCGCGATGAAGACCTTGCCATCGGCGGCGCGTTCACGGCGATCAAAGGAGTGGGTGGCACCGACCTCGATGACTGTAAAGGAGACGCCGTTGCGTTCGACCGCTTCGCCCGGGGCGGCGTCGATGGGACCCGGCGGCCGGACCTGTGCCGCATCGCCGGAGGCGTCCCCGGCGGACTCGCCACAGGCAGTCAGCGCCACGGCGAGCGCGACGCCAAGCAAAGCGCGCAACACACGTCGACGTGCACGAGTTGCTGGACGTTTCGTAGCGAACACGAGGCTGGGCGGCCCGGTGGAATCCGGCGCGGGGCATATTAGCCTGAGACTGGAGCGGCCCGTAGGCGGCCGGTGCGTGGGGAGCCGGCGAATCGTTCCCGAGGAGGACAGCCGGTGAGCGGACGACATGCGGGCCCCAGGGCGCCGGGGCAGCGGTTGCACGCGATTTGGCGGGCCAGTGGTTGACCATGGTGTCGGTTCACCGCATGATGAGACGAGATATGGCGGGCGCCGGGTATCAACGGCTGCCCTCGGACGTTTCCACTCAGGGAGGCGCCGGATGATTTCGAGGTCGATTCGCCGTGCGGGCCGCGCGGGGAAAGTCGCGGGTGTCGGGCTGCTGCTGACACTCGCATTTGCGCTGTCGGCGTGCGGCGATAGCGAGCCAAAGCGAAGCGGCGAGTTCAAGCTGAACCCCGGCGACTTCTACTGCACGGGCTACAAGGAAGGCAGCGTGGGCAACACGAACCTTTTGCCGGGCGACCACTACTGGGAAGGCACGCTCGGACAGGACTGCGACTCGTAGCGCTCCGGTAGACGCCGGTTTCGGCGCGATCTGCCGCTGGCTGTCGGTCGTGTCGCCGTGCTTCATGGACGGTTGAGCGTGGTCCATCGTGCTGCATAGGTATCCGCGCGAGGTTGCCGAGGGCGTGTTTGCCCTTGGTGGCTGGTGGGGCGCGCTGGCGTACCTGGCGGTTGGCACGGAAACGCTGCTAATCGATACCGGGGTGGCCCGGGTGGCGGGAGCGATCCAACGAGCGATCCAAACCACCGGCGTCAGCCCGGCGGCCATTGATCAGATCGTGCTGACGCACTACGACTACGATCACTCGGGAAGCGCCGCACAACTGGCGCGAGACCTGGACGCGCCAGTGGTCATACACGAGGCAGACGCGGCGCTGGTAGCGAATCCATCGGAAAGTCCGGGCTTGCGGCGGTTGCTGTATCACCAGCCGGTTCCCCAGGTGCTTCGCTGGGAATCCCCAGAAATCGCGATGACCCTCAGGGAAGGGGATACGGTGGGCGACTGGCAGGTGATGCACACGCCGGGTCACACGCCAGGAAGCATGAGCCTGGTGCGCGATGACGTGGGGATCGTGGGGGACGCGCTGGTGTACATGCTTGGCCAGTTGCGCCCCAATGTGCGGCACCTCTCGACAGACATGGCGGCGCAGGAGGCATCAACGCGACGGTTAGCCGACACTGGGCTTCGGACGGTGCTTCCGGGACATTACGCGCCATGTACCAAGCCCGGCGCGGTGGAGGAGTTGAGGCAGCGGCTGGAGTCGTAGGTCGGGAAGGCCGAGTGGACCTCAGGTAAGCTGACGCTCGCTTTGCCGGGTTGTACCAGGGCGTGGGCAAAGCCGCCTGGAAGGGATTCGAGAATGTTGCCAACTCGTAGGTCAGTCTCCGTGGTCGCCACGCAGGTGCGAACCCTGCCAGCCCTTCGATATGGGGCCATGGCCGCCCTGGCGGTCCTGGTTGCCCTGGCCTTCACGGTCTTTGGATCCGTAGGGCGGGCCTCGGCGGTCCAGGCGGACTGTGAGTTTGTGCTTGGCTTCGGGGCGCTTCAGGCCATGGCGCCAAGCACGGTTGGCGCGTGCGTGGCGAACGAGCAGCACGATGCGAGCGACGGCGTGACACGCCAGCAGACGTCGAGCGGCGTGCTTCTGTGGGATAAGGCGACCAACTGGACAGGATTCACCGACGGCTACCGCACGTGGGTGAACGGCCCTACGGGCCTGCAGGAGCGGCTGAGCATTGAGCGATTCGACTGGGAGCCGGCGTCAATTGCCCTGGGAGCGACCGCTGAGGCGGACGCCGCGACGCTTGCGTATGTGTCGGCAGCGATTGCGGCGTACGAGCAGGACGGTCTTGACGCGACCGTGGCGCACTACAACAGCGAGGCAAGTATCGAAGGCGGCCGTTCGCTGATGATGGTTGACCGATCGTCCTTGACGCTGCTAGCCGCGCCGATCTTCCGAAACCTGGTGGGAGCCACGCTGCCCAGGGGTCACTCGCTCTTGCGGGTCATTCAAGTCGTTAATGAAGACGGGGGTTGGGTGAACCACCTGCAGACGAATCCCGTCAACGGCCAGCGAGAACCCCGACGCAGCTACTTCGTGCTCCACGACGGCATCGTCTTCAGCTCAGGGCACTTCTCGGTGCGGGCTGACCTGGCGGGCGTTATCCGCGAGTACGTGAGCAACGCGATCGGGCGGTACCGGACGCAGGGCCTGGACGCGACCGTCGACTTCTACAACAGCGACGCGAGCGTCGACGGCTACCTGTACCTGTTCCTGATGGATCCCGATGACATTTACCTGGCTCACCCGATCTTCCCTCACCTGATCGGGACCGACATCAAGGATGTCGTTGGATCGAACGGCTACGAGCTCGGGAAGGAAATCGCCAAGGCCACGCCGGAGGGGCACTGGGTCGAGTACCCGTGGCCGAATCCGGCCACGGGCCGCGAAGAGCCCAAGACGGCATGGGTTGTGCGACACGAGGGCCTGATCTTTGCGTCGGGGTACTACACGCCGGACCCGAGCGCGGAACCGCCGGCCTGGATTGGCGCGGATCCACGCGAGTACACCGTGGAATACGTGCAGCAGGCCATTGCGCGGTATGACCGTGACGGCCTGGAGTCGATGACGAACTTCTACAACAGCACGGCGGCGTTTGAGGGGCAGTTCTACCTGTTTGCGATGGATGCGAACGACATCTATTTCGTCCATCCACTCTTCCCGCGGCTGATCGGCACGGACATCAAGAACGTGGTCGGGTCGGACGGGTTTGAGCTGGGCAAGGCGATCGCCGCAGCAACGGAGGAAGGCGTATGGGTCGAGTACCTGTGGCCGCATCCGGTCACGCTGCAGGAGGCGCCGAAGGTCACGTTTGCCATTCGGCACGACGGGCGGATCTTTGCCTCGGGCTATTACCCGGTGGCCGACGATCCGGCAGCCGCGACGATGGCGTACGTGCAGGCCGCTATCGATCGCTATGAGCGCGACGGCCTGGAAGCAACTGTTGCGTACTACAACAGCAGAGAGAGCTTTGACGGCGCGTCATTCCTGTTCCTGATTGATGGGAACGACCTCTACCTGGTTAATCCGTTGCTCCCGCAGCGGATAGGAACCGACGTGAAACAGTTGAGAGCTCGCGGGCTGGACGGCATGGTTTACAACTACGGCGAGCAAATCGCGAGTGTGACCGAAGAGGGCGGCTGGTTCAGCAACCTACGCCCGTCGGCCCAGGGCAGCGGCAGCGCCACGCACGTGTGGGCGATTCGGCACGACGGGCTGATCTTCGGGTCGGCGTACTTTGACGATGAGTAGCGGCTAGGTAGGCACGCTCCCACGGGGGCGTGCCGCCAAGAGCCTGGCCGGCGGCGGATGCCGCGGGCCAGGCTCTTTCATGCGCGGTACAGCAGGCAGCCGCCTGGCCGGGTTGACCCGGCGCGCCGCAAGCGCTTGCGTCGTTCGAGCACCACACACCGCCAAGAACGGCCGGCAGGGCCCGCCCAGACCGATCCACGGAGCCGACTCTCCGGCCGCAACGGCGAACGGCCTCTCAGCCCGGCTCGGCACAGGACTCCGAGTGCGACCCGATCCAGGCGCCAGCGCCCAGAATCAGTCCGCGACGCTAGGTCACCTGACCTGAGGCATGTCTTTCAACGCGGCACGTCACAATATCGACGCCGTAGTACTTTCGATGATGGACCGACGAGGCGTAGTGCCGCAGCAGTGTTGTCGATAGCTGGTGTGCATCGTCCGGCGACACCTGATCTCCGACGATTGCCAGCTGGTCCTCGATATTTCCTTCGATATCCTCATGCGAGTACACGATCAATTCAATCTCGGCCGCATCGCCGTCCGGATGAACCGAGGCACTCAGGCGTCGCGCTTGATCAGAATCATCCTCGCCGGTTTGATCCAAGAGGGTAAGCAGAACCTCTTCGACAGCCAGATTCAATCGCATCCTGGCCGAGTCACTCCAGCGGTGCCTGGAAGCAAACGCCTGCAGAAACTCGGAGACATCGGTCAATGACGAAAGTGTTAGGTCAACAACGAGCCTGCGACGCCAGAAGCCTCTGAGGCCGGTGGCCACGGTCATACCGATGGCCGTAACCCCACCCACAATGATGGTATTCCCCAGCAAGTCGCCCCAGATTCCATCGCTCAACCGGCCAAAGCTGGCTGCCGAGATACCGAGCACCATGGAAACTCCGACAATGACGGCCTTTCGGTAATCCATTGGCGAATTAAAGACTGCCTTGGATCCCTCGATAAAGAGAAGTCCAAATATGATGATGAAAACGGCGGCAACGACCGAGTCGGGAGTCGCGGCCAGAATGGCAACAACCTTGGCGAACGGCGCAATCAAGAGCGTCAGAAGCCCGAGATAGATTCCAACACTTCGAGCGGCGATTCCGGTAAAGCCGATGTAGACGGCAGTCGACGACCAGGGGGCGGACACGGGTAGCGTGCCCAGGAGTCCCGTCAGGAGGGTCGTGGTTCCGTACAGGTTCAGACCGCTCTGGATTCTCCTGAAGTCGAGGGCCGCCGGGTTGCGGTATGAGGCGCGGCTGATTATGGAGAGATCGCCGACGACTTTCAGGAACGCGGTGAGCTTGACAACCAGAAATGCCGGAAGCAGCGACCAAAACTGTATTCCGAAGTCGAGTCCCTGCAGCGGCCACTGTAAGTCCGTGACGCTTAGCCAGGGTGCATCCACAATCTGTTCTGCGTCGTAGAGGCCCATCGGAACAGCCACGGCCAGACCCGAAACGACAGCGATCGGCAGCGTCCAGAGGCGTCGCGCCTCCGACGACTGCACGGCGCCCCAGAGGCCGGCGGCGAGAGCCACGACTCCAGGCACCAGGACGAAGCCCGAGTCGCCCAATGAGTGGCTGATCGTCCGGTCCACAAAGAATGGGACGGCCGAGGCCGCCACGAGCATGATGACGATTCCGCTAACGGTTGGAGTGAATACACGCCGGAGCGAGGCAAGCCGCGAGACAAGCAGGAATTGGAGAAGGGTTGAAGTAATGACCAAGCTGGCCAAGAGGGCCGGACCGCCTCGAGCCAGGGCCAGAACCGACACGGCAAGGAGAGGGACATTTAAGTTGGTAACAACGAGCCCACCCGATCCCATATAGAGACCTTTGCGTAATGCGCCCTGGACAGCGCCGAGAGGCGGCTCCGTCGCGTG
>JAPPLN010000001.1:0-26285 GCA_028874175.1 Chloroflexota bacterium
TCGAACGAGCGGTGCTGTCCGAGAGCGGCGGGCGCGTGACCGACCTGCGGTTGGGTCTGATGGAGGCGGAGCGGTTGCGTCTGCCCACCGAGCCGGCAACGCGTGCCCGGCACGCACCGATCGTTGACCTGGCCGCGCTGGACCCAGCGTACGGACCGCTGGCAGACCGTCACGCCACGGTGGACCTGGCGCGGCAGGTGGTGACGTTCTTCGACGGGGACGATCCGGTGCGGATGGCCGCCACGTCAACCGGCATCTATCCCGACTTCACTCCGGCTGGACGCTATCGCGTCTTCGTCCGCGTTCCGCGCGCGCGCATGATCTCCAACGGCAGTACCAACGCCGTCTACGACCTGGACGACGTGTTGCACATCCAGTACTTCACGGACAGTTGGATCGGTTTCCACTACGCCTACTGGCACGGCGAATTCGGCACGGCACGGAGCGCGGGCTGCGTGAACCTGCGGCTGCACGACTCGGAGTGGGCGTGGGACTTCTGCGACCACGGGACGCAGGTGGTGGTCCACTACTAAACCCCGACGATCACGTTGGTCGTTGAAGTCCAGGTTCGGCGGTTTGGCGGCGCGCCTATGATGGCGGAACCAAGGAGTCCGACTCATCGGTGAATCCGTGACCGCATCCCGCCAGAGCGACCCACCCGCGTCGTCCGTGATATTCGTCTGCGTGCATAACGCCGGTCGCAGCCAGATGGCCGCGGGCCTGCTGCGAGCGTCCGGCGGCGGCCTGATACACGTCATGTCGGCTGGCACTGCCCCAGGCGAACGCGTCAATCCGGTGGCGGTGCAGGCCATGCGGGAGCTCGGCATCGACATCAGCGACGCGTCGCCGTCGCCTCTGACGACCGACGACGTGGCCGCGGCTGATGTCTGCATCACGATGGGGTGCGGCGACACGTGCCCGCTGGTGCCGGGGACCGAGTATCGGGACTGGCCGGTGGACGATCCGTCCGGTCAGCCGATCGAGGTGGTGCGGCGTGTTCGGGACGACATAGCGGAGCGCGTGCAGGCGCTGGTCGCGGAGTTGGCGCCGGACCTGGCGGGGTGAGTCGAAACCAACTACTGCTGGGGCTGGCTTCGGCCCTGATCGTGGCGGCCATCGTGGTGCTTGCCATCGAGGTGGACGAGGCGGAGCTGGATCCGGCGCCGGCTGGGCCAACGCCGGCGCCCGAGGAACGAGCCGCGCGGTTGATGCGAACGTTTGTCTCGCGGGTCATCGAGCAGGAATTGCGACCGCGCGTGGCCGAACTGGAGGGCACGCGAGTCGTCGACGGCAGCCGGGGCACTGCCACCGTGCAGCGTGTGATCGAAGAAGAACGCGTCGAGCTGCGAATTTCCTTCGATGGGTACGTGTTGCTGCTGGACCCCAACGCGACGGTTGAGAACGAGATTCAGGCCGACGGCCCGGTGACCTACACGCGCGGTGGCGGCGACGCCGGGCTGCGGGTACGCGGAACCGACGTGCGTATCGGAGTGTTCGACGCGGAGGCACGCGATCTCGGCAGCGACGCGGCTGGGCGCTTTACGTTTGACCTGAGCGGCGACGACATCGGCGGACTGGCCGGCGAAGCGGTGCGGAACGACGACGAGCGGCTGGAGATTCGGCCGGCGACGCCGGCTGCCTAGTCTTCCACCAACTGCCCGCCGGCCCGCAGCACGTGCCAGAAGGCGTAGTCGGCCTGGTGGACGATCTGGTTGATGAGGCTGCGCTGGAGGAGTTCGCCTTCGCCGGAGTGGCCGCCGGCGACGTGGGCGACTTCCTCGGGCAGGCCCACGGTCAGGCAAATGTGCACGCCGTAGCCGGGATGGCGGATGGAGGGCCAGCCGGTGCGGCCGCGTTCGGCGGCCCAGCGGGCCTGGTTTTCGGGGTCAAACTCCCAGGGCTTGCCGACGTCGTGGCAGAGGGCGGCAGCAACGAGCAGGTCGCGGTCGTATTCCAGGCCTGGGAAAAGACTTCCGAGCTCGTCCGCGATGGCGACGGCGAGGCGGGTGACGCCGCGGATGTGGTCGGTCTGGGTGCCGTCCTCGAGCGGCGGGGTGTCGGGGTTGCCCGAGCCTCGGATGTCGGCAATGGCGCTGAAGGAGCTTCGGGAGAGGGCCAGCGCCCAGGCTTCGACGACCCGGGCCGCCAGGTCAGCGTCGTCGATCCACTCGACCTCGGGCAGTTCGGCTCGAACCCGCGCGCGTTGCGTGTCATCGACGTTCACGGTCCGCTCCCCGGATGCGGCTCAGTAGGGCTTGAGTGTAGCCCTGCTCACAAGTGTCGAGGTTCGGCCGCGACTAGCGGATCTGATACACGAGGGTCTGCACGCGGATCAGGTCGTCGCTGATGAGGAAGGTGTCCACACCCTGCGCGGTACGCCCGTCCTCGTGGGCGCCCGACCAGGTGAGCAGGACGGCGTCGCCCTCGACGGTGACGGATTCCTGGCGGGCCGCGAATCCGGCGAGATCGGCAAAGAGGGCTTCGAAGAAGACGCGGCAGCCGTCGTGACCAATGTGTACCTGGTTGGGCTGCATCAGTCGTGCGTCAGCCGCGTAGTCGGCGGCGATGGCGTCGAAATCGCCGGACTGGACCGCGTCCCAATGTCGTTGAAAGACTGCTTCGGGGTTCGCCATGAGTTCACGCTCCGGGTGAGCCAATCCGCGTTTACCCTACGGCATCCCGGCAACGGAGACGGGCGCGACCCCCGGCGCCTGGCGGTGCGGGCCGCCTATACCCAGCAAGCCGCCGGCCGGCCGCGCTACCACCAGGCCGGCGATGTGATGACGCGGCTTACTCGATGCCTTCGTACCAACCGACGCCGAAGATCAGATCGCCGACCCGAACCACCCAGGAGTGCTTGAGTGCGTCCTGGCGCGTCTGCGGGTGCGTGAACAGGTAGCTCACCCAGGCGCCGCCGCTCTCCTCGGTTACGGCGGCGAAAGCCTCGCCGTAGTTGAAGCCGTTGGCGTCAATGCGTTCGCGGGTCTTGCCCACAATGTCGGGGCGGTTGGCGTTGGCAATCGAGTAGAGCTCGCCGGCGCGGTCTTCAAGGACAAATACGTACCAGGGACCGTCCGCGCTCTCCGGCGTGTTGAAGTAGGCGAGGGTTTCCTCTGTGCCCAGCGAGGCGTGGAGGTGGACAGCCCTCTGCACAAGGGCCTGCGCGTAGCCGGCCGGGTCAGCCTTGGAGGGGCCGGGTTCGTACCAGCCGGATCCAAAGACTTTCCCGTCGTGTCGGACGACCCAGGAGTGCTTGGTCTGGGTTTCGCCGGTCGCGGGATTCACCCACGAGTAGCTGGTCCAGGCGCCCTCCGGCGTCGCGTCGGCCACCACCTGGAGGCCGGTGGGGAAGAGGTCGGGCCCGGTGACTTCCCGTGCCGGGAGGTCAACGAGCGCCGGCGTGGCCGCGTGCGTGCGAAGCACGTCGTCCTCATCAAAGACAAAGAGATACCAGGCGCCGTCAAGGCTCTGCTCGGAGTTGTAGTAATCGAGCACGGCGTCGAAGCCCACGTCGTTGTAGAGGTTGATGCCCCGCTGCACAAATGCCTGGGTGTAAGTTTCGGGCTCATCCTTGGACGGGCCAGGCTCGTACCACCCGGAGCCGAAAATGAGGTCGTCGTGCCGCACGCTCCAGGAGTGCTTGGTCTGGGTCTGGCCCGTTTCGGGGTTCACCCAGTAGTAGTCCACCCAGGCGCCCTCCTCGGAGACGACCGCCGAGATGTGCCGGCCAATTGGATAGCCGTCCGGCCCGCGCGCATCCAAACTTGACGTTCCGACGATGGATGGGACCGCGGCGTTGGCCAGCTGGATGTCCTCATTCGCGATAAAGACGTACCACTGCCCGTCGATGCTGTCGGGCGAGTTGTAGTAGTCGAGGGTGGCCTGCAGACCTTGCGTGTTGTAGCGGTCGATGGCGCGCTCGACGAAGGCCTGGGTGTAGGCGGCGGGGTTGTCTCTGGACGGTGCTGACTCATACCAGCCGGAGCCGAAGAGCCGACCGTCGTGCCGCACGATCCAGGAGTGCTTCTGCTCCGGCTCGCCGGTCGTAGGGTTGACGAACCAGTAACTCACCCAGCGACCTTCCCCCTCCGGCACCGTGGCGAATTCAGCTCCGTAGTGGAATCCTCGGATGTCCACCTGGTCATCGCTCGTCAAACCCAGGCGCTCCGGACGCGCCGCATGGGCGACGATCGCGGTGGATTCGTCCTGAATGAAGATGTACCAGGAACCGTCGATGCTCTCCGGCGAGTTGTAGTAGTCGAGGGTGGCCTGGAGGCCCTGCGTGTTGTAGCGGTCGATGGCGCGTTCGACAAAGGCCTGGGTGTAGGCGGCGGGATTGTCGCGGGACGGGGTCATGAAGCGCCGGCCGCCGAAGACGAAGCCGTCGCTGCCGTGGTCCGCCCGGCAGGCGGCTTCGGCGTTGCTGCCGTGGACGCGCTGGTAGATGCCGACGTTCTGGTCGTTGCCACGGCCGGCTTCCAGGAGGTCGTTGAGTTCGACGCAGGTCGTTGGCCAGTCGGCCAGTGCCACGGAAACAGTTGCCATAACAAGCGAGACGACGGCAACGGCCGCGAGTGCGAGACGCTTCACGATGAACCTCTCCGCCCGGGAAGTCTTGAGAAAATATAGGCCACCGGGCGCGAGATTTGTGGGGTTTCCGCTCTGTGCGCCACGCGCAACTGAGCGTCCAGGGTGCTTAGCCGCCGTCCCTGGTTCCAAAGTCGCGCCAGCCCCAATCCAGGCGTAGCCGCGGCATGTGGAACTCGAAGTACCAGCGAATCGAAATGGGCTCGAGATCTTCGCCCAGGAAGGCGTGGAAGAGCGCGGCGCGACCGGGGACCTCGTCCACGACGCCGATTGGTGTGAGGTCGTGGAAGTGGGCCGGGTCTTCGTTAGCGGACAGGTAGTCGAGCAGTTGATCCTCGTAGGCTTCCGCGTCGTTTGGCCTGGCCATCGCCAGATCCGCGGCTTCGTGCTGGTTCCAGGCGGGCAGGTCGGTGCCGGAATCAGGCGCGCCGGCTCCGCAGGTAATCCAGATGGGCGTGCTCCAGGCGTATTCGCCGTCGGACTGGCGCAGGCGGACGTAGTAGGCGGCTTCTGGAAGAGGAGTCGAATCCTCAAAGTCATACGTGGCGTCCAGGGTGTCAGGGTGCCACGCGGCCAGGGCTCGGTCGTTGCAGATGAGATCGATGCGCTCGATCGGCGAGCAGGCGTGCGCGGTGATGGTCAGGCGGGGTTTGTCTTCAGTCTCAATCTCGCTGCCGGCTGAATGGCCGTTGGCCTGCACGTCCAGGATGATGCGAGCGCCGGTGGTCGCGTAGGTGCGTCGGCTGAGCACGGCGTCCCAGGTGGCATGGCGCTCGCAGCGAGCAGCGCGAACGGCGGCTACGGGGCCGCAGCCGATGGCGCAGTCGCGGATGTTCAGGTGATTGCCGAAACGTCCGCGGAAGAGGTGCGCGGCCATGGGGGCGGCCAGCAGGGGCAGATGGGTGTCGCCGGAGGCGATCACGGCGGGACGGTGCCCGTAGCGCAGGGCGCGCTGGAGTAGCCACTCTGCGGAGCCGTGCCCGCTGGCCACCTCGACCACCGGCTCGCGGGCCGTCGGGTAGGCGTCCCAGTCGGCCGGGCCGCCGCCGACATGGGCTTCCAGCAGCACGTCGTCGCGGTCGCCATAGGTTTCCACCAGGTCGTCCATTTCGGCCCAGGCGGGCGCATGGCGCTCCTCCCAGTCCCGGTAGACGACGTTGCGGTCGCCGCCGACGTTCGGGTGGGCTTCGGCGGCCAGGTACGGAACGTACGTTCCCGGCTCGTCATTGGCGCGGTAGGCGGCCTGGTGGGCTTGCCAGACGGCGGGGCGATGCGACTGTTCGGGCGGCGCCATGGGGCCGGGGGCGGCGAAGTCCAGACGGGCCTGGCCGCGGGCCTGGGCGTGGCGGCCCGAGGGGTGCAGGATCGGCGTCGGGTCGTCCATGAGGCCCATGCTGACGTCGCCCCAGCTGTGGGAATGCAGGTCGCCCCAGAGCAGGAGTGTCCTGGGATCGGATTGGACGAGCAGCGGGTTGCTCAGGGCGGAAAGCCCGTGTTCGCGGTCCTGGGCCTCGATACGGATTAGGCCTGGCTGTCGGGCCGTGACGTCCTCGATGATGGCGAGGCCGTGGCTGTCGGGTCCGAGCGTGACTTCGGGCGGCAGGTCATCCAACGGCGAGGCGTCCGCTCGAAGTGCCACCGTTCCCTGGTATTGCGTGCAGACGTTGTGGTTGCGGTCGTAGACGGCCAGGTGCAGGGCGAACGGCTCGCCGGGGCGGGCGATGGAGGGTCCCAGCAGGCGCAGGAGCGTTGGTTCGGGGTCCGGAACCACCTGGATGCGAGCCTCGCCGTTCCGCAATTGGCGATAGGCGAGGCTTCCGCTGCGGTCGACCGACGCGACGAGCCGTCCATGGCAGGTGACGTCGTAAACCTCGCTGCCTGGGCCGCCGCGGCTCGTGTCGCCGACCACGAGGCACAGCTCGTCTCCCGGGACCAGGGTTCCCTCTTCGACGACGATGCGAGCAACTGGCGGCGAGTTCGCCTGGTTGAGCTCATTGAGTTCGAGGCGCACGCGTGCATCGGTCCTGGCGCGTAGCGTGACGTAGTCGCGTCCGAGCGGGCGGGTGGTCTGGATGCTGTGCGACAGGAGGAATCCGTAGCGCTCGAAGAAGAAGCCGCCGCCGGTGCCCACCGGCGCCTCAACCGCTAGTCGAAGCTCCCAGGTTCCGACAGTGCCGGCGGTGAGCTGCAAGTCGGGTCCGGTAACCGTGCGTCCGTCGGCCGGGTGAAAGGTGACTTGGAGGCTGCCCGGTTCGTTGCCGCCGCGAACCCGGTACGGAAGCGTGGTGGGCGTACCCGGCGTCACGAGCCTTCCTGGGCCAGGCTTCGCAGACGCTCGCCCCGGGAGGCCACTTTCTCGAAGGCCGCGGCCACCTGCTCGACCCAGGCTTCGGAGGGATCGACCGGGGTGGGCAGCCAGACACAGGTGGCGTTGAGGCGTTCGCTGATTGGCAGGGAACCAGGGCCGAAGGGCGGCCGAACGTCGGCGGGCAGGTCGCCCCAGGGGCCGCCGAGGCCTTCGAACGGGAAATCGCCAAACAGCGGCTGGAGGTGCATGGCGCCGTAAAGCGCCGAGGGCTGATCCGGATGGATGCCGACGCCCTCGGCGGCGAGCGCGTCCAGTACGGCCCGGATTGGGGCGCCAATCTCGTCGGGATCGATGCGCGCGGTGTAGAGCAGGTAGCCGCCGCGTTCGGCGTCAGCGTACGGCCGCTGCGGATAGACGCCGGGGACATCGTCCAGCAGGGCGTCGAGGCGGGCGAACCAGCGTGCCCGTCGCTGGTTGAGATCCGGCAGCCGTTCAAGGCCGGCGCGGGCCAGGGCGATGCCCAGGGGATTGGCGCGGTACTTGACGCCCAGGCCGATGCGGCCGAGATCGCGCAGCGCATCGGTCTGGAGCAACTGGTTGACGCGTCCGTAGTGACCCAGCGCGGCCATTCGGTCGTAGAGGTTGGGATCGTTTGTCGTCGCCACTCCGGCTTCAACGCCATTGATCGGCTTGCTGGCCTGCATGCTGAAGCACCCGATGTGCCCTACGGACCCGACCTGCCGGCCGCGCCAACTCGCGCCATGCGCGTGGGAGGCGTCCTCGATCAGGGTGATGTCGGTTCCGTCCACGATGTCCAGCAACGCGTCCAGGTCTGCTGGGTTGCCGTAGACGTGGGTAGCGACGATGGCGCAGGTGCGGTCGGTGAGCTTGCGGCGCACGTCGGCGGGGTCGATGCAGAACGTCTCGGGATCGGCGTCGGCGAACACCGGCGACGCGCCGCAGTGCAGGGCCGGCGAGATGGAGGCGTGCCAGGTAACGGAGGGCACGATCACCTCCCGCCCGAGCGACGCGCCAGCGGCGAACATGGCTGAATGCAGGGCGGCCGTGCCGTTGCAGACGGCCAGGGCAAAACTCGTGCCGACGAAGTCCCGGAACTCGACCTCGAACTTCTCGATTTCGTCGTAGACGGCCGAGCCGGCGTCGAGCGCGGCGTTGACCAAGGTGCGCTCGCGCTCGGTGACCGGCTCCCAGCGGTCGTCGATGGGCGCGGTTACGGCGGGGGAACCGCCTTCGATGGCGAGTTGCCGGTCCATGCTGAACTACCGAGGGCAGCCGGGCGCTTGAGTATGTTCAGCGGCTGCGGCGGTGTCGAGTTGGCGTCCCGGCTGTCAGCGCTGCGGCTACTCCAGCGACGACCCCAGGATCTCTTCGGCCTGTTGCGCGCGGAAGTCGATCAGCTTCTGGCGGAGATCGGAGTCCCCCAGTGCCAGGATCTCCACGGCCAGCAGGGCGGCGTTGACAGCGCCGGCGCTGCCGATGGCGAGGGTGGCGACCGGGATGCCGCGGGGCATCTGGGCCATGGCCAGCAGCGAGTCGAGACCATCCAGCGACCAGGCCTGCATGGGTACGCCGAGCACGGGGAGGACGGTGTGCGCGGCCACGACGCCGGCCAGGTGGGCCGCGCCGCCAGCGGCGGCGACGAGAACGCGCAGGCCGCGGTCCTCGGCGGTGCGGGCCCATTCGGCGGTCTCGTCGGGCGTGCGGTGGGCGGAGAGCACGCGTACCTCGTAGGGCACGCCAAAGTCACGCAGGACGGCGGTGGTGCGCTGCATCACGTCCCAGTCGGTGGTGCTGCCCATCACGATGCCGACGCGCGGAGTTTCGTCAGAAGTGCTCATGGTTGCCTCACTCTCTCAGGCCTGCGAGTACGCCGGCCTGCCGTCGAACGTGCAGAGGTTTTCGGTCTTGATGAAGTCGAGGCCGGCGCCGCCGATGCGACCGAGCAGGTCGACGATCTCGGCGTGGTCGACCGCCGAGCCGCCAGCGCCCATGAAGCGGGCGCGCCAGTGGTCCACCAGCAACCCGCCGGCCATGGACTGCGGCCAGACGATCGCGCCACGGTTGCTGATCATCTTCAGGCCGAGACCGTTGCCCGCAATCGCCTGCAGGCGCTGCGCCAGGTCCGCCGCCGTGCCGTCGTTCCAGTCCAGGAAAACATCCACGCCCACGGTCTGCTTGACGGGTTGCGTCTCGCGTTCGCTGGCCTCGATGACGGGCATGGGGCCGCCGACGCCAAAGGCGGCGGGGCGCAGGGTTCGGGGCATTTCGCCCAAGCGGTCGGCCACGGCCTGGCCGAACTCGCGCGTTCCGACCTTGGCCGTGCTGTGGGCCTCGCTGTGGATGTCGTAGGTGTGAACGCCGTCTTCCAGCGTTCGCAGCCAGGCGTTGTACACGCGAGCGGCCACGTCGGGCTGGCCGATGTGATCGAGCATGAGAACGGCGGCGGTCAGCACCCCGGACGGGTTGGCCAGGTTCTGGCCGGCGCGCCGCGGGGCCGACCCGTGCACGGCCTCGAACATGGCGGCGCTGTCGCCGATGTTGGCCGCCCCGCCCAGGCCCACTGAGCCGGCAATCTGGGCGGCCACGTCGGACAGGATGTCGCCGTAGAGATTGGGCAGTACCACCACGTCGAACATCTCGGGCGTGTCGGCCAGCTTGGCGGCGCCGATGTCGACGATCCAGTACTCGTTCTCCAGGTCCGGATAGTCGGCCGCCACCTCGTCGAAGACCTCGTGAAAGAGGCCGTCGGACAACTTCATGATGTTGTCCTTGGCGAAGGCGGTGACCTTGGACCGGCCGTGCGTGCGCGCGTATTCGAAAGCGAACCGGATGACCCGCTCGCTTCCCGGTCGGGTGATCAACTTGAGCGACTGCATGACGTCGGCCGTCTGCCGGTGCTCGATGCCGGCGTAGAGGTCTTCCTCGTTCTCGCGAACCAGCACCACGTCCATGTCGGGATGGTGCTTGGTCTCCACGTAAGGGTGGAACGTTGAGGCCGGCCGGACGTTGGCGTACAGGCCCAGGGCAATGCGCGTGGCGACGTTGAGGCTCTGGTAACCGCGGCCCTGCGGCGTGGTGATGGGGGCCTTCAGGAAGACGCGGGTGCGGCGGATGGACTCCCAGGCCGCGTCGTCGATGCCGGCCGGGTTCCCGCGCAGGTAGACCTGCTCGCCGATGTCGATCGTCTCGATGTCAAGCTGCGCGCCCGCCTTGTCCAGGATCTCCAGGACGATGGGCATGATCTCGGGGCCGATCCCGTCGCCGTGAGCGACGGTGATGGGGGTGGCTTGATTCATCCAAGAACTCCAGGCTGAGCGCTGACACGGCGCGTCAGCGTTGAATCGAGCGATGCGGCGGACATGTCAGCGGCTACGCGGGCGTCCGCTGCGACCGGTCAACAACGGCTGCCAGACGGCAGGTCGTGGACCGACGCGGTGGGACGGCGAGCGGCGCTCCAGCCCGGACTCTCGAAGCGTATGGGTTAGTGGGTCGGTGGGCAGGATGCGCAGAAACTCCGGAACGATTTCCGTCGGCAAGGATACGCAACCCGGCCGGTGCACGAGCGCCGCTCGCGGGGCAGCAGCGGCGTTAGGAAGCAACACCTCGAATCACCGGCGCGCGCGGGTGAATTGCGCCTCATCGTGCTGGTCATCGAGCGCCCGCGGCCGGTCAAGATCGATGCCGGGACGCGGCCGAACGCCCCGCACGGTCACCAACCTGAATGGCGGCGGCTCCGCTGGCTCGCGGCGCTTCGGCGCGTCATCCGCGGTTTTGGAATCCAAGTCGCACACGTTCAAGCGAAGCGCAGCGTGGGGTCGATGCTGCAGTGGCGGATCCACTCGTCGAAGGCCGCCATGAACTCGCGCATCCGTTCCAGCAGGTCGTCGTCCGTCACGTTGCCGTCGGGATCCTGGCGCCGGCGCGACCGCACCAGTTGCAACTCGGGGTCGATCATCACGCGCATGCTGTTGTGCAGCGCGATCTGGCGCATGTGCATCTGGGCGCGCACCGTCCCCTGGCGCCCGCCCACGCCCATGATGGCAGCCGGCTTGCCGTCCAGCGGCGACGGACCGCGCGAGGCCCAGTCGAAAGCGTTTTTCAGCACACCGGTGATGGAGTAGTTGTACTCGGGCGTTGCGAACAACAGCCCGTCGGCTTGTTCGATGGCGCTGCGCAGGGCGACGACCGGATCGGGAGTCCCCATCTCCTCCACGTCAGCGTTGAATAGCGGGAGGTCATGCAGCGGGAAGGTCGTCATCTCCATCTCCGGCGGCAGCACCGAGGCGGCAGCGCGCAGCAGGCCCGTGTTGAACGAGGCGCGTCGCAGGCTGCCTGAGATTCCCAGAACTTTGATCGCGTCGGCCACCGGGGGCTCCTTAGTGGGTGAAGCGAGAGCGCACCGAGGCTCCCGGCCTCGGTCGCGATTTCGGAAACGAACGGTGCGCTACGACGCCGGCTCCACCGTCACGCCGTGCAGGTCCTCAAGCGGTCGGATGATCGCGGAGGTGTTCTGGCCGCCGTAGCCGCGAGCCTGGGCTTCCTTGTACAGCTCGTTGACGGTGCTGGTCACCGAAAGGCGCACCCCCGTCAGCTTGCCCAGGTCGGCCGCCAGCTGCTGGTCCTTGGCGTGCAGGTCCAGCGCGAACATGGCATCGAAGTTCCGCGCCAGCACGCTGTCTTTGACCATGCGCTCGTGGCCGGGACTGGCCGCGGTGGCGCTTTGCAGGGTTTCGTACATCGCGGCCGGGTCGATGCCGTACTTGACCGCCACCACGTAGGCCTCGGAGATCACGGCGTTGGTGGCGGCGCCGATCAGGTTGTTGCAGAGCTTGACCACGCTGCCGCTTCCGGAGGCCCCGAAGTGGCGGATGTTGGCGCCGACGGCGTCGAAGACGGGTCCGCCGCGCTCGAAATCGGCGGCCTCGCCGCCCACCATGATGGCCAGGGTGCCGGCCTCCGCGCCCCAGACGCCGCCGCTGATCGGCGCGTCCAGGTAGCCGCAGCCCTTGCCGGCGGCCGCGTCGCTGATGCGCTGCGACGTGTCGGGCCCGTTAGTGCTGAAGTCGATCCAGAGCTGACCCTCGCCGGCGCCCTCGATGACGCCGTCAGGGCCCAGAAAGACCTCCTCGCAGACCGGTGGGATCGGCAGGCAGGCGCAGACGACGTCCACGCTCGCTGCCATCTCGGCCGGGCTGCCGGCGGCCTCGCCGCCGGCGGCCACGAAGTCGTCCACCTTGCCGCGGCTGCGGTTGTGCACGACGACGTCAAATCCGGCCGATCGCAGGTTGCGGGCCATTGGGAGGCCCATGGCCCCCAGTCCGATGAATCCGACTCTCATGGCGTGTGCCTCGTTGCGCTGGTCAGGCCGCCAGCTTGCCACTCTCGACCGGAAGCCGCGCGCAGGGTCAGGGGGTGGGACGGCCGGTGATCCGGCGGCCGATGCGCGCCATCTCCTCGCCGCCGCTGACGATCTCCGCCCCGACGTTCTGCAACAGGTGGCGGATGCGGGCTTCGTCGTCCAGGTCCGAGTCGGCCCAGCTGCACAGAAAGGCCAGTCCTTCCGCTTCGCAGGCCGCCTGGATGGTGTTGCGGGCGTGGTCCATCTCCGGCGAATAGGGCGGGTCGTGCCAGTCGGAGTGGCCGTGGGAGACGCCCATGTCGCCGGGCCCCCATTCGCTGAAGAACAGGCCGGGGACGGCGGTGATCTCAAAGGCTCGCTGCATGCCCTGGCGGTCCTCGATCTTGAGGCCCAGGATCAGTTCGCCCTCGGGGTTCAGGGGCCACGGGTCCGCCTTGCGGATGTAGTCCATGGGATCCAGTCCCCAGATATCAGCCGCGACGCCCTGGCCGCCCATGCCACGGGTGCCCTCGCCCAGGCCCTCGCCGACGCCGAGCGTCGCGTGCGGATACCGGACGGCTTCAACAAAGGCGCGCACCGCCTCCGGCGTTCGCGCATGGCACAGCACCAAACCGTGGACGCCTGCCGCCAGGATGTGACGAATCTGCCAGTCGTTGGCCTGCACCACGGCTTCGGAAAGGCCGTTGACGGGCAGGGTGCAGAGGACGGTCGGCGTGCGGTGCCCGCTGGGGGTGGGACCCGCGTCGCGCAGCCCCTGCATGAAGTCGACAAGGCCACGGGTGTCCAGCCCGTGGTGCTCGAACTCGACCAGGATGAAGTCGGCAAAGGTGTCGACCATCGCGCGGCCGCGCTCGTAGGTCAGGCGCTCGGACATGCCCGTGTAGTAGAGCGGCTCGCCGGACTCGCGGAGTTCGATGCAGCGGTTGATGCGGGGCGCGTCAGCCATCGGTCGTGTCCTTCCCGGCAAGCAGGGCGCGGGCGGCGCGTACCACGATGCCCGCCATGTCCGCACAGTTTGCCCGGTATTCGTCGGTGCCGAAGATGTTGGGCCAGTCGCGGCGGTAGACGAGGTCGCTGACGGTGAGGATCAGGCCCAGATCGGCGCCCCTGAACTCTGAGACGATCATCAGGGCGGAGGCCTCCATGTCCACGCTCAGCACGCCGTCCCGTGCGTAGCGCCGCACCTTCCCGGTGGACTCGCGGTACGGGGCGTCGGTGGTCCAGACGCGGCCGGGGTGGGCAGGGCGTTCGCTGGATTGCGCGGCCTCGATCAGGGCGTGGGTGGCCGGACCGTCGGCGCGGGCCGGGTGGTCGGGCGGCTGGTAGTGGTACGACGTGCCTTCTTCCCGGAGCGCGTTGGTGGCGATGACGTAGTCGCCGACGTCGATTCCCGGCCGCAGAGCGCCAGTAGCGCCGGCGACCAGCAAGGTCCGCGCGCCCAGGCCGATCAGTTCTTCCAGCAATGTCGTGGCGTGGGACGCGCCGACGGGAACATTGGCCACTCCTACCCGGTGACCGTCCAACCGTCCGATCCGCAGGTTCGGTTTCAGGTTGGAATCGACCGCCCCCATGGCCTCCGCGATCGGGTCGACCATCGGATCGATGAACCCGCCCAGCACCAGCGCCGGACAGAGCGCCCGGGCATCGCCGCCCCCGCGGCCGGCGAGCTCGCGCATGTGCGACTCCGGGTCGATGACCGGGGTCGAATCGCCGTAATGGTTCAGCCAGCCGGACGGTGACCCGGCCATCAAGCGATCCGGGTTAACCGGTCCCGGCAAGCAGGTCGCGGGCGGCTCGGACGATGACGTCGGCCATATCCGCGCAGTTCGCCCGGTACTCGTCGGTACCAAAGATGTTCGGCCAGTCGCGGCGGTAGACCAGGTCGCTGACCGTCAAGATCATCCCCAGGTCCGCGCCTCGAAACTCCGAGACGATCATCAGGGCCGAGGCTTCCATGTCGACGCTCAGCACACCGTCCTGGCCGTAGCGTTGAACCTTGCCGGTGAACTCGCGGTAGGGGGCGTCGGTGCTCCAGACGCGACCGGCGTGGCAGGCGTGCTCGCTGGGCTGGGCGGCTTCGATAAGCGCGCGGGCGGCCGGTCCATCAGCGCGGGCCGGGTGGTCTGGCGGCCGGTAGTGGTAGGAGGCGCCTTCTTCGCGCAGGCCGCTGGTGGCAATGACGTAGTCGCCGACCTGGATGCCCGGCTTGAGGGCGCCGGTGGCCCCGGCGATCAGGAAGGTGCGCGCGCCCAGCGCCATCAGCTCTTCCAGGGTCATGACGGAGCGCGCGGCGCCGACGGGGATGCGCGCCACGCCGATGGGGTGGCCGTCCAGTTCGCCGATTTGCAGGCCGGGGCGCAGGGAGTCGGCTTCCTCGGCGCGTTTGGAACGGTCGATGGTCTTCGGTCCCTGCAGGCCAAGACGCACGTCGGACTCGGCGGCGCCCACGGCCTCGGCCAGCGGCTCGACCATGAGGTTGATGAACCCGCCGATGACCAGCGCCGGGCAGTTTTCGTTGGGATCGCGGCCGCGACGCTCGGCGTACTCGCGGACATGCGACTCAGGGTCGATGACCGGCGTGGCGTCGCCGTGCGCGTTGAGCCAGTCGGGTGGTGAAGTTGACATGGGAGCGGCGCGCCAGGGGTCCGGCTTAGGCCAGACCCCTGGAAATGCCTATCTTTCGATCACTTCAGGTCGAAGCGATCGAGGTTCATCACCTTGTCCCAGGCCGCCACGAAGTCGCCGACGAACGCGTCTTGCCCATCGTCCGCTCCGTAGACCTCCGCGAGGGCGCGGAGCTCGGAGTTCGAGCCGAAGGCCAGGTCCACCCGCGTGCCGGTCCACTTGACATCGCCGGTCGCCTGGTCGCGGCCTTCGAACGCGTCGCCGGACGCCTGCCAGACGGTGTTCGGGTCCAGCAGATTCACGAAGAAGTCGTTGCTGAGCGCGCCCGGCCGATCGGTCAGCACGCCGTGCTGGGACTGCCCGGCGTTGGCGTCGAGGGCGCGCAGGCCGCCGACCAGCGCGGTCATCTCCGGGGCCGTGAGCGTCAGCATGTATGCCCGCTCCACCAGCAGCTCTTCGGCATTGCCGTCCTGGCCATTCTTCAGGTAGTTGCGGAAGCCGTCCGCGGAGGGTTCGAGGACGGCGAACGACTCGGCGTCGGTCCAATCCTCCGTGGCGTCCGTGCGACCGGGGCTGAACGGAACCTCCACGTCATGGCCGGCGTCGCGCGCGGCCTGCTCGATGCCGGCGCATCCGGCCAGCACGATCAGGTCGGCCAGCGAAACGCGCGTCCCGCCGGACTGCGAACCGTTGAACTCAGCCTGGATGCCCTCCAGCGTCTCCAGCACGCCGGCGAGCTGGGCCGGGTCGTTGACCTCCCAGTCCTTCTGCGGCGCCAGGCGCACGCGCGCCCCGTTAGCGCCGCCGCGCTTGTCGGTGCCGCGGAACGAGGCCGCCGATGCCCAGGCCGTCGAAACCAGCTGGGATGCGGACAGGCCGGAGGCGAGGACTCGCCCCTTCAGGTTGGCAATATCCGCCGCGTCGATCAGGTCGTGGTCGACGGCCGGCACGGGATCCTGCCAGAGCAACGCCTCGTCCGGCACCAGCGGGCCGCGGTAGCGGCTGCGCGGCCCCAGGTCGCGGTGCAGCAGTTTGAACCAGGCCCTGGCGAAGGCGTCTTCAAGCTCCGCCGGATCGTTCAGGAACCGAGTCGAAATCTCGGCGTAGGCCGGGTCCATCCGCAGCGACAGGTCCGTCGTCAGCATCATCGGCGCGTGCTTCACGGACGGATCGTGCGCATCGATCACGGTGGCGGCGGCGGCCGCGTTCTCCGGCTGGTACTGCGACTTGCCGGCGGGGCTCTTGGTCAGCTCCCACTCGTGCTGGTAGAGGTTCTCCAGGAAGTTGTTGTCCCACTTGACCGGGTTTTCGGTCCAGGCGCCCTCGAGCCCGCTGGTGATGGTGTCGTTGGCCTTGCCGCTGGCGTAGTCGCTGGTCCAGCCCAGGCCCTGCTCATGGATGTCGGCGCCCTCCGGATCGGGGCCCACGTGCGACTCGGCGCCCGCGCCGTGCGCCTTGCCGAAAGTGTGGCCGCCGGCAATCAGCGCCACGGTCTCCTCGTCGTTCATGGCCATGCGCTTGAAGGTCTGGCGGATGTAGCGCGCCGCCAGCGCCGGGTCCGGGTTGCCGTTGGGCCCTTCCGGGTTCACGTAGATCAGGCCCATGTGGTCGGCGCCGTACGGTCCCTCGATCTCACCCTCGGCATCGTGACGCTCGTCGCCCAGCCACTCGCCTTCTTCGCCCCAGTCGGTGTCGTCGGCCTCCCAGACGTCCGGCCGCCCGAAGGCGAATCCGAAGGTCTTGAAGCCCATCGACTCCAGGGCGCAGTTGCCGGTGAAGATCAGCAGGTCGGCCCAGGAGAGGTTGCGACCGTACTTCTGCTTGATCGGCCACAGCAGGCGTCGCGCCTTGTCCAGGTTGGCGTTGTCGGGCCAGCTGTTGAGCGGCGCGAAGCGTTGGTGACCCGATCCCCCGCCGCCGCGGCCGTCGCTGATGCGGTAGGTGCCGGCGGCGTGCCAGGTCATGCGGATGAATAGCGGGCCGTAGTGGCCGTAGTCCGCCGGCCACCAGTCCTGCGAGGTCGTCATCACCGCTTCGATGTCGCGCTTCAGCGCCTCGACGTCGAGCGACTCGACGGCCTCGCCGTAATCGAAACCGACGCCCATCGGATCCGACAGGGAAGAATTCTGGCGGAGTGGCTTCAGGCTCAACTGCTCTGGCCACCAGTACTGGTTACTCGTCATGGCGCCCTTCTTCCCGGTCTGCCCCAGGGCCGTCGAGGCCCGGCGGTCAAGCTATTTCGTCAGCATTCTAATCGCGGCGAGGCTATCGAGAATCCACGCGCGGACGCCGTCTAGCCTCAGCCTCCGCAGCTACCGACGATTGTGCCAACGACGAAGACGATGATGGGCAACGCAACTCCGGCAAGGATGACGGTGAGGCACGCCTTGCGATTCTTCCGGTGCCCGGCGACTGACATGATGTAGGACTCAGTGTCCCTATCCATGTCTCACGGCTCCCTCGGAGCTCCCGTCGACCTGCATCACCTTGCCATGTGGCCCAGGCTGCGTGCAGCCTGGGATCCTCGGAGCACCCATGCTGGGCAGCCCCATCCGCCTGTAAGGACGTGCGTTGAGCGTCCAATCACCATCCGATCCGCCCGCCTAGGCCGAGTCGAGCACCGGCCAGCGCATCCGAGCCAGGAGATATACGGGTACAACGTGCCGACGGCGACTGTACCGCTGGATAATCCGATGTTTTGATGCGATGATGCTGATATGCGAACAACCGTGACCATTGACGACGATGTCCTGGCCGTGGCGCGGGCACTGGCCGAGCGGAATCGAATCAGCCTGGGCAGCGCCTTGTCGGAGCTTGCACGGCGCGGGTTCAGGAACGCAACAGCCGGCGCGGACAGCGGAGACGGCAGTGTGTTTGCCGTGTCCCCCGATGCGGAGCCTATTACGAGCGACGACGTCTACCGGGCGATGCGCGACTGGCCTTGACGGCGCTGCTGGACGTCAACGTCCTGATAGCCCTGGCCTGGCCGAACCACGTGCATCACGACGCTGCGAGAGCCTGGTTCGACCAGCTGGGACCGGATGGCTGGGCGACGTGCCCCTTCACCGAGGCAGGATTCGTCCGCGTCTCCTGCAACCAGTCCGTGGTGGGGCGAGCCGTCACTCCTCAGGACGCCATCGCCGTCCTGGATAGCCTGACGCAGCTGGGGGTCCACGACTTCTGGCCCGTGGACCAGCCCATCATGCGATTGCCGGAATCCGTTGCCGCCCGTCTACAGGGGTATCGCCAGATCACGGACGCCATCCTGCTGATGACCGCCATGCAGCGCGGCGGGCAGCTGGCGACCCTGGACAGTGGAATGGAAGACCTTCTCGCCGAGGACGACCGCTCCGCCCTCTGCGTCATTCCCGTGTAGGGAGCCCCTTGCGTAACCCGCGTGGCATAGCCCGCAATCTCGCTCACCCCAAACCCTCTCGCCCCGGCGGATAGCAACGGCGTTCGGTGTCAATCTGTTCACGGGGACGCCGTTCTTCACCCTCTCCAAGGGGAGAGGCAGAACCTGTCCTGAGCTTGCCGAAGGACTCGGCCGTCTTCGGCCGAATTCGGTGAGGGGTCTTCCGGGCAACCACCCCTGGGCTACGCAAAGGTCTCTTCAGAGAGGGAAGCCCGGCCGCCCCAGGGACGCAATAGTGACGAACGGGGCAGGCACCACGAACGGCCACACAAGGGTCGACCCATACCGACGCCGCGGGCTTACGTGCTGAACGGGTCAGCCAACCGATCTGCGGCCCGCATGGTGCCCGTCGTGTCGACCGCTGGCGGGTGTTGGCCCTTTAGGATGGGCGTTTCCGCGCGGAGCGGCGCACTTGCGCAAGCCGGCCACACGGGCCGCATCGGACCGTGAGCTCGCGGAATAGGAGCATGCAGATGGCGAATAGCGTGGTGCATTGGGAAATCAACGCCAAGGACGGGCCGGCGATGCAGAAGTTCTACGGCGATCTCTTCGACTGGGAGATCAGCGTCGCCAACCCCATGGGCTACGGGGTGGTCAGCGCGCCCAGCGAAGGTCCGGGCATCGGCGGCGGCATCATGGGCATGGGCGATGTCGAGCCGCCGACCAGGGTCACGTTCTACGTGGGCGTGGACAACGTGACCGAGTACCTGGATAAAGCCGCGAGCATGGGCGGCAGTGTGATCATGCCGGAGATGGAGGTAATGGAGGACGTGGTCATCGGGATCTTCGCCGACCCCGAGGGCCAGGTGATTGGCCTGGTGAAGAACGTCCCGATGTAGGACATCGCGACTGGACAGCCTTGAATAGTGAGTAGCGGCGGTTCGCGGACGACCCCGCGCGGAAGCAATGGTGTCGGCGACGCTGGCCACCACCAGCGGCCCGAGCGGATTGACGACGCGGTCGATTGAGAGCGGCTCCCCATGTGGCCCAGGCTGCGCGCAGCCTGGGATCCTCGGAGCACCTACGATGGGCAGGCCCATCCGCCTGTAAGGACGTGCGTTGATCGCCCAATCACCATCCGATCCACCTGCTTGGGCTGAACTGAGTACCGGCCAGCGCATCCGCAGCCTCGAGGTCGAGGGCTACGTCGCGCTGCCGGCCACGCTCGACATGGAGACCGTCGCCCGGCTCAAGGCGCAGGCGGCGGCGTGGGATACCACGCCGGTGCACTACAGCCCGCACCAGCGCACGCAGTCCGACGTGCAATTCGCGGGCGGGGCGGTGACGGAGCTGATCGCCCATCCGCCGGTGATCGAGTTCCTGCGGGCCGCCCTGGGACCGGACCTGGTCTTCATGCACGCCCACTACGCCATCTCGGCGCCCGGGCACCCCGGCATGAACCTGCACACCGATTCGCATCCCTACGGCACCAGCGACTGGGGCTACGCGTTCAGCGCGCCGCGGCAGGTACGGGTGCTGTACTACCTGGACGACCTCACGCCGGACGTCGCGCCGCTGCGAGTGATTCCGCGTTCGCACCTGTCCATGCACCCGGACGCCAACCCATACAAGCGCTATCCCTCGCATCCCGACGAGCTCGTCATTACCGCGCCGGCAGGCACGGCGGTCGTCATCAACCTGGCCCTGTTCCACGCCAACGGCCCCAACACCGGCAGCCGGGCGCGCGAGATGATCGCGATGTCCTACCGCCCCACCTGGTGCGGACCGACGATGCAGGACCTCGAACCCTGGCCGGACGAAGTGCTGGCGAGCCTGCCGCCACAAGTGCGCGAGCTCTGCGGCGACCGCAACCAGCGAGCCACCCACGACCAGCCCGGCATGCCGCCCATCGATCCCCGAACCAACGCCCCCGGCATCAGCCCCCGCCGCTGGGACAGCGCCTAAAGGCTTACGGTCCGCCCGCTTTCAGCCGACTCGTAGGCCGCATGCACCACCCGCAGCGCAGCCAGGGCTTCGCTGCCGGCGATGGGCGGCGGCTCACCCAGGCACGCCCGCAGCGTCCGCTCGATCCACGGGGTGTAGTTCCGAAACGATGGACCGCTGTAGGCGATGCGGCGATCAGCCACGTCGGCCAGACTTAGCGACCACGCAAGCCACTTAAGTGCGTGACCGCGATCCTCGAATTCACGTGCCTGCGACTCGGAGCACTCCGAGTGCGTGCGCAGACAGCAAAGACACTAGTCAATGCTGCCGTGAAACCGGAGAAGGAGTTGCAGTTGGCGGGGTTGGGCAGCTAAGAGCCAGCGTCTATTGGATACATATGAGATAGACCTGTCGGCCAGGCGTCTAAGTTGGCTTCATCCTCTTTCCGCAGGATACTTTGACGCACTTCCGCTAAGAAGTCAGTGAGTTCCTTGGCAGTGTAACTACCACCCTCCTTGCTAAAGTGCCACTGCACTTGAATGCCACAATCTTCAAGGCCAAGAAGGTTTGACCCAACCAGTGCGATCGAAAGTAGTTGAATAATCTGAAATTCCCTCGCTGAAATGACTTGAGGAATTGGCTCCATGCTTCTGTTTACTCCAAAGTATCTGAAGTCTATGTAGGAAGTGTTGTGCATCTTCACAAAACACTCTAGCTCCTCCTCGGTAACCTCTGAATATTGCTTTTGCCGACCTAGTAGATTCCCCCGACCCATTAGATTCATGTAGTAGACTATCTCGCCGATCAGAGACCTTCCAGTACTCTCACTCTGAATGCCAGAGACTCTTGAGTACAACGGATGCAAGTCATGCTTCGAGCGAAATGATTGGTGCCTTAGGTATAACATCAGCTTTAGTGATTGCTCTACAGATAGCAAGTGCAGCTCAAAAGACACTCCTCGGAAGAAAATTGCGTCCGTGCTTGGATGGTTTGCGTCTGGGTTGGAGAAGCACCGCGCCGCGGCGCGTGCATGTGCCCAAGCCGCAGCCAACATCCGCTGGCTCACAATCGCGAAGTCCGTCGGGTTAGGCTCGGCCTTAGGGACGATACGATCTGTTCTAGTCACTCGGTTTCAAATATGACGCGAGCCTAGCGAATGCACGTCGTTCTGTCGTGCCTATGGCAAGGCACTCGTACTCATCTAAGAGACGGCAGTATTTTGTGAACGCCTCGTACGATTGCTGGCTAGCCGTGTCTAGTTGAGCTTTATCGGATTCCATCACGGCACGAAGGCTATCTTCGTAGGATTCTCGTGCCCATCCGACCTGTGCGCGTGTTACGAAGGTTACCGGTATGTCGTTCTTGATCCCGAAGTCCTCTTCGCATATGTAAAAAGCTGCGTTACCAAGCATACGCCGGACTGCCAAGCAGTCAAACGTCGACTGAGGCCGCCCAAGGCACTCAAGGGCCGCTTCGGGGCGATGCCGAGCAGATCAGGTAGCGGACGACCAAGACACCGCGTAGCGTCGTCGAAGCCGCGAGAGAGAGCCGTGGGCGGCCTGAAGAATCTTGACGTGCTGGTCCGCTTTTTTTAGTCTTCTCGTAGGCTTTGCAGAATGTAGGGGGTTTTCAATAGACGCCGACTGGACATCGGCGGCGACTGCTGGCGCTACCATATTCACGGCTCTTGGCGTGGCTGCCGAGTTGGTGCGCAGAATTCTGAGGCACTTCATCAATCAGAAAATGAAACGTAATCCGTGTCGACGGTTCGAGATTCTGAATGCGATATACAAGGATGGAGTCATTACCATTCTGATTCAGAACAGAAGCCAAGTGAAGACTTACATGAGAAGACCAGTTTTCGAAGTTCGCGGTCATAGAGTAGAGTCTTGGCATCGCAGGCACAGTAACAAGGGAATCGTAATCGCCCCTCAGGAAGATTATCGGTTTCATTCTGACGCATCAGGCGATGAATTCGTAGGTATTGGAGCTAGAGATTGCAGGTTGGTGGATATGGGGCAAGGCGACAGAGTCTAGCTATTGCTCAGTGAGTCGCCAAGAGATCGTCGTCTGTGTCGCGGAGATATCTCGTGGTGGTCAATCGACGTCTAGGACCACCCTAATCGCCGTGCGGCAATGCTACGGCTACTTCAGTAGATAGCTCCGCGTCTCGGAATCCTCGACTATTGCGGATACGGCATGCTCGCATCGTGGCTGACTTCCGACGTCCTGATCTTCAAATGACGTGGAATGACGCTCCGGCATGGGTTACAACGTTCAGATCGGCGACCTCAAACTGTGCCCAGAAAAATCAGCCGAATCACGGCCAGTCGCTTCGACCATCTGCTTGGTGCGCCGTCGAATGACGGGAGCGTTCAATGGACTGTTCTTCGGCGACATGCACATCGGGTCGCCGTGTACTGCGCGGCCGCGAAACCGCTTGAGCGCGTCAAGGACTTACGCCAGCATCGCGACGGAGTCGCCGCTACCTTCCTGATCGCCTCAGGTATCAGTCCGCGCCGCTGGGACAGCCCCTATGGCCTAACCGTCCGCCCGCTTTCAGCCGACTCGTAGGCGGCATGGACGACGCGCAGCGCCGTCAGTGCCTCGGCGCCGGTGATGGGCGGCGGCTCGCCCAGGCAGGCCCGCAGCGTGCGTTCGATCCACGGCGTGTAGTTCAGGAACGACGGTCCGCTGTAGGCGATGCGGCGATCAGACATGTCGGCATGGTCCGGCGAGTTGGTATGCCACTCCAGCACGTGTCGATCGCGCTCGCCGAAACGCAGCCAGCCCTCGGATCCCCAGAGGCTCAAATCGATCTGGTACGGCTTGTCCAGCAGGTAGCCGGAGACCAGCGAGCCGTAGGCGCCGTTGGCGAAGCGCAGGTTGACCAGCGCCAGGTCTTCGACGTCGATGGGCGCGCCGCCCACGACACCGGTCATGGCCTGGACTTCCACCACCGGCGACTCGGTGATGTAGGTCATCATGTCGAGCCAGTGGATGCCCAGCCAGACCAGGTGCCCGCCGCCGGCCAGCGAGCGCTTGAAGGTCCAGTCGCGCTGGCCGTGCGCGGGCCATATGCGCGTCTGATCGGCGATCACCGCGCCGCGCAGCGCATAGGCCCGGCCCAGCGCGCCGCTGGCGAAGATGCGACTGGCGTCCTGCACCCAGGGACTGAGCCGGCGAGCCAGCGGGACGATCAGGTGGCGGTCGCTCGCCTCCGCAAGCTCGACCAGTTCCGCGAACTGGTCCGGATGCGTGCAGGCGGGCTTCTCCACCATCACGTGGCAGCCCGCATCGAGACAGCGACGCACCGCCGCCGGCGCATTGGCGGCGATCAGCGAAACGATGGCCAGGTCCGGCGCGGCCTCGGCCAGGCCTTTGGACAACTCGTGATGCGTGCCCAGCAGCTTCGGGCCGAGCGTCTCTTGCGCTTCCGCGAAGGTGCCGCCAGATCCGTCCACGACAGTGACCGAGTCCACCAGGTCCAACTCGCGCAAGGCTTGCAGGAAAAACGCCCGGTGCCCCTGTTCGTCCGCTTCCATTACCAGTGCAACGTGCATCGGGCTCCCCTGCCTCGCGACACGACCGGCCGCTCAGTCTAGGCCCGGCGTGCGCCTCTGCCCCCTCATGCCCCCGGGAGACCCCTGCGAACGCCCCGCGTGCTCGAATGTGCAGCCGCGTCTTAATCCCTCACCTGGGGGAGAGGGTTGGAGCCTGCCCCGGACTCGATCCGGGGGTGAGGGGTCTTCCGCGCAACCAGCCTAGGGTTACGTAGAAGTCTCCTCTGGGAGAGGGTTGGGGTGAGGGCCTTCCGGGCAAACATCCCCCAGGGTTTCGCAAGGGTCTCTACGTGGAATCGGGCGGTGGGAAGGGTGGGTCGTACGGCCAGGGTTGGGTGCGTTGGGTGTCGCGGAATCGGGTCTCGTGGCGCCAAAGGACGTGGTGCCAGTCGGGGCGGCGGGGTTGCACGCCGTGGTCCTGGATGAGGTGCCAGACGATTTGTTCGAGGGTGATGCGGCGGGTGGGGAGGTGGAGGCGGGAGAAGGCGCGGTCCTGTGCGTAGCCCGTCGGCGACGCATACACGTGGAGATGGCAGCGTGGATATGGAAATCGAGTTTCGCGATCAAACTGGTACGAGAAAACCGGACGGAGATCATGAGGCAGATTCCCAGCCTGATAACTGTAGGTGGCTCGCACTGTTTCGAGGCGCGGAACAGGACTGCGATACACCCGAAGCGTCAGCTCAACGTTCAGGTACATCCCGTTGCTGAGCAACACCGGCTGACCGCGGCGCGAGGACGGTGAAACGCCGTGGCCAACGATCAGCACATCGTGGCCGAGCCAGGCGTCCGAAAGCTCGGAGGCCGTGACGAGCTTGTAGACCTCACGAATGCGGCGAAGGAAGTCGCGGGCAACCCGCCGGCTGCTATAGCTCGATTGGCTCGGCAATCAGGTCAGCTATGTGACACAGCGACCGGAACGCCAGATCGCCGTGGTACTGCTCCGGCGGATTCCGGAATATGCGTAGAAACTCGTCGGCCGTCAGGCCGAAGAGCCGCCGCGCCTCCTGGTCCAGTTCCGCCCGAACCTGTTCACGTGTGACCACGACGTGCTGGTAATCGTCGGGCAGCCCCTCGGGCCGCTCGTCGACTGTTGTTGCCATTCGATGTGCCTCGCTGTGGATAGGGTCAGGATAGCCCGAAGGGCGCATTCCTGACCGTCGTTGGACTGGGTTGTAGCACCGCATCGCGAAGACGGCGAAGGAAGTCTCTGGCGGCTCGCTGGCTGCTAGGTCTGGCTGGGTTGATCAAGGATCCGGGCGAGATAGGTCAGTGATCGAAAGATCACGTCGCCGTGGTACCGCCCGGGTGGATCTCTGTAGATGCGCAGAAACTCGTCAGCCGTCAGACCAAAGTGGCGCCGCGCGTCGCGGTCCAGTTCGTCCCAGACCTCCTGACGCGTGACCTGTTCGTGTTCGAATTCGTCGGGCAGCCACTCGGGCCGGGTCTCGACGGTTGTGGCCATGGGCTCTGCCTCGCTGCGCGTAGCGACAGGCTAGCGCGGATGGGGGCGGGGTCCTGGCGGTGACCACCACCGGGGTTACGCAATGGTCTCCCCGGGGAGTGGACACCTTGGCCTGCAAAGTTGACACATCCGGCCGAAAACTGGACACATTCGCCCAAAAACTGGACACATTGCCGTCAAAAGTGGACACATCCAGCCGAAAACTGGACACATTGGCCTGACAGAGTGGACACATCCCCGCCCTCCCTCCGCCATCCCGGCGTCTTCAGCCGGGACCCAGCGCCATGATCGATCTCCGCGCAACCTGCCACCCAGTCGACGCACCCATCCCGAGCGCGCATCCCCCTCCTCTCCCGTCTCACTTCTCTTCCCTCTAACCTCTCCCCTTCCTCACTGAACACCTCGCCCGCCAAAGTGAACACATTCGGCCGGAAACTGAACACATTCACCCAAAAACTGAACACATCGCCCCAACCGGCTGAACACATCCCCGTCCTCGCGCCGGCCCCGGCCCTGGTACGTATGGGCGGCCTCCTGGACCCGCCCGTCTTCCGCATACCCCCAGGACAAACCCACCCCCGTTCGTGCCGAGCCTGGTCGCCTCCGTCGTCATCCCGAGGTCCCCCGAGGGATCTCGACTTCTCCCCTCCCCCCGTTCGTGGTGAGCCGGGTCGGAGTCTTTCGGAGACCCGAGTCGAACCACACCCGGGCACCCAACTCACCCAGCCGGTCCCCTCTGTCACCCCGGCGTCTGTGAAGAATCTGCCCTTGGCCACTCGAAGGGAACCGCTTCCTGCCATCCCCCCTTCCCCCACGCACTCCTCATCTTGCATATAGTAATCATATCGTGTACAATAGAGACGCTCTCTCCATCTCCCTCTCTCGACCCCCATGCTCGCCCGCCTCCTCCGCCTGCTCACCACGCCCGCCACCAGGCGTTCCAGCCTGTTCCCCACCTTGCGCAGGCGACGCTCCGGCGCCAGCTTCTTCCCGTCGAACCCCCAGCCGGCCCCCCCCCCCCCCCCCCCCCCCCCCCCCCCCCCCCCCCCCCCCCCCCC
>JAPPLN010000001.1:26295-157183 GCA_028874175.1 Chloroflexota bacterium
TGGCGGGGGCTCTGATTTTTCAAAACCACCCACACGCCGCCCCCCCCCCCCCCGGGGGGGGGGGGCTGGCCAGAGTCAGCTCCCCCCTTCACCCCCCGCCCGAAATCCGCCCCGCACCCGCCGCCGGACTCGCGCCGGAGGGCCGCGAACCGCACGCCGGTCGTCACGCTGAGCCGAGAGGGGCCGTTGCTAGACTGAATTTCCAGTCCCCGAGGCACCCCATGTCCGCGCGTCCCATCCTGTTGGTCACCGGCGGCGCCGGGTTTATTGGCGCCAATTTCGTGCATCACGTGCGGGCCGTGCGTCCCGGCTGGGACGTGCGCGTGCTGGACGCCCTGACCTACGCGGGCGACCGCCGCCGGCTCGAAGGTGTCCACTGCGACCTGATCGTGGGCGACATTGCCGACACCGAGACCGCGCAGTCGGCGCTGGACGGTGCGACCTGGCTGGTCAACTTCGCCGCCGAGACCCACGTGGACCGCTCGCTGCTCGACGCCGAGCCGTTCCTGCGCACCAACGTCACCGGGACCTACCGGCTGTTCGAGGCGGCGCGGCAGGCGGGGGTGGCCAAGGCCGTGCACGTCAGCACCGACGAGGTCTACGGCGAGACGCGCGGCGCGGCCTTCCGCGAGACCGACCCGCCGGCCCCCCGCAATCCTTACTCCGCCACCAAGGCCGCGGGCGACCTGATGGTGCTGGCGGCGTGGCAGACCCACCGGTTCCCGGTCTGCATTACCCGAGGCGTCAACACCATCGGCCCCTGGCAGCACCCGGAGAAGGCCGTGCCGCTGTTCACCATCAACGCCATGCGCGGTCAGCCCCTACCCCTGTACGGGCGCGGCGAACAGCAGCGGGACCGGCTGTACGTGGAGGACCACGCCAGCGCCATCCTGGCCGTGCTGGAACGAGGCGAGCCCGGCGAGATCTACAACGTCGCCGCCGGCAACAACCGCGATAACCTTTCGGTTGCGCGTCAAATCTGCGAACGCGTCGGGGCGCCGCAGGACCTGATCCACTTCGTGGAGGACCGGACCGGCCACGACTGGAACTACGCGCTGGACAGCACCAAGCTCCGCTCGCTGGGCTGGTCGCGCCGCTATGACTTCGAAGCGGCGATGGACGCAACAGTGGACTGGTATCTGGAAACGCAGGACTGGTGGGCGCCGATCCTTGACGGCGAGTTCCAGGCCTACTACGAGCGCCAATACGGCGAACGGCTGGCTGGTGCGGAGGCCTTCCGCGGCTAGCGAGGTCCGGCAAGCTCACCCTGAACGGAGACCCTTGCACAACTCCCCTCGTCCTCGAAGGTGCCGCGGTTCTTGTTCCCTCTCCTGGGGGAGAGGGTTGGGGTGAGGGGTCCTCCGGGCAACCACCCTTCGGGTTGCGCAAGTGTCTCTGAACGGGGACAGCCGTCCTCCGGCCAGGCGCGGCTGCCGCGCTACACCTGGCGGGAGGCCTGGCGCTGGATGCGCTGGGACGTGCCGACCCGGGTCGCATTCCTGATCGGCGCCCCGCTGATCTGGATCGCGATTGCCGGCATCGACCCTTCGGCCATCGGACTCCAACTGGGCCTGGGCCTGCTGGACTGGGTGCTGATCGGCCTGTGGTCGATCGGCGTGATGCTGGTCACGCTGACCTATCGCCGCTGGCTCTGGCCGGTGCGGGTCGCGGGCGACCGCTCGGCACTGTTGCTGAACCTGCCGTTCTTCCTGGTCCTGAATCCGGTCGCCGAAGAACTGTTCTTCCGCGGCGCGGCGCTGTTCGGTCTGGCCAACCTGATCGGGATGCCGTGGTCGATCATGGTGACGTCGCTGGTGTTCGGCCTGCACCACGGGCTGGACCGGCAGTTTCCGCGCTCGTTCCTGGTGCTGGGCACGCTGGGCGGCCTGCTGTTCGGGATCTCGGCGGCGCACTTCGAGTCGGTGGCGCCGGCCATCGTCCTCCACATCGCCGCCGACGCCGTGATCTTCGTCGCCGCCGCGCCGATCCTGGAACGCCTGGGTGTGGGTCTACGTCTTCCGCAGCCGCCGGCGCCTACCCCTGCTGCGCCCGCGCCGGCAGATCATGCGTCGCAGTCCCGCCGCGCGGGCCCGTTGCTAGACTGATTTCCCTGACCCCGTAGCTCAGTTGGACAGAGCGTGTGGTTGCGGACCACAAGGCCGGAGGTTCGAGTCCTCTCGGGGTCGCCCAACAACCGGAAGCCTGAGGGCGTTGCCGAACCCGCATGACTGACGACCGAGTCCCGCGTCGTCGAATCGGAGCTTCGGATCTGGAAGCAGGCGCTGTCGGCGTCGGCACCTGGCAGTGGGGCGATCGGCGCTACTGGGACGATCACGACGGCCAGGAACCCACCGACATCGACGCGACGTACCACGCGACGATCGAGCGCGGCGCCGACTTCCTGGACACCGCGGAGCTCTACGGCTTCGGCGAGTCGGAGCGGGTGATCGGCAAGCTGCGCGCGGACGACTCCCGACCGGCCGTGGTGGCGACCAAGTACATGCCCTCGCCCACGCGCTGGCGTGTGCGCTCGGTGGACCACGCCATCGACGGCAGCCTCAGGCGCCTCGGAGTGGATCGCATCGATCACTACCAGGTCCATTGGCCCTACAGCTTCGTCCCGCACCGCCGCCTGCTGGGCCAGCTGGCTCGGGCCGTCCATGACGGCCGACTGGCCTACGTCGGTGTCAGCAACTTCACGGAACCGCAAATGCGCCGTGCGCACGCGGTGCTGGCCGATGCGGGAGTTCCGTTGGTTTCGAACCAGGTGTCGTACAGCTTGCTGCGACGGGCGCCCGAGGAGAACGGGGTGCTGGACGCCTGCCACGAACTGGACGTCACGCTCATCGCCTACAGCCCCCTGGCGCAGGGTCTGCTCAGCGGCAAGTACGGGCCGGGTGGTCGCCAACCGCGCCAGCGACCAATGCGGCGCCTGCTGCGGGCCAAGACACCGGAAACGGTGATGCCACTCTTGGAGAGTCTGCGACGGATTGGGGATTCCGCCGGGGCTACGGCCGGCCAGGTTGCCGTGGCCTGGACGCTGCGGGACTCGGCCGTGCTACCCATCGTGGGAGCGCGCACGGCCGGGCAGGCGGAATCCAATGCCGACGCCGCAATGATCGAACTCGACGACGAGGCCCTGCGCGAACTGGACGCCGCATCGCGTGTTTACCGCACGGCCAGCCCGTTGGCGCGCCGACTTCGAGGCTGAGAGCCTCCCAAAGCAGGAAAACCTACAAACTCGCCGGGCTCTGGGGGCGTATCCTGAGTGCGAGGGCTCAAGGGGGAGCGCAAGCATGTACGACGCTCGTAAGGGACTAGGTCCCGTGCTCAGGCGTGAGTCGCGCCCGGCATTGGCCGGCCTGATTGCCGCCGGCGTGTCATTTGGGATCACCGAAATCTTCGCCGGACTGATTTCCGGCGGTCCATCGCTCATCATCGCGGTTGGCTCGGGGGTCATCGACCTGTCGCCGAAGTTCGCCAAGGACTTCGCGATCGCGGTGTTTGGCACCAACGACAAGCTGGCGCTGCTCATCTCGATCGTGGTGATCGGACTGGGCCTGGGCGCGGTGGTCGGCGTGGCCGGGATGCGGAAGTTCTGGATCGCGCAGGTTGGGTTCGTGGTGTTCGGGATCGTGGCCGCCGCGGCCGGGATCGCCGAGCCCCAGCTCTCGCCCGTGCTGGCCCTGATCGGGGCCCTCCTGGCCACCTCCGCCGGCATGTGGACGCTGGCGATGCTGCTGAAGCTCGTGCAAGCGCAAGAACTGCCACAACCCGTTCGCGACCCTCGGCTGATGGGACTCGGCCGCCGCTCGTTTATGCGGATGGCCGGAGCGTTTGCAGTCCTGGCGGTCGGAACCGCGGCCGGCGGGCGAGTGATGCTGGAGCGGGCGCGCACGATCGCCTCGAGCCGTCTGGACGTGATCTTGCCCAAGCCGCGTGACGCCGCTCGGCCGGTACCCGCAGCCGCCATGGTCGACGCCGCGGGCATCGGCCCAATCATCACGCCCAACGAGGACTTCTACCGGATCGACACGGCCCTGAGCATTCCGCAGGTCGATCTGTCCAGCTGGACGCTCAAGATCGAGGGCCTGGTGGACCGGCCCTACGAACTGACCTACGACGAGCTGCTCGACCTTTCGCGCGTCGAGCGCCACGTCACCTTGTGTTGCGTCTCCAACGAGGTTGGCGGCGACCTGGTGGACAACGCGAAGTGGCTGGGTGTGCCGCTGACAGAGCTGCTGGATCGCGCCGGTCTGCAAGCGGAGGCGAGCCAAATCGTCGGAATGTCGGTGGACGGATTTACCGCGGGGTTCCCGGTGGACACCGTCTACGACGGGCGCCAGGCGCTGGTGGCCGTGGGCATGAACGATGAGCCGCTGCCGCTGAAGCATGGCTTTCCGGCCCGGCTGGTCGTGGCGGGTCTCTACGGCTACGTCTCGGCCACGAAATGGCTGGACGCGATCGTGGTGAACCGGTGGGAGGAATTCGACGGCTACTGGATTCCACGCGGCTGGTCCAAGGAAGGACCGATCAAGACGCAGTCGCGCATCGACGTTCCCGGCAACGGCCGCACGCTAAAACCGGGCCTGCAGCCCATCGCCGGCGTGGCCTGGGCGCAAGACCGGGGCATCTCCAAAGTCGAAGTCCAGATTGGTGACGGCGGCTGGCAGGAGACGCAGCTCGGCGAGGCGATATCCAAGGACACCTGGCTCCAGTGGGTGCTGCCCTGGGACGCCACGCCTGGCAGGCACGTCATCGCCGTGCGCGCCACCGACGCGACCGGCGAAACGCAGACCGCCGCCATCAGCTCATCCGATCCCGACGGCGCCACCGGGCACCACACGATCGTGGTGGACGTCAGCGAGTAGCCGGGTTCTGGCCTACGCGTAGTCTCCGTGGGCCCCGGTTCCGCTGGGGTCGGCGAGTTCGTCGGCGCCGCAGAGGTAGCGCCACCAGTCGGCGCGTTCCTGGGCGACGGCCGAAGATTCGCCGGTCAGGTTGTGGGCGTTCTTGTTCATGCGGAAGAAACGCCGGATTTCCTCGCTGTCCCAGCCGTCGGTGTTGAAGATGCCGCGCTGGGGGACCCGCGGGTTGTAGCGAATCTTGAACATGAAGCGCCACTGATCGATCTCGTTGGTCTGGGCGCAGTGCCAAAGGGCCTCGTGCATGAAGACGATGCGCCCGGCCTTGCCTGACAAGCGCTTCTGACCGGTGATGTTCTTGTAGCGGGCCACGTCGGGGCCCAGCACGGAGCGCATGTGCGAGCCGGGGAGCACCAGCGTGGGGCCCATCTCATGCGGGGTGTCGTGGGCGAAGTAGGCCGTGAGGATGTCGAACGACCAGGGGTGTACGCCCGGGAGCCGCACCTGGCGCCGACCGCCGGCGTCCACGTGCCACTGCTGCGCCGTCGCCTGAAGCGGCCCGGTGCAGTGCAGCGCCGAGTGACTGGCCACGTGCCCGGGACCCAGCAAGCTCTGCAGCACGGCCTTCACGCGCGGAAGATTGTGCACGGCGCGCACGGCCGCGGATCGCTCGTAAAAGCCGTGCGGGTTGTCGGTGATGTGCCAGCGGACCTCGGGTATGGGGCCGTCCTCGTTGACCGATGCCAGTTCATCGGCATAGACGGCTTCGCTTAGTTCGTCCGGCACGAGGTCATCGAACTCGATGAAGCCATCGATGACGAAACGCGCCATCTGGTGCACGTCCAGGAGATCGCTTTGCGCCATGACTTCGGTCTCTGCGATGGCCATGCCTTGGCTCCTTACCGTTGCGGCGCTCAGGCGGCGCCGTCGACGTTTACCCCTCGACTTCGACGATGCGTTCCAGCCAGAACTCGTTCGCCAGTTGTCCCGTCCCGGTGCCCGCGCTGCGCTCGGGTTGGGGGCTGGCCTGGAATACGCGCCAGCCGTCGCGCATGGCGTCCAGGACGGACTCGTATGGAACCTCGTACTCGCTGCCCGTCTGCATCTGCACGGCATCCGCCGGCAGCGCCCCGTCGTAGAGCGCCCAGGCGACGGTGGGCGAACCCAGGTCGCCCGACTGGAGATGCAGGATCAGAATCTGCTGCCGAACTGGCGACATTCCGTCCCCTTGCGGCGAAGCGCGCGGCTCATGGTACCGAGGCGGCTCGAAACCGCGCCTCGATATAATCGGGTGGCAGGCCGACAGGGGTGGGGCGCATGGCCTTGCACACGCTTACGGAGGATCAGGTCGCGTTCTACAACGAGCGCGGGTACCTGCGGCTTCAAGATGTTTTCTCTCCCGACGAGGTCGAATTCCAGTCAGTTGAACTTGAGCGCCTGATGCTCGAGTGGGCCCAACAGACGCCAGGCTGGCGCGGCCCCTGGCGCAAGGCCTACATGACGGCCGAGGAGGACGAACGCGCCCGGCTCACGGCCATGCACGAGTTGCAGAACTATTCCGAGGCCTTCGCGCGGGCGGTCGTGAACGACCGGCTTACCGGCGCCGTGGCCGACCTGATCGGCCCGCATGTGGAACTGCATCACACGACGCTGCACGCCAAGGCCCCGGACATGGGAACGCCGTTTCCCATGCACCAGGACCACCCGTTTTATGAGCATGAGGGTCCGGCGTACGTGGACGCGATTGTGCATATCGATACGGCAAGCGAGCAGAACGGCTGCCTACAATTTCTTGAAGGGAGTCACAAGCTGGGGCCGCTCCAGCACATCCGAGGCCCCGAATCGAGCCCACACTTGCCGACGGACGAGTACCGCCTTGAGGACGCCGTGTCGGTTCCGGCCGACGCCGGGGACGTGGTGTTCTTCAGCTACTACACCATCCACGGCTCGGCGCCCAACCGGACGGACCAATGGCGTCGTCTCGTCCGGTTTGGCTACCGCGACCCTGACAACGTCCAGACGGCGGGCCAGGGACTGGGGCGCGACGGGCTGATGGTGCGCGGCCAGAAACGGAATCGGGCGGCGTGATTCATGAGATGTTGTAGTCCCGTTCGCGCGTCGGAGCGATTCATCGGCTTGGCAAGGACGACCCAATGACGAGCCGGCAGCGCTACGCGGCGCTGGCTCTTGTGGTTGTCGCGGTGATCGGCGCCATCGCATTGATCGAGATCGTGGTATCGCCGCCCGACCCGACCGTCGGCGTTGGGCTGCCGGGCGCCGATGAGGCCCGGACATCCGCTCCAGCTGCCGAGACCCCTGTGCCTACCCAGGCGATCGCGGCGGCGACCGTCGCGGCCACACCTCGCGCGCCAGCCGCCAGCGCGCTTACGCCCGCACCGGTGGCGCCGACGCCGGCCACCAGCGCACCGACGGCCGCGACCGGTGCGCCTATGGTGGTAACCAGTACGCCGGCACCTGTCACTGGTGAGCCCACACCGGATCCCACGCCGCAGGTGGTCGTCGGCCATCTACCCGAGTTACCGGTCATTGGCACCGCGCCCGAATTCGCTGGTATTACCGCGTGGCTCAACAGCGAAGTTCTGACGATGGACGAGTTGCGCGGGCGTCCGGTACTCATCGACTTCTGGACCTTCGGCTGCATCAACTGCGTCCGCACGCTGCCGCACGTTCGCGCCTGGCACGACGCCTATTCACCACACGGGCTGGTAATCGTCGGCGTGCACACGCCGGAGTTCAGGCACGAGTATGAGGAAGCGAACGTGCGCCAGTCGCTGCCGTCACGCGGCGTGATCTGGCCGGTCGCGATGGACAACGGCTACAAGACCTGGCGTGCCTACAACAACCGCTTCTGGCCGCACAAGTTCCTCATCGACCAGGAGGGGCAAATCCGCTTTCACCACATCGGCGAGGGTGCCTACCAGGAGACTGAAAAGGCGATCCGCGCGCTGCTGGCTGAAGCTGGAACCGACCTTTCCCACATCCCGCTTTCGAGCGCGTCCATCCCACACAAGGTGACGCCCTCGCCGTCGACGGGACCTCGATCGCTCTTCGCGGGGAGCGGTTTCGCCTTCGGTTCCTACCTCGGCAACCCGGTCGGAACGCCCGAGGATGGGGCGCGCGTGTTCACCGACAACGTTGAGCACAATGCCGAGCGTCTCTATCTGGACGGACGCTGGGACTGGGTCCCGAATGCCGCCTTGGCGCTGCCCCAGGCCGAGCAGATTGCGCGCGTCAGCGTTCCGTTCCACGCCCAGAACGTATCCGCGAGCTTCGGCGCCTCCGGCGACGGGCCCGTTCGCGTGGCTGTGACGGTCGACGGCCAGCCGATTCCGACCGACCGTCAGGGCGGCGACGTACTGACCGGCCCTGACGGCCAGACGCACCTGCTCGTGGACCAGTTCCGTCTGTACGACATCCTTCGTAACGGCGCGGAAAGCGTTGGCGAACTGCAATTCACGATTGCCGAACCCGGGTTGGCCATATACGCCATCTCGCTCACGTAGGTTTCGGCCCGCGGGTGTTGGGCGTGTAGCGTGGATCAGACACTCAATGTCGGCCTGGCGTTCGTAGCCGGGATCGCTTCATTCATTGCGCCCTGCACGCTGGCGCTGGTGCCGGCCTACCTCGCCTACCTGGCCGGGTTCACGCTGACCGATCCGCGCAACGCCAGCCCCCGGCGGCAGCAGGCCGCCACCGTCCTGAACGTCGCCCTCTTCGCCGTGGGATTCACGGCCGTGTTCGTCGTGCTCGGGTCGTCGCTGGGTGCGCTGTCCAGCTTTGCGGGAGACCAGGCGGTCTGGCTCAACCGAATCGGGGGGCTTCTGATCATCGGCTTTGGCCTGATGACGCTCGGCCTGCTGCGCGTTCCGATCCTGGAGCGGGGATTCACGGTGGACGACCGGTTCGCCCGCCGCCTGCGTTACGCCGGTTCGCTGATCGTGGGCGGCACGTTTGCGGTGGGCTGGATTCCCTGCGTCGGGCCGATCCTAGGGGCGATCCTGGTGCTGGCGGCGACGACGGCCTCCGCCGCTTCCGGCGCCGTGCTCCTCACCGCCTATTCGCTGGGGATCATGCTGCCGTTCGTGCTGGCGGGCGTGTTCTCGGGCTGGACGCGCGTGCTGCTGCGGCGCTATGGCCGGGCGCTGCAGGTTGCCGGCGCCAGTGGCGGCGTGCTTCTGATCGCGCTAGGCGTGATCGTGTTCACAAACCTCATGCCGGTCATCGCGTCAGCGGTACCGATGGGCGTTCCGCCAATCAGCTAAATGCGCGGTCAAGCCAATTGCGCCGATGGGTCTTGCGCCCTCTTGTCGTACGATGAAATCAAGGACACCGTGCGTGCGGTGTGTCGCGCTCTTAACTGAGGTCCATGCCACCGACGAATGACGCGACAGCGGGCGGCGACGCGGGCGCGCGTCGGCGTCGGGTCCTGGCCGCACTCGCCGAGCTGTTCAACGAAGCGCTGACCGAGGAAGCGGATCGCCTGCCAAAGCTGGCCAACGTGGTGGAAGCGCTGGCGATGGCTTCCGATGCCCAGCCGCTGGAGCCGCTCGCGCCGGTGGGCGGCCACGTTGAGGGCGCCGTGCGCCTGGAGCGTGTGCGGCGCCGGATTGCGCTGTGGTTTGACAGCGACGATCACGCGGCGCTCGCCGAGGCCGCGCGCGAGCGCCAAGTCGACATCCTGATCGTCGTCCAGGGCTTCCCACTGCAGATGGCTGTGGACCCCGAATGGGCCGGCGAACTGGCGCTGCTGGACGGCCGCGACCTGACGCTCCTGCTGGAAGGCCGCTGGACGCTCGGGCAGGCGGTGCGTTTCAAGCACAGCGAACAGGCCGCGCACGGGCGCTTTATTTCCCTGCGCGTAGCCCCGCCGGCCGATCTGCCCGATCAGTCGGAGTCACAGTTCAGCCCTGATGACGGGGAGATTCTGCGCTCCAACGTCGACGACATGCCGCCGGCCCATGACGAGGACGACGCTCGTCGAATCGACGATCCGAACATCTGGGATGTTGAATCCGGGCGTCAGGGCGATCCCGAGCCAGCCTCGGCCACCATACGTTCGAACATCGAGTCGCACGAGCAGTCATTTGCCGAGTCCGAGGCCTTCGAGCAGGCCGAGCAGCGACGGCTACGCCTGATTCGCACGGGCTTCATGCTGGCGGCCTTGTTTGCCGTGCTGATCGCGGTCTTCGTGGTGCGCGGACGGCAGGATGCCGAGGCGGCCAGCCTGGACCAGGCGACCGATACGGCCGTGCGGGCTGCCCGACTGGAGTTCGAGGCCTACCAATCGCTCGACTCAAGTGCACTTCGTTCGGTATACGACGAATCCCTGGCGCAGGAGATCGAAGCACGGGTGCAGCAATTGCGCGCCAATGGGGTGTACCTGGAAAGCGATGTTTCGATTCAAGTGCTTGACGCCAGGCTTGATGGCGAGAGTGCCGGGGTTCTTGTCCGCGAGTCTGGAAACTTGGCTACTCGCCGCAGGGCGGACGGTGAGACCCTTCAGCGCGGACCTCTGAGCCAGGATGTCGGCTTTTTCCTCGCGCGTACCGCCGATCAAAGATGGCGCGTGGTGCAGCGCGCCCCGGTTGGCTAGCGGGCTAATTCGGCTCCCGGCCGCAGTGTGTTGGCCGCGGCGCAGTGCTCTGGATATCCTTTGCCAGGCACTGAACGCGTTTGGGCGACGTAGCCAAGTGGTAAGGCGGGGGTCTGCAAAACCCCTATCCTGGGTTCGATTCCCAGCGTCGCCTCCAGTACCCGTCCGCTAGGTGCGCTGCCGGCGTTCATCGGCGAATCCCGGCGTGGAGCCGTGGCACTTCAGCCGGCGCTGGCCGCCTGACGCACCCGCCGCCACACGCGGTCCACGAATGCGCGAGAGAGGTCCGGATCCCACGCCATCGCGTCCGGATCGTCGGCATGGGCGTGCAGCCAGGCCAGCACGATGTGCCGTTCGTAGTCGTCCTCGCGGGAGCCCGGTGGGGTCGCGCTACCAAGGCGCTGCAGGGCGGCGCGCACCGTGGGACGACGGGGGCGGCTGATGGACTCGATCGCGGCGATAGCGCCATTCTCGATTCGAACGAGCTCCGCATCGCCCGGCGTCGTGCCGGCGGTGATGGCCAGCATTGGCGCGGCACCCAGGCCGCCGCGCACTGGGTGGCGCAGCACGCGCACGCGCCGGATACGGCGTGCCAGGGCTTCTCGCTCCGATGCTCCTGCCTCGGCCACGTGTACGATCCGCAGAGCCGCCTCGCGGCTCATACCCAGGAAAGCAACGGCTGCGTCGCGTCGCCAGGCGGGGACCTGCTTGTCGGCCGACCGTCGCGACGGCAACTCGAAGATCCGGCGCGCCGCTTCGCTCGCCAGCCGTGCGTCCCTTGAGGTCGGAAACGGTCCCAGGTAGTCGGCTCCGTCGTCACGCGGAACGGCGGCGGCATGGGTTGCGGCGGACTCGGCCGGCCCAACCCGTACGAGTCGCCGACCAATTCGCCAGCGGCGGTTCCGGTTGTACGTGGGGGAGAGCGCGATGATCAGCTCGGCTTCGCGCACTAGAGCGCGCAGCTCCGAACCTGTCGGTTCCCACTCGATGGCGTCGATCTGCTCCAGCATCCCGTCACGACGCCGAACGAACCCGGCCGAGTCCGTGAAATGGCTGCGCACCCGTCGCTGCAGCGAGGTGGACTTGCCGACGTACAGCGGCCGGCCGGCAGTGTCGCGAAAGATATAGACGCCCGGCGACGGCGGTAGATTGCGCGACGCCCAACGCGCCAGTTCCCGCGCGCGCCGCGGATGGCGGCTTTCCGGCCCACCCCGGGCTGCCAGCCGCCGCAGATCCTCCAGCGTTTGTGCCTCGCGGTCGGCCGCTTTGCCCAGGAGAAACTGAAACAGCTGGGCCGTGACCCCGGCGTCGTCCAGGGCTCGGTGGGTAGGTGTGTCTGAGATGCCCGCCGTTTCCAGCACGGTGGCCAGACCGGTCCCGGGCAGGTCGGGCAGCAGCGTGGCGCTCAACTCCATGGTGTCCAGGCCGTCGCCCGGAAACAGTGCCCGACCCGCCCACACGGCTTCACGGTTCAGGTAGCCGAGGTCCGTGGGCAGGTTGTGCGCCACCAGCACGCCGCCGGACTGGAACTCGCGGAACTCATCCAGCACCGTTTCGACGGGCGGCGCGTCCACCAGCATCTCGTCCGTGATGCCCGTATACCGCGTCACGAACTTCGACACGCGGCCCGGTACGCGCACCAGCGAGGCGTAGCACGAGATTTCCCGACCCGCTCGAAGGCGGAGAGCTCCGACTTCGAGCACGCGATGCCGACCGCCGCGTCCGCCGTTGGTCTCGATGTCGAACACGACGAACTCGGTCTCGTCGATGGCGTCGGAGCGCTGCGACCAGGCCGCCAGCCCCCAGTGCCCCGCGGCCACGGTGGCCAAACGGTCGTCGCCTTCCAACAGCGGCGCCAGGATGCGCGCGCCAATGTGGGCGCCGCCGGCCTCCACGTGCAGCACGGCGCGCGCCAACTGCTGCAAGGTCATGGGGCGGCCCGCCTCCTCGAGCGTGGTGACCGCCGCCTCGACCAGGACGCTGCGCCGGGCTGGCGCGTCACTGTTTGAAGCCGCCGCTTCCAGGTTCACTCGTCCGTTGACCGGCCGCCGAACGCGAGCGACCCGAAGGCGCCCACCGCCGCTACGATCACGGTCCCGAGCAGGGCCGTCCCGATGTCCACGATGGTGAAGTCGTCAACCAGCATGGTGGCGCCCCAGAAGACCAGCGCGCTGATCAAAAAGTGCGACAGCCCGAACGTCAGGATTTTCAAGAGGCAGCTGATCGGCTTCAGGACCAACCCGAGTGCCGGGCGCACATAGGAGTTCAAGACGGCCAGAGCCACCGCCAGGCTGAAGATCGCCAGCCAAAACCTGTCGCTGCCACGTTCCGGCAGCACGATGCCGTTCTCCAACAGCTGCGTGACAGCCAGCACGGCAAAAAAGTTCGTGACGAGCCGGGCCAGCAGAAAGCTGATTTCGCGACTAAGCCACCCCATGCGTCAGAGGCTGAACCCGGCAATGCCTTCGTGCGTCCTATCAGCAGACGACTGTTTCGCCATGCAGGTGACGGGCGGCAGGGCGAGGCGCTTCACCCGCAAACCCTTTCCACAGTCCTGGCCCGCGACAGTTAAGGCTAGCCCGCCTCCGGTTCCGTGACCTCCACGCCCACGATTTCCTCCAGGCGCTTGAAGGTGGCAGCCGCGTCCAGGTCACCCCAGCCCATGGCCCGGATCTCCTGGTAGATCGCGTCCGCCTGGGCCGTGGCCACCAACGGCACGCCGCTCTGGCGACCCACCTCCAGCGCCAGCCCCAGGTCCTTCAGCAACAGGTCGACGGCAAAGTTGGCGCTGTAATCCTGCGGAAGGACCAGGTTCGGGATATCCACTTCCATGCAGCGGCTGGCGGCAAAAGCCCCCATCAGCGTGTCGTAGAGCTGGCGCGGGTTCAGGCCGTTCTTGACCGCCAGCACAAAGGCCTCGGCGTTGGCCTGGCGGACGCTTGCGATGATCATCTGGTTGGTCAGCTTGGCAATGCAGCCGGCGCCAGCCGGACCGAAGTGCTCGATCTTCCCGCCGATGACGTCCAGGATCTCGCTGCCCTGCGCAAACGATTCCTCGGTGCCGCCCACGAACACGGCCAGGGTCCCGGCCTGTGCGCCGCCTGGTCCTCCGCTGACCGGCGCGTCCAGGTAGTTCACGCCCTTCGCCGCCGCGGCCTCGGCGCACGCTTGGGCCGTGTCGGGGCCGTTGGTGCCGAAGTCGATCCACAGCTGGCCCTGGCGGGCGCTCTCTATCGCGCCGTTCGCGCCCAGTAGCAGCTCCAGGGAGACTTCCGGGGTCGGCACGTTCACGCAGACCACGTCTGACTGCGCCGCCACCTCGGCCGCCGTGCTGGCGGCCACGCCGCCATCGGCCACGAAGTCGTCGACCTTGCCGCGGCTGCGGTTGTGCACGATCAGGTCGTGGCCCGCCGCGCGCAGGTTGATCGCCATGGGCATGCCCATCTTCCCGAGCCCGATGTAGCCGATTCGCATGTCGGTTTGTCCCCTCGCTGCCGTGCCTGGCGCTAGACCTGCGCCCAGGCGAGTTGGAACGTGCGCTTGCAGTTGCCGATTATCGCGTTCGCCGACTGGTCCGGCGCGGGCTTCATCTCAAACGAGACGAGCGGCATTGGCGTCGGTAGGTCGCGTTCGAAGTACCCGATCTCCATCAACGTCTTAAGGTACGCCGTCAGCTCCGGTACATCGTTCTCACCCGCCGGGTCCCCGAAGACCGGATGCTGGTCGCCGTATTGCGGATGCTCGCGGTCGCGCATGATGCAATTGCCGATGTGCGCCTGGATCAGGTGCTCGCCGGCCGCACGTAGTGAGGTCGGCGGGTGTTCGTCCAGTAGCGGCAGGTGGCTCAGGTCCAGGCACAGCCCGAAGTTCGGGGTGGACGCGCGGACCATCTCGCTGACCCGCACGCAGAGGTCGATCGGTCCCAGCAATGAGTTCTTCTCGATCGCCCGGTCGAACTGCTCCAGCGCGATCCAGATGTTCTGACGGCCGGCGTAGTCGCACAGTTCGGTCAGCGACTCCACGACGCTTTCGACTGCGGCTGCTTCGCCGCCCGGCGCGGGCGCCGAATTGGGCCCGTCCAGCAGCGTCACCATCGTGATGCCCAGTTCCGCCGCCTCGTCGATGGCGCCTTTGACCTGGGAAACCGCGTCTCCTCGCGCTCCCGCATCGGTTGAGGCGAGATTCAGGCCGCCGCTGAGGATCAGCGGGTGCGCGCCGTAGCCCAGCGTTAGGTGCGCGGCTTCTGCCAGCCGGCGCATGGCGGCGCGCTGCGCCGGATCGTTGATGCGAGCGATCTCCAGCGCGTGGAAGAATCCGTCGGCCGCCAGCGTCTCGGCAGCTTCCACGGCGGGTCCGTCGCCGCTCTGGAGGTCGGGGTGCAGCATGAACTGCACGATCCCGATGTGCATGTAGGCCTCGGGCGGTCGATTCACGTCGGCGAACCTCTCTCAGTCGGTCGGGCGCGCGGCATCCCAATCGTGACGCGAGCCCATCGGGCGTGTCGAACGATTCCGTTGACGACGGCGTTCAGACGCCAACCGCCACGGGCTCGTATTCCGGCAGGAACTCGCGCACGGCCTCGAATGCCTCGTCGATAGCCGCGTCGTCCAGCGAAGTCTTCGGCGGCGCCACCCACGGTTCCATGATCCCCAGCCGGCTCAGCACGCCCTTGGCCGTGGCCTGCATGAACGGCGAGGCTCCGCTCAACTCGCGCAGGAAAGCGTGCTGCCGGTTCTGGGCAGCCGCGGCGGCGGCCAGGTCACCGTCGCACCAGGCGTTGTAGATGGCACAGACCAGCTGGGGCGCCACGTTGGGCGCGGGGCCGGTGGTGCCGGCGGCGCCCGAGTTGAGCGCGTGCAGCAGCGTCGCGTCCCCGCCCACGATCACTCGAAAGTCGTCGCCGCGCATCGCGTCCAGATAGTCCAGCAGGTTCTGCGGACTGCCTGAGCTGTCCTTGGTGCCCTGGACTCCCACGTCCCGTAGACGCAGCAGCGTGGCCGCGTCCACCGACACCTTGGTCATGCCCGGGATGTTGTACAGCAGCACCGGAACGGGCGATGCGGCCACGAGGTCCTCGAAGTAGCGGACGACCTCGTCATTGCTCATGGGGAAGTAGAACGGCGGATTGACCAGCAGGCCGTCGGCGCCCAGGTCGCCGGCCTGGACCGCCTGTTGGTGCGTGCGCTCCACGCACGGCTGCCCGCAGGCCACGATGACCGGGACCTCGCCGTCGGCTTCCTCGACGCCCGCGCGAATCGCCACCGCGCGCTGGTCGTCGTTGATCGCCGCGAACTCGCCGGTCGTGCCCAGCAGCACGTAGCCGTGACAGCCGGCGTCCAGAACTCGTCGCGCCAGCCGACGCATCGCGGGGCCGTCCACCGCCAGGTCCGCGGTCAACGGCGTGAGGAGGGCCGGAATCACGCCGTGCAGGCGTTCCTGGAACCGAGTCATAGTCTGAGCGCCCCAATCGGGTCGGTGGCTCGAAGTATAGGAGTCGCCGCCTCAGACGTTCGCGCGCGTCTGGCCGCCGTCGACGTTTATGCAGGCGCCTGTTACCAGGCTGGCCAGATCCGAGGTAAGGAACGCCACCACCGCGGCGACCTCCTCGGGCCGGCCGAATCTCCCCATAGGGAAGTCCTGCCGCAGAAACTCCGCCATGCCTTCCGGATCAGCCTGCATGCGCTGTTCCCAGCCGCCCCCCGGAAAGATGATCGAACCCGGCGCCACCGCGTTCACCGTGACTCCCTCCGGCGCCAGCTCGCGGGCCATCGTCTTGGACAGGCTGTTCATGGCCGACTTGGCGGCGTTGTACGTCGGCGGACCGCCCTGCTCGCGTCCATAGATCGACGTGATGTGGATGATCCGCCCGGCGCCCTGGGCCCGCATGTGGGGCAGGGCCGCACGGCTGGCCCGGATGGCGGGCCACAGGTTCACGTCCAGCGTCGCGGCCCAGTCGTCATCGGTCGCTTCCCCGAACGTCCGGCCGCCCGTCGATCCGCCCACGTTGTTCACCAGCACGTCCAGCCGTCCAAAGGCTTCAACGGTCTGCTCGACCGCCTGCGCGGACGCCGCCGCCTCGGCCATGTCCAACTCGAACCCGGCCGCCTGCACCCCCGCCGCTTCGATCTCGCTAACCGTTTGCTCCAGCCGTTCTCGCCCGCGGGCTGTTATCGCCACATTGCAGCCTTCCGCCGCCAGCGCGAACGCAATTGACCGCCCGATCCCCCGACTTCCGCCGGTTACCAGCGCGGCCTTGCCGCTCAGTCCCAGATCCATGCGTGCACTCCCTTAATCGCTCTTGGCCGTGGGCATCCAGCGCCGCGGCTTCGGCCGCGCCAGCCAAGCCAGTAACTCGTTCAGTGAAAGCGTGTTTATCACGTCCTCGGCCCGCAGCCAGGCCCTTCGAGCCGTCAGCACGCCATAGCGCATGTAGGCCAGGCTGTCGGGATGGTGGGCGTCGCTGTTGATGGAGATGGGCACGCCCAGTTCGGCGGCCCGCCGCGCCGTTGTGTCGTCCAGGTCCAGCCGCTCCGGCGCGGCGTTGATTTCCAGCGCGGTACCAGTGGCAGCGGCGGCGTTCAGCACGGCCTCCACGTCGAATGTATAGCCGTCCCGCAGCCCCAGCATGCGCCCCGTGGGATGCCCGATGATGTCCACGTGCGGGTTCTCGATTGCCGCGACGAGCCGCTCCGTCATCTGCTCCGGCGGCTGGTTGAAGTTGCTGTGAACCGAGGCCACCACCACGTCCAGGGACGCCAGGATCTCGTCGCTGAAGTCCAGGCTGCCGTCGGCCAGGATCTCCACCTCGCTGCCGTGCAGCAGGCGAACATCAGGGGAAGCCTCCCGTTCCCGCGCAATCTCCTCGGTCTGCTCCGCCAGCCGCTCCGGGCTCAGCCCGTTGGCCACAAGCAGGCTGCCCGAGTGGTCGGTCACCGCGAAGTAGGCCAGTCCGCGTCGCCTCGCGACATCCACCATCTGGCCGATCGACGCTGCCCCGTCGCTCCACAGCGAGTGCCCGTGCAACTCGCCCTTGATGTCGCCAAGCTCGATCAGCCTCGGCAGCGCCCCCGCCTCGGCCGCCTCGATCTCTCCCCGGTTCTCGCGCAGCGCCGGATCGATCCAGGGCAGATCCACCGCCGCGTAGACATCCTCCTCGGTCGCCGCCGGTCGTCGCTGCCCGGTTTCGGCGTCCAGGAACCCGCGCTCGTTCAGCGACAGCCCGCGCTGCAGCGCCCGCGCCCGGATCTCGATGTTGTGTTCCTTCGACCCCGTGAAGTACGCCAGCGCCGCCCCAAACTCGTCCGGCGCCACCACCAGCAAGTCCACCTGGAACCCGCCGTTGACCAGCACCGCCGTCTTGGTCCCGCCGGTACCTACCACCTCTTCCACGTCTTCGGCGGCAATGAAGTGCTCCATGACCGGTCCCGGACTCTCCGCAGCCGCCAGGATGTCCAGGTCGCCGATCGTCTCCCGACCCCGCCGCAGGCTGCCCGCGTACTGCACGGTCTGAACCCCAGGCGCGCCCTCCACGTGCGCAATCAGCCGCTCGGCGATCGGCAGCACGTCCCCCAATCGCCGCCGGGCAATGCGCTCCCGGAATCGACCCAGCTCCCGCAGCAGCCGCGCCTGGCGCTTGGCCCCAATCGTCCGGATTCCCGCCAACTCCCCTGCCCGCGCCGCCGCCTCCAGCGCGTCCACGCTGTCGATTCCGTGCTTGTTGTACAGCGTGGCGGCCGTCTTCGGACCCAAACCCGGAATCAACAGCATCTCGAAAACGCTGTCGGGAATCTCGGCCCGCATCTCCTCGTACTCGTCCACGCGGCCCTTTTCGACGAATTCGCCCAGCACCCCCGCGATGCCCTTGCCGATCCCCCGCACCTTGGAAATCTCGCCGCTCTCCACCAATTCCGCTACGTCCGTGGTCAGCGAATCCACCCGCCGCGCCGCGTTGCGAAACGCCCGTACCCGAAACGTATTCGCCCCACGAATCTCCAGCGCGTCGGCAAAGCCCTCCAGCAATTCGGCGGCCGCCTTGTTCAGCATCGCTTGAGACTCCCAGGGCGTACAGGCACTCCGCATTGTGTCCCATTCGGCACGACTGCTACGTGCAGTCGTCGGGGCCGCCCGTACGACCTTCATGCCTCGCGCAGCTCGAGAACCGGCCAGGCTGGCTCGATCAGGATCGCCATACGGAACGATGGCGCGGGAGCGACCGAAGTGCGGAAGTCGCGCCGCCTCATAGGCGAAGCAGCTTTGCGACCTGACAAAAAACGAACGTGCTGCTAGGATGCCATATGAATACCGAACGAACATTTGCCGTACGCATGGCGGGGTACGAGGGGAGGCCTTCGCCAGGCGTGGCGACCGCGGAACGTTCGACGCCGCAATGGCGCGGTGAGGGGCGGGTTTGGGCGGCGCAGGCGTGTCCGGACTGTGGGGTTCCGTTACGGCCTTTGGGTCGGTGCCTGAGCTGCCCGGCCTGCGGTTGGGGGGCGTGCGGCTAGAGCGGCCGGTACCAGCGCCGCGGCTTATTGGATTTTCGCCGGACCGGCCTGGTGCCGAGCTGTTGGCGGACCAGGTGCAGGTCGTTCCGAAAGAGTTGGCGCGGGTCGGCTGGTGGATTGGAGTCGCGACCCCAGCTCGAGCCGCCGATGTAGCCGCCTTCGAGAATCGCGAAGAGGTCGAGTTCGCGCCGCGAAACTTCAGCGAGCACCTGCGGCCAGTCGGTGAAGCCGTCGGTGAGCACGGCCGGCGCTCGGGACCAGCCGTCAGGGCCGGACTCGACGGCGGAATTGGTGATGCTGAGGGCTTGCACGTGCTCATCGAGCGCATCGAGATCCAGCTGCCACGCTTCCGTAGCCACGGGGCCGAACTCGCCAGGCGCAAGACACATGCCCACGTAACCGGACAGGCGGCCGTGCAGCAGGGCGGCGGCATGGCCGGACTGTTCCTGGAAGGATCCGGGAAGTTGGCGCACGAGCGCCCGCAGGTTGTGTCGGCGGCAGAGGGTTTCCAGCCCACGCAGGCCGGCTCGGGCGGCTTGCAGGGAATCCAGGTAGGGCACACCGTCGAGTCGCGTCCAAGCGCCATAACGGATGTATGGGACTCGCGCTTCTTCACAGCCGCGGTGGACATCTTCGGCGTGGTCGTCGAAGGGCGAGGTCAGCTCGGTCGTGACCATGACGACCTGGACGCCGGCGTCCTCGCAGTCGACGGTGACTTCGATTAGGTCGATGGCTTCCGAGGGGTCAACCTGCCCGCCGGGGGCGACCACGAGGTCGACGGCATCCAGCTCCAGCGCGCGGGCTTCGGCGACGAGGTCGGCGGAAGAGTGGCCCGGGAACGCAACGCCGGAGAGCAGGTAGCGGGGGAATCTGAGCGCCATCTGGCCAACCCGGACGGGACGGGATGCGAGCTTACTGCCAGTCCAGCAAGGGACGGACTGGCATGTCGAAGACGTAGGTCTGACGGAGGGACTGCGCGGCAGTCAATGCGCCTTCCCGCAGGCTGTAGTCCATGAGCGGGAATGACAGGTCGTCGATCTGGCCGCGCGAGAGGGGGAGGCTCAGCCGGTAGTCGCCGGTAGGCTCCGTCTGGCGGGCTACCTGCAGGGGATAGCTCCGGCCGTCGACCGTTTCCGTCAAGGTTCGGGCTGTCGGATCGTAGTGAAACTCGATTCGCTGCGCCGGCGCGGTGATGTGCGCGGCGCTCTGCCAGAAGCCATGTGAGGCGGGCGCATCGTTGCGCGGGCTTTCCTGGTAAGCCAGACCGACGTTGCCTCCCGTGCCGGTAGGGTTGGTGGTGATGATGACGCCACTGACGACGCCGTTGTTTGCGCGCACGTCAACTGAGACAACGTGGCGCGTGACGTGCTCGGTGGTTACAAACGCCTCCGCGGCTTCCGGCGTCAACCTCGCCGCAACAATCTGAGGCCGGAATCTGCGGCCCACCGCACTGATCTCCAGCACGGAACCGGTGATTGGCGGCGCGGTGATCCAGGTAAGACCACGATCAACGGCGACCTCGGCCGAGCTCACTGTAATGACTCCGTGTGTGGCGGCGACAACGCCAAACAGGATGGGCTGACTGGCTGGTTGCAGTTGGGCGCCGGTCGCCAGTCGGTCATTGCGCAGACCTAGCTGCAAGCCGCCGTCCGACGGGATATCCAGCGAGCCAAGGGCGTTGCCCAGGTCATTGGCCGTGAGCCGACGCTTCAGCGCGTCCTGGTAGATCGTCCAGTAGGGCGTGATATGGATCGCATCGGATGCCAGCAAGCCGTGAATGCGCGGATCGTCGGTGCTGTTAAGCACCAGATAGTCGCTGTCCGGGTCGGTTAGCTGGTCGTGGGAAAACGCCAGAGCGCTCACAAAGCCGCGCAGCTCGCGTCCAACAAGCAGGCCCATCCACACGCTACGGGTTCGGCCAGCCCAGGTGGAGGTTTGATGCCTCGGAAAGTGAAATCCCAGCACGTGGTCGCTTAGCCGCCGCCGGGCATCCGGAACGGGGTAGGTTAGGTGAGGACCGAAATACACGCGGCTGCCCGGCGGAACCTCGTCGGCCACGGCCCGCGCGTCATGCGCAATGCGGCGCTCGACGTTCCAGCCCACGCCCTGCCAGTTCCACCAGACGCTGAGATAGGTGTTGTAGATCATCGCAACGGAAAGGATGGCCAGGATGGTGACGGCGACACGGCTGAGGGCGGGTTCGTAGGGCGCCAGCCGTGCCTCAAGACGGCGTGTCGCCGCATCGTTCCAAAGCTTGAATTCGCCGTGGTAAATGTTGGCAATGCCCGAGGCCAGGAGAACCGTGACCAGGAACGCTACATAGGACAGGTTCTTGAAGTGGCCGTAGTGGTAGCCAGCGCCCGCGGCGACCCAGAGCATGAAACCGGCGAAACCCGCGGCAAGGGCCAGGGTCACGCGCTGATTGCCGCGGACGGTCAGCGCACCCAGCAGGGCCAGGGCCAGCGCGGGCCAGAACAGGGCGCCAAGGACCGCTTCAAGGGCGTCCGTGCCGCCCGTGCCCAGCAGCGACTCAAGCGGGCCGTCGCGCGGGATGAGGCGGTAGGCCTCCAAGCCAAAGGCCAGTTCCACGTTGGCGAATTGGCGGTCGCCCCAGGCGTTGCCGAACTGGCCGTTGAGGTCGCCGGCGATGTCGACAAGCTGTGGCAGAGCCCAGACGAGGAGCCAGACAATTCCGGGGGCGCCCAGGACGGCCGTTCCAGCGCCCAAGGCCACGGCGCGACGCAGGGTGGTGCGTCGCCGGCCGGCGGTAACCACGAGCACCGCGACCAGCGTTACCGCCACGGCCAGGTAGACGGCCGAGATGGCCCAGAAGTAGGACACCAGCAGGGCGGCGCTGATCAGCGCCGCCAAGGCCAGGGCCCGCGCGTCGCCGCGCCGAAGAGCCACGATGCCCGTCGCGGCCGCCAGCGGGAAGAGCGCGAAGGCGACGGTGTGGGGTCCGAAGCCCATGCCGGCGAACCAGAGAGGCAAGCCGTGGATCGCGTAGAGCGTGGCTGCCAGGCCGGATGGGCGTTCGGACATCTGCAGACCGGCTCGGGCAAAGATGTAGACGGCGGGCACGCTGGCGGCGAGCAGCAGGTACAGCAGCGGCGCGTAGGCGTGGAACGCGGGCGCATTGGAGAGGATCGAACCGATGGACAGCAGGTACGGGAATCCCCAGCCGCGGGAGTGGTTCCGCAGGCTTTGGAACTCTTCCTGGAACGGTCCTTCGGTCAGCCCGTGCATGAATACGGTGTTCCACTTGAGGGCTTCGGCCAGGGGTACGTAGAGGTCTTCGTCGATATTGAGTCCCAACATCGCACCGGACCGGCCGTGCAGGTGCGGGAGAAAGGCTGTTACCAGCAGAAGTGCGCCCGCGACCAGGGTGATGGCCTGCGGCTTGGTCGGCCGCGGCAGCCACCAGCCGTCCCGACGTACCGTCCAAGCCGACAGCGCGGTACCAGCGCCTAGCAGAACGGCGGTGGTGATCCGCAGATCCACCAACAGATTGAGCGCATAGGCGCCGACGATTAGCGCGGCCGCGCCCATGAGCGGAACCAGGAGGAATCCAGTGGCCCTTAGCTCTGGTGGCGCCACCAGACGGGTGAGCCCGTAGCCAACGACCAGGCAGGCCGCGGACATGGCCAGCACCACGGTTGCCGCTTCGAGACCGACGGCCAACATCTCAGGCATGGCGTGCTAGCCGAGGTCGCTCTGGGTGCGTGGGTCGTTCAGTGCGTGGAATTGGCCGAAGCCCGCAGGAGACCGGTGCCTCCGGCAACTCCAAACATATGGCCGAGGCTCACCGCGGCGCCAATCGCGGCGCCCAAGCCGGTGAAGACGATGACCACCGCGACGAAGTCGCCGGCGGACACGGCAAAGGATCCTTGCACCAGCGGTGCCCAGAACCGCAGCAGGATCAGTTCGGTTGCGCCGGCGAGCTGAGTCGCCGAAACCATGGCCAGTGCTAGGACGACGCCGCCAAGGCCGACGCCGGTCACCATCCCCGCCAATATCAGCACGCTGGCCATCGACGTTGCGGTCCACGCTGGGCGTTCTCGGAGTCGAGCCAAGACCTCGTTGTACGCCGCGCCGGCGGGACGCCCCGCAACCATTACATGGGGGATCACTGTCCAGAGAAAGACGTTCACGCCGGCCAGCACGATGGCATCGATCAGGAACAGGACCACAAAGATCGCGGCGATCAGGGCCACCGGTCGCTCGGTGGTAATTACAGTGTCAGGCGGACGCGTGAATCCGAAGACGGCGACTTGCACGACGGCCAACGCGCCAACGACTAGGAGAAGCGGCAGCGAGGCCAGCGCCAATGCGGGAACTTGGCGCCAAGCGTCCTGCAGCGCGCGCCTGGCCGACGTGTCGCGCTCATCGGTGGCACGATCGGCAATCAGTGCGGCGGCACCCAGCGCACACGGCCACAGAATCAGGACGAGGACCGCCGCCAGAGGGACGACCACCAGAGCTGCGGGCGACCGGATGAACGCCAGTCCCCCGGCGAGCCCTGCCAGCGCTCCGGCGGTCGCACCGACACCCAGTCCTATCGCCAGCGCTCCCGGCTGCGCCACGGTCGACACGGCGGTACCGAGCGGCTCGAGGAGGTGTAGCGGATCGTTCAGCCTCGTGGCTGGCTGCAACGGGTCGGGTCGAGACATTGCTGAGTTACCGGCAGTATATCGGCGGAGCGTGCGGATACGTCGGCTTCACATTGACCGTAGCTGAGGTGCAGTGACCATGAGGGAGAGGCCGTCCGGCGAAGGTTCCCGCGCCGCCGTGATCGGCGCGGGGCGTATGGGGCATGGCATTGCACTGGAGGCCGCGCGCGGCGGTTTCGCGGTCGCCATCCATGACTCGCAGCCAGGTCGGGCCGAGGTCGCCATTGCAGAGGCCGAGGCCGACGCGCAGGATCTGGTGGCCGCCGGACTGATTCGGACGTGCGACATTCCAACGATCGTCGGCCGGCTCATGCCCACAGCCAATCTTGAGAGCGCCGCCGCAGGCGCCGAGGTCGTCTTCGAGGCCGTGGCTGAGGACCTGGAGGTCAAGCGCAGCGTATTTGCCCGGCTTGACCGGGCGGCGCCGCCGGGCGCTCTGTTGCTCTCAAACACTTCCAGCTTGGGCATCAGCGCGATCGCCTCGGCCTGCCGGAGACCCGAGCGGGTGGCGCTGGCGCACTGGATTCTGCCGCCGCACCTGATTCCCGCGGTGGAGGTCGCGCCCGGGCCCAAGACCAGCCCGGCCACCATTGAGGCCGTGCGCGACCTGCTGGACCGGTTGGGCAAGTGGCCTGTGGTGTTGGAACGCGAAATGCCGGGCTATCTGATCAACCGCCTGCAGTTCGCCCTGCTGCGCGAGGCGATGGACCTGGTCGGGCAGGGGGTGGCTTCGGCCGAGGAGATCGACCGCGCGGTGCGCGGGTCCATCGCGCGCCGTATGCCCGTAATGGGCCTCTTTGGGCAGGCCGACTTGGCCGGGCTGGACGTGTATCGGCAAATCTTCCGGTACCTGGCGGCAGACCTGAGCACGATTGACGGCCCGCCTGCGGCGCTGGATGAGGCAGTGGAGTCGGGGCGTACAGGGGCTGCCGTCGGCCAGGGGTTTTATTCGTGGACCACGGACCGGCGCGACGAGGCCCTGCGCCGTCGCAATGCCGAGCTGATCCGGCTACTTCGGGCGGACCGGGGCGGCTGAGTCGGACTTGCCGGCGACTGGGCGGGTGGCCGGGTCCATGCCAAAGAAGCGACGACCGACCAGGTAGGCGGCTCCCGCCTCGGTGCCCATGGCTGCGATCCGGGCCACGGCGCCCACGCCGGCGCCTGTCCAACCGGCCAACGGCGTAATCAGGAACAGGAACGACGCCATCATCAGCAGCCGCGAGAAGGCGGTGAAAGCAACCCGGCGCGTGCGGCGCTGGTTCATCGTCATCGACTGATAGAACTGGCGCACCGCCATCAGCAGCGGGAAGACCGACAGGATTTTGAGCGCGGTGATGGCGTCGGGCACCAGGGCCTCGGGGGCGCCCACCAGTTCGGCGATCACGACGCGATTCAGCGGGGTAAAGGCGATCAAGCCCATGAAGCCGCCCATGCCCAGTCCCACGCCGTAGACGAAGCGCCGGGCGCGGCGCTGCTGATCGGCATCGCGTCCGAGCACGAGCACGACCTGCCGCAGGGCCGCCATGGCGGTGAGCGGCAACATGCCGAGGCTGAAGGCGATGCGGAACGCGCCAACCGTGGCCTCCGGATCGGGAAGCCGCAGCAGCCCGGCATTCACCATGGGATGGCCAATGGTCAGGGCGAACTGGGTGATGATCAGCGGGATCAGGAAGCCGGTCAGGTAGCGGAAGTCCAGGGGCGCTTCGCCCGCGGGGTCGGGGGCGTAGGGCGCTGTTCGGTCCACCTGGCGGACGAGCAGCACGGCCAGCACGCCCTCGATTACCGCCACGATTACCCAGACCACGGCGGCGCTGTATATACCCGGAACCGGAAGCTGCGGGACGACGCCCAGGCCGAGCGCGATCAGCACAACCTGGCCCACGGCCGGGGCTACCCAGATCAAGTTGGAGCGACGCCGATGCGCCAGCTGCGCCAGGTTGAACACGCGCAGCAGATTGAAGAGCGGAATGGCCAGCGAGATGCGCATCATGGTCATCACCTCCGGCAGCAGGCTCTCGGGCGTCCCCATCGCGAAGCGGAAGAAGGTCTCGCCGATTCCGGGCAGGGCAAACAGCGTGCTGATCCCGGTGATGACCGCCATGTACAGCAACATGTATCGCTGGATGACGGCGAAGGACTGGCGGCCGCGCACCAGCACCAGGTAGGCGCTCTGAATCGCCGTACCGGACGCGCTGAGGATCTGGACGACACTGGCCACGATCGCGAAGGCCGCGAGCGACGTTTCGGGGTCGACCGCCCGGGAGATGCCAGCGTCCAGCACGGGATTGCGCAGTGTCTGGAATACCTGGGCGGCCGCCAGCGGCAGGAAAAAGACCGCCATCGCGCGGTAGGTTGTTGGAGCCGACGTACTGGCCACGCACGAATCCCCTGCAAGCGCCAGCCTGACTATGACGAAGCGCAGGCCATTCGCTCAAACGCCGCGTTCGTAGACAGGTCACATCCATCGACGCTATGCGTTCGCGGGGCCGGCAGGTCGCCACCATGGGCGGCTTGCAGCAGGAATACCGGGATACGGGGACCTACGCGACATGACCGCGGGCGAAGGGCAGACCACGACCCTCCCCACCGGCCCAGCCTCCGTCAGCGCCGGTCTGCGTTGCTGGAGAGGCTGGAAGCTAAGGAACGCTAACCAGCGGCCTGTTCTGCCTGCAACTCCGCCAGCACCGCATCCGTCATGCCCTCCAGATCGAACCTGGGCGCCCAGCCCCAGTCGGCGCGTGCGCTGGTGTCGTCCATGTTCGAGGCCCAGCTGTCCACGACGCCGGCTGGCACGGGGTCGGGATCGAATGTCAGCCGCACGTACGGTATCCGCCGTTGCACCGCGTCGGCCATCTCCTGGACCGTCGGGTTGGACCCCATCACCTGGTAGACCCGGCGACTGAGACTGCTGGCTGGCGTGTCGTGCAGTTGCAGCATGGCCCCCACCACGTCCTCCACCCATACCAGTGGGATGCGGCTGTGGGGATAGACCTTGAACGTGTACGCGCCCTCGCGCACCGCCCCCATGTAGAGTTCGCACACGAACGCGCTGGCCGCGCCCGCCGCCGGCGCCGTCGGCGCCACCATCGCCGACAGCCGCACACACCGGAAGTCCACGCCAAACCGCTGGAAGTAGTACACCCCCAGCCGCTCGCCCAGCACCTTCGTCACGCCGTACAGGCCCGCCGGCCACTGCGGGCTGTCGTCGGTCACCGTGTCGCCCACGCCCAGGCCAAACGTAGCCACCGAGCTAGGAAACAGCACCCGCCCCACGCCGTGAACCCGCGCCGCTTCCAGCACGTAACGGATGCCGTCCAGGTTCACCCGCCAGGCCAACTCCGAGTCGGTCTCCGAGCTTCCCGAAAGAAGCGAGGCCAGGTGATACACAGCGTCGGGTCGGGTTTCGGCGACGATGTCGTCAATAAACCCTGGAACCTGCGTTTCCCCCACCCGGATGTCCGCGCGCTCGAAGGCCGCCGAAGGCGCCACCGGATCCGTCCGCACGTCCACCACGGTCACCTTGTCGCCCCGCTCGATCAGCGCGGCCGCCAACCGCGAACCAATGCTGCCGGCACCACCGGTAATCAGCGCGTGCATGGGTCGCGCGCCTCACGGATGTTCCAGAGCCTGCCTGAAACACCGTCCATTGTGCCCTGAATTATGGGCACTTGCCTTGAGTGCTTATAGCGGTTGCCCTATCCGGTGGAAGCGTAGGTTGACGGCTGTTCCCGCCGGGGTCGCTGGAGGATCGCGGATTGAAGGACCGTCCTCGGGCTTATTGGAACGAGGTGGGGGACAACCGCGCGTCTGCTCGAGGTCACTTGGAACTCTGCAGCGCCAATTCGAGGTTTCCCTTCGCCGACTGAAGCGTTGGGTCCAGCTCGAGGGCCTGCTCAAAGCTCCGAATGGCCTCGTCCTTCCTCCCCAGATGGATCAGTGCGACTCCCAGATCGGAGCGGATGGTTGCGTCAGCTGGGAATCGTTCGGCGGCGGCCATGAGAAACCTCACCGCGTCTGCATAGTTCGCCTTCGTGATGCTCAGTTTTCCCAGGCCGTGCAGCACGATGTTGTCTCCCAGACCCAGACGCATCGCCTGCCGCAAGTGTCGCTCCGCCTCGTCATAGTTTTCGCGTGCCAGTTCGATTACTCCCATATCTCGGTGAGGCTCGGCGTAGCCGGGATGCGCGTTCGCGGCTGTCCGATACAGGTCCATCGCTTCGTCGTAGCGCCCGTTATGCCGCAGCATTCCGGCCAGGTAGGTCAGCGAATCCTTGTTTGCTGGGTCGACTTGTAAGGCGAGACGTTGGTATCGCTCTGCCTCTTCGTGGCGCTCTAGTCGCCACGCCGCCACGCCCGCGTAGAACAGTGAAGCGGCGTCTCTGGGATTCCGTTCGATGGCGCTGCGGGAAGTGGCCAGTACTTCCTCATAACGATCCTCATGTATCAACGCTATGTTGAGGTTAGAAAGAGCCCGCCGGTTATCTGGATTGATCTCCAGCGTGCGACGGTAGAACTCGATCGCCTCTGCAGCCCGGCTTGATCGCTGGAGCGCAAGGCCGCGATTGAAGTTTGCACTGGCATCGTCGGGCAGGTGCTGCAGCGCCGTGCGGGTCGACACCAGCGCTTCGTCGTATCGGCCTTGATCGAGCAGCTCTTTGTTCAGGTTGTTGTACGCGCCGTGCCCCTTCGGATTGAGCGACACGATGTGCCTGAAGAGAGTCTCCTCGTTTCGGAAGATCGATGCGTGCTGCCATGACAGCACGCTCAGGATGGCTAACACGGCCACGGGTACCCCTACCGCAACCATCCGGAGCCGTTCAGGCAGTCTGCGCGCACCCCATACCGCCACGCCGATGACCACCGCAATGACGCCGATGCCCGCCAGGTACTGAAACCGGTCGGCTACATATGAGAACTGCATGTAGCCAAAATCGATAAAGCCGAGCGTTGGCGACAGCGTGACCGCAAAGAACAGGAAGCCCGCCAGCGGTCCCCGCCCGATTCGGTCGCGGAAGCGCCAGAGCAGTGCGGGCACGGCGACGCCGAGAACGAGATACCCCCAGGCCAATGGATCTGCCGCGTTGACGTCCCAGTGCGGATATATCACCGCCAGGTTGTCCGGCCATAGCAGCTTGGTTGCGTAGAACCACAGCGCGCGGGCCGCAAGAAATGGCCGCTCGATGAGCGAGAGATCTGACACAAAAGACTCGCGGGGCCGGTAATACGCGAAGTCACCTAGGGTGATGGCCAGCCCGACCACAAAGAACGGAACTGTTTGCAGCAGGTCGTTACGGTTCAGTCGCCCTAGTCGCCACCAGCGCAGAATCAGCAGAGCAACCGGAAGCGTAACCACCACGGACTTGGACAGAAGGCCCACCGCAAACAGCCCTAGGGCCAGTAAGTAATGCCGACCTTTCTTCGTTGCCTCGTATCGCATCCAGGCAAGGATGGCAGTTAGATAGAACAGCGCCGAGAGCACGTCCTTGCGTTCGATCACCCACGCTACCGATTCGACGTGGAGCGGATGGACGGCGAAAACGGCCGCAACAAGCCACGCTCCGGGCACGGCCAGCCGCGCGAGAATACGCCAGAGCAGAAGAGTGTTGATAATGTGCAGCAGGATGTTGACGATGTGGTAGCCGGCCGGATTGAGGCCCCAGATCTTGTGCTCCAGCCAGAAGGTGGTATAGGTGAGAGGCCAGTAATGCCCTTCGTTCTCGATGTAACCCGGATCGAGCCAGATATGCCATATGTCGCCCCATTCCTGGACCGCTCGGTTCTGGGTGAAGATGATATCGTCCCAGACGAAGCCTGCCTGAAACGCGGGTAAATAGCTTATGATAGTTATCATAATAATGGCAGCAAAACCTAGAATCTTTCCGATCCTTATCCCGAATCTAATAGCCTCTGTATTGACCAAATATTCTGGTAGCTGAACCGCTCGCACGGGGACGACGGCGTGCGGCTGTTGACTCGTTGGCTTCTCTGATCGTTCTGGCTGCCGCTGCTCGGCGGCTGGATCGGTGGATGCGCCGGTGCGCCTCTGGGTCGCTGGTTTCCCTGATCGTTTGCCGTGTCGGCGGCGTCGTTTCCTTTCGGCCATCTTCCGTGCTGGACCTCAGCTAAAGAGGGCTTGGCTTTCCCGGCGCGTCGTGTCCATGGACGCGCTCAAGGCAAGGCCGTCGGCCGGCTCCCAGTTGGTCCGACCCACTGCGGCTCTCCGCATGCCAACGCCCCGATCTGTGATTTCGAGCGGAGGAGGGACCTCAAGCGCCCGCCTGCGATCGACGGTTTCCCACGCCACGTACAAATGGTCAGTTGACTCTACTGTGGTCCAGCCCGATCCGCGCGGCACTCAGGCGTTCAAGAGTCCCCGGCGTTGCGTCGTGGGCAGCCAGCCATGCCAGCATTTCGGCGTGAATTCGCTGTGCTTCATCGCGGGCGCTGTCAATTAGATTCACCGACTCGCCTGGATCGTCGGCGATCCGATAAAGCTCAGGACCGCCGTCGCCATCGCCTTCATCCACGAGCAGCTTCCACTCGCCATCGGTAACGGCCGGCGCGCGGGTATGCACCCAGCCGCCGCCTATATCGGTGGTCGTCGCGGTGATTGCCAGCGCACGAGGCCCGTCCGACGCGCCCTCCAGCAATGGAACGAGACTGCTGCCTTCCAGGTCCACGTCGTCCGGCACCGAGATGTCGCACAGCTCCAGCACCGTCGGCGCCAGGTCCGGCGCCTGCACCAGGCCTGCCAGCCGCGATCCCGGCGCGACCGTTGCCCGATTCAGCGACGCCGGCACATGCATCGACCAGCAGATCCGGTTGATCTCACAGTGGAACGGGAACACGCTCCGCGCGTCGGCCTGGATGCCCGACTTCCCCGTGCGGCCCCGCTCGCCCAGGTACATCCCGTGGTCCGACATGAACACCACGATCGAGTTCTCCAGCAGCCCTGCGTCCTCGACCGTGCGCAGCATCCGCCCCACCGCCTTGCTCAGCAGCGTGCACATCGCCTTGTAGCGGGCCTGCATGTTCCCCAGCTCGGCCGGCGTGTAGACGCTCGCCTCGCGGTAGTTCGGCTGCGCGATCGGCTGTCCGTCGTATGTCGGGTCGTACAGATCCAGCAGGTATCGCGGCGGGAACCACGGCTCGTGCACGTCAAAGCAGTCCACCCACAGCATGAACGGCTGCGGGCTGGCGTAGCAGTCTTCAAGGAACCGGCACACGTCGTCCGCCATCCGCATCGGCTGCGACTGGTCCTCGTAGCGCCGCCAGTAGTTCGTATGCGCGTGGATGTCGGGCAGCACTGGCGTATACGAATGGTTCCCAAACTCCACCCGCGTCTTGCGCGGATCCTCCACTACGTGCTCGATCGGTTCGTTCAGCCGCAGAAACTTGCCGTCGCCTTCATGCCCCCGGTTGAAGTGATGGCGATCGAACCGGTGAAAGAAGTGCGAGTTCATCAGGTGCGTCGTGTCCGCGATCAGCTGCGTGCGGTACCCATTCGCCCCAAGCACCTCCGGCAGCGTCACCGCCATCGGATCCAGGTTGCGCCAGCCGTGGCGCGGGTGACCGAATCGCCCCGTAAACCAGTCCGTCCGCATCGGAATTGTCGGAAAACTCGACACCGTCGCCTGCTCAAACGTCACGCTCCGCCCCAGCCAGTCGTCCAACTCCGGCGTAACCACGTCCGGATGCCCATTCGCCGCAATGTGGTCGGGCCGGTATGTGTCGCTGACGATGACGATGACATTCGGTCGCTCGCGGCTGGACATGGGAGCGGCTCTCCGGGGCACTTGAGCAGATCGACCGCATTCTTGCGCACGAGCGCTCCGAAGCACCCAATAGCTGCGTGTTCGTTTCTGGATAGCGCTGCGCTGCTTGACTTTGCCCGCCTTGTGCGCAGGTTCTCGACTTAGACCGGTTCCGTCCCCTCCATCAGGTCGGATAGGTAGCGGTCATACGCAAAGAGCCGGTTTCGGCGCCTACCGGTCAATTCACGGGCGACTTCAAGCTCGACGAGCAGGCTCATCGCTGATGAGACGGCCGGTATCGAGAGGCCGGTCGCGTTTGCAGCGCTGGTGATTGAGTGGATGGGACGACTTTTGAGCGCTTCGTGGACCCGTGAAGCTGAACCCGCACGGCGACCTGTCCGCTCAATCGTCATTCGGTCCTTCGTGAACATGGCTTCCAGACGCTCAACATCTGCGACTGCCTCCGTGGCAACGTGCCGCACCCCGTCGAAAAAGAACTCGAGCCAAGCTTCCCAGTCCCCCTCATGCCGCACGCGATTCAGCAGGTCGTAGTAGGCCGCGCGGTGCTGCTTGAAGTACAGGCTGAGATAGAGCAGGGGCTCGCGAAGTACCCCGCCGTGATGAAGCAGAAACGTGATCAGGAGACGGCCGACACGTCCATTGCCGTCCAGGAATGGGTGAATGGTCTCGAACTGAACGTGCGCCAGTCCAGCTCGAACCAGCAGCGGCAATCCATCTTCCTCCGCGTGAAGAAAGCGCTCGAGCGCCGTCATGCAGTCGGGGACGGCAGTGTGGGGCGGCGGCACGAAGCGTGCATTGCCTGGCCGCGTTCCTCCGATCCAGTTCTGCGAGCGCCGGAACTCGCCCGGATCCTGTTCACTGCCGCGCCCGCGTGAGAGCAGTACGCCGTGAATCTCCCGAATCAACCGGTTCGAGAGCGGGAAGTCCGCACGCAGGCGCGTGATGCCATGGTCAAGCGCTGCGACATAGTTAGACACCTCGGCCACATCGTCGCTTGGCACGCCCGGCGCTTGGTCAAGTTCATGAAGCAGCAGGTCCGAGAGCGAAGACTGCGTGCCCTCGATTTGCGAGGACAGCACCGCCTCTTTGCGAACGTAGCTGTAGATGAAGAAGTCGGGATCCGGCAGCAGCGTCGTGATGCTGTCGAGGCGTCCCAGCGCGAGTAGCGCCTGCTCCAGCTCCTGTTGCAGCTTCCCGTCGAGCGCAAGCGGTGGGGCTGGCGGCAAGGGGAAGGGCACAAACGCGTCAAACTGTTCGCCGACCGTGGCCGAACTCTGATATCGGCCAGTGACGCCGCGTTTCATTTCGCGAGGAGTGATCCGTTGTTACGCAACTCTGAATAACGGTTTCCGTTATTCAGACTTAGGCCATGAAGTCTAAATAACCATCCCGCGGAGGTCTAGGCCTTCTGCACGTGGATGCTGGTCCATTGCTAAGTAAAACTGAATAACAGGATCAGCTATTCAGACTTCAGTCAGGAAGTGTGAATAACAGCGTTTCCGAACCACAAATCTCTCCGGGCCGGCAACGTCCGATCCGGACGGAAAGGCCACTTCTCCATCTGAGCCTTCCCAAAAGTCGCCAATGGGGCTCGGCGCACCCAGAATACGCTCGTCGCGTTCCAGATCCGGAAGTCCCACCATGACCCCCTTCAACGGCCTCAACCTCCACCTCGGCAACCTCTCCCGCCTCTCGTCGGCCCAGTCCCGCTCCATCTCCGCCGAAAACCCGCGCGGCGAACGCGGCGGCGGCGCCAGGGCCGAAGCCGATCCCAACGGCCCCTCCCGCCACCTGGGCCGTGGCTGGAAGTGCCGTCCCGCCGTCTCGATAGACCCGGGCGAGACCCTGGAAATGGCCGACATCCAGGGCCCCGGCGCCATCCAGAGCATCTGGATCACCGGCTCCGTCTCCCGCAACCTCATCCTGCGCATGTACTGGGACGATCAGCAGCAGCCCGCCGTCGAGGTCCCGCTACCCGACTTCTTTGCCGTGCCCTGGGCGACCAGGGAGGACGACCTGAAAGACCACTTTGCCCAGGTCTCTGCCCTGCCCATCGTCGTCAATCCGGGCTGCGGCCTGAACTGCTTCTGGCAGATGCCATTCCGGCGTCACTGCCGCATCACGCTCGAAAACCAGCACCCGGCTCAAGCGCAGCGCTGCTTCTACCAGGTCAACTACACCCTCACGGACGTCCCCGACGCCGCCGCCTACTTCCACGCCCAGTTCCGCCGCGCCAACCCCGTGCCCTATGGCGAGGAGTACTCCATCGTCGACGGCATCCGCGGCCGCGGCCACTACGTCGGCACCTCGCTCGGCTGGGGCGTGCTGGACGACCGCTGGTGGGGCGAAGGCGAAATCAAGTTCTTCATGGATGGTGACGCGGAGTTTCCAACCATCTGCGGCACCGGAACCGAGGACTATGTCGGCGGCTCCTACGACTGGAGCGTGGCCGGCGAATACCGCACCTACACCACCCCCTTCCTCGGCATGCACCAGGTCATCAAGCCCGACGGCCACATGCTCAACAAGCACCGCCACGCCATGTACCGATTCCACGTCCTCGACCCGATCCGGTTTCAGCGCGATCTCCGCGTCACCATCCAGGACCTCGGCTTCCATCCCGATCGGGACTTCGACGGCAAGGGCAAGCTGTTTATGGCCCGCCAGGACGACATCTGCTCCGTCGCCTACTGGTACCAGGCCCTGCCAACCGCGCCGTTCCCCGAGTTGCCCGACCGCATGTTCCTGACCCTGCCGTGAGAATGCGGAGCGGCCATCCGCGTTGAAAGCAATTGCGCGAGATCAGCAAGGTGTCCGGTTTTCCGTGGCACACTCGTTGGGTACTGATCTGCGGCCGCTGGAGCCGACCCTCTGACCGCATCCGATCAACCGATAGATCCCACCGCGCACGATCACGGCCCCGGCTGCCAATGCGCCGGACGCTGCGACGCCGTGCTCTTCGACGTGCCCGGCCTGCGCGTGGCGTCGCGTCGTGGTTTCCTGCGCGCCGCCCTGGCCGGCGCCGCCGTAGCTGGCGCCACCCCGTTGATCGCCCGCGCCGTGACGGAGGAGGAAATCGAGACGGCGGAGCGCGAGCAGGCGGAGCTCGAACGCCTGGCCCAGGAAGAGCAAACCCTTCTGGCGGCCGCCCAGGCGCGTGAGGGTGCGCTCCAACAGCAACTCGCCGTCATCGACCGGCAGCGCTTCGCGGCGGTCGAGCGCCTGCGCGACGTCAATCGGCAGCTCGAGACTGTGGAGCTCGAGGTCTTTGACATCAACGCGTCCATCGCCAACCTCAATCGGGCCCTGGCTCGCGAGACCGACAACCTGGGCGCCCGCGTTCGGTCGCTCTACAAGGCGGGGCGCACATCCATGTTGGAGACGGTGCTCTCGTCCTCGTCATTCTCCGAAGCTCTCGACCGGGCCACCTCGCTTGAGCGCGCCCTGGCCCAGGACCTTGAGGAGATCGATGCTCTGCGCCGCAGCCGCCAGACCGTCCACCTGCGAACGGCCGACCTGGCGGCCCGCCTCCAGCAGATGGACGAACTACGCCAGGAAGCGGCCGTGATCGAGTCTGAACTCCAGCGCCGCTCCCAGGAACAGCAGGACCTCATCTTCGGCGTCCAGCAAGAACAAACCTCCCTGGACGCCAACGTCGACGCCTTCCAGGCTGAAGCCGCCGTCGTCGGAAGCCGCATCCTGGTGCTGCGCGACATTCGCCAGCGAGAACTCGCCCAGCTCGAACGCATCCTGGCATTGCAGCAGGCCCAGGAGCAGGCGCGCGAACTTGCCCGTCAGGTCGCCGCGACTCAGGGAACCTCGGTGGCTGGCGTCTACACCTGGCCGCTGTGGGGCCTCATCACCACCGAGTTCGGCGGGTGCACCTTCGGCCAGTGTCCGCACATCGGCATCGACATTGCCGAGGACATGCTGGCGCCCGTCGTGGCCGCCAACGACGGCATCGTGCTGGTGGCCGACTATGTGGTGCCGGGCAACCGCCAGGCCTCCTACGGGATGATCGTCGTCATTGCCCACAACCAGAACGAGGAGACCCTTTACGCTCACCTGGATGACTGGACCTCACCGCCGCCCGTCTCCCCGGGCCAGTTCGTCAGCCGCGGCCAGGTCATCGGCTACGTCGGCCTCACCGGCTGGACCACCGGTCCCCACCTGCACTTCGAATACCGCGTAAACGGCGTGGCGCAGAATCCCCGCAACGTTCTGGTCTGACCGACAACGCCGACGTTTACGGTCCTCCTGCCCCCCGCGCGGCGGGGAGCGCAATCGAAAGGGCTCGTATCATGGCGCCTCACCCCTCGTTTGACCTGGAGAACTCAGCGACCGGCCGCGGCCGCTAAGGAATCGTCACGGATGGACAGCGCCACCGATACGCCCGTCGCCTTCCAACTGAAATACGACGTGGCCGGCCTCATTCCGGCTATCTGTCAGGACGACGCCAGCGGCGACATCCTCATGCTCGGCTACATGAACCTCGAGGCCTTTGCGTGCACGCTCGACTCCGGCACGGTCTGGTTCTACAGCCGCAGCCGTCAGGAACTCTGGAACAAGGGTTCGACCTCCGGGAACTACCTCCACGTCGTCGAGCTTGTGGCTGACTGTGACCGCGATGCCCTGCTGGTCAAGGTCAACCCTGCCGGTCCCACCTGTCACACCGGCGCTCGCTCATGCTTCCACAACCCGCTCGACCGCTGATGCCGGGCTGGAAGCCACGAATGCCGGCCGGCTGACAGCCGTGACCGACCTCGTGGGCGCCCACTTGCGGGCGCTGAGTCGGCAGGTTTCCGACCTCTCAGCTGCCAAGATTGAACCCTTGGCCTCGGCGATCGAAGCGGCATGGCGCGGCGACCGCACGATATTCATTGCCGGCAACGGCGGCAGCGCAGCCACCGCGTCCCACTTCGCCACGGACCTGACCAAGACCACGATCCCGAACGCCCCTGGAGCACGAAGGATCCGTGCGGTGGCCCTCACCGACAACGTCGGGTTGCTGACGGCCTGGGCTAACGACTTTTCGTATGAACTCGTCTTTGCCGAGCAACTCCGCAACCTCGCGCGGCGCGACGACCTTCTCGTCGCCATCAGCACGCGCGGCGAGTCGTCCAACCTCCTTGCGGCCGTCGCGGCCGCTGGCGAGTGCGGCGTTCAAAGCCTGGCCCTGGCGCCACCGGCCTCCGCGTTGGCGCGGCGCGCTGAAATCGTGGTCCCCATCGAAGCCGAATCCGTCCAGGTTGCCGAGGACCTGCACCACATCGTCTGCCACGCGGTCACCGTGCACATGGCGGCTGTCCTCGCTGCCGCGTAGCCATGACCACGGCCCCCGCTGCGTCCGCACCAGATGTTCCCGGTTCTCCCGATAGCGCTCGATGATCGTCACCCAGACGCCCCTCCGCCTGAGCTTCTTCGGCGGCGGTACCGACTTCCCCGACTACTACCGAGTGAGCGGTGGTGCCGTGCTCACGACGGCGATCGACAAGTACGTCTACGTCATCGTCAAGGAACGCTTCGACGACGACATCTACATCAACTACTCAATCAAGGAGATCGTCCAGTCGGTCGACGCCATCCGGCACGAACTCGTGCGCGAAGCCATGCGAATGACTGGCGTGGAGCGCGGCGTCGAGATTACGACCCTGGCCGACGTGCCCAGCACTGGGACCGGACTCGGATCCTCCGCCGCCGTCACCGTAGGCCTCCTGCATGCGCTGCACACCTACCGCGGGCGACTGGTGGACGCCCGCACCCTCGCGGAACAGGCCTGCCGCATTGAGGTGGAGATCCTGGACCGACCGATTGGCAAACAGGACCAATACATTTCAGCCTTCGGCGGCCTGCGCGCCGTTGACTTCCGTCCCGACGAAGCAATCGACGTGGAGCGTGTCCAGGCGTCCCCTGCCACTACTCGGCGGCTCCAGGACCGACTGCTGGTGTTCTTCACGGGCCGAACGCGATCGGCGGCGGCCATCCTCGACCATCAGCAGCAACGTATTGAGCAGTCTCGAACCGACCTCGATCGCCTCAAAGCCTGTGCCCACGAGGCTCGCGACCTGCTCATCCGCGGCCGGCTGGACGAATTTGGCCAGTTGCTCGACACCGCCTGGCGCCACAAGAAGGCCCTTGCCGAGGGCGTTTCGGACTCCGCCATCGACGAGCTGTACACGCGGGCCCGTGCCGCTGGCGCCTTGGGCGGAAAAATCGCTGGCGCGGGCGGCGGCGGGTTCCTCCTTTTCTACGTCCCACCGTCCCGGCAGGACGACGTGCGCCGAGCACTTGCACCGCTGCGTGAACTCCCGGTCGCCTTCGATCCGGGCGGCGCCCGAGTCGTGTTCAATATCCACCGCTAGGCGCAGGATTCCGGGAGTTTTTCACGTGAAACATCGTCCGAATTCCCGCGGCGCTCGCCCTCCACCGTGGGACGCCGTGCGCTCATGAGCGACTGAATCGATGCACGTCCTTGTAACTGGTGGAGCCGGCTTCATCGGCTCGCACGTTGTCGATGCGCTACTGCGGCGTGGTCACACCGTCACCGTCCTGGACAGCCTGGTATCGCGCGTCCACCCGGACCGGACCTGGCCCGACGGCTTGGCTGCCGTCCGGCGCATTCGCGGCGACGTCACCCAACGCGACGACTGGCGGGTGGCGCTGAATGGCGCCGACGCCGTCGTGCACCTGGCCGCCTACCAGGACTACCAGGCCGACTTCAGTCGCTTCGCCCTCGTCAACGACGCCGGCACGGCCCTGCTTTACGAGCTACTGGTGGAGCGCAAGCAGCCTGTCCAGCGGGTCGTCGTGGCCAGTTCCCAGGCCGTCTACGGCGAAGGCGCCTACCAATGCCCTGACCATGGGCGGCAGTACCCCCCGCCTCGCTCGTTGGAGCAGCTGGCCCGTGGCGTCTGGGACCCGGCGTGCGCTGCCTGTGGAGCGCCGCTCGAACCGACCGCATCATCTGAACGACATCCGGTGCCCACCAACGCCTACGGCATCTCCAAGCTGGCTGGCGAGTCCTACGCGCTCACCCTGGGCGCCCGACATGGCATCCCTACCTCGGCCCTCAGATTCAGCATCATCCAGGGACCGCGCCAGAGTCCGGCTAATGCCTATTCAGGCGTGCTGCGGGCCTTCGTGGGCCACATCCGGCATGGCCGGCGTCCCGTCGTCTATGAGGATGGCCGCCAGCGACGCGACTACACCCACATTCGAGACGCGATATCCGCCGTCGAGCTCGTGCTCGAGCATCCGGATGCGGTCGGACAGGCCTTCAACGTTGGCGGCGGCCAGGTCACAACCGTCCTCGAATACGCTGAGGCAGTGCTCGCGGCCATGGGTTCCAATGCCGAGCCCGATGTCAGCGGCCGCTATCGGCTTGGCGACACCCGCCACGTCTGGTCCGACACGGCCCGCATCCGCGCGCTGGGCTGGCGGCCGACCGGAACGCTCCACGAGATCATCCGTGACTACCTGGCCTGGATCGACGCCGCACCCGAGGGCGAAGACTGGACCGCCCGGGCCCTCGCGCGCATGGAAGCCGGCGGCGTGGTGCGCCAGATAGCACAGGGCGACTGATCGAGCGTTCCGGCAAGGACGGGCCGGGCAGCCTCGTCTTCTGAACGAAGCAACCCTCGCCGCTAGGAGCGAAGGGCCGCCCCGTGCTCCTCGATCGGCACCGGCAACGCCTGCCCGGCAACCGACGGATACCGCAGAAACAGCTCGCCCCACGGCCCCTGCATCGCCCGCCGAACCCGCCCGCGCCCGATCGCGTTGTACCAATAGACGTCGTGATAAAGCCTCGACGCCGCGTACGACCAAGGCGCGATCACCGTCCGTAGCAGCACCTTCTCCAGCCGCTTCAGCGGTCCCCAGTAGATCGCCTTCTGCCCGCGGCTGGCGAACGTGTCCTGGCGGGCCGCCACCTGCCAGCGCACCTCATCGATGTCGGCGCCCACCACCTCGATTTCACGCGCATCCGCCGTTCCCAGGCCGTCCTCGTGCGCCATCCGCAGGAACGGAATCTCGAACGGATCCAGGCCCATCAGGCGCGCGCTGGTCGCGTCCACGGCCACCTGGTCGGCGCCCGCCAGCATCAGATTCCGCTCGTGCACCCGCAAGCAGCGCGGCCCCGGCCCTTCGCCCGCCAACGTGCCGTCCATCACTGCAAAGACGCCCGGGTGAATCTCCTTCTGGATCATCAACAGATCCACCAGGGTTTCGTGAATGGTCGCGTGGCAGTAGTGCCGCTTCTCGAACAGCAACCCGCCAAACGCATTCTTCATCGCACCGGTGATCGTGGTGAACACGTGCGTCTTTACGGTCGGCAAGTGAATGATGTTTGCCCCGATGAGCCGCTGCGGAATCCGAATGCCCTCCGGGTACACGTCGTGCAGCGTGCGCAGTCGGCCCCTTGGCTCATATCGAACCCACGCGTCGTCCTCGTACAGATGTACGTTGCGGAGGGCGTGCGCCGTCACCACCGGCAAATGCTTGTTCCGGCGCTCGCCCACGTGCGCGCTCACGGTTACCGTTCGATTGTGCGCGGCGAACAGCGACTCGGGCGCGTACGCATCGGCTCGCAGCTTCCGAATTACACCGTCCAGCTGCCAGGGCGTGGTGGAGCAGGCCGGGTACCAGTGGTGCCACGAGACGTTGATCTTCAGCGCGGTCTCGGCGCTGCGACTCAGCGCCGAGGCGTAGCCTGCGGCGTCCATCGCTCGGTCTATGTCATCCAGCACGCTCTCGGGCGTGGTCTGAATCAGGGCGACACGAGACATTCACGCGAGTCCTGGCTGGACGGGTCGCGTCCGATCTTACGGTGCGTCCGCCCGCGCCCATGTGGGGCGACCAGGCTCCCCGCGCTCAGGCATCATGCGCGCATCAGCCGTGTCTCCCGCCGGAGTCCGTCATGCCGACCTACCGCGCCGCTGCCATAGCCGATTCCACGCTCGAACGCGCCTACGGACACGCCATTCACCAGGCGTTCTACGAACTGCCCAACGTCGAGCTGACAGCCCTGGCCGACCCCGTGGCCGAGCCCCGGGCAGAGCGCGCGGCCGAAATCGGCAACCCCAAGCAGTACGACGACTACCGCGACATGCTCGCTGCCGAGTCTCCCGACCTGGTCTCGATATGCCCGCACCACTTCAAGCACCACGGGCGCTGGCTCCTCGACGTCATCGAGTCCGGCGTCAGGGGCATCTACATCGAGAAGCCCATCACCGCCAGCCTCGACGAAGCCGACGCCGTCCTGGAGGCGGCCGACGCCGCCGGAACCAAGATCGCCGTCGCCCACCAGAACCGCTACCGCCCGGGAACGCACCGCGTGGCCGAGCTTGTCCGCGAGGGCGCCATCGGAACCCTTCGCTACATACACGCCGTCGGCAAGTGCGACCAGCGCGGCGGCACCCACGACCTTCGCGTGCTCGGCACCCACGTGCTGGACGCCCTCCGCTTCATCGCCGGCGACGTGGCCTGGGCCACCGGCCACATGCAGGTCAACGGACGCGACGTCACGGTCGACGACGTTTTCGACGGCCCCGAGGGCCTCGGCCAGATGGCCGGCGACGCGCTCACGGGCTACTTCACATTCGAGTCCGGCGCCATCGCCCGCTTCGACACCTACACGCGCCCAGCTGGCGGTCCGTCCCCGTGGTTCGGCTACGAACTCTGGGGCACCGAGGGCGGCATCTCGGTGCGAGATGCGGGCCGCACCATCCTTCGCTATCCCGCGCCCGCCAACCTTCCGGGCGACTCGTCGCTTTCCTGGGAACCCGTCGATGTTGCAGACCTCGCCTACCCGGACGGCAGGCCGGCCACCGACGCCCAATTGCTCGATGCCCTCAACCGCCACGCCGCCGCCGACATCATCGACTGCATTGAAAATGGCGGCGAACCGGTCTCCAGCGCCCGCCAGGCAACCGCCGCCCTCGAAATGGTCATGGCCATCCTCGAAGGCCACCGCACCGGCGCCCGCGTCTCGTTCCCCATGCAAACCCGCGCCAACCCCCTGGCGGTCTGGCAGATTGAAGAAAGAGCCGACGGCTGAACGGAGTCCAGCGCATAAGGCGTCGCTGAGGTTCCCGCGCGGTTGCATACCATGATCGGCATGCGCTGGTTGGACGCGCTCGACCCCGAACTGGAATACCGCGGCCTCGTCGGCGAACGCCGCGCCTTGCTGCATCGTGTACCCGCCGCGTGGCGTGAGCGACTGCCGGCCGACACCTGGATGCGTCTCTGCGCCGCTTCAGGCGTGCGCGTGGCATTCCGCACGGACAGCCCCACCATCGCCGTGCGCGCCGAATGGGTGTCCCAGCAGACCAACCGGGCGAACGCCGAAATCGACCTCTACCAGAATGGCGAGTTCTACGGCCAGCTTCGCAGCCAGGGCCTGGGCGCCGCTGAGGGCGTGGTCTACGACGGACCGTCGCGCGCCCGCTGCGTCGAGCTCTACATGCCGCCCTACGGCGAAGTCAGGTTCGCGGGCGTCGGCGTCGCCCAAGACGCCCATGTCCAGGCACCACCGCCCGTGGCGGGTCCGCGGCTACTGTTCTACGGCGACTCCATCACCCACGGCAGCACAACCGTGCGGCCGGGCACGACCTATCCGGCCCGCATAGCCCGCGGTCTTGGGGTGGACTTCGTCAACCTGGGCGTCGGCGGCTCCGCCCGCGGCGAGCCGGCCATGGCCGAGATTGCCGCTTCCCTGCGAGCCGACGTCATCGTGCTCGCCTACGGCGTCAACACCTTCGGCTCCAGTTACGAGGAGCCGCGCGCCTTTGAGCGCACCTATGACACGTTCCTGGCCATCCTTCGCTGGCGCCAGCCGGACGTCCCCATCCTGATGGTCACGCCCCTCTTCCACACCTGCGAGTTCGAGCAGACCACCCACGGCGGCGCCAAGCTCGAGGAATACCGCCGCGTCATCCGCGAAGTCGTCTACCGCCGCCAGAGCTTCGGCGACGCCAACCTGATCCTGCTCGAGGGCCACGGCCTCATCGGCCCCGGCCAGGGTGACCTCCTCGCCGACCATGTCCACCCCAACGACGCCGGCTTCGCCGCCATCGCTGACGGCCTCGGTGCCCAGATCCAGCGCGTGCTCAGCCTCACGGCGAGCACGACCTGACCGGGGCACGTCCCGCCCCGCTCCAAATGTGCAACGGGCTGGCTGCGAGGCCCCTTGAAACGGTGCATTGCTAGAGTTGTCGAGCGGTTCACCCTCAGGGCGCGTGGGAGGTTGTGCCGAGTTCGTGTGGACACTCAGCGAAAGGTGAGCCTTCAGTGGCGACAGGGCACAAGAGCGTGGCGTCCCGAGGCAAGGAGCTCTACGTCACCAGGATCCGCGAACTGACCCGCGCGACGGCGAAAGGCGACTTCGTCGTGATCGACATTCGCAGCGGGGACTTCGAGGTCGATTCCGACGACTTGGCGGCAACGATGCGGCTGATGGAGCGGCGCCCGGACGCAATTACATGGGCGGAGCGTGTCGGCTATCCAGCGGCATACAACTTACAGGGCGGGATATTGGCTCGTACTGAATGATTCGCGGGCGGGTAAACCAACGCCTGGAGCCCGTAGTCAGTGTTTCGATTCTCGACGATTACGACACCGAGCACAGCTTCGAATTCATTCTGGATACCGGATTCAGCGGCCACTTGACCCTGCCATCGGATGTCATCAGACGGCTTGGTCTCGATTACAGCGGTCAGCGAGCGATAGCTACGGCCGACGGGTTCACACACAACGTCGACGTATTCACAGCCAGGGTGTTGCTGCACGAGAATGTGAGGCCGGTATTCGTCATTCGGTTGGATAGTCCGCCGCTGCTCGGAATGCGCTCCCTATTGGGATGCAGGCTGTCCATGAACGTGCACGCTGGCGGCCGCGTCGTAGTCGAAGAGACGTTCTGAGCTGCTTTCACAGCGCACGCTTGGCTTGCGAGCGGACAGCCGGTTTCAAGAGCCGGTGCATTCACCGTTCGACCCGCTCGCCTCGCCGCCCTACGCTTAGTCTGCCGACCCACTACCGGAGACGCGCCCCATGCTGAGGCTCAGCATCCTCACCCTCTCCTACCGCCAGGCCTTCGACGACGGCCGCATGGACCTGATGCGCTTCCTAGACACCTGTCGCGAACTGAGTGTTGAGGGAGTCGACCTCCACGACTCCGCGTTCCCGGCGGAAGACCGTGCCTCGCTGCTGGCCGTCAAGCGCGCCTGCCTGGACCGCAGCCTGGACATCCCCTGCATCGCCATCTCAAACAACTTCGCGCGCCCCGCCGAGGACCTTGCCGCCGACGTCCAGCGCACCAAGACCTGGATCGAACGCGCCGCCCTTTTCGGCGCTCCCCAGGTCCGCGTCTTCAGCGGGAAACCGTTTACCGAAGACGATCGCGCCGCCTCCTGGGACCGCTGCGCCGACGCCCTGCGCGAGTGCGCCGAGTTCGGCGCCGAGGTTGGCGTGGTCGTTTCTCTCCAGAACCACAACCACAACCAGATCGCGCCCGACGGCGAAGACGTGCTGCGCCTGATCCGCCAGGTCGACCACCCCAACCTGGGCCATGTGCTGGACACGGGCCAATACGCCGGGTCTCCCGGCGCCTCGGGCTTCGCCGACGACGAGCAGCGTGAGGGCCACGATTACCTGAACAGCATTGCCCTCACCGCGCCGCTGGCCACCGCCGTCCGCGCCAAGCTCTATCGCATCGCCACCGGCCGCGAAGAATCGCTGGACTACGACACCATCTTCCAGACCATCCGCGGCGTCCGCTACAACGGCTGGGTCAGCCTCGTCTACGAAGGCCGCGACGATCCCATCGAGGTCATCCCGCTCGGCGTCCGATTTCTTCGGGAATACCTGCCCGCGGCGTCCACCTAGGGCTATCCGCCGGCGCCGCTCAGTACCTGGCTGCGGTGGGCTCCCCGGGGAAGCCTCTGGGCGATGCGTTGCGGTGGCCGGGCATGGGCCAGCCCTGGCCGCCCATGGTCTGGTACTCACCGGACTTGCCGCACAGCCAGAAAAACATCTCGGACGCATCCAGGGCGTCCCGAAACTGCTGCCGCAATCCCCGCAGGACGAACGCGTAGTCGGCCTGGGCAAAGTCGAAGTCCGGCTCGATCACCCAGTCGCGCGCCGGCGGTGACGTGCGCCAGTAGTTGTACTTGAGGAGATTGCGGACTCCCCGCGCCGTCGATACGGAGCGCCGATGCCAGATGGAATAGACGGTGAGAAAGATTGAGCCGGCGGACGCGACGGTCTTGACGGCGTGTCGGAGGTTTCCGTAATGCCCCATCATGCTGGAGTGCTGGAACAGGAAGTGCGAACCGGGGAGCACCTCGGTAGGCCCCATCTCGGCCGTGCATGCCTCGGGGTAGTAGAAGACCTGCAAGTAGTGGAGCGCAGGTCCATAGCGTGACCCGCCGTCACGATGCCAGCCTTGCGCCGGCGCCGGCATGTGCACGCGGTGGTTGCTCATTAGGACGGGCGTCTCGAACCCCACGCCCAGCAGCGAGCGGACGGCGCCGGCGGCCGCGGGATTGAGGATTACGTTCTCGACAAACCAGTCCTCGGCCAGGATGTCGGTTGGCTCGAGGGAAGTGTTGTGGTCGACGAAGGCGACGGTCTTGCGGTTGATCTCCTCCGGCACCACGCCGTCGAGGAGCAGATAGCCGTGTTTACAAAACTCCAGGACTTCGGTGTCGGTCAGCGTCGGCGCGATGTGCGAGGTATCCATCAGGCGCTCCGAATCTTCTCGAGTACAAACTCGGCCCCGTAGGCATACGTGCGCGACTCGTCGAGCAACAGCGCGAGGTTGGGAAACTCAATGATGCGCCAGCCGTCTTGGATGGCGTCCAGAACGGTCTGATAGGGCCAGTCGTCGGGATCGTTCGCGCCATCCGAAAGTTCGCCGTCAATCACCGTCCGCATGCCGATCACCTGGGTGTCCAGGGCCGTGCCGGCGGCTTGCAGGTACAGCAGATCCTGGCGGGCATTGCCAGCGGCAGTCAGTTCGTCCCGAATGGTCGCGAGCCTGGACTCAGTTAAGGTTCCGGCGCGAAGCTCCGCAATTCCCTGATCGAGCTTCGTTGTAATCGCTTCGAGCCTCATTGTTTTGTTCCCGGATCGTGTCGACGGATTGTCTCGCACACGTCGAGGTCTCGGGCGCCCAACCCAATCACCGCACGGTGTCAACCTCTGCAGCCGGTCCTCGGCAGCGCCGAATTGTCGCCCGCTGACCAACGCGCTCCGATCGGTGTCCTCGGTGCCGGTCTCATGGGCCACGGCATTGCCCAGGTATTTGCCCTTGCCGGCCAAAAGGTCGCCGTCCTCGACGCCAACCCCGCTGCCTTCGACGCCGCCCGTGGCAAGGTCGCCCGCAACCTCGACCTGAGCGTGCGAACTCTGAGGCGCGGGCGCTAGGGCAGATCCGGGTCACTACCGGCTGTAGGTGGTCGTGCGCCGCGCTTTTGGAGGCGCTGCCACAGTTCTCGCTCCTCGCCGCCGCCTCGGCCGTCGTAGAAGCGCTGGCGGCCGGGCATGTATTTCTGCGGCACCCAGTTGCCCGGGAAGTCGTGCGGGTACCGGTACCCCACGCTCTGGCCGTGCGCCTCCGCCAGCCCCGGATGCGCCGCCCCGCGCAGATGCAGCGGCACCTCCAGGTTCGCGCCCCGGCGGATCGCCTGCTCCGCCGCCCCCAGCGCTCGCCCCGCCGCGTTGCTCTTGGGCGCCGCGGCTAGGTAGATGGTGGCCTGCGCCAGCGCATAGCGCGCTTCTGGCAACCCCAGCCGCTCCACCGCGCTGGCCGCCGCCACCGCCAGCGGCAGCGCGTGGGGATCGGCATTCCCGATGTCCTCCGAAGCCAGGATCACGATCCGCCGCGCCATGAACTCCGGCGCTTCGCCCCCTTCCAGCATCTTCGCCAGCCAGAACAGCGCCGCGTCCGGGTCGGACCCGCGCACGCTCTTGATGTACGCCGAAATCGTGTCGTAATGCTCGTCCGCCGCCCGGTCGTACCGAACCTGACGCGTCAGCGCCGCCTCCGTCGCGACACCGGCCGTCACGCAGTCCAGCCCGCGTTCCCGCGCAAACGCCGTCGCCGACTCGATCCAGTTCAACGCCACCCGCGCGTCCCCGCCCGATGCCGCCACCGCCTGCTCCACAGCCTCGTCGTCAAACCTCGGCGCGTTCTCGCCCAGCCCATCCTCCGAGTCAAGCGCCCGTCGCACGATCGCCCGCAGGTCCCCGGCCTCCAGTGGCTGCAACCGCAACACCCGCATCCGCGACAGCAGCGGCGCGTTCAGCTCGAAATACGGGTTCTCCGTCGTCGCGCCCCACAGCGCGATCACACCGTCTTCTACGGCCGGAAGCAGCACGTCTTGCTGCGCCTTGTTGAACCGGTGAATCTCGTCCAGGAAGACCAATGTCCGCTTGCGGTACATGTCCCGCTCGCTCGCCGCCTGCGCGATCACCCCGCGCACGTCTCGCACCGTGGCCGACACCGCGCTGAGTTCCACGAACCGTCGTTCGGTCATCGCCGCCGCAATTCGCGCCAGGCTCGTTTTTCCCGTACCCGGCGAACCCCACAGCACCACCGACCACATCTCGTCGCGTTCCAGCGCAGTTCGCAACGGCGCGCCCGGCCCTACCAGGTCGGAATGCCCGCTGAACTCGTCCAGCCTCCGGGGTCGCATCCGCGCCGCCAGCGGCATCGCCGCCGCCTGCTCGCGGGCGCCGGCGTGCGCGAACAGATCCTTAGTCATCGGGCGGAGCCTGCAGAGCCCGGCCGACCTCGGCCTGCAGGCGGCGCGCGCGTTCCACTTCGTGGTCCGGCCCAAGCTCCGGCGCATAGCGGGCGGCCATGTACATCTCCGTCAGACCGCTCACCGCCGCCCTCGCCCCGGTACAGCGCGCGGCCAGCCGCTCCCCGTACTCGCTGGGCGTCGCCGACGGCCCCCGGTGCACCCCACGGGCCGAGGCCTCGTCCACCGTCTCGGCGTAGATCTCGTGCAACTGCTGCCGAAGCGTCCCGCCGCCCCCTCGCCGCATCGACCCCAGGCCCGCCTGCATAGCCCGTCGTCGACCCGCCAGCGCCCGCACCGACGCCCCTACCGCCTGCGCCACCGTGCGCGTCCATCCAAACAGTCCAAGGAGCGACGCCAGCAGTGCCTGTAGGATCAACAACAAGTGGGTCAGCAGCGAGCGGCTGGCTCGTTGCGCCGACACCCGCTGGTAATTTCGCTGCACCGCTCGAAACAGCCAGTACAGCGAGAACCCGCCGGCGATCAGCACGATGATCGCCGCGATAAACAGCCCGAAGTCGATGCCTTCGCCCTCCGCCTGCAACAACTCCTCGGGCGGCAGCGGTTCGGTGAAGCCCCCGCCCTCCGGTCGCATCAGCTCGATCAGCCGCGCAATCAGGCTCAGGATCAGCAGCCCAAACGCCAGCACGATCCGCGCCACCCAGAGCATTCCGTCCAGGATCAGCAGGCCCAACCCGGCAAACAGGTCCGTGTCCGCCGCCGGTATCAGCAGCGCCACCACCAGCGCTACCACCAGCAGGAATATCGCGGAGCGAATCCAGGTCCCTGTTAGGCCCGGCGCCTGCGCCGCCAACTCCAGCGACCACTGCGAGGTCCGCCGTACCAGGTTCGCGTAGCTCAGCAACAGCAGCACGCTCACGTAGTACAGCACCATGATGATCAGCGCCGTCTGCACCACACCCGCCTGCTGCGTCTCCGACCCGACCGCCACGTTGAACGCCGTCAACCCAACCAGGATGCCCCCGGCCGTCGCGGCCAGTTGGGTCAGTTCACCAATCGCCGCCGAGCGGTCCACGTACCGCCCCCGGTCGTTCAGCCACTCGTAGTACTGCGGCGAGCGCTTCGACGGCGGGATCTCCGAGCTTTGCGGATGCAGGAGTTCGATATTCCGCAGCACCCGCATCCCGGCCATCCAGGTCAGCGACAGGATCATGATCAGCATCAACGACGTCAGGTCCAGCAACCCGGCGACGATGCCCAATGCCCCGTCGCGGGCATCGGGCGGCGCCCCAAAAAACGCCGTGATGCGGACCAGCAGCAGAATGGGAATGACCAACGCCGCCCAGTGCTTCCAGCTATAGCTCCCTGCCGAGTGCCGCCCCCCGTACGCCGCCACCACCATTGAGACCACGAACACGAGCGTCATGATCACCAGGAACGCGTACGCCCGATCCGCGCCGACCGTGATCGTCTGCATCCACAGCGCCAGCCCCGCGCCGAACAGCCCGAAGCAGAGGGTGGCGATCGCGCCCAGGATGGTCCGGCTAAACGGCCGCTCGGTCGTCTCGCCAGACACGCACGTGCTCCTTGTCCGTAATCGCAAACGCCGTCAGGCCGGCGGCCCGCGCGGCCCCGGCGGCCAGCGTGGCTGCCGATCCGTCGGTGAACACGACGATCACTCGGTGGCCCAGTTTGCGCTGCGCCATCAAGCTCGCCAACAACTCATTTGACCTGAGTCCCGTCAGCACGATCAGCGTCGCTCCCCACGGCATCGACCGGCCCGCCGTCGTCACCGCCTGCGCCGAATTTTCTCCCGCCAGCAGCTCAACCCGTGCCAGCAGGTCCAGGCACGACATCAGGTGCCCGCGCCCCCGCCCGATGGGCACGTGCGGAACCCGTCCGGCCATTCGCTCCCGCATATCCTCGTGCGAGCCGCCGCGCACCCCGCCCAGGTAGATCGGATCCAGCCCGTTCACCACGATTCCTACGCTCTGCCGGTTCTCCAGCATGAACGTCGCCAGCGACGCCGCCGCCGTCACCGCCATCTCCGAGGCCGGCCCCCGCCACATCCGGCTGTAGCTGGCGTGGTCAAGGTCCACCAGGATCTGCACCTCGTGGCTCACCGCCGGCTCCAGGTTCCGAACCATCAGGTGCCCCACCGTTGCGGTCGCCTTCCAGTTGATCAACCGCTGCGAGTCCCCCGGCTCATAGTCCCGCGATCCCACCACCCGAATCGGATCGTGATAGATCCGCTGATGCGAGCGCATGTCCCCAAACGGCGTATTCGACTCCACGTGAAACGCCTCGATCGGCACCACTTGCGGGTACACGATCACGAACTCCGCCGTATCGATCAGCAGGTCCTGGCTGGCAAGCCCAAACACGTCCCCAAACCGAACCTGCAACGGCCCCAGCCGGTGATACCCACGATGCGTGGCCGGCAGCGTGTACTCGATGGTGGTCGACCCTTTTGGCCTCAGCCGCACCACCTGCCGAAGGGCGTCATACGTCGCGATTCTCGTCGGCAGCGCCTCCCGCACGCTCAGCCACGGCACTGGCAGCAGTGACCCGTTCTCAATGTGAATGGTGACCGCAACCGTCTCGTCCTGGAACACCCGCGGCGCAAACTCCCGCCGTACCTGCAACCCTCGCCGCATCCGCCAGACCCACAGGTGCGTCAGCACCAGCACGGCTATCAACAGATATGCGGCCAGGAACAGAAAGGGCAACCGCGTAAAGAACGCTGCCCCCAGCAGCACCATTGTCAGAATGATCAGGCTAGGCATGCCGCAAGCTCACGCAGGTTGGCGCTCTGAGGCGACCTGGTTTCGGGTGGGACCCGTGGCGATGAGTCTGGGCACACTAACGCACAGCCAAAGCAACGGTAAGTCGGCCAAAGAAATCAGGCCGCGCCGTCACCCTCGTCAACCAGGCGCAACTCGGTCGATTCCATCAGCGAGCGCACCAGCGCATCCGAGGTAACCCCACGCAGCGAATGCTCGGCCGAGACCAGCACGCGATGAGCCAGGATTGAAGGCGCCAGTTCCTTCACGTCGTCGGGCAGCACGTAACTGCGGCCCCGAATCGCCGCCAGGGCCTGTGCGGCCCGATGCAGCGCCAGCGAGCCTCGCGGGCTTGCCCCCAGCGCCACTTCCGGCCGGTCGCGCGTCGCCCGCACCAGCCGCAAGAGGTACTCGATGACCGTGTCGTCGACATGCACGTCGCCAACGCCACGTTGCAGGTCGGCCAGCGTTTGCAGGTCGGAGACCTGTCGCAAGTCGTCAATGGGGTGCCCGTGTCGCTGCCCGTCCAGGACGTTCCGCTCGTCGTCGAAGGTCGGATAGCCCAGCGACAACCGCATCATGAAACGGTCCAGCTGCGCTTCCGGCAGCGGAAACGTGCCCTCAAACTCCACCGGGTTCTGCGTGGCCAGCACGATGAAGGGGGTCGGTAGCGGCCGGGTAACACCGTCGACGCTGACCTGCGTTTCGCTCATCGCCTCCAGCAGCGCCGACTGCGTCCGTGGCGTCGCCCTATTGATCTCGTCGGCCAGCAGCACGTTCGCGAACACCGGCCCGGCCCGAAACTCGAACTCGCCGGACCTCTGGTTGTAAACCGATACGCCCGTCACGTCGTTCGGCAGCAGGTCCGGCGTGAACTGGATGCGCCGGAACTCACCGCCAAGCGAGATGGCAATCGACCGGGCCAGCATGGTCTTCCCAGTGCCAGGCACGTCGTCCAGCAGCACGTGGCCGCGACACAGCAGCGCCACCAGGATGTGCTCGATCTCGGCCTCTTTGCCCAGGATGACTTTGCCAACGTTCGTGCTCAGGGTCTGCCGCAATTCGGCAAATGGGGCCGGGTCAATGGCCACGCCGGGCCTCCGTTCTAGCTATTGATCGGGACGCTGCCCCAATCTAACCCGAGATTCCTGCGGCTGATCGTCGCCATCCGGCCGGACAAACCGAACCACGACCTCATCGCCCGGGCCGTAATGTGCCAGAACTCGGCTCAGCGCGCCCGCATCGGGCACTGGTTCTTCGTTGATTGCCAGGAGTATGTCTCGCACGCGAAGCCCAGCCTCGTCGGCGGGACTGTCTGCTGTGATCTGCACAACGATGATCCCCTCGCTGACCGGGAGATCGAAGTGTCGTGCGAGGCTGCGGGTGATAGTCGCCGGTCCGATGCCCAGGAAGCCGCGCACCACCTGCCCGCTCTCGATCAACTCGTCGATTACCAACCGAGCGCCGTCGATGGCTATCGCGAACCCAATGCCCGTCGCCGAACCCGCACCGGCGGAATTCACCCCAACGACCTCGCCATAGCGGTTCAGCAGGGGCCCGCCGCTGTTGCCTGGATTGATGGACGCGTCAGTCTGGATCAAGTCGCTCAGCGTCAACCGCTGGGGACCTACATTCGTGATGGTTCGGTCAAGTGCGCTCACGACACCAACCGTGACCGTGGGCCCGCCGGGCAGGTCAAGCGCATGGCCGATCGCGACCACGGACTCACCGATCCGAAGATCTGAGGACCGGCCGAGCGCAATCGGCGGCAGGCTGGAGGCCTCCATGCGCAACACCGCCAAGTCGGTCTGCGGATCGCGGCCAACCACCGTTGCGTCATACAGATCCCCGGCGTAGGTCGTCACCACAATCTGTTCCGCGCCGGCTACCACGTGGTCGTTCGTGACGATCAAGCCCTCGGTATCGATCACGAATCCGGTTCCAACGCCGCCGGCCGGCATAGTTCGACCACTGTTGTCGCGGGCAACCGATTCCGTGGCAACGTGCACAATTGACGGGCGAGCCAGTTGCACCAAGTCCTCGGTCCGGAGTTCCTGCCGGGAGTCGGACCTCGAAGGCGTCGGTACCGAAGTCTCATCCCTGGTCGACGTTGAAACGTCGAGACTCGTCGGGGGTAAGACACTCGAGGGAATCTGTACCTGAGCCATCGCGGCCGGATTCGCCTCAAGCTGACTGGCTGGTTCCGGCCCTGTCGCATCAACCGACGATAGCCCGATGCCGTCAAGCGTTTGGCATGCGGCGACCAGTGCGATCAGCGCGGCGACCACCCCGCTGACACACAGGAATCGCGTCAGCCGCCACGCGCTACCCACACATCGGTCCATGCCACCAACGTGACCTGCGGCAGGTACGATTTCAGCGAGAACGACCACCGTTCTCACCAAACACTTATGAACGCGAGCCCAACCGACCCTGAGGCATTCCTGCAGCCGGCCGCCATCACGCTGCCGAAGGGTGACTGGTACGTGGAACCGCCCGTGGACGGCGACTACGACATCAGCGCCCAGACCGACGGCGCGCGCGGCCAGTACATCAGCATGACCTATCCCGAGGGCTTCCAGGCCTGCGTCCACATTGATGACCTGGGCGTCCTGCGCTGCCAGCTCTACCGCTACAACGGTGCCTGGCCTTGCGACGTCGACTACGCCAACCTGCGCATCCGCTTCCGCGGCGTCCCGGCGGCCTCGTGAAATCGCCCACGCCGGCCCCGGCAATCGTCGCCCAGGCCGTAGAGCTTGCCCTGGCCGAAGACATCGGCGCCGGCGACCTCACCAGCCAGTCCGTGGTCCCCGAGCACGCACGCTTCCGCGCCGCCCTCACCGCCCGCGAGCCGCTCACGCTGGCCGGCCTGCCTGTCGTGCACGAGGTCTACCGGCAACTTGGCGACCCCGAGGCCCTCGACGACGCCAGCCCGGAAGGCGGGCAACTTCAGATCGGCGAGGCCGCCGGAATCGTCGATACCAACGCCCGCCTGGCCCTCACCGGCGAACGCACCGCCCTCAACTTCCTCCAGCGTCTCAGCGGCATCGCCACGCTCACCCGCACATTCGTCGACGCGGTCGCCGGAACCGGCGCCGCCATCCTCGACACTCGAAAGACCGTCCCCGGCCTCCGTGCGCTGGACAAGTACGCGGTCGCCCTGGGCGGCGGCGTCAACCACCGCTTCGGACTCTTCGATGCTGTCCTCATCAAGGACAACCACATCGCCGCCGCCGGCGGCGTCACCGCCGCCCTGCACGCCGTGCACGCGGCCAACCGGAACGGTGTTCGTGTCCAGATTGAGGTGGACACGCTCGACCAGCTCGACGAAGCCCTGGCCGCCGGCGCGCAGTTCGTCCTGCTGGACAACATGACGCCGGCCCAGGTTCAGAACGCCGTGGACCGGGCGGCTGGCCGAGCCCGCCTGGAGGTCAGCGGGCTCGTCAACCTGGGCAACGTCCGTGCCTACGCCGAAACCGGAGTCGACGACATTTCCATCGGCTCGCTCACCCACTCCGCCCGCGCCGTTGACATCGGGCTGGACGCTACCGAGCTGCCCTAGCCGTCCATCTCAATCGGTCGGTAGAACCGCCGGCTCACCCGACGAACAACGGCGCCGTTCGTGGCCATGAGCGTTCGTGCGCCAGCAGGCGCCGCTTCACGTCCAGACCCCGCGAATAGCCTCCCAGCCCGCGAGCGGCCACGACCCGGTGGCAGGGAACGAACACGAGCAGCTCGTTCGCCCCAATCGCCGTCCCCACCGCCCGCGTGGCCCGCGGCTGGGCTAGCTCACTGGCAACCCAGCGGTAGCTTTCGACTTCGCCAAAAGGAATCTTGCGCAGCACATCCCACGTTCGCTGCTGGAACTCCGTTCCCGCCCGCCGATCCAGCGGAATCTCAAGCCGTTGCCGTCCGGTCGTCAGGTATTCCCACAGCTGCTCCAGCCCGTTCCCCGCGATTTGATGAGCGCTCCAGCCCGCAGCGGCGACCGGGGATTCCGCCAACCGGCGCGCGTGCAAGCGCTGAGCGCCCCTGGACCGGTGACGCGCCGCCGTTGACGCCGCCCGCAGTGCATCCATGCAGGCCGCCTCTGAGGCATGCGCCAGCGTGGCACTCACAAGGCCCACCTCGGTCGCGGCCACCCCGCACCAGTCCCACGACTCAATGCGGCGGGCGACCAGGGCGATTTCCTGGACCTCGCCCGCCATCGGTCAGGCGGCTGACGCGCCCGGCACCGGAACGAAGTCGAGAATGCCCGCTACGATGGCGCGCGTGTCCACGCTGCGAATGCGCGCCGCCGGACTCACGATCACCCGGTGCGACAGCACTGACTCCGCCAGCCGCTTGACGTCGTCCGGAACCACGTAGTCGCGTCCGCCGACGGCCGCCATCGCCTGTCCGGAGCGATACAGGCCCAGGCTGCCGCGCGGACTGGCGCCCAGGTACACGTCGTTGTGCTCGCGCGTCGCGCGGCTGATGTCCACGATGTAGTTGGATACCAGCGGGTCCACATACACGTCCTTCACCGCTTCCTGCGCGGCAAAGACCTCCTCCAGCGTGACGACCTGCTGGATGTCGTCGATCGGCTGCTCGCGCTGCCGTGTCGCCAGCACTTGCAACTCGTCCTGCCGCTCCGGATAGCCCAGATTCACCCGCATCAGAAACCGGTCCAACTGCGCCTCCGGCAACGGAAACGTGCCTTCGTACTCGATCGGGTTCTGCGTCGCCAGCACCAGAAACGGCTCGGGCAGCACGTAGGTCGCCCCGTCGACGGTGATCTGCCGCTCCTCCATCGCCTCCAGCAACGCCGACTGCGTCTTGGGCGTGGCCCGGTTCACCTCGTCCGCCAGCACGATCTGGGCCATCACCGGGCCTTCGCGAAACTCGAACTCGCTCGTCTTTTGGTTGAAGATCGTCACGCCGGTCACGTCGCTGGGCAGCAGGTCCGGCGTGAACTGGACGCGCTTGAAGCTCAGCCCGACCGAGCGGGCGATGGCCTTAGCCAGCGTCGTCTTGCCCACGCCCGGTACGTCCTCGATCAGGATGTGCCCGTCCGAAAGCAGTGCCACGACCACAAGCTCAATGGCGTCGCGCTTACCCACGATGACGGTGGCCACGTTGTCGATGATCCGGTTCGCGACCGTGCGAATGTCTTGCATGCGGGTTCTCAGCCGAGGCCGCTGGCCCCGGGAGTGACGGTCCGGGAAGGTGCGGCAATATAGCCGACCGGCGCCGAACGGCTCTCCGGTCGCGACGGCGAATTGACGCCCCGCGCCAACGCCGTCACATTAGTGGCGCCGCGCGCGGCGGCGGCCGGCGGGGATAGTTGAGTGGTACAACATGGGCTTCCCAAGCCTAAAACGCGGGTTCGATTCCCGTTCCCCGCTCCGAACACACGGCGCCTACGCCCCGACTATCCGTAGGCCGCCAAAGGGACGCTGCGCCGCCCTGGCCCAGGCGCCTACGCCCCGTCCTGAATCGTCGGCAGCACAAACTGCCGAACCGAATCCTTCCCCAGCACGATCAGCTTGCCGTCGATCTCGCTCACCCAGATCGACCGGATGTCCGCAAAGAAATCGTCCGACCCGGCGTACTTGAACTGCCGCACGAACTCGCCGGCGGATTCCTCCCGCTTGTCGATTTCAACAATCCGTTTGTTGGCCGAATCAATCAGGTAGAGGCTGTCGGTTTCGACCTCGGTGAATAGGCGCGTGGCCTTCAGCGTGTCTCCGTCGAGGCCCTTGATCTCAAACGGCTCGCGCTGCCCGCCCCGCAGTCGCAGCACCGACGCATCCGACATCAGCACGAAAATGTCGCCGTCAATCGCCATGTCGATGGCGCTGCTGATGTCGATGTCTGCCGTGGCCAAGACGTAGGGGCTCGGCGCGACTTCGTACCCGCCCGCCGTCGCCTGGTACTTGTGGATCGTATTGGCGCCTGGGTCCAGGACGTAGAAGTTGTTGTTGAAGTTGTCGAACGCCACCGGCGTCCGCCACGTCTCCGTTCCCGTAATCCGCAACAGCCGTGGATTTTGGTCGGGTTGCAGGCTCACCAGGTTGTAGCGGCTGTCCAGCACCAGCACGTTCAGGGCTCGGTTCACCACCGCGATGGGGTCCTGCACCGTGATACTGCTCACCACGTCGCCCTTGCGCAGCACCGTGGCGCCTTGCCTGGCCGTTTCGAAGGACACGACCCGACCTGTGGTGGCGTCGATCACGTACTTGGCGTCGACGCGCACGTCCATCTGCTCCGCCGCGCTGCCCACCCCCGCGCTGTCGAAGTCGCCGATGGTGGCGCTGGTCACCACCGTTCGGACCCGGTTGAGGCGATCCTCTTCACGACCGATTTGGCTGAGCAATCGGTTGATGTCTGGCGCCAGCGTGCGCTCCACGTCCGCCGTCAGCGCTTGGTTCGCCAGGTCCTTGGCGTCGCGAAGGACCAGCAGCGTGGCCGCGCGATTCTCGTCAGGGTCCCGAGCCAGCGCTTCGCGGTAACGGGTTTCGGCGTCGGCGAACAGCGTGGCGGCACGCTCCGCGCCCACCAGTGGCGACTCCGCGGTTACGGCGGCAACGCCCGCCTGACCCGCCGACGCGTCCTCGGCCGAGCCGGCGTCCAGCGAACCCGGCGCCGATTCGCTGTTGCGCAGAAACAGCACGGCGGCCATGACCACCAGCAGCACCAGCGAGACCCCGAAGAGCAGCGTGCCCGGGCCCGGCAGCGATCGCCGTGGCCGGTATCGATACGCATCCTGGCCGCCCCGGAACGGCTCGCCGACCGCGCTCAGGGCTGGCGCCGCCTCTGGCGGTGTCGCCCTCAAACGCTCGCCGCCGCCGGGCCCGGCCGCTCGCAGCGAGCGTAGACTCGACCAATCGTCCTCCGCCACGCCGGGCCCGCCCGCGGCGGCCGGGGTCGACGATGGAGCGGGTGACGGCATCGTCGGTTGCACCGGATCCGAGCGACCGGTAATCAGGCGCACCAGCCCGCGCACTGCCACGACCGGCAGCACCAGGATCATTAACAGCACTGTGAGCGGAACCCCGACGATCCGCTGCACCGGCGAGCGCTGTGGCGGGACGCTCGCCGCTCGCTCCTGCGGATAGCCGGCGCCGTCCCAGTCGGCCTCGGGCGCCGCCGGAGGCTGCGCGCGCCCGGCCCGGCCATTGGTGGACATCGCGCCCGCCGGGCCGGCCGACGTCCAGGCAGGCTCGGCCACCGGTTCCGCGACAGGCGCCAGCGTCTCGGCGCCAATCCCCAGCACCACCACGCCGCACGTCGTGCCGCCCCGCTGGGCCGCGACCGAACACAAGTCGTGGGCTGCCCGTTGCGCGCTCCGGCCCTGCAGCAAGCCTTGGATTTCGCGCTCCGTCAGCGCCCGGCCAAACTCTGTTGACGCCAGCACCACTACGTCGTGCGGATCCAACTCCACCCGGAATATCTCCACATCCTGATCGGGAACCGGATCACGGAAGCTCTCGGGCTGGGGCTCCGCCGGCAGCGCGTTGAGGACGCCGTCGCGCAACACGAACACCTGGCTCGGCAGCAACTGGGCCAGGTAAAGCTGGTCGCCTGCGTGCACGGCGCCGGTTGCTCCCAGCGTCTCGCCCGGACTGGCCAGGTCCATGTCGATCGACACGCTCTGGGCCGCCTGGCGCATGCTCTGCACCAGCGCGCTGGCGATCCCCTCGGATTCGTCCGAGTAGTAGCTCGAGGCCACGGCCTGGCCGAACGAGGCGGCCTGCCCGTCACTCCCGCCCTGGACCAGCAGATACAGGTCGCCCAGCCCGGGACGATCCGCCGGCTCGCGCTGCGCGTGGATCCGGGGGCTGTCCTGCCGCGTAATACCGCCGCTGAGAGCGGCCGCCCCTACGTCAACAGCGAGCGCCATGGGTTCCGGTGAACTGGGGACGTGACTTGGCTTCGCGAACTAATGGATCGAAATACATTGTCCCGCGCATACCCCTATGCTAGCGTGAATCGTTCGGCCGGCTCGTTGCCGACCAGTTCCGGGAGTTGCCCCTGCGTTCACCATCACCTCGCGCCGACCAGCGGCCGCATCAGCGCGGCCCGCGAATCAATGAGCACATTCGTATTCGCCATGTCCGTCTGATTGACGAAAACGGCGAACAGATCGGAATTACCCCCACCCCCGTAGCGTTGGATATGGCGCGTGAGCGCGGCCTTGATCTGGTTGAGATCGCCCCGAACTCGCAACCTCCGGTCGCCAAGATCCTCGACTTCGGCAAGTTCCGCTACGAGCAGAATCGGCGCAAGGCCGAAAACAAGCGCCGGCAGAAGGCCGGGACTGTCAAGGAAGTCCGCTTCGGACCCCGCACTGGCGATCACGACATCCAGTTCAAGATCAAGCGGCTCGAAAAGTTCCTGCGCGAGGGCAACAAGGTGAAAGCCTGGGTCCGCATGCGCGGACGCGAACTCGCCCACCCGGAAGTCGCCCTGCGCGTCCTGGAACGGGTCAAGGCCAGCCTGGAACCCCACGGGGTAATAGAGCGAGACATCACCCGCGAGCAGGATGGCCGCGTCTTGAGCATCATCATGGCCCCGCAAGGGAAGAACTAGCGGCAGCAACCCTGCGGCTGGAGACCGTATGCCCGCGTCGGTGCGATGGCACCCGGAGGAACAGCGCAATCCTGATGGCAGCGTGCGCCGCGTCCAGGCGGCCTGGCTGGTCGCCGAACCCACCGCTGACGAGCCCCGTCCTCGCTATCTGGCCTACCTCGGCAACAGTCCCCACGTGACCCAGCAGGTCCGGGAGGAATGCCAGGTTCTGTATCCTGAGATCCGGATTGACTGGACCGCCGTGGCGCGGGCCCTTGAACACCCCCCGCCCATCGAAGGACTCGACCTTGAGACGCTGGCGCAGCGCTGGGCGCAAATGGCCGCCAACCAGGGGCTCGACCCCATGGAAGTCGAAATCCGCATCGGCGGCGGCTGGAAACGACCGCTCTCCAACCTTGCGCGCCTCCTCTCGGATTCAGCGGCCGTCGCCCGCATGGAACGCACGTCCGGCTCCATCCTGGCCTACATGCTCGAGTTTCATTCCGACTACGCCTACGCCCTCGCCAAGCTGGGCCTGCTCATGACCGGCCAGCACACCGAACTTGAGCAGTTGGAAGCCGAGGAGGCCACCGTTCTGGAAGGCGCGCCGCGCGCCCGTCAGGTCGAATTCTGGCGAGCCTCGGCTGAGCGGATCGCAACCTCGCTGAATACCTAGCCGCGTTCCTGCGGCCGCATCTTCCGATCATTGCCAATGCCGTCGTCACTCGAAAACTCGGAGGTCCCCATGTCCACCCTGCCTGCATCCACCTGGTCACGCCGCACCCATACCTGCGGCGCGCTGCGGCGCGCTGACGCCGGCGCCACCGTCGTCCTCAACGGCTGGGTGCACCGCCGCCGCGATCAAGGCGGCCTGATCTTCGTCGACCTCCGCGACCGCTACGGCATCACCCAGGTCGTCATCAACCGCGACGACAACGCCCAAGCCCACGAAGCGGCCTCAGGCGTCCGCTCCGAATACGTCCTGGCCGTCACCGGCCAGGTCCGCGAACGCCCTGCCGGAACCACCAACCCCGACCTCGCCACCGGCGAAATCGAAGTCGGCCAGATCGAACGCGTCGAGATATTGGCCGCCTCCCAGCCTCCCCCCTTCGAGATCACGTCCGACCGCGATATCGACGAGTCCGTCCGCCTCACCCACCGTTACCTGGACCTCCGGCGCATCCGCATGCGCGAGCTCACCGAACTCCGCTTCAACATCTCCCGCGTCATTCGTGAGCATCTTTGGGAGCGCGACTTCCTGGAACTCGAGACTCCCACCCTGGTCAAGAGCACGCCCGAGGGCGCCCGCGACTTCATCGTGCCCAGCCGTCACTACCCCGGCCAGGCCTACGCCCTCCCCCAGTCGCCCCAGCAGCTCAAGCAACTGCTCATGGTCGCCGGGCTGGACCGCTACTTTCAGCTCGCCCGCTGCTACCGCGACGAGGACCTCCGCGCCGACCGCACCGCCGAGTTCACCCAGCTCGACATCGAGATGGCCTTCGTCGAGCGCGAGGACATCCTCGAGCTCATCGAAACCCTCTACCTGCGGCTCGCCCGCGAACTCTCCACCAAGCGCCTCTTGCAGGAACCGTTCCCCCGCATCACCTACGCCGACGCCATGGAACGCTACGGCACAGACAAGGCCGACCTGCGCTTCGGCCTGGAGCTCGTGGATGTCAGCCACGCCGCCGCCGGCCACGGCTTCCGCGTCTTCGACCAGGTCGTCCAGTCGGGCGGCGTCGTCAAGGCCGTCGTCGCCCCCGGATCCGCCGCCTTCACCCGCCGCGAGGTCGACCGGCTGCAGGATGTGGTCAAGGCGAACGGTGCCGCCGGACTCGCCACCGTCGCCCTCAACAGCGACGGCACCCTCCGTTCGCCCCTTGCCCGCTTCTTCGGCGATGACGCCCTGCGCGAACTCGCCCAGGCCGCCGGCGCCGAGCAGGGCGACCTGGTCTGCCTCGTCGCCGACAAGCGCGAGACCGCCAACGCCGCCCTCGGCGAGCTACGCCTCGCCCTGGGCGAAAAGCTGGACCTGATCGACCCCGACGTCCTGGCCTTCGGCTGGATCATCGACTTCCCGCTCTTCGAGCCCAACGAGGAAACCGGCGGTCTCACCTTCTCCCACAACCCCTTCTGCTCGCCCGCCGACGATTCCTTCGATCTCCTCTACACCGACCCCGCCAAAGCCACCGCCAAGCAATACGACCTCGTCTGCAACGGCCACGAGATCGGCGGCGGCTCCATCCGCGCCCACCGCGCGAAAGACCTGCACCGCATCTACCAGGTCATGGGTTTCGACGAGGACAGCATCCAGGAACAGATCGGCCACATGCTCCAGGCCTTCGAATACGGCGCCCCGCCCCACGGCGGCATCGCCATGGGCCTCGACCGCATCGCCATGATCTTCGGCGACACCGCCAACCTCCGCGATGTCACCGTCTTCCCCAAGAACCAGGCCGGCGTCGACCTCATGCTCCAATCTCCCTCCCCCATCGACGCCGCGCAGTTGGACGAACTGGGGTTGGCGGCTAAGGAGTCATAGGCGGAGGAATCGAGTCGAGTAGCCGGTTGAGCCACGACCTAGCCTCAGCCATCTCCTCCGCGCTCACCTGGTGCGCCATCGGGTACTCGCGGTAGGTCAGGTCAATCCCATGCCGCTCCAGCAGGTCGCGCGTCCGCCGCCCGGCCTCCACGGGAATGATGTCGTCATGCACCCCGTGCGCCACGAACGCCGGGGCTCCCACCAGGTTGCCGGCATCGGATTCCACCTCGATCGGGAAGTAGCCGCTCAGCGCAATCACCCCGGCCACGCTCTCCGGCCGCAACGCCTGCGCCCCCAGCGACATCACCGCCCCCTGGCTGAACCCCAGCAGCACGACCCGCTCGGGATCGACCGGGTAGCCCGCCTTCACCGTTTCTAGGAACTCCGCCAGCGCATCCAGGCTGGCCCGCAGCGTGGCTTCGTCCAGGCGCCTGGGTTCACGCAGCCGGTACCACTCGTACCCACCCGCCATCACCCCACCCAGCTCAAGCGGCGCCTGCACCGAAATCACCAGCAAATCCTCCCGCTCGAACTCATAAGCCAGCGGAAGAATCCCCGCCGCGCTATCCCCCCGCCCATGCAGCAACACCAACGTCGGATGGGCATCCGCCCGCGTCGATGGCGCGATGAGTTCGTGGTGCAGGTTGGCCTGAATCGGCTCAATGCGTTGTGTCACGAATTCGATTCCTCGTTTTTCGGTGAGTCCTTGTGCCCCGCTGTCGCCGGTCAATCAGCTCGGGGTTGCCTGGCCCGACGACTAGACCTGGGGCCACACGCCCTCGCGAGTCCACCCGGCAAGCTCAGCGCCTAGCGCGTCGGCATCGTCGTAGCCCGCGCGATAACGAAGGGCAATGTCCTCCGCATCCTTCCGTGCCAGGTACGTGGCCGCCGCCTCCCGCAACACCGCCGAACGGCCCCGCTCCCGCACCGCAGGATCCCGGTCCAGCCGCTCCAGCAGCGCCTCTTCAAACGTCACCTGGATAGCTTTCATGTCCATCAGCATCCCATATCGACAATTCACATCCTCATCCTGTATTGAGTTCCCACGCCTCTCCAATTCCGCCCCCACTCATCCCGACAGCCCGCCTGAATGTGTAAACCATGTATCCGGTCTGGACAGGAAAGGTGGTTGAAGCCTGCCCCGGACGCGATCCGGGGGACGCGATCCCGGGGTGAGGGCTCTTCCGGGCAAAGCGCCCCAAGAAACCACTAGGCTGTCGGCGGAGCCCCCGCCTACAGCCCACTCACCTTCACCGTCGAGACCCGGCGCTCAGCCAAGTGCACCCGCCGCACCACGTGGTTATTCGTATCCGCCACAAACAGCACCCCGTCCGCCAGCGACACCCCGCCCGGCTCATGAAACCTGGCCTCCGCCAGCCCGCCGTCCGCGTCCCCGTGCTCCGTATCCCCCGCAAACGACGTAATCAGTCGTCCAGCCGGATCCACCGCCTTGAGCTTGTTGTTGTACGTATCCGCGATAAACACGCCCTCCGCCCCCGCTGCCACCCCCAGCGGATGCTGCAACCGGATCGACGTCCCCTGCCCGTCCACGTCCCCAAAGTCGAATAGCCCCACGCCCGCGATCGTCCGCGCGTCGCCCCGACCGTCCAGCGGCAACGTGCGAATCGCGCTCGTCTCGCTATCCGCCACCAGCAGACGGTCCCCGTGCACCGCCAGCCCGCTCGGCTGCGCCAGCTGCGCCGTGTCCAGCGGCCCGTCCTGCAAATTCTCGATCCCCGAGCCCGCGTACGGCCCAACCATCCCGTCCGCCGGATCCATCGCCCAGACCTGGTGCATCCCCGCCATGGCGATGAACAGCCGCCCGTCGTGCCAGGCCAGATCCCACGGTGAGGCCAGTTCGGCTGTTGCCGCGGGGTGCGACCCCGGCGCCGGATACCCCCGAGCCCCCGTCCCCGCCACAGTCGACACCTCGCCCGATCCAAGGTCGATCCGACGAATCCGGTGGTTCTCCGTATCCGCCACATATAGGTCGTCGCCAACCACCGCCAGCCCCTGCGGATACGTAAACCGCGCCTCGGAGGCCGCCCCGTCCCGGTGCCCCTCCTCCGACGACCCGAACACTCGCCGCACCGCGCCCTCGTGGTCCGTCTCGATAATCCGGTGATGCCCCGAGTCCGCGATATACAGCGCGTCGCCGGTCGCCAGCACCTTCCCTGGAAACGCCAGCCCCGTCTCCGAGTCCGGCGCCCGCTCCATCACGTCCAGCGGCGCATCCGTCACCACGCCATTCGGCCGGTGCTCGTTCAGGATGCGCGTCACTGCCCGGTCCAGCGCCTCGAACGGTGCCTCGCCCGAATGAAACCCGATCACGTGCCCCAGCGGGTCCACAAACACCATCGTCGGCCACGCCCGCACCCCGTACGTCTGCCAGATCTGGAAATCCCGGTCATTCACCACCGGGTGCTCCAGCCGGTGACGCCGCGCCGCGTAGCGCACATTGAAGGTCTCGCGCTCCGCCGGGAACTTCGGCGTGTGCACCCCCACCACCGCCAGCGCCGGACCATGCTTCTCTTCGAGTTTCCGCAACTGCGGAAATAGCTGCAGGCAGTTAATTCAGCAGAACGTCCAGAAGTCCAGGATCACCAGCCGGCCCTGCAGGTCCGCCATGCGAACCGGCCGCCGCGTATTGGCCCACTCCAACCCCTCCGGAAACTCCGGCGCCGGAATCGGCGTCTGCGTCGCCATCCACCCACCCTCCAATCATCCCTCCCCAGTCTCCCACGCCCCCGAACATTCATGGCTTGTGGCCCAGGCTGCGCGCAGCCTGGGACCTCCCCAACCCGTTCGTCGTGAGCCGGCCTGAAGTCTGTCGAAGAGCCTGCTCCGAGCCCGTCGCGGAGCCTGCCCTGAGTTCGCCGAATGGGGCCCGAGTAGAGCCACATCCGTCAACCCACCTGCAACCCAGCGCCGTCTGCGGTCCATTGCCCGACGCGCTAGGCACAATCCGGACAACTCCGGGGTCGTGGATCGGTGCCTGCAACGTGACGCGGTCGCTTGGCACATATCGCCTGATCCGGGCAAACCGAGCTAACGCACGAGCCGTGACGACTATTCATTCACGCTATGAATGGTTTTCAGTCACAACATGACGCAGGATGTACTCGCTCGTCTCGTGACGCCATGCCTCGAACACCGGCTCCGTGGCCGTTCCTTCGCAGCGGCCGCGTCTCCGACCCGCCTCTTCCGGTCGCACCCCAACACCCCACCCGCCCCGTTCGTCGTGAGCCTGCCGAAGGAGGGGCCGTGCCTAACCACCGCGTCCCCATCCGTCGTAGGGGTCTTTCGAGCACGCTCGATCGAAGTGTTCGGCATGCTCCCGTCGTTACCGACCGACCCCTATGCGATGTCAAGTCCCCTCTTCACCCCACGTCACCGGCGGTCCACCCTCCAAATAGGTCGTGTGCTCTGCCGTAATCGCCGCCGGAATCGGAAACACCACCATGATCTCCGAGACCGCATCCCCGGCCCCGACAAACCCATGCGGCGTTTCCGCCGGAAACACGCACACGTCCCCGGCCTGAGCGACAAACCACTCGTCCTCGATCCGCACCCGCAACTCCCCGCCCAACACCAGGATCGCCTCGTCCACGTCATGCCGATGCAACGGCGTCACCGCCTCCGGCTTCACCTCAAAGTGCTGCATCGACACCGAGCTCGACCCCTGCGCCTCGCCAACCACCTCCCGCACCATCTGCCCCGGCCGCCACGCCCCCGCCACCTGCTCCGCAATCCGCACAATCGGCATCTCGCACTCCTCGTGTGCACCGCGTTCGTTCGCGCCCCCGCAGTATCATTCCGCCCAACCCCCACCAGCCCCCAGCCAGCCAGAGGAGCCCCCGAATGCCTCTCCCCCCACGCATGAAATTCGGAATCTTCCTGGCCCCCTTCCACTGGCTCGGTGAAAACCCCACCCTCGGCCTCGAGCGCGACCTCGAAACCCTCCAGTGGCTCGACCATCTGGGCTACGACGAGGCCTGGATCGGCGAGCACCACAGCGCCGGCTGGGAAACCATCTCGTCACCCGAGCTCTTCATCGCCACCGCCGCCGAGCGCACCCGCCACATCAAGCTCGGCACCGGTGTCATCAGCCTCCCCTACCACCACCCGCTCATGGTCGCCAACCGCATGATCCAGCTCGACCACATGACCCGCGGCCGCGTGATGCTCGGCGTTGGGCCGGGCGCGCTGATATCCGACGCCTACATGCTGGGCATCGAGCCCCTCACCCAGCGCCCCCGCATGGACGAGTCCCTCGGCATCATCATGCGGCTGCTGACCGAGACTGAGCCCATCACCTACCAGGCCGAGTGGTTCACCCTGCAACGCGCCATGACCCACCTGCGCCCCTACACCCAGCCCCACTTTCCTATTGCCGTCGCCGCCGCCCAGTCACCCTCCGGCATGCAGCTCGCCGGCAAACACGGCGCCGCCGTCCTATCGCTCGGCATCCGCCCCGGCAGTTCCGAAACCGTCAAGCTCGACTCCTTCTGGCAAATCGCCCTGGACGTCGCCAGAGAGCACGGCAAGACCATGAACCGCCACGACTGGCGCCTCGTCATGCCCGTCCACATCGCCGAATCCCGCCAGGAAGCCATCGAGCAGGCCCGCCAGGGCGCCGCCCGCTTCCAGCGCGACTACTTCGAAGACACCATGGGCTTTGAGAAGACCTTCGACGGTCCCGCCGAGCACCTCATCGACCACATGGTCGACAGCGGCGCCTGGTGCGTTGGCACGCCGGACGATCTGGTCGCCGCCATCCATCGGCTGGATGAATCAAGCGGCGGCTTCGGCGGCCTCCTCGTCATGGCCACCGAGTGGGGCACCCGCGAGCAGGTCCGCCACAGCTACGAACTCATCGCCCGCTACGTCATGCCCCAATTCCAGAACTCCCTCACCAGCCTCACCGCTTCCCAGGAATGGGCCGCCCGCGAACGCCACAACCTCATGGCCCTCCGCACCAAATCCCTCGACAAAGCCACCAAGGACTACCAACAAACCCGTTGACCGAACCCCGTTCGTGGTGAGCCGCCCCGCAGTCTTTCGAAGGGGCGTGTCGAACCACATCCCCGCACCTTCCCGCCGTCCTCGTCATCTTTCGTAGAGCCTGCCCTGAGCCTGCCGAATGGAGGCCGGTTTCAAACCGGCCTCTTCCGCTCGTGATGTACCGACCACGACGGCCTTGCCTTCGTCCGGCCCATCGGCGTCACGCGGGTCGTCGTCCTCGCCCTGGAAGGTCCTCAACTAGGCGCCGAATAGCTCGCGCCGCACCTCGTCTTGCGTCACCCCCAGGTGTGCGGCAACGTCTGCCGTAATCCCGCCCAGCGTGCCCACACGTAGAGCCCGATGCCGCGGAATAGTCACGCTGTGCGTCTCATCGCCACTGGTTCTGGTGAGCGTCATGTGGCTGCCTCGCTGCCGGAGGAGTTGATACCCATAGCGCCGACGCAACAGGGCTGCCAGGTCTTCGCCCGACAGGTCGCGGGGCAGCCTCATACGGCGATTGCTTCATCCTTGACAAAATGCAGCCTGACGACCTTGAGCCCGCCTCCCTCGCCGAAGTGGCAGGCCACGGCATCCTTGACCATCGCCTTCAGGTCCGCCCAATCGTCCCCCTGCGTGAAGATGCTGTAGCCAAGCGCCCGCGCGTCATACCCGCCCTCGGCGGCTTCCGTCACCTCAAAGATGATTTCCGCTGGTGCCTTCACGTCGTCTTCAGGTCGCATCGGCCCGGGTGCTTTCGCTTCTTCAGTCCCAGGGACGTTGTATTCCGGAGTGTAGAAACACCACCCCCGGTACACAACAGCGGCACACGTAGGCTATGTCGCCGCTCGGCTGCCGTGTCCACGACGCGACTGTCGAGATGATGGTGCGGCGGCGCGGGGTGCCCTGATCGAAGAGAATCTTCACAGACGCGCGGGAACTCTCAAGGCCTCCGCTTCGTGTTCAAGCACCGCTCGAACCTGCCAGGCTTCCACGCCAGGGAACCGAGTCGTTCAGGCGCAGGTGGAGCGTGTCGGCTTCTCGGTCCGCGTTCAGCTTCATGGCTCACCTCGCCTGCTGCGATCGAAGAATAGGCTGACGTCTCGCTAGGGAACGACGCGGGTGTTTACAGCCACCTGCAGCATCGGTCGCCACGCTCGGAGACGTGACCGAAGAAGCTCTCCATCTCGGAATCGTTTGGATCCGACACTCGCAGCTCGGGTGCTGCTGGACCCGAGGACCGTTCGCAAAGGCGCGAGCGAGGATCCTGGTTCTTGCTGCGGCAAAGAGGCGGTGGCCTCATGATGTCACGCTGCACACACTGGGCCGGATGGTCCTGCTACGGGTTGCGCCTCGGGAACCATCGCGAGGTTCCCTATCCCTGCTAAGCGCGAGTAGCCGACCTGGATGCGGCTACTGCCAGTCACGGGATGGCGGTGTGCCCAGGTAGTTGGACGACACTGGCGTACAAGTCTCGGCCATCACCTGCACCGACCCTTGCTCGTCCTGGAGTTCGCCGCTGACCATCATCACCGGGGAATCCAGAACCGCGCGCTGATAGCGGGTGAAGACGTCCGGGCGGACGATCACGTTCACCAGCCCGGTTTCATCTTCCAGGGTCAGGAAAGTGTATTCGTGCGCGGTTGGCGGGTGTTGGCGGTTGAGGACGATCCCGGCCACGGCGACCATGATTCCGGTGCGGGCCTGTTCGCGCAGGGAGTCCGGCACACCGCTGTCGCCCAGGCCCTGGAACTGCTGGCCGCTGCCTCGGCCGTCGTAGCTGTTGCCGGCACGATGGGCACGTTCCCCATAGCGCCCCGTGGCGATCTGCTGAGGCAGGCGCCCTCCGCCGGTTGGCTGCTTTCCAACGGTAGAGCGTTCATGTGGTCGGCGAACGGCCGCTGGGATTGAGACCCGACGGATCCGAGGCCGCGGCCGTCTGGCCGCCAGGTCGAGTAGGTCCGCGGCCCGCAGCACCCCGGCCTCGGACAGCTTCGTCCGCAGAAACTCCAGCCCCCGCCAGCGCGTGGACAAGCCGGTGGCCGCAAAGTCCATCCGGGCTTGCACCAGCGCGTCGGTCGGGGGCAGCGTGACTGGTTCCTCCAGTTCCGCCGCCAGACCCGGCAACTCCCCGCCATGCGCCGCGGAAGCGTAAGCCTGCACCTGCCAGAGCGCCGCCCGCCGGTTCAATCCAAGGCCTCGAAAAGCTCCGGCCATGGCCAGCGATTCCAGGGCCTTGCGGGGTAACCGGGTACGGCGGCAAAAGGACTCCAGCGAGCGATATGGCCCACGGACAATCTCGCCGTCCAACTGCTCACGGCGGTTGTCTCCCAGGCTTTCCACGTACCGATAGCCCATCCGTACCGCGCCGTCCGACTCGACCGTGCACTCGAAGCGGCTGCGCTGAGCGTCCACCGGGCGCACTGTCACCCCGTGCCGCTGGGCGTCGCCAACCAGCGTGTGCGGGCTGTAGAAGCCCATCGGCTGGCTGTTAAGAATCGCGCAGGTGAACTCCGCGTGGTAATACACCTTCAGCCACGCCGAGACATATACCAGCAGCGCAAACGCGCAGGAGTGCGCCTCGGGAAACCCGTAGCCCGCGTAGCCCTCGATCTGCGCATAGATCTGCTCCGCCGTCGCTGCCGGGATGCCGTTGCGGGCCATCCCTTGCGTCAGGTCGTCCTGCAGCGCCTGGATGTGCGCCAGGGACCGCTTCCGGCTCATCGCCCGCCGCAGCGCGTCAGCCTTGGTCGCCGAAAACCCGGCCGCCACCATGGCGATCTGCAGACACTGCTCCTGGAAGATCGGCAGTCCCAGCGTGCGCTGCAGCACCGACGCCAGCCCCGGCCACACGGGATCGGCTTCTTCCTGCCCGAGGCGACGCAGGATCCAGCGCCGGTGCATCTTGGTCGTCATCGGCCCCGGCCGGATGATCGCCACCTGCACCACCAGGTCGTAGAAGCACCGCGGCCGCGTCTGCGGCAGCACGTGCATCTGGGCGCGGCTTTCTACTTGGAACAGGCCAATGGTGTCGGCCGCGCAGACCGCGTCGTAGACCTTCGGGTCGTCGAAGGTGAAATCCGCCAGCGCCAGCCGCCGGCCGTGCCGCTGCTCGATCAGCCGAAAGGCCCGCTGCACCAGCGTCAGCATCCCCAGCCCCAGCAGGTCAATCTTCAGCAGCCCGGCGTCCGCGCAATCGTCCTTGTCCCACTGCGCCACGCTGCGCCCCTCCATCGTCGCCGGCTCGATCGGCACCGAGGCGTCCAGCGGACGCGACGAAATGATCATGCCCCCGGTGTGGATGCCCAGGTGCCGCGGAAAGTCCACGATCTCCCGGCTGAGCTCGAGCAGGTCGCGGCCCACGCGACTTGAGATCTCGCGCGGCACGTCGCCGCCGGCCTGGTCCGGGTTCGGCATCTCCACGCTCGGATGCCACTGCAGGCGCTGCGCCAACCGGTCCACCTGGGCCAGCGGCAGTCCCAGCGCCTTGCCCACGTCGCGGACGGCCGAGCGCCCACGAAAGCAAATCACGTTCGCCACCATCGCCGCCCGCCGCCGGCCGTAGCGCTGGTAGACGTACTGGATCACCCGCTCGCGCTCCTGGTGCTCGATGTCCAGGTCGATGTCCGGCGGTTCGTCCCGCTCCGTGGACATGAACCGCTCGAACATCAGCCCGGCCGCAATCGGATCGACCATCGAGATGCCGAGGGCGTAGCAGAGGACCGAGCCCGGCGCCGAGCCGCGGGTGTTGACCAGGATGTTGTTGCGGTGACAGAAAGCCACCAGGTCCTGCACGGTCAGGAAGTACCCTGCCAGCCCCAGGTTCTCGACGTACCGCAGTTCTTGCAGCACCCGCTCCTGCACCGTCTCGTCCAGATCGGGATACCGCCGCCGCACCCCCTCCCAGACCAACCGCTCCATGTAGCGGTACTCCGACTCGCCCTCGGGCGTGGGGTACGTCGGCAGGCCGTATTCCAGCTTGCGGCTCAGGTCGAACTCGCACATCTCCGCAATCCGCAGGGTGTTGCTGATCGCCTCGGGCACATCGGCAAAAAGCCTCGCCATCTCCGCGGCGGACTTCAGCGCGAACTCGCGATTGGGCCGCAACCGCCGCCCCGCCGTCTCCAGCGTGACGGTGTGCTTGATGCACACCAGCACGTCCTGCAATCGCGCGCGCGCCCGGTCGTGGTAGTGGACGTTATTGGTCGCCACCAGCGGCAGCCCCGTATGCCGCGTGACCTCCAGCAACCCGGCGCTGACCAGGTGCTCCGCCTCCAGCCGGTGATCCTGCAGTTCCAGGAAAAAGCACCCCGCCTCGAACATCTCGGCATACGTCCCCGCCAGCTCAAGGGCTTGGCGGCTGTCTCCAGCCAGCGTCGCGGACGCGACCGCCCCCTGCGGGCAGCCCGAAAGCCCCACCAGCCCCCGCGTGTGCCGCGCCAGGGTGTCCGGATCCAGTTCCGCCGTTCCCTTTGGCTGATCGTGGTGCGCCGCGGTCGCCAGCCGGCAGATATTGGCGTAGCCCTCCCGGTCACGCGCCAGCAGCGTCAGGTGATGCTCTCCGGACATGCTGGCCTCCATCCCCACGATCGGCTGCAAGCCAAGCTCCCGCGCCGCATGAGAAAACCGCACCGCGCCGTAGACCCCGTCGTGGTCGGTGATCGCCAGGGCCGTCAGCCCAAGCTCGGCGGCCCGCGCCGCCATCTCCTCGGGATGCGACGCGCCGTCCAGAAAGGAGAAGTTGCTGTGCGCGTGCAGTTCGGCGTAGGCGGGCCGAGTCAATCCAGGGCCCCCTGGGCAAACCAGCGCCCCTGGGCGCGGTCGCGGTAGAGCGCCAGCCCGCGCCCGTCGTCCAGCCGCACGTGCAGGTAGTCGCGGTCCACGGGTTCCGCCCACCACTCCGTCCGCACCCGCTGCGGCCCGTAGCGCGCGACCACTTTCCTAGTCGTCCCATCCAGCGTCACCCGGCTGGCCCCGTCAATCCTGCTGACGTGCACCGCCCGCGGCGGCGTGAAGAGCCGCGTCAGACCGCGCGCGCCCGACAGTCCAGCCAGCCACACCGGGGAGGTTGTTGGCGCGACGCGCTGGGTGTTGGTCTCAACGTATGCGTCAACCCGTCGTGCGGCCGTCTCCAGCGTCCAGGCCCCGGGGCATATCTCCATGCGGAAGATCGCGTCGTCGCCCAGCTGCGCCCGCAGGCGGCTGATCGCGTGGTTGGCGCGCGCCACCCGCTCCGACCGGTTGCCCAGCAACGACCGCTGCGTGCCGGCTCCCGGCACCAGCTGCTCCACGTTCAGGCAGATGTGGACGACCCCGGGCCGGTGCAGTGGAATCTCTTGTACGGCGGCCCCGGCCTGCACGTCGCCCACCCACGCCTCCAGGCGCCACCGAGCCGCGTCACGCAGGCGGGCGGCGCTGCCGGACGGCTCGGGCAGGGCCAGCGTGAACCGCTGGAACGTGCCGTCGCCCCGCTCGATCCGGCTGCCCACCTGCTGCGCCATCAGGCCCCGGCGAGCCAGCCGCGCGGCCAGGCGCTGCGCCAGGGCCTGCAGCGCAAACGTCAGCCGGTCGACGTTGTGCTCTTCCCACTCGAAGTCGATCGTTTCATTGAGGATGAGCGGTCGTGGCCGGCCCCGCGGGGGGTGTGGATCCTCGCCGCGGGCCAGCCGCCACGCCTGCGCGCCCTCGGTCCCGTAACGCGTCCGCACGGCGTTGATTGGCAGATCGGCAAACGCGCCGATCATGCTCATGCCCAGGATCCGCAGTTGCCGGAGCGTCCGCTCGTCCAGCGGCAGCCGATCAACCGGTTGGCCGGCCAGGTACGCCCGGTCGTCGCCGGAAACCGCGGCCACGGCCGCATCCCCCGCCGTACGCGCCGCAATTTCCGCCGCCAGGCGTCCTGTCGCCAGTCCAACCTGGGCCGCCTGCCCCGTCGCCGCCTCCACGTGGCGGCGCACCCGCGCGCCCAGCGCTGCGTCCGGGCCGTACAGCGGCTCCAGGCCGGCCGCGTCGGCAAACGCCAGCCCCACCCCGGCGTCCTCCACCACCGGCGAAAACCGGTCCAGCACGTCCAGGACCGCCTCGAAGGCTTGGGCGTAGCGTGGCGGATCGTCGGGCACGTAAACGCCCTCCGGACAGCGCTGCGCCGCTTCCTTCACGGCCATCCCCGGGAGCAAGCCCGCGGCTTCGGCCGCCTCGGAAACCTCGATCAGCCGCCGCTGGTTAGCTTGCCGCGCGTAGATCGCCAGCGGCAGCGCCGACCACGACGGCTGCGTCTGCGCTTCCACCGTGGTTCGAAAGCGCGGAATCCATAGGCAGAGCGTCTTGCGGTCCACCGGACCTCCTCACAAACGGACAATCGATCACCAGGTGCTGCGCGCCCGTGTCGCTGCGCGACTTCAGCACCCGAACCTCCAACGTCAGCCCGAGGGGCGCCTGGGTCAGGCGACTGCGCTGCCAGCGCCAGCCCCGGCAGGCCACGCCCAGGCGCAGCGAGGCCAGGTAAGGCAGCCCGGCAACACGCTGGCTGCCCGTCGTTGTCACCGCCACCAGGCTCGCCGCCCCACGCCCCGCCAGGTCGGCCAACTGCGACCAGCGGTTGCCGCGCGGCCGGGCGCTTTCCAGGTCCAGCAGCACGGCCTCGAAGGCGTTGCTGCGCAGCAACGTTGCGGCGGCTTGCAGCGCCGTCTCGGCGTCCGGCGGCCGCACCACCACCAGCCGCGACAAATCCAGGTCCATCGACACACCAGCGGTGGGCGCGAACGTCCCCGGCAGGTCCACGTACGCCGCCAGCCCCCCGCCCTCCAGCGCAGCGCCCAGCACCCGCCACCCCAGCGTCAGCGCCCCGCTGCCCGGCGGGCCGGTCAGTTCACTCAGCCGACCCCTTGGAATCCCCTCAAACCCCGTCGCCTCATCCAGCGCCTCGATCCCGGTCGAAAACCCGGCCTCCGCTGGACTGACCCCAAACAGCCGGCCTGCGGCATGCAACCCCCAGCGCCGTTCGATTTCATGCACGGCCGTCCGCAACGCGGCGGGCCGCTCGGTGTCGGGAAGAGCCAGCGGAACACCCTGGGCAATACGGGACCCCATGATACCAAACAAAAAGCGAACACACTGGAGTTCTCATGGCACGCCGCGGTTTCCGCTATCGACTGCGGGCAAGAAGCGCAACGAAACGGATCACCGCCGCGCGGCCGCTGACAGCCATGGCACGATCTCGCAGTCGGCGCCGATGCCGGGTAGTTCTGAGATACGGTTGCCGCTCGATCCAATCTGGGAGCAAAAGATGCGCACAAATGCCACGTTCAAGATCTTGAGTTGGGACGAGGAACCCTTCGACGAACCGGAGGACGGGCCAAAGCTCACCCGCGCGCACATCCGCAAGTCCTTCCATGGTGATCTGTCCGGCACCGGCAACCTCATGTACCTGATGACGCACTTCGAGGATGGGAACGCCACGTTCACGGGTTTCGAGAAAGTCGTGGGCGCCCTGCACGGCCGTTCGGGCAGCTTCGTCTTTCAACACACCGGCTCCTACGACGGACAAACCGCCACCGCCGACTACGAGGTCGTCCCAGGCTCCGGCACCAACCAACTCACCGGCCTCTCCGGCACCGGCAGCTTCTCCGCCGGCCACGCCGAAGAGCACGACATGACGTTGGACTACAAGCTCTAGCTCACTCCCCGAACTTCGCTGACCCCGGAATCCCAGGACACTCCAGGCACGCCTCTCTGCCCTGGGAGACCTCCGCGTAACACCCCTTGTCCTCGAAGGTGCGGCCGCTGTCGCCCCTTACCCTGTGTAAGGGTTGCTCATGCTCCCTCTCCGTTGAGGGAGAGGGCTGGGGTGAGGGTGGCTGCCTCGGTGAAGCAGTCAGGCCAAAGTCGAGCACCTTCTTCCGGGGCCGCCGCTCTTTACCCTCTCCAAGGGGAGAGGCAGAACCTGCCCCGGACTCGATCCGGGGTTCCGCCGTCCGCGGCGGAAGTCGGTGAGGGGTCTTCCGGGCACCCACCCTCGAGTGACGCAAACTCCACGTCGGGGAAGAGCAGATTTGCTCGCTCGTCCTCTCGTCAAGGGGCCGCCGTTATTCACCCTCTCCGAGGGGAGAGGCAGATTCGGGCGTCTTCGGCCGAAATCGGTGAGGGGTCCTCCGGGCACCCAGGCCCAAAGCCATCCACCTCGCCCGCCGTCCCGATCACTCTTGGGCAGCTCCGTCTCACTTCGCTCCCCTCGCTCCAGCCCCTTGGCATGAGGGATCTTCCGGGCAACCGACCCCTGGGCCACGCGTGGCTCTTGACAAACCGCGAAGGACCGCAGGCGACGGTTAGTCGCAGGACCAACCACTTCAGACGTCGGAACAGCCGGCGAAGACGCCCTGATTCGCCTGGCTACTGCGGCAAGTCGGGGGGCGTATCCGTGCGACGAATGCGCTGAACGACTTGGCGGCCGCCCTTTCCGATCCCACGCACGCCCCGCCCGATCCCCCGTCCCGCCAGCGCGAGGGCAGGTAGGACAATCGGGAGCAATTTAAGGAGCGTGTCTAGGGCGGTCTTCAGAAGCTCCCAAACGACCTTGACCAGGCCGGAAGCGAGCTTGAACACGGTCTTGAGCAGCTCCCAGAGGACCTTGACCAGGTTGGCCGCAAGTTTGACGACGGCATTAAGCAGCGCCCAGAGGCCCAGAACCGGAAGAATCAGCGCCTTCATCGTGCGGCAGCTGCGGTTCGGCGCGGGTTTCTAGCCATGCGGGTCCCACTCTCGGTGTCCGCTAGTGCCGTTCTGCTCTCGCGGTATTTGACTATGTGGAACAGGGCCCTTTCAGGACCAGCGCCGAGCACGGTCAATATCAGCCGATTCTACCCGTCAGCGGCGTGCGGATCGGATGTCAGAGAGACGCCGAGGGAGTGCCGCGAAGCGACTGCTCGCTGGCATGATGAGCTCGCTGCACCGCTGCGGAACTGACCCGCAAGGACCCCACCCATGAAGCGCATGGCCAAGCCCGCCGGCCGCGGCAACGTCGTCCTCGAAGACGCCCCTATCCCCGAGCCGGGCTACGGCCAGGTCCGCGTCAAGGCCGTCCGCAGCCTCATCAGCCGCGGCTCCGAAATCGGCTGGCGCTACGTCCGCGAGGAAGCCGTCGATCCCCAGATCATGGGCTACTCCATGGCCGGCGTCATAGACACGTTGGGCGACGGCGTGGAGCACCTCGCCGTCGGCGACCGGGTGTGCGCCGTCTCGCCGCACGCGCAGTTCGTGGTGGCCGCCGCCATTCCCGAACGCCAGGCCAAGCTGCCCGAGATCCTCCCGCTCTCGCCCGACGTCAACTGGGACCAGGCGCCCTACTGGATGCTCAGCGCCTCGGCCGTTCGCTGGACGGACATTGCCCCCTTCGAACCCGGCAACGTCATCGTCGTCCTCGGCCAGGGCCTCGTCGGCAGCCTCATCCTCCAGGTCATGCGTGCGATCGACGCCGGAACGCTCATCGCAATCGACGCCACGCCCCTGCGCTGCGAAATCGCCGCGACCTTAGGGGCCGACCACGTCGTAAACGCCGCCGCTGAAGACCCCGTCGCGGCCGTCAGAAAGATCAGCTACGGCGTCGGCGCGGACCTGGTCGTCTACGCCGTCGGCGGACCTGCTGGCCCCACGGCTTTCAAGCAGGGCATGGACATGCTCGCCGACGGCGGCACGCTCCACCTCGTCGGCAAGTACGAGCATCAATCCCTGCCCCTCAGCTCCGAAACCATCCAGAGCCGCCGCATCGTCGGCGGCTTCTTCGGCGGCCAATGGCACGCCGGCTCCGCCCGCCGCGCCCTCGCCCTCCTCGAATCCGGCGCCATCCAACCCGACCGCATGACCACCCACCACTTCCCCTACACCCAGGCCCCCCAGGCCTACCACCTCCTTCACGACCACACCGACCAAACCCTCGGCGTCCTCCTCGACTGGGACATCGACGACAGCTAACAGCCCGCAGCCTTCAAGCCGGTGCGGCGCCCGGCACGCCAACGCTGCAATCCGCATCGTCGCGTTGTTGCATCGTTCGTTACGCCGGCCGTGTCACCAGTAGCACTCGACAACAGCCATCTGGCTCGCGCGTGCAGCCGATATATCGAGCTCGTTGGGCCGCTCAGCGCTGAAGCTAGCCGGCTATCACGCCTCTGGTGCCGTCCCAATCACCAGGGACGCGCCGACTGTTGTGATCAGCAGGACCAACACAATTCGGAGCGCTGATTGCCGCATGGCAATCCTCCTCGGCTCCGCCCACCGGGAGAATCGCCATTGATCCTGACTCCGGCGAGCCATGAACCGGGGCGGATCGTATATGAAATGATATGCATGTACAATCAATACATGTAGAGATATGTCGATGGACGGTGCGTCGATGACGCTCAAACGCTTCGGCCTTGGGGTCGGTGCCCTTTTCATCGTCGTGCTCGTCGTGGTGGCGGCCGTATTCGCGGCGATCTGGCTCATTCAATTCGGGTTGTTCCGCGTGTTCACCTCAACCTCGGTGACGCGGACCTACAGCAGCCAGGACGAGTTCAGAAAGAACATCGATGTTGTCGAGGGCTCAATGCAATGGAAGGTCGTCAACGCACAGGACTCGCCGTTCGATGACATGGTGTGGATCAGCTTCAAGTACACGCTCCGCAACACCTCCGACCAGGACATCGTGGTTGGTGGTTGGTCGGACCTCATGGTGCAGTTCGTTGATGCCGACGGGTTTGCGGTCTGGCAGCCGAACACAGGGACCGACTACACCGTCCCGGCCAACAGCGAGTTCACCTTCACCCTCGTGGACAACGTAGAGAAGGCCATAGCCGACCAGATCGCCGACATGCGGATTGACGGGCCGGACTGATGCGCAAAGGCATCCTGCTGGGCATCGGGGCATGGTTGTTCATTGTGTCGGCCGTGATAATCGCGCTGGCGGCTTGGGCGCTCGGCCTAAACTCGATCACTCGCTACAGCGCGTTGCCGGACGATGAAAAAGTAAACGAAAACATTGCGGTAATCGAGGACTCCGTTGAATGGAAGCTAATATCGCGTTCCGATAACCGCGGCAATAATTCACGTGTTTCCTTCAAGTTCACGTTACGCAACCCGACCGGATCGGATATCCAGGTTAGCGCATATGGTCTACGCATTCGATTCTATGATTCTGAAGGCTTTGCCCTTTCACGCTTCAACTACGCCGACGCGTTCACCGTGCCGGCCAATGGCGAATACACCTACTCGGCCCCGCACGACCTGCGCGGCGGTCTCGGCGAGCAAGTGGCCTTCGTTGAAGTCCTGGGCGTAAGGTCGAAGTGATACTGCGGAAGGCCAACGATTGCGTTACCTGGGACGCTCCGGGCTAGGCTTACGTATCGTTTGGTCCTTTCGTTTCAGATTAGCCTTCGCCCTTCCCGGCCACCGAAACCTTGGGACATGTCAACAGACGCGTGTGTCGAGCCACCGTCGGAGGGCCGTTCGATCTTGATCCAGAGGACCTTGCGCTGGGCGTGCTTGATGTAGGCGAAACCGTAATCTCTGGACACGGCAACGCCGGGATCGACTTCACTAATAGCGGCACTGGAAACCGCAACTAAGTCCGCGTTGACCAATCTGCGATCGACGACTCCACCGGGACGCCGCGGGGCAGGTAGGCGAGGCTCAGAAGCGGCGGTCCGCCGATCGCCGCGAGGTGAAAGTTAACTCCTCATGGCGGCGGTCCACTCGGAGAGACCGACTGGATCAATAGGGACGCCCCGATGGCGGTAACCAGGAGCGCGACCACAATTCGGCGTACTGACTGCCGCATGGCAATCCTCCCCGGCTCTGGCCGCCAGGAGAATCGCCGTTGATTCTGACTCCGGCGCACCATGAACCGCGAGGACCATATATGAAATGGGGAGTATCCGCAAGGTGCGCAATGCCGGCCTCCTCGCCAATGGTCGACGCGGCCGGCCCGCAGCCGCACTCAGTCCCGTGCCAGCCAGCCCGTCCCCACGACCAACCCGGCCAGCCCATTGGCGGTCCCTTCGACCGGGATCCTGACTACCGCTAGCCACCGGCCACCCCGGGCAACGCCCCGGCCTTCGAGCACGCCAACACCGCAACCCGACGGTCCCCGGGCGCTTCACCGATCCCCAGCGAACCGGCGCCCCGCGCCGTCGTGCTCGTCCTGAATTGACTCCCGTTCTCGGCGAGTGTGCACTATCCGCAGACGTTCGCGCAACTGTTCCCGGAGCCCCTCTCGTGCCTACCCCGCCACCCCGCCTTAGCCCTCGCCGCGGCCATCCCAGCACGCCCCGGTTCGGCTCTCCGCGCGCCCCGCGGCCCGGCGCCGGGCCAGGCCAAACCGCCTGCCGCCGCATGCGTCAATTCACGTCCGGATGGGCCCCGCGGCGCCTCAAGAGTTTTTTGGAAAAAACTCTTACGCGCGCAAAGTCGCTCGTTTCCGCCCCCCGGCCGGGCTCAGCCCGTGACCTTCCCCGCCCGCCGGTCCCGCGCCCGCGCCGCCGCCTCGCGCCGCTCCGGCGGACCCCACCCGCCGCCGCCCGCCGTCCGGTGCTCGAACACGTCCCCCCGCCGCAGCGCCGTCGTCCCCTTCCCCGCCAGCTCGGTCCGCTCCCCGTCCCGCACCAGCACACTGCTCGAGGTCGCCCCCGGCTCCCCGCCCTGCAGTCCGTACGGCCCCCGCGTCCGGCGGTCCGAGCGCAGATTCAGCGTCGTCTGCTCCGCCAGCATCCGGTAATGCCGCTCCACCGCCAGCCCCCCGCGGAACTGCCCGTCGCCCCCGCTGTCCGGCACGAACTCGTACCGGTCGATCGCGATTGGATGCTCCGCCTCGATCACCTCCGCCGGGTTGTTCGCGAAGTTCACCACCACGCTCGACACCCCGTCCGGCCCGTCCGCGAACGGCCGTCCGCCCCACGACCCGAACAGGAACTCCAGCATCACGAACGGCTCCCCTTGCGCGTCGTACCCCGCCAGGCTCACCCCGGTGTCGCCCCCCGCCTCCGCCGCCGGCACCCGCTCCGGCACCGCCTGCGCTAGTGCCCCCAGCACCGCGTTCGCAATCCGGAACCCCGTCAGCCCCCGCGCCGCCACCGGCGCTGGTGGCCGCGGATTCACAATCGTCCCCTCCGGCGCCGTCACCTCGATCGGCCGGAAGTGCCCTTCGTTGTTCGGAATGTCCGTCGGCATCGCGCAACGCACACAGGCATACGCCGCCGACTTGGTAAACGGCATCGGGCAGTTGATCGACCCCCGCACCTGGCCACCCGACCCCGTGAAGTCGACCGTAATCCGGTCCCCCTCCACATGCAGGGTGACCTGGATGGGAATCGGCTCGGGATCGATCCCGTCGTCATCCAGGTAGTCCGTGAACTCGTACACCCCGTCCGGAATCTCCCGGATCGCCAGCCGCGCCCGCTCCGCCGCGTAGTCCAGCACCGCCGCGCCCAGGTCGGCCAGCCGGCGCGGCCCATGCTCCTCGGCCAGCGCCAGCAGCCCGCGCTCGCCCACGTGACCCGCCGCCAGTTGCGCCCGCAGGTCGCCCAGCACTTGATTGGGAACTCGCACGTTCCGCTCCAGCAGCCGCCACACGTGCTCCACCGGCTCCCCTTCGGCCATCAACCGCACCGGCGGCAGGCAGATGCCTTCCTGGAACAGCTCGGTCGCGTCGCACCCGTTGCCGCCGGCCGTCTTGCCCCCGACGTCCGCGTGATGCGCAATCGTTACCACGTGCCCGATCACCCGGCCGTTCCGAAACACCGGCTGCGCCGTGTAGATGTCCGGCAGGTGCGTGCCACCGCTGTACGGGTCGTTAAGCGCGTACACATCGCCCGGCCGCATCTCGCCGCGAAACCGCGCCAGGAAAGCCCGCATCGCATCCGGCACCGATCCCAGGTGCAGCGGCAGCGTCAGCCCCTGCGCAATCAGCCGCCCCTCCGCGTCGCAAAGCGCGGACGACAGGTCCATCGAATTCTTCAGGTGCGTCGACCGCGCCGTCCGCACCATCGCCACCGCCATCTCGTCCACCAGCGCCGCCACCGCATGCCGGAACAGCTCCCGCTGCACCGGATCCACCGCGCGCCGCCGCGCACTCATCGGCTCGCCTCCAGCAGCAACGCCCCGTCGGCCTCGCGCGAGCCGCGCCAGCCGGGCGGAACCACGGTGGTCGCGTCATAGTCCTCCACGATCAGCGGACCCGGCGTCGGCCGCCGCCCCAGGTCCCCCCGGCGCACCACCGGTACGCTCCGCCAACGCCCCTGGAACCAGGCCCGGCGCTGCACTTGCTGCTCGCTCCGCTCCTGGCTTTCGCGCAAAGCGATTGGCTCGTTCTCCCGCACCGCGCTCACCCGCAGCACCGCCGCAATCACCGGGCTCGTCGGATCTCGGTGCCCATACGTCGCTTCATGCAGCGCCTCGAACCTGTCCCGGATCGTGTCAAGCGTCCGTTTCGTGACCCCGCCCTCCGGCACCGCCGCCGGAATCTCAAACGACTGCCCTCGATATCGGCACTCCGCCACGGATTCAATCTCAAGGTCGGCGCCCCGATATCCTCCCGCCGCCGCCAGCGTCATGCAGCGTTCGCGCAACGAGCCCAGCGCTTCGTCCAGCCGGCTGACTGCATCGGTCGCGCTCAGGTCGATCAGCGGCGAGTGCGTCGCCATCCAGCGCAGATCCGCGCCCAGCAGACCCGTCGCGCTGAACACTCCGGGCCCGGCGGGTACCAGGACCCGCCGGATCCCCAGCAGGTCCGCCACCGCCGCCGCCATGCCGGGACCGCCGCCCCCGAAGGCCACCAACGTGAATGCCGCCGGGTCCACGCCACGCTCGCTGGTCACCGCCCGCAACGCGCGCGCCAGTTCCGCCGCCGCCACCTGCCGCGCGGCATCCGCCGCCCGCGCAACGTCGGTACCCATTGGTGCGGCCAGATTCTCCGCCACGACGTGTTCCGCCCGCTCCGCGTCGATCGACATGTCCCCGCCCAGCAACGACAACGGACTGAAGTGACCCAGCACCACGCTGACGTCCGTCAGCGTTGCTTCACGTCCGCCGCGCCCGTAGCACGCCGGACCCGGGTCCGCCCCTGCGCTGTCCGGTCCCACCGACAGTCCGCCGGCCTGGTCCACCCGCGCAATGCTGCCGCCGCCCGCCCCGATTTCCGCCAGGTCGATCGTCGGCGTCCGCAGCAGGTATCCCGAGCCGCGCGTCAGCCGCGTCCCCGAGCTGATTCCGCCGCCAAGTTCGAGTTCCGGCGCAATCGTCGGCGCGCCATCCAGCACCACCGCCGCCTTGGCGGTCGTGCCGCCCATGTCGAACGCCAGCACCCGGTCCAGCCCGCGCGCACGGGCCAACTGGGCAGCCGCCAGCACCCCGGCCGTCGGCCCGGACTCCAGGCAGAAGGCCGGCAGTTCGGCCGCCTCCGCCGCCGGCATCACGCCTCCGCTGGACTGCAACATCAGGATCGGCGCCCGCGAGCCCGCCTCCTGCAACGACTCTGCCAGCCGCCCCAGGTAATCTCCCATCACGGGCTGCAGGTACGCGTTGATGACCGTCGTGCTGGTGCGGTCGTACTCCCGGATCAGCGGCAGCACCGCCGAACTGCAAGACACCGCCGCCTCCGGCAGCCGCTCCCGCACGAGTCGCTCCACCTCGACTTCATGGCGACCGTTCACGTACGAGTTCAGCAGGCAGATCGCCACGGCCTCGACATCGGCCTGCCTCAGCACGTCCAGCGCCTCTGCCACGCTCCCCTCGTCCAGCGGCCGAACCACCGACCCGTCGGCCGCCATGCGTTCGCTCACCCCAAGCCGCAGCCGGCGTTCCACCAGCGGCTCCGGCCGTGACCAACTCAGGTCGTACAGCCGCGGATAGCGCAGCCGCCCAATTTCCAGCACATCGCGGAAGCCCTCGGTGGTAATGAGGCCAGTCCGCGGCCCGCGTCGCTCGAGAATGGCGTTGGTCGCCACCGTGCTGGCGTGCAGCAGGCTGGCGAGCGACTCGAGCGAGCCTCGGCAGCACGCCTCCAGCCCCGCCAGCACTCCAGCCTCAAAGTCGGGCGGCGTGGACAGCGTCTTGTGCCGCGTGACGGCGCCGTCGGAATCCACCGTCACCAGGTCGGTGAACGTCCCCCCAACGTCGGCGGCCGCGCGCAGGCCGCCAGGGTTCGGACGATCGGACTTCAAGCTGCGGGTCGCTACGCGAGGGCGGGCGCCGCCGCCTGTCCGGCCAGCGCGCCCAGCGTGGCCGGCATCTCCCACCCAAGCCGCCGCCCGACAGCCGCGAAGGTAGCGCTGTTGCTGCTGACCACCGGCAAACCGTACGCTGCTTCCAACGGCCGGATGACCTCGAAGGTCGCCAGGTTGGTACACGAGAGGAAAATCGTGTCGGCCTCGGCCGGCGGCGGCTGCACGTCCACGAACTCGCGCAGTTCGTCCGATGTCACGTCGGCAATCTCTACGGCCGCGGAAACGCCCATTCCGTACGCGCACACCGTCTCGATGCCGTGCGTAGCCAGGAACTCCTCCTCGTGATCGTTCAATTCGGCCGGATACGGCGTATACAGCGCCACCCGGCGGCTGCCCAGCGACTTCAGGGCCTCGGCCACCGCGCCGGACGTTGTAATGGCCGGTGCGTTGGCGGCCGACGAAATCAAGTCGTGCAGCGCGGCCTCGCCATCGCGTCCGTCCACAAAGCTGCTGGCCGTGCAGGCGAACGCCACAACGTCCACCAGCGCGCTCCCCACTTCGTCCGCCGCTCGCTCCGCATGCGCCAGCATCTGGCGAGAGTCGTCCACATCACACGTCGAGTTCCGCATCCGCGCCGAATGCACAGTGGCGGTGCCGGGCACCAGGCGCCAGAACTCCGGCTCCACCACCGTATTGACCGACGGAACCAGCAGCCCTACACGTTGCATGTCAGCGCCTCGTGGAGTCCCACGCGGATATCGTCAACGGGCGACCGCTCCAGTGTCAACGCTTGTGCCTCCCCACCAGTCGACGCCTTGTCTTGTCCGTTCTAGGCTGAGCCAGGTGGCGGGAGTAGGAGAACGCGAGTGACCCGTCTACGAGTGGGTGTCGTCGGCTGCGGCGCGATCGCCCAGATTCAGCACTTGCCCCATCTCCGCGAAGGGCGCGACCGCTTCGAAATCGGCGGCATCTGCGACATCGCGCCGGACCTTCTGCGCAAGGTCGGCGACGACTTCCACGTGCCGGAAGACGCGCGCTTCACCGACGTCCACGACCTAGTGTCCTCCGACATCGACGCAGTGCTGATCTGTTCCTCCGGATCCCATGCGCCGCAGGTCCTGGCCGCGGCGGCGGCGGGCAAGCACGTCCTGGTCGAAAAGCCGGCCTGCATCACGCTGCGCGAGGCCCGGACCATGATCGAGGCCTGCGAGGCGGCCGGCGTCGTCCTGATGGTGGCCTACCCCAAGCGCCACGAACCCAGCTACGCCTACGCCGCCCCCCGCGTGAAAGCCATGGACGACGTTCGCCTGATCCAGGTCAACCACCTGCACCCCTCCAACGACCTGCACATGGCCGAGTTCTCCTTTCATCGCGCCAACCTGCCGGATGAGGATCTGGCCCGCCTGCGCGCAGCGGACACCGCACTGGTAGCGGAGGCGTTGGGCCTCGACGATCCGGCCGCGGAGCTCGCGCGCGCCTATCAGATGGTCAACGGCAGCCTGATCCACGACATCAGCGTCCTGCACGGCATGTTCGGCGCGCCGGAGGCGGTCCTCAGCACTGAAATCTGGCGCGAAGGCAGCGGGCTAACGACCACGCTGCGCTATCCAAACGGCATACGCGCAGTGCTGACCTGGATTGACTTGCCCGACCTCTGGGCGTTCGAGGAGACCTTCGCCGTCTACGGGCGAACCGAACGCGTCATCCTCTCGTTTCCGACAGGCTTCAGCCGTGGGCTCCCGACCACGGCGGTCGTGCAGGAACCGGACGCCGATGGCGCTCCGTCCCGTCGCGAACTCTCCTGGCACGAGAACCCGTTCAAGCGCGAGCTTGAACACTTCCACGACTCGATCCGGTCGGGCCGCACGCCGGATACCCCCGGAACCGAGTTGATCGACCACCTGACGCTCGTGCGCGACATCGTGCGGACGTCGTTCGCCGGCGGAGGTTGAGCATGGCTTTCCGAGTCTTCGATTCGCGTACCGACATCCAGAACCTGATCATCCAGCCCGATATTCGCGCTCGATTTCTCCAAATGGAGCCGGGCGAGGAGAACGTCCCGCACAGCCACGACCTGGGCGCCGAAATCTTCCTGATCCTGGACGGTCAGGCCGAGTTTGTGATCGAAGGTCACACTGAAGTGCTGGGCCCCGGCCAGCTCTGCTTCGCCGACCGCGACGAGATCCACCTCGTCCGCTGCGTCGGCGACTCGACCATGACGATGTACCTCTCGGTGACCCCCCACATCGATCCGACGCACACCTGGTGGGACGAGAACGGTGCCAAGCTCCCGCCCCGCTACGGCGGGTCGACGACTTCCGAGCGCGCGGCGATGGATGCCGAAACTCCGCCGCCTCCCATCACCGACCTGGCCACCGCGCACGCAGCGGCCGCCGACGCAGCGGCACAGGCCGCGCTGTCCGCCGCCGAGACTCAGCGTGCAGGAATCTCGGCCTTGGAGCAGGCCCTGGCCAAAGGCGATCAAGCGGCGGCCGAAGCTGCGGTCGACGACATGTGGGCCGCGCTCTACGGGAGCTTCAGTGCAAACCGCGACCTCGCCGCCGCCTGGAACGCATTGGCGCCCCGGGTCGGGCGACGGTGATCGTCGACTGACTGGTCGAGTAGCTAGTCCGTCCCCGCCGCCCAGGCGCCCAGCGCCATGTAGCCGCCGTCCACGTTGATGAACTCGCCGGTCATGAACGACGCGCCCTCGCTCGCCAGGAACACCGCCACGGCGCCGATCTCGGAGGTCTTCCCGACCCGGCCCAGCGGGTGCGAGCTTCCCCACAGGTTCAGCATTTCGTCCTCGTCGCCGAACGCGCGAGCAGCGCCGCGAGCCAGCGGGGTGTCGATCGTGCCCGGATTGATGGCCAGCACGCGAATGTTGTCCTTGGCGAAATCCAGCGCCATGTTTCGGGTGAGCGACAGGCTGCCGCCCTTGCTGGCGGCGTAGGCCGGAACCTGCGGCTGGGACTGCAGTCCCTGCACGCTGGCGATGTTGATAATCGTCCCGCCGCCACGCTCCCGCAGGTGCGGGATCGCGAACTTGGACATCAGGAATTGGCCCTTCAGGTTGATATCGATGATGCGGTCCCAGGTGGCCTCGTCCATCTCCTCGGCGGTCATATAGGAGGCGGTTGGCTGGATACCGGCGTTGTTGACCAGGACGTCCAGGCCGCCGTACTCGGCAACCGTTTCCTCAACCATGCGTTCGGCGTCTGCCATTGAACTGACGTCACCGATAACCGCGCTGGCGCGCTGCCCCTTGCTTCGCAGACGGTCAACCAGGCTGCGAGCGGCCGCCTCGTTCACGTCGGCGACGCTCACGGCCGCTCCGGCGGCGGCGAACGACTCCACGATTCCGCCGCCGATGCCCATGGCCCCGCCAGTCACCAGTGCTACCTGTCCGTCCTGCTCGCTCATCGATATGGTTCCCCGCGGATACGCCTACGACAGACTAGCGGGCGCGGCCGTCGGGCCGGCGCGTAGACTCCCGTCCAACTCATGAGCACGCGCGCGGCGTCACCCGCAATCACCGAGGCCGGCCGGCGCCGCATCATCGGCGCGCTCTTTGTGGCGCGCGGCAGCATCGGCGTTGGGTATCTGGCCGGGTTCATCGTGCTCACCATCGCCGGCAAAGAGCTCAGCGGACACGCGGAACTGGCCGGATTGCCGGCCGCGATTTCGATGGTTGGTCGGGCAATCGGGCCGCCGCCGATCGCCCGCGCCATGGATGCGTTTGGGCGACGGCCGGCAATCGCCGGCAGCTACGCGCTGGGGGCCGTGGGCGCCGCGACGGCCGCGTTGGCAGTTGCGGCCGGGTTGTTCTGGCTTCTGCTAGTCGGGTCGCTACTGATGGGCGTCGCCCGGGCCGGCGGCGACATGTCGCGCTACGTCGCGGCCGAGGTGTACGAGCCGAGCCGCCGCGGTCGCGCCATTGGAATCGTCGTCTGGGGCGCCACCGCCGGCGCCTTAGGCGGGCCGCTGCTGGGTGGGTATGCGCAGGAATTGGCGGAGGCACGTGGGCTGTCGTACTTAGCCGGACCGTGGGTGGCGGCGGCCGGGCTGCTGCTCTTTTCCGCGTTGGTGACCTGGGCGTTCGTGCGGCCCGATCCGCGTGACGTGACCGATACGACGCTCGAGGCTGCCCCGATGGACGGCGAAGCGCTTGACCTGCGGGACGTGTTGCGCGACCGACGGGTACAGCTGGGCATCTGGGCAATGCTCACTGGCCAGGGCGTCATGACCCTGATCATGGTGGTGGTCCCATTGCATATGCACAGTTTCGCGGAGTTGGGCGAGGCCGTTCCGATAGCAATGACTGCGCATGTGGCTGGCATGTTTGCGTTGGCGCCCCTCACAGGCCGCCTGGTAGATGGGCTGGGACCCCGGCCAGTGGTGTTGCTCGGCGCGGTGCTGCTGCTGCTGGCTAGCGCGCTGGCGGGACTGGACGCTGGCCTGGGCACGGTGCTGCCGGCCATGTTTCTGCTCGGCTATGGCTGGAATGCGTGCTTTGTGGCCGGTTCGACCATGCTGGCGCGCGGCGTACCGCTGAACGTTCGTGCCCGGGTTCAAGGGCGGGTTGAGGTCTTGATTGGAGTCGTCGGCGTGTTCAGCAGCTTTGCGTCCGGCCCACTGCTGGTGGGTGGCTCTGGCATGGGCTGGCTCGGGGCCGCGGGACTTATCTCGGCACTTCTGCTACTGGTCGCGCTCGGCTGGGAGCGAGCGGCCACTCGAGCACCGGTGGGGGCGTGACGGCCTCACGCCTACAATAGACGCCGCCCGCCAGTCGCCAGCCGAGAGCCGCCATGCCGAATCTGTGGGGTCGCCAGGTCAGCCGCGCCGAGCTAATGGCGCGCGTGGGAGACGTTTCGCAAGTCGGCGGCGTGCGCGAATACCGCCTGGACGGCGGGGCCGGCGACGGGTTGTCGGTGGTTGACGTGAACACAGGGTCCGGGCTGCGCTTCACGGTGATTCCCGGTCGCGCGCTTGACATCTCTGGGGCCTGGTTCAATGACATTCCGCTGGGCTTCCGTAGCGCTGCCGGCGAGATGCACGGGGCTTACTACGAACCCCAAGGCTGGGGCTGGGTGCGCAGCACAGTGCTGGGACTGCTGGTCACCGGCGGCCTGGACAACGTCGGCGACCCGGCCGTCGACCCCGACCGCCTGTACACCGATGTGGGTTTGCACGGGCGCCTCTCAAACCTGGCCGCTTCCAACGTGCATGCCGACGGCGAATGGCGCGGCGACGAATACGAAATGTGGGTGCAGGGCCGCGTGCGGCAGGCTGCCCTCTTCGGCGAGAACCTCGAACTGAAGCGGCGCATCTCGACTTCGCTGGGATCGACGTCGATACGGATTCACGACGAGGTGACGAACCTGGGATCCGAGCCCGAGCCGGCAATGATTCTTTTCCACTTCAATCCCGGGTATCCGCTGGTAGACGATGGGTCGAAACTGCACGTACGCAGCCGCTCGCGACGGCCCTACGACGAGCACTCGGCCTCCTTGGAGCCCAGCTGGGACACGTACGGCCCGCCGACGCCCGGCTGGCAGAACACGGTCTGGATCCATGACGTTGAGCCTGATGACGACGGAATGGTGCACGCGGCGTTGGTGAACCGGTCATTCGGCGATGGGATCGGCCTGGGATTCACCTACCCGAAGTCTCAATTGCCGTTCCTTAATCAGTGGAAGTTCCTGGGCGTGAGTAACTACGTCACCGGCATCGAGCCGGCCAACTGCACCGTGCTGGGGCGCGCCGTTAACCGCGCCGACGGGACCCTGCAGATTCTGGAGCCGGGCGAAACAACCGAGTTCGACATCGAGCTGTCGGTCCTGGCTGGCGCCGATGCCATCGGCGCCTTCCTCGCCAACACCGGTGAGTGACGCCTGCGATCACGTCGAGACCCTGCGCGTGCGCTATTCCGACACGGACGCGCAGGGCATCGTCCACCACTCCAACTACTTCCGGTGGCTGGAAGAGGCGCGGATCGGGTGGCTGGATTCCATCGGTCAGCCCTACGGGAAACTGACCGGGCGAGGAATCTTCTTGCCGCTAACCACCTGTAGCTGCACGTTCCAGGCGCCCGTTTACGCCGGCGAGCGAGTAGACGTGCATCTCAATCTGGACGAGGTGACTCGCGCACGGGTTGGCCTCACGTACCAGATCCTGCGCGGTGAACGGGTGACCGCGACTGCTGCGTCGACACACGCGTATGTCGATGCGGCGGGCCGACCCCTGCGACTGAAACGCGACGACCCATTCTGGCTTGCCCTTCAGGAGGCGTAATGCGTGCGATCGATGCGATGAGCGATGAGCAAGGTGCAACGGACTCCGTGCGCCGTGAAGACTCCAACGGACGGATGGACGGGCGGCCGCCCTTCTCTGTCTTCCTCTCCGGAGTCATGCAGGGATCCAATGCAGACACCTCGCTCCACGCCCAGGACTACCGTCAGCAGTTGCGCGACATCATCTCGGCAGAACACCCGGAGGCCGAGGTGGTCTGTCCCGCGGAACTGAACCCGGACTCGGTTGCCTACGACAACGAAGCCGCGCGCCGGGCGTTCATGGGAGAACTTGATTTGGCGGCCGAGACCGACGTGCTGGTGGCCTATGCGCCCGTCGCCACGATGGGAACGGCGGTGGAGATGTACCGTGCCCATGCTGCCGGTCGGCTGGTGTTCACGGTGTCGCCGATGGCGACCAACTGGGCGATTCGGTTCCTGTCGACCCGGGTGTTCGCGGACCTGGCTGAGTTCGAGGAGTTTGTGCGCGAGGGCAAACTCGGGCGAACGGTGGCGTCGCGCGCCGGCTAGATTCCCTCCGGCGGCTCCAAAGCAGGGCGCCCTTTACGTCCGCCATGCAGAACCTGTAGCTGGGAAGGGACCCGATGCCGAACCCGAAGCCAAATGTCATCGTTCTGCTGACCGACGACCAGGGCTACGGCGACCTGTCGTGTCACGGCAATCCAATCCTTCGCACGCCCAACCTGGACCGGCTATACGCGGAAAGCGTCCGACTCGACGACTATCACGTCGCGCCCATGTGCACGCCAACCCGCAGCCAACTCTTGACGGGGCAGGACGCGCTACGAAACGGCGCCACATTCGTATGCATGGGCCGATCACTGCTGGATCCCGCGCTCCCCACCATGGCCGACATATTCGCGGATAATGGCTACCGAACCGGCCACTTCGGCAAGTGGCATCTGGGCGACAACTACCCCTACCGGCCACAAGACCGAGGATTTCAGACCACGCTTCACCACCCGTCCTGGGGCATCACCTCGGCGGCCGACTTCTTTGAGAACGACTACTTCAACCCCCACGCCAGGCGCGGCGACGCCATCGAGCAACTCCAGGGGTACTGCACCGACATCTGGTTCGACGAGACGATCAGCTGGATCGACCAGGACCGCGACGCCCCGTTCTTCGCCTACCTGGCAACCAATACCCCCCACGGCCCGCACTGGGTGCCCGACCGGTACCGCCAGCCGTACCTCGACCACGTCGACTACAACGTCGCCAGTTTCTTCGGAATGATCGCCAACATCGACGAGAACTTCGGCCGCTTGGACGCTTACCTCACCGAATCCGGACTCCGCCACAACACCATCCTGATCTTCATGGGCGACAACGGAACCGCCACGGGCGAGAACGTCTACAACGCAGGTATGCGAGGCAAGAAGCGATCGCTCTACGAGGGTGGCCACCGGGTCCCGTTCTTCATCCGGTGGCCATACGGAGGACTGATGGGACCACGCCAGGTCGACCAGCCAACCCAGTGCCAGGACATTTTTCCGACGCTGATTGAACTGTGCGACCTGGAAGGGCCGGCGCCGGTGGACTTCGACGGGGTTTCGCTAACAACGATCCTTAAGGACGAGGAGCCCATCGCAGACCGGATGCTCTTTGTGCAATACGGCCACGCCGTTGACGGCCAATCGGGCGAAACGCGCCGGGGCGACGCGGCTGTGATCTGGAACACGTGGCGTCTGGTTGGCGACGAGCTCTTCGACCTCTCGCGCGATTCCGGACAGGAGACTGATGTCGCCAGCGAGTACCCGGACATTCAGGCCGCCATGCAAGCCGAGTACGACGCCTGGTGGGATCGACTAGGAGGAAACCTCGACAGCTATCACCCCATCACGATCGGCTCCGACGTCGAGAATCCGACCCGTCTGTGCAGCTGCGACTGGGCCTACGTCTACTGCGACAACCCCGGCAACATCCGCGGCTGCGTGATGGACAGCGGCACCTGGCACCTCCAGGTCGAACATCCCGGGTCCTACAAGTGCTCGCTTTATCGCTGGCCGGAGGAATCAGACCTGCCGATTTCAGCGCCCGCCCCCGAAATGCACGGCGTTGACGGGTCGTTGCCCGAGGGCGCGGCATTGTCGGTCGCCCGGGCCTTGCTGAAGATTGGCGAATTTGAGGCGGAAGCTGAGGTCCGGCCGCAGGATCGGTGCGCAACCTTCACAGCTGACCTCAGTGCCGGTCCGACACGGCTTAAGACCTGGTGGCTTGACGCTGACGGCGCCAGGCTGGCCGGCGCGTACTACGTCTCGGTCACGCGGCTCGCCTGAACCCGTACCTGCGGCCGCCATCTGCGTGGCTGGCCCCGGGAGCGCGGGAACGGCTTAGACTGATCGCATGACCCTGCAAGCCCGCGCGCAACGATTTCCCACCCGCTCGCCGCTCGCGGCGGCGGTAGTGGTGGGCGTGTTGACCGCCGCGGCGTTTGGCCTGAGCGTGGGTGTGATTACCGGCGCCATCGACACGCCGATACTCGAGCGGGCCACGCCCGCCTATGCCATCGATTACCCCATCTGGACGATCAACGCACTGCTGGTCGGCGCGCTGGCCGGCGTGAGCATCTTCGCCATGCGCCGGCGCCAGGACTTCGGCAGCGGTCCTATCTACGCGGGCGGGTTCCTCTCGGCCTTCGCCATTTCCTGCCCGCTCTGCAACGGGCTCCTGGTGGCTGCCTTCGGCACGGGCGCGGCCGCGAACTTCTTCGACCCGGCCCGGCCGTTCATCGGAGGCGCTACAGCCCTCTTCATGGCATTTGTGCTGATTCGCCGGGTCCAGTCGCTGAGAGCCGGCTGTATCGAGTGCCAGGCCCCGACCGAGGCTGCGTCCCAGGCCACCGGCTGAGGCTTAGCGCCTAGTACCGGTCAGGCCAATAGCAATACGCGTCAAGACGCGGGAAGAGGACGTCCAGGAGTTCGAGGTCACGCTCGGCCAGGCGTACGCCGTGGATCTCGCGTAGTTCCTCCGCTGATCGGTAGCCGAAGAGAAGCTCGCACAGATCGCCGGCCGCCAGCCGAATCTTCCGCGCTGGCGCTTCGCCCCCAAGCGCCAGGTCGCCCGAGCCCAACTCCGTCTCGATCGTGAGACGCCCGGGGCGACCTGGACCGAGCGCTTCGGCCTGCTCGCGTGCGTAGGGCTGTAGCGCCTCAAGCACAGCGCCCGGCAGGCTCAGCCGAACCATCTGCGCGCGGCTGATCGGACGCTCCGTCGTCATGCTCACGTCGAGATTCTGCAGATACCGACCGACGCGGCCGGTTGGATACACGTGAAAGTCCAAACTTCCCATCCGGTGTCGGATCGCTTCCTCCGCCATGGCCCGAATCAAGGATCCCGCCACAGCGCTACTGGTCGCCTGCGCGTCCACAATGTCAAGCCGCTCCGCGTCGCCCTCGATTTGATCGCCGATGCAGTAGCCGACGATCCGGCCGTCGTCGCTCAGCGCGACCTGCACCCACGCATCCAGCCGGCCGAAATAGAGACCCTGGCGGGGACCGAGCCAGCGCTCGGGCTCTCGCACCCGCACGCCGGTCATCCCGGCCGTTTCGCGGTTGTACAGGCGAGCGATCGCGGGTCGATCCGCGGGCTCGCCTGCGCGAATCCGGTGACTCCCCGGCACCGCCTCGGCGCGCCGCGTCGAAATGCTAAACCTGAACTCCGGCATCACGGTGGCGTACGCCCAGCGGTGATACACGTCCGCCACGCCGCCATACAGCATGGAGAGCGGCACGCCGCGTCGCTCGGCCCGCTCCAGCACGGTCTCCAGCATGAATCGCATGTGCCCCCGCATCTGGTGCGCGTCGTCCGTGTGCACGCCCACCACCCCGGCGCTTTCCAGCGTCACGCCGCGCAGTCGGTGCGGAACCGTGAAGGTCTGCATCCAGCTGACCAGCTCGCCGTCGACCTCTACGCGCACCTGTTCCCACGGCAGCCCGAGTTCGTGCGGAAGAAACTTGATGATGCGGTCGTACACGGACTCAGGCGGTGGCGAGCTTTGCCAGACCGGCCAGCGCGCGCTGCAAGCGCTCACGGCAGCGCTGGCGGCCCAGGACCTCCATCGTGGCAAACAGCGGCGGAGTGGCCTTCCGCCCCGTCACTGCAATGCGAGTGGGCATGAACAGGTCGCCGGCTTTCCAGCCCAGGTCGCTGGCGAGTGCGCGCATACGAGCTTCCAGCGTTGGGTCGTCAAACGGCTCGGTCGCATCAACCAGTCCCGCCACCAATTCGAGAGCCCGTGCCGTCTCGGCCGCCGAGTGCCGCCTGTACCTGACCTGCCGCATGTCAGGTACAAGATCGTCGTCGAAGAAGAAATCCATCAGCTCGGCCGTCCGATTGAGGTGCGACAGACGCTCGTACTCCAGTTCGAGCGCCGACCTGAAATAGCCACGCTGATCCGGCCTTAGCTCCAGTCCCCCTGCCGACGCGTAGGTCCACGCGCGCTTCGCCAGATCGTCGAGATCTAGCCGCCGAATCCACACGCCGTTGAAGTGATCCAGCCGCTGCGGGTCAAACACGGCATCGGCGCGGTTAACCCGCTCCAGTCGGAATTCCCGCACCAACTCCTCCAGGCTGAAAATCTCGCGCTCGTCGCCGGGCGCCCAGCCGAGGAATATCAGGAAGTTGACCAGCGCTTCCGGGAGGTAGCCCTGCGTTCGGTATTCCCCGACCCACTGCGCGCCGTCCCGGCTTGAGAATTTCTGGCGACGTCGGTTGACCACCAACGGCAGATGCGCGAAGGCGGGTGGTGTCCAGCCCAGCGCTTCGTACAAGAGCACCTGCCGGAAAGTATTGGACACGTGATCTTTCCCCCGGACCACGTGGCTGATCCGCATGTGCTCGTCATCGACCACGACCGCCATGTTGTAAAGCGCCGATCCGTCGCCGCGCGCAATCACGAAGTCGTCGACTTCGTCGGGACCTGCGCGGATCGTTCCCAGGACGATGTCGTCGAACCGAACTGGCTTCGGGTCGGCCCGAAACCGCACGGCTGGAACGACGCCGGCGGCCTTGCGCTCGGCGATCTCGGCGGCCGTGAAATTGCGGCCCATGCCGGAATAGCGCTGCGGCTGGCCCTCCGCCCGCTGCTGCTCCCGTTCGGCGGCCCGCTCCTCGGCCGTCGTGTAGTCGTAATAGGCTCGCTCGGTAGCCAGCAGTTGCTGCACGGCTTCCCCGTGGATGTCCTGCCGCTCACTCTGCCGATAGGGCCCGAACGGTCCGCCGACGTTCGGGCCTTCGTCCCAATCCAGGCCCAGCCAGCGCAACCCCTCGTAGATCCCCTCTTCGTGGGACGCGTCGCTGCGCTGGGCGTCGGTGTCCTCAACCCGCAGGATGAACGCGCCGCCCAAGCGGCGGGCCATCAGGTAGTTGCATAGCGCCGTGCGGGCGTTGCCCACGTGCAGATCGCCCGTGGGACTCGGCGCCATGCGTACACGGATTGGCTGAGTCATGGCGCGCAGTATCTCACCGGGACCTGCCGTATTCCCCGCGATCGACCGTTCAGCCCTCGTAGTACCCGATGATCGTGTCCATCGCGGCCGAGAGTTCGGCAACCCAGGCTTCCGGGGCCGCGCTGCTGGGACTCACCTCTGGCGTAATCCAACCGCTATAGCCCACACGCCGCAGCGTCTGCATCACCACCGGCCAGTCCACGTCCCCGTGCAGCAACTGCGTGAATCCCAGCCATCCACCAGGTCTGAGCGTGAAGTCCTTGACGTGAACTCGGGCGATCCGGTCCGCGCCCAGCGCCTCAATCCAGTGCTGTGGACGTCCAAACTGCATCACGTTGCCGACGTCGAAGTAGACGCGAAGGCACCGACTGTCAAAGCCGTCCACAAACTCCAGCATGTCGCGCGGGCTCAGGATCAGCGCATTCCATACGTTCTCCACCGCCAGCGTCACCCCAGCCTCTTCGGCCTGGGGCAGCAGTGCCTCGGTGGCCGCGCGCGCGGCGTCCCAGACCTCGGTGAACGGTTGGTCATCCGTGACCACGCCCGGGATGTACAGCAGCGTGTCCACGCCCAGATCCGCCGCCAGGTCGATGCTGCTCCGCACCAGCGCCTGCCCCTCCGTGCGAGTTGCTTGGTCCAGCGACGACGCGGAGTACTGCCACGGCAGTCCGGCGTTCAGACTGAAGATCGGCGGTCCGTCGGTCGCCAGGCGCCGCAGTTCGCGTCGTTCGGCGTTCGTGGCTCGCAACGAGAACGGCCCGTCCGCCGGCAGGGTCAACTCCACACCCTCGAAGCCACCGAGACCGGCAAGGCGAAAGATCTCCGGAACCGGCGTCTCGCCGCCCAGGCAGCCATCGCGCAGGCCTTTGTGCAAACGGGGTGTTGAATTCATCGGTAGGTCTGGCAGACACCCGCAGTCCGGGTTAAGCGTGTTTCAACTGCCAACAACACTTGTGCGATTCCGAGTCTACGGCTTGTACGCGATGACCTCGCCAAAGGCGATCGCGCCGACCGAGCCGGGATTGTCCCGCCACTCGTCGATCCGGGCCTGCCAGTCATCGAGTTGCTCCTGGGACGCCAACCCGAATTGCACGATGGCCGCCGTGACCTTGGGGGAGTAGAACCAGTCGTTGATGAAGCCGTGGAAGAAGGCCACGTCCTCAGTCGATCCGAAGAAGTCGAAGGAGCCGGACGCCCGAATGTCGGTGAATCCGGCCGCCATGAGATTGGCCTTGAGCTCAAGCCCCATTTCCGGATGGCCGCCGTTGCCGGCCAGGAGCCTGGCGAACGTTTCCCAGGCTTCGGCCGTGTCCTCGTCGCCGGGATGCAGGAACGAGGAGGAGATGATCGACTCGCGACTGGCGATGAGGCCGCCAGGCTTGAGGACGCGCTTTACCTCGGCCAGGGTGGCCTGGGTGTCGGGTACGTGCATCAGCACGGCGTGGCAGTGGGCGACGTCGAATGAGTGGTCATCGAACGGCAGGTCGGTGACGTCGCCGACGTGGAAGGTCGCGTTGGCGTGGCCACCAGCCTCGGCGGCGGCATTGGCCATTGCAATCTGCGAGGCTTCCATGTCGATGCCGTGCACTTCACCAGGATCGACGACCTGCGCCAGGCCGACCGAGATGGTTCCGGGCCCACAGCCAAAGTCGAGCACGCGCTGGCCGGGCTTGAGGTGAGGCACCAGATGTGCGGCATGCGTGTGCACGCTGCGACGAGCGAGCATCTGCTGAAAGTCGTCGCTGTAGCCCATGGTGTAGGTGGGTTCTTGTGATGCCTGGTCCGACATTGCCGCCCGCTTTGTTCATTCATGCCACGCGCGCTTCCATCGTAGGCCACGTCACCCACGCCCAGAGAGGCGCCAGTCCGCTCGCAACGGCCGCGCTCGTCGATCAGTCGATCGCCTGCCTGCGAGCCGCCTAACGAAAACGCGGCACGTCGACGAATTCGTGTCGACGGGCCGAGGCGTAGGCGGCTTCGGTGCAGGCGACGCCGGCCCAGCCGTCAAGGCCGTCGGCGCAGGGCGGACGCCCGGTCGCCACGGCGTCGGCAAAGTCCAGCAGCAGGGCCGCGTTCATATCCGAAGAGAACCCGGATTCCTGGTAGGGGATGCCGGGATCGGCGGACGTGACCCGAATGACGTGATCGGTGATGTCGAACTCTATGACGCCGCCGTCACAGACGATTCGGCCGCTCACGTCGCCCCACTTGCGCCAGGTCGTCGGGCGGTTCCAGCTGGGATCGCAGGTGCCTATCACACCGGAGTCGAACACCTCGATCAGGGCGCCGGTGTCCTCGACCGGAATGTCGCGCGCCAGGGTGTCGGCCTCGCAGTAGATCTGCCGGACTTCGCCTCCGATGAACCAGCGCATCAGGTCGGTGGCGTGCACGATGTGGTCGCGAATGGCGCCGCCGCCTGAGCGCGCCGGATCAATAAACCAGCCGATTGGCTGGGCGCGCAGGACGTTGGTCAGGGACATGGCGCGAATCGGGCCCAGGTCGCCGCTGTCGAGACGACGCTTGGCCTCCCAGACCTGGGGTGCGTGGCGGACGGGATAGGCGGTGGCGAGGGTGACGCCATGGTCTGCGCAGCCGCGAACCATAGCCGTGGCCTGGTCAAGGGATATAGCCAGGGGTTTCTCACAAAGGACGTGCTTCCCGGCCTCGGCGGCGGCGAGCGTCAGATCGTGATGTTCGGCGTTGGCGGCGCAAATGCTGACAGCGTCAATATCGTCCGCCTGGATTGCGTCGGCGTGATTGGCGTGCACGCGCACCGAGTCCCCGCCACTGTCGGCCAGGAGCCGCTCGGCCACGACGCGTTCGTCGGGATCCGGTTCGGAAATCGCGACCAGTTCGATCTCGGGCAGCCGCAGCATGGCCCGCAGATACGAGTACTGATGCCCGTGGTCGAAGCTGACGGCGGCCATGCGCACGGGCTTGTTCATAGCGCGATCGCTCGCTTGGACTCACAAGCCCGTAGCAGCGCGGCGTAGGCCGCGTGGGCGTCGGCCAGAGTCGGGGCAAGCGCGGGCGGCGGCCCCGTACCGTCGCCGCGACAGAGACTGGCGACAAACTGCGCGTAGGGCTCGTCTTGCGTAGCAGGCAGCCCGGTTTCCACACCGCTCTTGATTACACGGTTGATGGATCGGCGCGAGTCGAATTCGCGGACGCCACCGCGGCCAAGGGCTTCGTAGCTGAGGAGTCCCGCACCCGGCGGCGCTCCGGCTATGGCTTCGACGTAGGCGATGGAGTCGTCGCGAAAGCGTCCGACACCGTAGATCGCCGAGAAGCCGGGGCCGCGCGGTTCGAGGCGGGCCGCGATGCGCCGCAGGCCGCCGCCGAGCGCGATGAGCCCAAGCACGGCCCGCCAGGCGGCCGGGCCAAGCCCGGGCGCATCCGCGACCACGACGGACTTCGACATGGTTCGGCGACCCAGCGAGTCCAGGTCGGCCGCGAGGGCGACAACCGGTCCCGCCAGCAGGTCAGGCCACGCCGCCAACGAACGGGCATCAGGAGCACCCGCAACCGGAGCGCCGGCAACGATAAGCGCATCGGACGCCAGCAGCCGCTCGCGTAGGTCATCCGGCAGGTCATCTGGGTCGGCCAGGTCCACGGCCACGCCCTCGGCCAGGCTTGCCTTGTCGGTCAACCAGTCCACGCGATCCGTGCCAAGCACCTGCTCGTAGGCGGCACGGCGCACCTGATCCGTGGGGCCTGGAACAATCAGGGCACGGGTAATCACTCGGGCAGCAAGCCTCGCTGCGAGGCGATCAGCACCGTACTGATCATCCCGGCGTGGTCGTATTGATCGTCCAGGATCTGCTCGCGCAGCTCGCGAAGCGGAACGCGGACGACTTCCAGGATCTCCGACTCGTCCAGCGAAGCCTCGCCCTGGGACAGGTTGCGCCCAATGAACATGTGCATGCGGAATCCGCTGAGGGCGGGCACCGGCACGAAGGAGCCGAGGGATTCCAGGTCGCCGATGCGCAGTCCGGTCTCTTCCTCGAACTCCCGGTGCGCGCAGGCGGCGGGCGTTTCGTCGCGATCCACGTGGCCGGCCGGGAGTTCCAGCATGACCTGGCCGGTGGGATGGCGGTACTGCCGCACGCAGATGGCCTGGTTCTCCTCGTCTAGTCCCAGGACCGTGACCGCGCCGCCTGACAGTTTCAGGTAGGTGTAGTCCATCTCGCGGCCGTCTTCGCGGGCACGCAGGCGGTCGATCACCACGGGAAAGCGACCTCGCCAGGCCAGCTTCGACGCGATGACGTCCCACTCGAGATTCATTGGATTCTCCGAGGCGGCGGCCAGACGACCAGCAGAGGTTACGGCAGTGCCCAGGGCACGGGCGCGATGTGGGGCCGGATGAGGTCGGGCAGTTCCGCTATGGAGGCGATTACCGGCACGGGAGCGTCGGCGGGCACGGAGGGGTTGACCCACACGGCGTCGATTTCGGCGTTCAGCGCCCCGTTGACATCCGCGTCCAGGCTGTCGCCGATGTGGAGGACACAGCGACGGTCGGCTTGCGCGATGGCCAGGCCGCGTTCAAAGAAGAGGCGGTCTGGCTTCTCGGCGCCAATGTCCGCGCTGACCACCTGGGCGGCGAAGAACCGTTCCAGGTCAAGCAGGGCCAGCAGGCGGCCGAGCCAGCCTTCCCAGTTGGAGGCGGCAACGACGCGCAAGCCCATCCGGTTGAGCGCTCGCAGGGCCTCCACGGCGCCTGGCATGGGTTGGTAGGCCTCGAACGAGCTGAAGCGCTGATAAAGAGCGCGGCTGAAGTCGTGAGGGTCCGGGAGTCCCAGGGCTTCACCCAACCGGGCGTAGTGGGTGTGCCAGTAGCGGGAGGAGGCCGAGGTGGTGATGGAGTGGCCGCGAGAGCGGCTGGCCGTCACGTCCCGGCGCCAGATGTCCGTGGCCCGCTGCTCAAAGTTGTCCGGCGGGTGCCTAACGCCGAAGTCGGCGGCAATGGCCAGGACGGTGTCCAGGAAGGGCGGGTGGATGTGAACGACGGTTTCGCCAATGTCGACGAAGACGGTCTGGTACGGGCCGCCGAGGGAGCGAGGGGACTGAGTATTTCGATTCATAAGACGATTATCGGGGTTGCGGGTGCATGGGTGGAACGAAGGGCCTCGCGCGCAATAAGAGTTTTTTCCAAAAAACTCTTGAGGGCGCGGGGCGTCGAAATCGGCGCGAAATCGGGGGTGCGGTGCGCGGCGTCTGGCGTGGGGAAAGTTCGCGCAAGAGCGGGTGGATTTCGGCTGGCGGACAAAGCCACCGGATGAACCTCGGGGCAGGCCCATTCGACAGGCTCAGGGCAGGCCCATTCGACAAGCTGAGGGCAGGCGGCGGGGCGGTCGGCCACCCGACGGCGCGACCGGTCCGGCGCCTGGCTGACGGGGTTCGGGAAATGGGGTTGCGTGCTCATGGAGTCTATGGTACTCTATCTGAGTACCGATGGCAAGTGACAAGTGAATTGCCGCGGCACCGGTTCCGTACCCGACACGGGGCCGGCGTTCGCTGAGAGTCTGCTGGGCCGTGAGCGAATAGCTCGGTAGGGGCGCCGTCTCAGGTTTGCCTTGCTGCCCGGAAGACCCGTGGTATGTGCTGAGTATGGGATGGGGCACGGGCGGAAGGCGAGATTCCCCATTCGACAAGCTCAGGGCAGGCTCTTCGACAGGCTCAGGGCAGGCTCTCGGGGGACCTCGGGACGACAGGGTGCTGTGGCTAGTCCGCCAGGCCGCCTTGGTGGAGGTTCATGGCGAGGGAGCGGAAGTTGGGGATGCGGTGGATGGTGCAGAGGTCGGCGTCGTGCTGGTTGGCGGCGTCGCGGCTGGTGCGGGAGAGGATGACGAGGTCGGGGCCGTCGATGACGGCGCTGGGGTACATGAAGCTGCGCTGGACGCTTTGGGGCCAGCGGGCGACGCAGCCGGCGGGGAACCAGTTGAGGCAGTCGATGCCGTAGTGGAGAAAGAGCCAGCGGCGCTCGTTGCCGGGGCCGCCGGTGTAGCCGGTCTCGCGCATGCGGTGGCCCCAGCCGAGGAGGTCCTGCGAGTTGGTGACGAGGTTGCTGAGCATCCAGTACATGCGGTTGGGCCGGTCGTGGAGGATGAAGAACTTGCACTGGCCGCCGGGCCAGGATGCGAACTGGGTGAAGCTGAGCTTGTTGGCTTGCTCGTCGTAGTCGAGGACGGCGGCGACGTTGGCGGTGGTTTTTTCGTCGATGATGGCGCGGGCGAAGACGCGGATGCGGCCGGCGACCTCGACCGTGTTGGGTTCCAGCCAGACGAATGGGCGCGACCAGCCGAGGTGGATGTGGGGGCGGTCGTGCTGGGGGTAGAGCTCCCTCGTCAGGACGGCCGGGACTGCGGGCGGCGGGACGATGTTGGATAGCGTCCAGGCGGCGGGGTCGAACGCTGACTTGGCGCGGTCCCAGCGGACCATGACCTTGCCCTTGTAGTCGACGCCGGACGAGTCGCGGTCCATGGCCCAATAGAGCGCGTCGGGCCGGATTAGCTGCGCCGTGGAGATGTTCCAGAGCGGCCCCTCGATAACGGTCCGCGGCTCGGTCCAGGTCTCGCCGCGGTCGTGGCTGGTGACGATCTGGAAGTCGCGGTGCGTCTGCTCCTGCACGAACATCAAGAGCCGGCCGTCGACGACGAAGGGGCTTCCTTCCTCGTAGGGCAGGGTCGGCAGGTCGACCCAGGTTGCGCCGCCGTCGGTGCTGCGGACGATGCGCAGGGAACGGCCGAGATTGGTGTCCCGGCGGCCCCACTCGGGCGCCGCAATGAGCAGGGTGCCGTCGTCCAGGCGGGCAAGGTTGGGGTCGTGGAAGAAGTAGTGGCCGGGGTCGGGGACGCGGGCGGCGATGGTGAAGTTTTGGGCGAGGGGGGTGATGTTGGGGTTGGGCATTGGGGGAGTTCAACCGATGGGTGGCAAGACTCGAGCCTCAGGCGGGTTCGGCTGGGACTCTGCGGCCTGACGACTCATTGTGCAGGGCTGGCGTGGCGTCGGCGTTGGGCTTGCATTCCGCTGTGCCCCTCGGGCTACGCTCCTCTCATGGCCACCCTGAACATTCGGAATATCCCGGACGATCTGTATGAGCGTCTTCTGCGGTATGCCCGTGCGAGCAACCGCAGCGTGAGCGAGGTTGTGGTTAGGGCCCTGGAGCGGGAGTTGGAGCGGATGGAGTGGCAGGAGCGGCTGGCTCGGCGACCGAAGACGGATCTGGGAATCGACGCGGCGACGTTGATTGCCGAGGAACGGAGGCGGCGCGACGCAGAGCTCGGGGGAGCCGAAGGTGGGTGACCCGGGACTTACGCCGAGGCCACCAGGGCGACGCGAATGACGTCAGGCCGTGGGTTCGATGCTGGCGCGGGTTTCGGCGAGGACGAGGTCGACGACCTGTAGCAGCGCTTCGTCGTGGGAGTCGCCTTCGAGGCGGCGGAGGCGGTAGAGGTCGACCTGGCGGTCGGCGCCGGTGCCCTCGGCGATGATGGTGAGGGCGTGGCGCAGCTCGGGTTCGCAGTCGAGGGCGCGGGCATCGTCGGCGAGGGTGTCCACGAGTTCTTCGGTGAAGTCGATGATGTCCTTGCGTCCGCCGCCGCGTTCGTCGCCGAAGAAGGCGAGGACGCCGTAGCGCTGGGCGAGCCAGCGGTTCTCGGCAATGATCTCGGTGGGCGGCTCGGGGGCTAGCTGGCCGGCCTGGTCCTGGCGGAGCAGGTAGCGGACGAGGGACGCGTAGAGGGCGACGATGCACATGGCGTCGTCGATGCGGGTGCAGATGTCGCAGATGCGCATTTCGATGGTGGGGAACTTGCCGGAGGGGCGGATGTCCCACCAGAGCTCGCTGGCGTCGCCAATGAAGTCCATGCGCTGGTAGTCGGCCACGAGCCGGTCAAACTCGGCGCGAGAGCGCAAGGGGCCGGGAAGGCTGGTGCGGGGAAGGTTGCCCAACAGGTTGAGCCGGTAGGACTTGTAGCCGGTTTCGCGGCCTTCGACGAAGGGCGACGTGGCAGATAGCGCGTGAAGGATGGGCAGATAGCGGCGGATGGCCGTCATGACGCGAATGCGCGAGTCGGGGTCACCAAACCCCGCATGAATGTGCATGCCGCCGATCAGAAAGCGCCGGACGCTGTCCTGGTAGGTGACGGTAAAGCGCTCGTAGCGTTCGCGCGGCGTGGGGGCCTGTTCCCGCCAGTCGGCGAACGGGTGGGTTGAGGCGGCCATGACGGCGGCGCCGTAGGTCTCGGCGGCGCGAATGACCACCCTGCGAGTTTCCAGCAGCGCGGTGCGGACTTCGGCGACGGATTCGCAGACGCGGGAATTGGATTCGATCTGGGTGCGCAGGAACTCCCTGACGAACTTGTGCGGGCCGCCGTTCGTCTCGCAGTGCTCAAAGATGCGCAGGTCGGGGTCGGCCAGAAGGTCGCGGGAGTCGGGGTCGACGAGGAAGAATTCCTCCTCGATGCCAAGCTTGATCGTCAAGTCGTTCACGTAGCGTCTCCGACCTGCCCAGCCACCAGCACACCGGCCTATATCGTAATGTTCACGGCAACGACGAGAGTATGCACGGCGTGGCACCAACGTGGCCCGGGTGCCGGCGGCGAAGAGTAGCTCCCTCGTCGACAGGCGGCCGCAGCGATCCCGGATTGCGGAGGCGGGCGCCAGGCTGCCGGCTCGCCGGTCGCGTCGCCGGGTTAGCTTGGGGGCAGGTCTCGGGGCGTTGTACTGGTTGCGCGCGGCCGCGGCGTGAGTGTTGCCTGGAGGTCCAGCGGCTGCCCCATGCGCCGGACCGAGAGCGTGATCGTCTCGCCCACGGGCGCGCCGTCGATGGCGTGCGACAGGTTGAAGTCGCGGGTCAACGCCTGGCCGTTGACGGCCACGATCACGTCGGCTGGTCTCACGCCCGCCGCCTGCGCGGTGGTGTCCGGCATGACCGCGCTGACCGCCACGGCGTAGGGGTAGGGCGTTCCGGCGAAGCTGTCCAGTTCGGGGTCGATCAACTGGTAGCGCACGCCCAGGAGGCCGCGCGCCACCGTTCCCGTGGATTCGAGCTCCGGCAGGCGGCGAATGATGTCGGCGATGGGCAGGGCGAAGCCAATGTCGTTGGCGTTGGACTGCACGGCGGTGTTGATGCCGATGACGCGGCCGTCGGCGGTGACTAACGGGCCGCCGCTGTTGCCCTGGTTGACTGCGGCGTCGGTCTGGATGAGGCCGCGCAGCGGAATGGCCATGGGGCCGCTGTCGGTGTTGACGGTTCGCGGGATGAGGCGATCAAGGCCGCTGACGATGCCGGAGGTGGCGGTGTTGCGGAAATTGCGCGGGCTGCCGATGGCCAGCACGGGTTCGCCAACGCGCAGGTCGGCATTGTCGGCCAGCTCAAGTGCCGGGAAGGGACCGCCTTCGGCCTGCAACACGGCCACGTCGCCCCAGACATCGCGCCCGAGAACTTTCGCGGGGATTCGCTGGCCGTCCGAGAGGGTTATCCGGACGTCCCCCGACTCTTCCTCGGGAAGCACGTGCGCGTTGGTGAGGATGCGCCCGTCGGCGTTGTAGAAGAAGCCCGTGCCGATGCCCGAGCCTCGGTTGAGCGCGCCTCGCCGGACTTCGACCGTCACCACCGCCGGCATGAGTGTTTCCAGCAGGCCCGCGTAGGAGGTCGGGGAGCCGGCAACGACCGGTGCGGCGGCTGGTGCGGCAGGCGGCGCTGCTTGTGGCGCCGGCGGCGCCGCCACACGCCCGGCGACGTAGCCGCTGATGGCCCCGCCGCCGGTCCCCAGCACCACCGTAAGCGCCAGCAGGCCAACGACCCAGCGCGAGACGCCTGTCGATTGCTGCGGCGGTGAAGATCTAGACACAGGCGGCGCAACCGGATCTCGACTACTTGAGTATAGGCACGGCCCGCGGGCCTTCTGTGCGAATCACTACGATGCCGGTGCCGGCCGACGGTCGTGGCTAGACTGACCGCGACCGACGTTACGGGGAGGCGCCGTGCAAAACATCCGGCTGGCGTTGGCGCAGATTCGGCCCGCCCTGGGGGATCTGGATCACAACCTGGCGCTGCACCTGGACTACATCGAGCGAGCGACGACGGCTGGCGCCGACGTTGTGGTGTTTCCCGAGCAGTCGCTGACGGGTTACTTCCTCAGCGACCTGGTGCCCGACGTGGCGCTGCCGCGGGACGACCCGAGACTCGATCCGCTACGGGAGGCGAGCCAGCGGATTGACGTGATCTTCGGGTTCGTGGAGGAGACCACGGACCATCGGTTTCTGCCGGCGGCCGGTTATCTGCACAAGGGCGCGTTCGTTCACGTTCACCACAAGGTCTACCTGGTGACCTACGGCCTCTTTGACGAGGCGCGCGACCTGGCGGGCGGCGGGGCGGTGCGGGCATTCGACACACGATTCGGGCGCAAATCCATGTTGATCTGTGAAGACCTGTGGCATCCCACCACGGCCAGCATTGCGGCGGCCGACGGCGCGGACGTGATTTACGGGTTGTCCAGCAGCCCGGGCCGCGGGGTGGCGGGCGGCACGCACGAATTGGGCTCGGCCGAAACCTGGCGCGCCATGAACCGGCTCTACGCGAGCCTGCACGTCTGTTACGTCGTGCACTGCAATCGGGTCGGTTTCGAGGACGGGGTGAACTTCTGGGGTGGGTCCGAGGTCATCGGTCCGGACGGCGAGCTGCTGGCACGGGCGCCCGACTTTGAGGAGGCTCTCGTGTTCGCCACGCTGGCCGACGCGCCCCTGCGGCGGCAACGCACGCGCCTGCCGCTGCGCCGCGACGAAGACGTGACGCTCAACGGGCGGGAGTTCGCCCGCATCGCGGCCCAGCGGCATTGGCAGGATGACGGCTGAGGTTGACCTGCGCGGACGGGCGCAGCGCGGACTGGATCTTGAGCCCGGCCTGACCTGCCGAGTCCTGGAAGCGTTTATCCGGGATGAAATCGAGAAGTTCGATATACACCGCGCGGTGGTGGCGTTGTCGGGCGGGATCGACTCGGCGGTGAGCTGCGCGCTGGCCGCCCGGGCCTTCGGCCCCGAGCGGGTGCTGGCGGTGCTGATGCCGTACCGCACCAGCAATCCGGCCAGTCGCGCCGACGCGGAGACGCTGGTGGAGCAGCTGGGGATTCCGTCCACGCTGATAGAAATCTCAGCGGCGGTTGACGGGTTGCTCGGCGAACTGGACGAAGATCCCAGCCCGTTGCGGCGCGGCAACATCATGTCGCGGGCGCGCATGATCGCGCTCTACGACCAGTCCGAAGCGTTCGGCGGCCTGGTGGTCGGCACGAGCAACAAGACGGAATTGCTGCTCGGCTACGGGACCCAGTTCGGGGACATGGCCAGCGCGGTGAACCCGATCGGCGACCTGTATAAGACGCAGGTGCGCGCGCTGGCGACGGCGCTGGACGTACCCGTCGCCATTCGAGACAAGGCGCCGAGCGCCGACCTGTGGGTTGGGCAGTCCGATGAAGATGAGCTCGGCTTTGACTACGAGACGGCCGACCAGGTGCTGTATCTCTTGATAGACGAGATGTACTCCACCGCCGATCTCATCGCCGACGGGTTCCACGCCGACCTGGTGTACGAATTGCAGCGCCGGGTCGTGCGCTCGCAATTCAAACGGCGGCTGCCACTCATCGCCAAGCTCTCGAACCGTACGATTGACCGCGACTTCCGCTACCCGCGCGATTGGGGACGCTAACTGATGCCTGTCTACAGCCTGGCCACTTCCTTGTGGCCCAACGGCGTGCCCTTTGACCAGGTCATCGCCGAACTCGCCGACGCCGGATTCACCCAGTGCGAACTCGTCGCGACCAAGGACCTGGCCGACGACCGTACGGCCGGCGAGCGCCGCCGCATCCTGAACCTGCACGGCGTCTGGGCCCGCACGATTCACTCCGACCTGAGCGTCGATCTGGCGGCGCTTGACGATGACGTGCGAACCCAGGCCATCGCCGCCGTGGCTGCCTGCTTTGAACCGTATGCCGAACTGGGCGGCTTTGCCGTGATCGTGCATCCCAGCCGTGGCGACAGTCCCGAGCAGCAACTGGAGCCCAGGGTCGACGCCTTTCGGCGCTCGCTCGATACCCTCACTGCCCTGGCCGAGAATCTGGGCATTCGGCTGGCTTGCGAGAACCTGCAGCACAAGGGCGAGCCGCGTCCGCTCTGCCGCATGGAAGACCTGCGGCGAGTGATCGACGAATACCCGCCCACGGTCGGCATTTGCCTCGACACCGGCCATGCCAACAACAACGGACTGGATCCGGCTGACGAGGCACGCATTGCGGGTGACCGGCTCATTGCCCTGCACCTACAAGACACCGATGCCTTGGAAGACCGGCACTGGCCGCCGGGGCTTGGCAACATCAACTGGCGTCGCGTCAGCGCGGCCCTCACCGAGGTCGGATTCGACGGTGCCTGGACGTTCGAAGTGAAAACCGGCGCGTCCGGTCCGGCAGCTACCGCGGCGCTCGTGCGGCGGATCGCCGACGCGTGGGCGGAAGGACGGGCGCCCTCAGAACTCCCACTGACGGAGACCGCCGCCGGCTTCGACGCGCTCTAGCAGCGTCCGAGCCTGGTGGATGCGGTCCGGCGGCTCACCGCGGGTGTGCCGAAGGTAGGCCTGCAGGTCGGCGGCCGCTTCCCGGTGCCGGCCCAGCAGGCGATACACCCGGGCCCGGTCAACCAGCAGGCTGCGGTCGTTAGCGTCCAGCTCGATCGCCCGGGTCAAGTCCAGCAGCGCAAATTCGGGGTTGCTGCGCAGGTGTGCCGACGCCCGTAGCTGATAGCGGCTGGCCGTGGAGACGGGTAGCAGCGCGTAAACCGCGGCGCCTCCGGCAGTCACCAACCCCAGCCCAACGATCGGATAGGCGAATGGAAGCCGTTCGGCACTCAGCAGAACGCCAATGGCCACCAGCAAAGCGAAGACTGCCGCCAGCAGCGCGTAGTACCGCATGCGAGGCGACCGACCATGCAAGAGATCTTTACCGCAGTTACTACAGCGGGCGACAGCCCCATACTGTCGCGTCCAGCACCGTGGACACTGCAACTCTTGCGCCACTCCCCGGCGGCCACTGCTCAACCCGACTCAGGCCAACCCAGGCGCGCCTTACAGATGTTAACAAGATGACATAACGCACGCAAGACTGTGAGGAAGCGCGACACACCGCCAGCCACCCTTGATGTCGCGTCAGACGGCGGCGTTCCGCCTCCGAAGGTCTCGTTATACTCCCAAAGCATCCCGCGCGTACCTGCACGGCACGACCCACGCACTCGCGGGCCAACCACCATGATTCGCAGTCGGCTTTCCGCATTGTTGTCTCACGGGCTATCCGCGGCCCAGGCCGCCGGCGCGATCGCCGCCACGCCGCCCGTCACCTTTAGCCTCGAGCGGCGCGAGGACGACCTGGCCCATTACTCAAGCTCCGAAGCCCTGCGGCTGGCCCGGATTGTGGGCGCCCCGCCCCGCACGATCGCCGAAGCCATCGTCGCCCACCTGCCCCCGGCACCGGAGGTCAGCCGCGTCGAGACCGCCGGCCCGGGGTTCATCAACTTCTGGATCGACGACGTCTGGGTGCTGGACCAGCTGCGGGAAATCGTCCACACCGGTACAGCCTACGGCGGGTCCAACCACGGTGAGGGCGCCAGCGTCCAGGTGGAGTACGTCAGCGCCAACCCCACGGGACCGCTCACCGCCGGCGCCGGCCGCGGCGGCGTTGTTGGCGATGCCCTGGCCCGGTTGCTCGAAACCTGCGGATACGACGTCACGCGCGAGTACTACGTCAACGACGCCGGCCATCAGGTCGAGATTCTGGGCTTGAGCGTCTACCACCACTACGCCGCGACGCTCGGTGAGGAGGCGCCGTTCCCCGCGGATGGTTACCAGGGTGATTACATCGCCGAATGGGCTACGCGGATTGCGCGCGACGACGGTTCGCGTTGGCTTGGCAACGGCGTTCCCAGCAACCCGCGGGCGTTCGAGGCGCGAGCCGTCGAGATCGGTCTCGCCGAGATTCGGCGCGATCTGGACGACCTCGGGATCGAGTTCGACGTCTGGTTCTCGGAGCAGGCCATGCGCGACCGCGGCGCTGTCGAGGAGGTGATCCAGACCCTGGACGGCCGGGGTTTCGTGGCGGAACGCGACGGCGCCATCTGGTTCATCGGGGGGGCCGGCGAGGACGATCGTGAGAACGTGTTGGTGCGCTCACGCGGCGATCCCACCTATTTCGCCGTGGACATCGCCTACCACCAGGACAAGTTTGCCGCGCGCGGATTCGAACGTGTGATCGATGTCTGGGGGGCGGATCACCACGGACACGTACCCCGCATGCATGCCGCCATGCAGGCGCTGGACGCGAGCGCCGACACCGCCCGGCTGGAAATCCTGGTTACCCAGATGGTCGGCATCCGCACCGACGGCGAACTCGGTCGGCAGGGCAAGCGCAGCGGCAGGTTCGTGACCCTGCGCGAGGTCCTGGACGAGGTGGGTCCAGCGGCGACTCGCTACTTCTTCCTCTCGAAAGCCATCGACAGCCAGATGGAGTTCGACCTGGAACTGGCGAAGCGGGAAGACCCGGAAAACCCCGTGTACTACATCCAGATGGCCCACGCGCGTTGCGCGGGCATCCAGCGAACCGCCACCACGGCCCGCACCGCCGACGGAGCGGCCAGCCTTACGGCAGATGACGTCGCGCTTGCGCGCCGCCTGCTCGCTTTCCCCGAAGTGGTGGAGGACGCCTGCCTGAATCGTGAACCGCACCGGGTCGCGCATTTCCTGCTGGAACTGGCTCGGGTCTTCCACTCCTACTACAACAAGCACCGCGTGGTGACCGACGACGCCGTCCGCACTGCCCGTCGGCTCGAACTGGTGCGCGCGGTCCGGCAGGTGCTGGCCAACGGGCTGGGCCTGCTGGGGATTGCCGCCCCAGAACGAATGTAGCCCGCCGCTACGCCAGCGTCGCCAGGTTGGGCGTTGGCCAGGTGGCCACGCCGCCCTCCGCCAGCCGTACCCGCACGAAGCGGGTGGCGATGCCCGAACTCAGACGGCCCACGTCCGGCGCGTCACCCAGCACCATCCCCTCGGTCCCCGCGCCGGGGCCGCTGGCAAGGTGCACGGGTAAACCGTGGGCGGGTCGCTGGGCAAGACCCTTGGCAGCCGTCGCCGCCAGCAGGATCTCGGACTGACCGGGTCGCCGCGCGCCAATCACGGCGCCGCTGGTGCCTTCGGCGGCCCGGAACATGTCCTGCAAGGCGTGCGGCATCCGCGCCGCACCTACGCCGGCGGTCAACACGATTGTCTGCGGCGGTCGCCCGTAGCTTCCTTCCGGAGGCGACAGACCGGCGATGGTTGGGGCGAGCCCCAGGCCCGCTGCCATCTCCGAATCAGCTGAGGGAGCGACAATGCCGACCGAGCGTGTCTCCAGGGCACGGCGCATCCACTCGGCGCGTAGCGGGTCCGGCGTGACCAGGATGCTCGGCTCAGGATCCTCGGCCCTCGAATCGGGGCGCTCGCCGGATTCCACGAACCGAAACGGCCCGTAGGCGCGGCCGCCGCCGCCCAGCGCTCCGGCCACCGCTACGCCGTCACCCTCCACCACGATTCCATCGTCGGGGTCAGCGCTCACTACCTCGCCGCCCACGCGGCAATAGAGCGCCGCGTCCCGCACCTCGCGCACGAAGACTGCAACGCCGGTTTGTGCGTTGACTTCGGTCAGCATCCCGCGCGTGGGCGCCAGCCAGTGACGGCTTGTGCGCAAGAGTCCCGGCGTCCCCGCTAGCAGCGTCTCCGCGTCGACCGTAACGCCAAGCTCGACCGCCAACAGGTCGTGGATTTCGTCCGGCTGGACCTGGAGCAGGCGCGGGAGATCGACGACAACCACGCCACTCCTGATACGCCCCCGACACCAGATCTGACCCGGGACGACGCTGTCGCCAACGTCGACCAGGATCCGCCCGGGAAACGGCAGGGGGTGCCGGCGGCGCAGCCGCCCCACAAACACGCTGCGCGGTAGTGTCTGGCGGCTCAGCGGCTCAGGCGGCATGTGCAGCCTCCTGACGTCGCGGACGCGCGGCGGGATAGGCGTTGAGGGCGCGGTGCCATTGTCCGACCCAGGCCTGCCGGGCATTCGGAGCATCCGGCCACACCAGCGGGCGACCGCGCGCATCGATCACAAGGCCAATGCTGCCCGCCACGATGGGCGCGCGCAGGTGGACCGGGCGGCCATAGCCGAGCCCGGCGTCGAACTCGGGCGCTGGCCAGATACGCACTTCGGCCTCAACGTCCGCTTCCCACTGGATCACGTCCATCGAGCCCGCGGTCACCTCCCGCTCGATCGCCGCGGTGCCGGCCGGATGGACTTCCACACCAACCGCCGCATTGCCGAGGGAGGCGTCGCCTCGCAATGCCACGCAGGCTCCCAGCCGTACGAGTGAGGACTCCACAGCGGCCGATTGCCCGACCTGACGCAGGCTTCCGCTCATTCCCAGCGCGTTCGAGGCGTCCAGCGCCAGTTGCGTCACGCCCGCGGTCTCCAGGCTGTTGATCAGCACCAGCGCCGCCTGCACGGGCCGCGCCAGGGTCTGGGTGATGTCGCCGGTGATCACGGCCAGATCAACCTCCGGCGGTTGGTCATGGCCGCGGCCGGACCCGCGTAGGGCATCGCGCGCCGCGGCGGTCCAGATGGCGTGAGCCAACTGCAATTCCGCAGGGGTGGCAGGCAATGCGGTGGGATGCGCCGTTCGCTCCAGTACGAAGACTTGCAGGGCCTCCGGCAGCGGTTCGTCGGTCGTCCAACGCGCCACCCGGTCGACGGGTGTGTGCAGCCCGAGATGGAACGGCCGCCCGTGCGGGCGTTCGGATCCAAGCCGTGTTACGACTGAAGCCTCACCATGCACGGTGACGGCGGTGACGTTGCCGTAGTCATAGGAAATCACCGCGCAGTCGAGCTCCTGGCCCGCGCTTAGTTCCTGTGCGGCCGCGTCCAACGCTGCGGCGCGCGAGACCTGGGGCGCCCGACTGACGACAGGCGGGACAAGGCGGTCTGCCGACGTTCCGCGCTGTACAGCACGGGCCGCATCCTGTAGCGCGGCCAGCGGGGTACCCATGTCCATCGGCTCGCTTGGTGAGCCCCCGTACACCTGGAAGACCGTCGTAGGCAGCGCGCCCTGCAAGAGTTCGCACGCCGCAGGATCGGGCAGACCGCCGTAGAGCACGACCACGCGCGGCAAGTAGCCGGACTCGTGACCGGCCAGCCCGCCCACCAGCAAGTCCGCGACGTACGCCAGGCTCTCGCCGGTGTCATCGTCGGTGAGTGCCACAACGACGGTGTCAGGCGTGCGTGACGCCATCACGTCCAGCGCGGCCGGCCCGTCCACGCGGTCCCGGAAGGCACGTCCGGAGGTCGTGGCGTGGCCGATTTGCTCGAACCCCGCCTCGGTGATCGTGCGGGTTAGTTCCTCCTGATCGCGCTGCACCAGGTTGCCTATGAGGAATGCCGTCGGTCCGCCGACGACGTGGTCGCCGGTTACGGCGGCGATGATGGGCGCGCGCTCCGTCAGCGGGCCATCGTAAGGCGGCGCTGGAAAGGCGAAGCTGCCCGCACGCGCAGCCGTGTCGGCCAGTGCGCCCTCGAAGGCCGGCGTGAGGTCGAAGTGTGGCGAATCCAGGGTGGACGGCACTGAGCCGACGGCCAGGATTCGGTAGCCGCCCGGGCCGCGTGCATAGATGCCGGCACGGACCCAGGGCCCCAGGTCCACCACCAACAGGCGCTCGGGCGAGTCGGGTTTCACACGCATCGCGGCAGGCATCGCATACTCGCCTCAGTATGAAGGAGACTTGAGGAGCGCGCGCAGTTCGGCCGGCCAACCGCCACTCGTTGATCTGATCTATGAAATCCATCTCGTTCCAATGGACGCCCGGCGTGGAAAGCTGGGAAGCCGAGACGGTCGTCTCCACGATCGCGCACCTGCAGGAAGTTGCTCTGGTCTTGGGCCAGCGCGCTGGGTTCAGCGTGGAGCGGGGGCAACTGCGGCCGTTCGGGACCTGGGTGATCCCGCAGCTTCCCCGCGGATCCCCCTACTGGAGCACGCTCTGGTATGTGGAACAAAGCCTCGACAAGGCAAACGGCCAGATTGTCGGGCCTCGGTTCATTCGCACGCTCGAGCAGGAACCCTGGCAGCAGGCAGGGCCGCATTACGACGTGGCCATCCTGGACCATGATCTGCGCGACGATCCCGAGCACAACATCTCGCCGCAGAGCGATCCGCACGTCTTCGCCAGTTGCCGGCCGGACCTGGCCGCGGTGCTGTCCGTGCACCGTCTGCGCGCCATCACCCAGGCCTCGCAGCGGCAGACGTCATTGCGGCGGCTGGCCATCAACGCCTTTGGCCAGGTGCTGGAATTACCCGCCGCGGACCGTCAGACCAACGTGGAAATGGCTCTTGGCAGGTTGAGCTGCCTCAACCGCTGCGCGCTGCGCTTCGCAGCCGACATCGACCGGTTGCTGGCCTTTGCCCGAGAGGAACACGAAACCCGCACGATTTTCTGTGCCGAATGCACCGCTGATCTGCTGAACCACGTGATTCGGACGCACTTTCACCCGAACTAGGCGTTGCGTTGACGCGGATGTCTGTCGTCCAGGGATCCAGGGCGGGTGGATCGGGACGAGCCAAGTCGTCAAGTGAGGTGGAGGTGAGTCCGGTGTTGCACCGGTGAAGCTCGCGTAACAGCTTGGCCAGGCTGCCGTTGCGAGTCGTGGGGTATATTTACATAATTGTTGCCTGCTATCGCTTTGGGAGTCGAGATGCGCAAGCTGGTCCTTGGCTTGGTCGTTGCGATGGTCGTGTTTGCCCTGGCTGCGCCGGTCCACGCCCTCGAATGTGACGGCATCTGGCTGAACGACGGCTGCCTGTTCACCAAAACCGGCGGCGATACGCCCAATGTGCCCGATGACGGCTATGCCGTGACCAATGTCGGCGGCGTGCCGATGTGGGATTTCGTGCGCGACAAGGACCTCCAGGCGCTCGGCTACCCGATCAGCGGGCGTTGGGTTGAAGGCCCCTTCACGCTGCAGGCCTTCCAGAAGGTGATCCTGCAATGGGATTCCATCAACCGACGCATGAACTGGTACAACACGCTCGACGCGCTGGCCAACCAGTATCCGCAGATCAAACTCCCCAATGTCCCGCCGCACCAGGTTCTGCCCGAGGATGCAGGTGTGACGGACTTCTCGGTGATCGTCCAGAACCACCTGGCGCTGCTTAACGCGAATCCGAAAATCAAGGCCGAGTTTCTGGCTGAGCCCAACTGGCTGAATCTCTACGGACTGCCCATCCGCTACGAAGAACGGGAAGTCAACGGGAATCCGCAGGGCCTGCAATTGCTGCGTGCCCAGCGGATCGTGTTCGAGGTCTGGAACGTGCCCGCACCGGGGACCGCGCTGGGCGCGGTGGGCCGCCAGAACGTGCCGGACAAGGTAAAGAAACTGAGCAACGTCATCATTCCAGACGCGGCCAAGGCGCCTGTTCTGGCCGACCAGGCCGGTGGCGCCGCGCCGGCCGCGCCGACCGCTGCGCCGAGACCTGCCGTGACGGCCGCCCCAACTCCCGCCCCAACTCCCGTTCCTCCCCCTGAGCCGACGGTTAGCACGAGGCCATCGCCCGTAAGTTCGATTCCCGGTCCGCGCATCCTGCCGCGCGGGCTGACTGGCTACGGAATCCAGGGCGAATTCCGCCGTCCCAACGACGGGCAGCTGGCGGACCTGGTGAAGGATGCGGGCTTGAATTGGATGAAGCAGCAGATTCCCTGGCAGGAAGTGGAGAACCGGCCCGGCGTGTTCAACTGGGGACCCACGGATCGCCTGGTGAACACCATGCGAGGCAAAGGGCTGAACATTCTGTTGAGTGTTGTGAAGGCCCCGGATTTCTATAAGGCCGAGCAGAGCAAGGTCGGCACGACCCACGGCCGGCCGGCCGACCCGGTCAAGCTGCGCGACTTCCTGCGTGAAATGGCGGCGCGCTATAAGGGCCGCGTTCAGGCCTACGAGATTTGGAATGAAGAAAACCTCGAAATCGAATGGGGCACGTTCTCGGACGCCTCGTATGGGCAGTTCGTGGAATTGCTGAAGAACGGCTACCTGGGTGTGAAGGAGTCAGACCCCGGCGCGATCGTGATCCTCGGCGCGCCTACTCCGACCGGCGTCGTGGACAATTCGATCGCCATAGATGACGTGCTCTACCTGCAGCGTGTCTTCGACCACAACAACGGCGAGGTCTTCAAATACTTCGAAGCACTCGGTGTGCACCCGAACGGCGGACCGAACGCCCCCGACGACCAACTTGGCGCCGCGAGTCACAGCAACGCCAACTGCAACAGCGGCTGGTCAACACACCCCAGCTTCTTCTTCGACCGCTACAAAGAGCTGTACAACATGATGGTGGCTCGAGGACATCCGGAGAAGACCGTGTGGTTCACGGAGTTCGGCTGGGCCACCATTGACGGCCCGGGCGCGCCACCGGCGCCAGCGTCCGGCTTCGAGTATGCGGCCTGCAATTCCGAGGCCAATCAGGCAGCCTTCTTCGTTCGATCGTTCGCCAAGGTCCGGGCCGAAAGTCCCTACGTCACCCACATGATCGTCTGGAACCTGAACTTCCAGCAGGTCGTGCCGAACACGGATGAGAAGTGGGCCTTCGGAATCGTGCGCTCGGATCTGTCGCCGCGGCCCGCCTATAACGCGATCAAGGCGATGCCCAAGCCGTAGGCGTACGGTTCAAGGGACCAGGCCCGGGCGAACGTCCCGGGCTTGGTCTCTTGCCGTGTGGGCCCGGAACCAGTAGCGCTGCGTAGACTCGCCACATGGGCACGCTGTACATGGTCGCCACGCCGATCGGCAACTTGGAAGACCTGAGCTTTCGGGCGGCTCGTGTGCTTCGCTCGGTGGATGTCGTCGTTGCCGAGGACGTGCAACGCGCCCGCAAGCTGCTGGGGCACGTGGGTTGTAACCCGAAGGTGATCACCTACCGCGAAGACAGCCCGGAGAGCCGTGAGGACGCCATTGTCGAGCGGCTGCGAGCCGGGGACGTGGCGCTGATTGTGGACGCCGGAACGCCCGGCGTCTCAGATCCCGGCCCGGATCTACTGGCGCGCGTGCGAGCCGAAGGGCTGCCAATCGTTCCGGTCCCCGGGCCTTCGGCGCTGACGACGGCGCTTTCCGTGGTGTCGTTCGCCCGTCAGCCGGTGGCGTTCCTGGCGTTCTTGCCGGAGCGGCGGGTTCGGCGGGAGCGCCTGGTGCGGCGGGCCGCCGACACGGCCCGGACGCTGGTGATTTACCTGCCGCCGCACGGCGCGGCGGAGCGCCTGGCCGAACTGGAATCGTGGTTGGGCGATGTGCCGTCGGCGCTGTGCCGCGAGTTGACGAAGCTGCACGAGGAGATCCTGGAGTCCACGCTGGCGGACATTGCGAACCATGTGGCGGTCGTTGGCGCGCGCGGCGAGCTGACGGTGGTGATCGACGTCGGCGGCGTGGCCGAATCGCCCGCGGTCGACCGAGCGACGGTGGAGGAGCAGCTGCGAAGCCACCTGGAGGCCGGAATGCGTCCGGCGAAGGCGGCCGGCGCCGTGGCGCGGGCGCTGGAACTGCCGCGGGAAGACGTCTACCGAATCGCGCGGGAGTTGCGCGAACCGCCGGTCGGCAGCGCGTAGAATCGCGCACTGCACGCCCGCCCCAACCGATCGCGCTGTGTCCCGCTACTACCTGACCACGTCCATCCCCTATCCCAGCGGCGAGCCGCACGTGGGTCACTCATTCGAGATGATCACGGCGGACGCCATGGCCCGCTATCGCCGGCTCCGGGGCCAGGACGTTTTCTTCCTGGGCGGGCTGGACGAGAACAGCCAGCGGGTCAGCCGTTCGGCCCGCGAGGAGGGGATCGACCCCCAGACGTATGTCGACCAGGCCGCCGTGCGCTTCCGGACCGCGTGGGATTTGGTGGGCGTGGAATTTGACGACTTCGTCCGTACGACCGAACCGCGGCATTTGCAGACGGTGCAGGCGTTCTACAACCGCGTGTACGAGAACGGCGACATTTACAAAGGGCGGTACGAGGGCTGGTATTGCGTGCGCTGCGAGGCCTTCTACGGTGACGAGGAGCTTGTCGACAACTGCTGCCCAACCCATCGCGTGCCGCCGGAGTGGTTGGAAGAGGACAACTACTTTTTCGCCCTGTCGCGCTACCAGGAGCCGCTGCTGGAGCTCTATGAGCAGCGCCCGGACTTCGTCTGGCCCGAATCGCGGCGGAACGAGATGTTGGGATTCCTGCGCCAGGGCCTGAAGGACTTCAGCATCTCGCGAGCCACCGGTGGGTGGGGACTGCCTTTGCCGAACGATCCCACCCACGTGATCTACGTCTGGTTCGACGCGCTGATCAACTACATCACCGGGATTGGCTTCGGTCAGCCCGGAGGTGACGACCTCTTCGAGCAGCGCTGGCCGGCCGATGTCCACGTCGTCGGCAAGGACATCGTCCGCTTTCACGCGATCTACTGGCCGGCCATGCTCATGGCGGCGGGGATCGAGATTCCTCGGCAGGTCTGCGTGCATGGGTGGGTGAACTTCGCTGGCGAGGAGTTGAGCCAGAGCGGCGGCCACGTGGTCCGGCCGGCCGAGGTCGTCGAACGGTTCGGCTCAGACGCGTTGCGCTATTTCCTGCTGCGTGAGGTCGCCTACGAGCGCGACGGCGACTTCACCTGGGAGGGCATGGCGCGCCGCTACCAGCACGATCTGGGCAACGACCTCGGCAACCTGGTGCTGCGCAGCACGTCCATGTTGCACCGCTACTTCGGCGGGGTCGTGCCTGAACCCGTCGACCTGACGACACAGGAATCAGAGCTGCGTGGCGCGGAGCAAACGACGTGGGAAGTGGCCGGGCAGCAGTTTGAGAACTGGCGCTTCCACCTGGCCCTGGCCGCCGTGTGGCGCTACATCACCGCGGTCAATCAGTACATCGAACGGACGGAGCCCTGGCGCCTGGCGCGCGACGACGACCAGCGCCCGCGCTTGCAAACGGTGCTGGCCACGCTGATGGACGCGCTGCCGCGGATTGCGACGATGATCCGTCCGGCGATGCCGGAAACGGCCGATCGGATCGAGGCGCAACTGGGAATCGCGGGACGGTCGGCGGTCTGGGGGGACGACGCCAGCGCCATCCGGGCTGGTCAGGATGTCCCCGGCGGTCCGCCGCTGTTCCCCCGCCTGGACGGATAGCCGGGCTGTTCGACAGTCACGCGCATCTGGCCGATCCGGGGTTTGCCGACGACCTCGACGCCGTGCGCCAGCGTGCCGCAACCAGTGGCGTGGACGAGGTGCTGGTGGTAGCGACGGACCTGCCGACGAGCGCGCGGGCGATCGCGATGAGCCATGACGTTGACGGCTGGTACGCCACGGTCGGCGTTCATCCGCATGACTGCGACGGCTTCGACATGTCGACGGTTGCGGCGCTCCGCGAGCTGGCCGGCAACAGTTGCGTGCGGGCCATTGGCGAAAGCGGCCTGGATTTCTACCGCGACCATCAGCCGCCTGCGCTCCAGGAGCGCGCGTTCCGCGCCCACTGCCGGCTGGCCGCCGATCTGGACCTGCCGATCGTGGTCCATCAGCGCGACAGCCTGGACGTGGTGGAACGCGTGCTGCGGGAGGAGCTGGGGGCCGCCGGCGGGGTGATGCACAGCTTTACGGGACCGCCAGCCTCGGTGCCGCGATTCGTGGCCCTGGGCATGCACATCTCGATCTCCGGGATCGTCACGTTCAAGCGGGCGGACGAGGTGCGGGCGACGGCGGCGGCGGTTCCCGAGGATCGGCTGCTGATCGAGACCGACGCGCCGTACCTGGCGCCCACGCCGATGCGTGGGCGCCGCAACGAGCCGGCCTACCTGGTGCATACCGCCGCCGTGGTCGCCTCGGTGCGAAATGTCTCGGTATCCTCGCTGCGCGCAACCACGACGCGAAACGCACGAGAGCTTTTTCGGTGCGCTCCCACGCCGTGACGGGTCGGCGGCCGCCGCGCGACCTCTCGCAGATACTGGCCCCGGTACAGATGGGGCAAGCACAAGTCGAGGCGGAGTTGGACCGCTGCGTGGCGGACAGCCAACTCCCGCTGCTACAGACTGTGCTTGCCTCGGTCCTGGGTGGCCGCGGGAAGCGCCTGCGCCCCGCCATCGCGCTCCTGATCGGGCAGGCCTATGGCGTTGATCAGGCTGAGGTCGTGCTGCTCGCGGCGGGCACCGAGGTTCTGCACAGCGCCACGCTGGTTCACGACGACATCGTGGATGAAGCCGACTCGCGACGCGGGCAGCCATCGGTTCACGCGGCCTGGTCGGCCAAGGTCGCCGTCCTGGCGGGCGACTATCTCTTCGCCAGCGCGGCCGACCTGGTGGCCCGGCTGAACCGTCCCAGGATCGTGCGGCAGTTCGCCGACACGATTCATGCGATGTCGCGCAGCGAGTTTGTGTTCCCGAGTTTCAACGGCGACCCGGAGGCCACGCGGCGGCAGTACCTGGAGAAAATCAGCGGCAAGACCGCGGCCCTGATTGCCCTGGCCTGCGACGCGACCGGCGTGCTCGCCGACGCGCCGGACGACGAGGCGCGGGCGCTGCACGACTTCGGGTGGTCGCTGGGCATGGCCTTTCAAGTCACGGACGACGTGCTGGACATTGCGGGCGTATCCCAGGAGACCGGCAAGCCGGTGGGCGGCGATCTGCGGGCCGGGTTGCTGACCCTGCCGGTAGTCGAATACTTGGATGCGGCCGACCGGCCAACGCCGGTGATGCGGCGGCTGGCCGAGGGCGAAGGCCTGTCGGAGGCCGAGTCCGAGGAGGCCATCGCCACATTGCGGGATTCGGGCGCCGTGGACGCGGCGCGCGCGGCCGCCGAGGGGTTTGCCGACCAGGCGCGCTCGGCCCTGGGGCGCCTGCCGGCCCATCCGGGATTCGATGCCCTGGCCGATCTCGTCACGTACGCGACGGATCGGCATTCCTAGGTCCGCCGGCGGCCGCCGTGCCTGAGCGCAAGGCCGCGTGGGTGCGGCCGATGTTCGAGGCCATCGCGCCTCGCTATGACCTGCTCAACTTCCTGATCAGCTTCGGAATGCATCACGGATGGCGTCGCCGTGCCGTGCGCGAGACGCTGCGGCATGAGCCGCGCGTGGTGCTGGACACGGGAACGGGGACGGGCGACCTGGCGCTGGCGATGCTGCGCGGAGGCGGCGGGCCGGAGGTCATCGGCCTCGACTTCGCGGGAGGCATGCTCAGGATCGCGAGGCGGCGCGCCGAGGCGGCCCGGGCCGGCGAGCGGGCGCGGTTCGTGATGGCCGATGCGCTGCACCCGCCGCTGGCGGATGGTTCCGTGGACGCGGTGGTGAGCGGATTCCTGCTGCGGAATGTCGATGGGCTGCCGGAGGTCTTTGCGGCCATGGCGCGGGTGCTGCGGCCCGGCGGTCGGCTGGTGATCCTGGAAATGACGCCCATGCGCCGCCGGCTGCTGCGCCCGTTCTTTCGCCTGTACTTCAATCGCTGGGTCCCGCTGCTGGGACGTCTGGTGAGTCGCCATGCCAGCGCCTATACGTGGCTGCCGCAGTCCGTGGACGAATTCATCAGTGCGGAGGCGCTGGCCGGCCTGATTGCGGCGGCCGGGTTCTCGGACGTGCGTGTGCGTCGACTTGGGCTTGGCAGCGTGGCCTTGCACACGGCGACCCGGGCCTAGCTGTGGACGCCGTCCGGCGCGTGTCACCGGTCCACGAGTGGAATCGACTGGCGGCCGGGTTCCCGGGCGCCAACCTTCTGCAGTCCGGCGCCTGGGGAGACTTGAAGTCGCGCTACGGCTGGCGGGCCGTGCGGCTGGCCCTGGGCGACACCGATGCCCCCGGCGGCGGCGTGCAGGTGTTGATCCGAACGCGTCGAGTGCCGCCGCTGGGACCTTCGGTCGGTCTGGCGTACGTTCCGCGGGGGCCGCTGGCGGAGTCGGACGCGGGCGCCGAGGCGCTCATCGAGGCGTCGATCGACGAAGCGCGGCGCCACGGGGCTTCGCTGCTGCGGGTTGAACCGATATGTTCCGCCCACGCGGCGCTGCTGGAGTCGCGGGGCTTTCGCAGGACCGAAGCCTTCGTACAGATTCCGCGGACGGGCATCGTGGACCTGGCCGGCGATGACGCGGAACTGCTGGCATCGTTCAAGTCCAAGATGCGATACAACATCCGGCTGGCGGCACGGCGCGGGGTCGGTATTGAGCAAGATGCCGGCGAGCCCGCCCTTGACGACTTCTACGAAATGACCAGGGCCACGGCGGCACGCCAGGGATTCGCGGTGCATGCGAAGTCCTACTACCGAGACGTGGCGCATACGTTTGGCGATGACGCCGCGCTTTTTGTGGCGAGATTTGAGGGTCGGCCGCTGGCCGCGCTGATGAGCTTGGCGTTCGGTCCGGAGGCGGTGTATCTGTACGGCGCGTCGTCCGACGCCGAACGCGGCCGGATGGCGCCGCACGCCCTGCAATGGGCGGCCATGCAGTGGGCGCGCACACGCGGCTGCCGGCGCTATGACCTGTGGGGAATGGCCGATCCGAACGATCCGGACGACCCGATGGCCGGCGTGCATCGCTTCAAGCTGGGCTTCAACCCGCGGCTGGTGGAGTATCCCGGTACGTACGACCTGCCCCTCCAGCGCTTTCGGGCCTGGGCGCTCACCTCCGGCGCGCTGCGCGCGCGCGCGGCACTGCAGCGCTGGCGCGGACGGCCGCAGAACTGAGGCGAGTCACGGTGAATGTGACGTTCGAGTCGTTGCTCGCGGATCTGCCGGGGGTGGAGCTGGTGCATACCGCCGGCGCACCAATCCGCGATATTGCTCACGATTCACGGGACGTGAAACCAGGAAGTTGTTTTGTTTGCCGGCGAGGTCTACGGGTCGACGGCCACGACTATGTGCCCGCCGCTCTGGCCGCGGGAGCCGCGGCAGTCGTGGCGGAACGTCCGGTTGAGATACCTGCTGACGTTGGCTTGGCGATCGTGCCGGACGGTCGCGTGGCGCTGGCCAGCCTGGCGCGGCGATTTTGGGGCGAGCCGGACCGCCGGCTGGGGCTGGTTGGGGTAACCGGCACGGACGGCAAGACCAGCACCTCACGACTCATTGCCTGGATGCTGGGCGCATATGGGCCCGGGGTCGGCGAGCTGACGACCGTCAACACGCGGGCTGGCGGGGTTGACCTTGAAAAAGCTGGGCGGCTAACGACCCCGGAGGCTCCGGTCGTGGCGCGGCTGTTGGCCCAAATGGCGGGGGGCGGGGATGCCTGGGCCGTCGTGGAGGTGGCGTCGCACGCCCTGGAACTGGCGCGCGTGGACGGCTTTGCCTTCGACCGGGCCGTGATCACCAACGTGACCCATGAGCATCTCGATCTGCACGGCTCGCTGGAGGCCTATCGCGCGGCCAAGCGTCGGTTGCTTGACCTGCTGGCACAGGGTCCGGACGACGGGCGGGGCAAGGCTGCGGTACTCAATGCCGACGATCAGGTGACGTCTGGCTTCGCCGTCGGGTGCCCGGTTGACGTCGTGACCTTCGGGAAAACCAATCCGGCCGACGTATCGGCACGCCGCGCTGGCGTCACGCCTGACGGCCTGGTGGTCGCCGGCTCATCGCCGTGGGGCAATTGGGAAGCGCGGACGCGCCTGCGCGGGCGTTGGAACGTCGCAAACGTGGCCGCTGCCGTGGCTTGCGTCGGCAGCATCACGAGCGACGTGTCGGCCGGCGTGGAGCGGCTTGCGTCGTTCGCTCCCGTGAAGGGTCGGATGGAGACCATTGCGGCAGGTCAGCCGTTCCAGGTGATTGTGGACTTCGCGCACACGCCCGCCGCGCTGGCTGCTTGTCTGGCGGAGGTCCGGACGTACACCCACGGCCGGGTGCTGGCCGTGTTTGGCAGCGCTGGGGACCAGGACGAGGAGAAGCGCCCGATGCTGGGCCGCGCCGCGGCGGAGGGCGCGGACGTGGCGATCGTCACCAACGAGGATCCGCGACGGGAACGCCCAGAGGACATTGCGCGGGCCGTGATCGCGGGGAGCACCGGCGGCGGTGCGCGCTTTGAGACCGTTCACGACCGGCGCGAGGCCATCGCTCGGGCGTTCGAACTGGCTCGCGCGGGCGACGCCGTGGTGCTGGCCGGCAAGGGCCATGAGCAGTCGATTCAGTTCGCCGACCACGAAGAGCCGTGGGACGAAGCCGGAGCCGCGCGCGATGCGCTGGCCGATCTGGGTTACGGCGGAGGCTGAGAGAAGCCGCCGGTCAGGCGGTGCAGCCCCCCGGCTTTACACCACCGCCGTTGGTGTTGAAGGAGCTGCCGCAGCCGCAGGTCTGCTCTGCGCTCGGGTTCCTGACCGTGAAACCGCGGCCCATCATGCTGTCGATGAAGTCGATTTCGGCCCCGACCATCATGTGGGCGCTGGAGCTGTCCAGGAAGATGTCCACGCCGCGCGATTCCAACACGATGTCGGTGGGCTCGGGGGCGCGGGCGATGGCCATGGCGTACTGGTTGCCGGCGCAGCCGCCGCCCATCACGGCTACCTTGAGAGCTCCGTAGGGCTCTCCCTTGCCCTCCAGAATCCCGCGAAAGGCGCGGGCGGCGCGTTGGGTCAGCGACACCGCGGCGGCCGGTTCGGGAGCTGGCGGCGCAGCCATTGGCAGCGACATCCGCTCGGCCGGTGGCTGGTCCTGAGGCAGGCCAATGCGTTCGCCCGTTTCTACCGCGCTCATGCGATCCCCCAGCGACTGTTGGACACAGATTTCCGTTCGCTCCCCTGAACCTAGCACGCGAAGACCATCTGCTGGTAACGGGACCCCCGCATGGCCCACTGCGCCGATAAGATGGGCGCAGACTGCGCTTCGACGCCCAAGGACACTCAGCCATCCACGACGCATCCTGTCAGCCTGACGCACGCGGCGCGGTGGTGGCTCAGATTCGGCGGGCCAGGCGTCCGCTGATCGTCTCGCATCGGAACCCAGACCCCGACAGCCTTGGATCGGCCCTTGGGCTGGCGGCGATTCTTGAGGCGTGGGGCGCGTCGCCCGTGTTGGCGGTCAATCAGCCCGAGAACATCGACGCGGTGATGGCCTCGATCCCGGGAACCTCGCGGTTCCGGGCCTTGACCGCTGACTTGCTGGCGCCGCCGCCGGAGGGACGACCGTTTGACGTCCTCTTTTCTGTCGACACGGCCAGCATCGATCTGTTGAGCGCCGACGAACGGGTCCGATCGGCGTTGCGCGCGATTCGTCCGATCGTGAACATTGACCACCACGTCACCAACGAGCAATACGGCGACGTGAACTACGTGGTCTCGGACGCCGCCGCCGCGGCGGAAGTGATCTGGATGCTGTTGAGCACGCTGGGCGGCGGCATTTCGCGCGAAGGCGCGATCGCGCTTCAGGCCGGGCTGGTGGCCGACACGCTGGGGTTCCAGACCAAGGAGACCGGACCGCGTACGCTGCGGGCGGCTGCCGCGCTGCAAGCGCTGGGCGGCGTCACGTCGGACATCCCCCGCAGGGTGCTCAACGTGCGAACCTTCGAAGCGTCCCGACTGCTGGGCGCGGCGCTGGCCGCGGCGGTGCGGTCGGAGGATGGACGGGTGGTCTGGACGCAGGTCAGCGCCCGCATGGCGGCGGACGTGGGCGCTCGCATTGCCGACTCGCAGGGCATTCCAAACGCCTTGCAAGACGTCGCGGATGCGGAGGCGGTGGCCGTGTTCTACGAAGCGGACGCTTCGCGCACGCGTGTGAGCCTGCGATCACGGGGCCCACGGATCGACGGCGTCGCCGCGGCGTTCGGCGGTGGCGGCCATGCGCTGGCGGCGGGCGCCACCGTGACCGAGCCGCTCGACGTCGCGACCGAGCAGGTACTGGCGCGCTTGGGCGAGGCACTCAACGGACAATAGATTCGCGGGTCACGTAACGTCGGGACGGTCAATTGCGGTTTCATAGTGACCAAAGGCTCGGGACCTGTCGTTGTTAGACTCGGCGCACGCTAGACGAGCGTCGTGGCTGCTTGGTTGAGTCCGAGCCAGATGCTCGATAAAGGCTGCGGCGACTGTTGATGACCACCCTGCAACGCTGCGCTACACGAGCGAGGTCCCGCGCCAGGACTTCGATTCGCTGCATGGGCCTGTGGCTCGTTCTCGCTGCGATGGCCGCGTGCAATGGTGATGTCGCCGAGACACCCAGTGTGATGGTGCCCACGCGGCCGCCACCCGCCGCCGAGATCCCGGCGCCAATCGTCGCGGGGACACCGATGACGACGACAGTACCCGTGGCGGCCGCGCCGCGCGCTTCCGCAACGCTCACGCCGACCGCGCTGGCGGTGCCCGCTACCACACCCACGCTGCCCGCCGCAACGCCCGCCGCCACTGCGCCACCGACGCAGTCGCCTACGGCAAGCGGTACGGTGGTGCCGCCTTCACCAAGTCCGTCGCCAACCGCTCCGCCGGCTGAATCTCCGTCGCCGCCCCCCGACCCAACCACTGCGCCCGCCACGGCATCGCCGACAGCGACCCAGGCGCCGGTGGCGCCGCCCTCGCCGAGTCCCTCGCCGGCGCCCACCCCGCTGCGCGCGAACATCGGTCGCATCGCCACCGCCCTCACCGTGGATGGTCTCCAGCGGCCCCAGGACTTGTCAGACGTATTTGGGCTTGACGATCGCATCTACATCAGCGTTGAGTTCCGCGATGTACGCCAGGGCGCTCGGCTCGGTTTCCGCTGGAGTTCCGGCAATTGCGGCGGCGAATACGAGACAGGCCCGCAGCGGCCGCTGCGCCGCGGCTACTTTGCGTTCTACGTGGACGAGACGAACTGCGTCGGCAAGCACGCCGTTGAAATCACGGTGGACGGCGCCGTGGCGGCTGAGACCTCATTCATGGTGGTGGACCAGCCAAGCGTTGCGCGTTAGTGATTGACCGCATGCTTGCCGCCGTGGTTTGCTGCGGCCCGACCTTCCTGCCACTGCGAGCCGACCCGTGAAAATCACTGAAGTCACGGCCGAGCTGTACGCCAAGCCGTACGACACGCCAATCAGCAACGGCAAATACACCTACACCGCCTCCAAGAACGTGGCCGTGCGGATTTCAACGGACGATGGTTTGGAGGGCTTTGGGATTTGCGGCGCGGGCGGTATAGCGGCCACAGCGCAGGGTGACGCCACCATCGCCACCGTCAACGACATGCGGCAGGCCCTGATTGGCGAGGACCCGCGCAATGTCGAGCGGATCTGGGACTCCCTCTACCAGCCCAAGATCTTTGGCCGCAAGGGGCTGACGACCAGGGCCATTTCGGCCATCGACATCGCACTCTGGGACATCGTCGCCAAGTCCTTTGAGTGCCCCCTTTACCAGGTGCTCGGTGGCTTCACCGACGAGGTCCGCGCCTACATTGCCGGTGGCTACTACGCCGAGGGTAAGGGCCTGGCCGAGTTGCAGGACGAGATGCTGGGCTACGTGGAGCAGGGCGCTAACGCCGTCAAGATGAAAGTCGGCGCGGTCCCGCTGCGTGAAGACGAGGTCCGCATTCGCGCCGTCCGTGACGCCATCGGTCCCGATGTCGACCTGCTCGTGGACGCCAACAACGCCTACGTGCAGGCCGACGCCGTTCGCATGGCCCGCATCCTTGAGGAATACGACGCCTTCTGGTTCGAGGAGCCGGTCTCACCCGACAACATGCGCGGCAGTGCCGCGACAGCCCGATCGTCAACGGTTCCGGTCGCCGCCGGCGAGAACGAATACACCCGCTGGGGATTCCGCGAACTCCTCGAGACTGGCGCTGTGGACATCCTCAATCCCGACGCGATGGTGCTGGGCGGGATCACCGAATACCGCAAGGTCGCCGCGCTTGCGGCGGCCTACGAGATTCCGATCGCGCCGCACGGCCTGCAGGAAATCCACATCCACCTCTTGGCGGCCTTCCCTATGCCGCTGATCCTCGAGTTCTACAACCCCAACGTGGCGGGGCTGAACGAGGTCATGTTCCACGAGAAATTGGAATTGACCGAACGGGGCACCGTTCGGCTGCCCCAGGGCCCCGGCCTTGGCATGGAGGTCAACTGGGACGGTTTGCGCGAGTACCTGGTGACCTGACCGTCGCACTGGACTGAGACGCCGCCCCCGGCGGTGTGAAACACTGCGCCGCAGCCGACGTGAACTGGTAACCCCCTATGCGCCCCAACCGTCTTCGCGAACTGCTGGATGCCGGAAAGCCCAGCTACAGCACGCACGTCCTCATCTCCTGGCCCGCGATCGTTGAGCTGGTCGGCCAGACTGGCCAGTACGACTACGTCGAGTTTGTGGCCGAGTACGCGCCCTACGACCTCTACGCGCTGGAAAACATCGGACGGGCCATTGATCTCTTCGACAACTTCAGCGGCATGATGAAGATCGAGCAGGAGCCGCGGACCTACCTCACCGTTCGCGCTATCGGCTCGGGCATTCAGAACCTGCTGTTTGCCGACGTCCGTAACCCGGAGGAAGCGCGTGAGTGCGTGCAGGCCGTTCGGGCCAGCACGCCGTCCACCGGCGGCCGGCACGGCGCGGGTTCGCGCCGCGACACCGGATACGTGCGCGAAGGCGGCAGCCAAGCCTTCGTGGACGCGCTGGAGCAAGCCGTGGTGATGCTGATGATCGAGAAGGACGAAGCCGTCCGCAATCTCGAGAACGTCATCGGCGTCGGCGGCGTGGACATGGTCCAGTTCGGTCCCACCGACTACGCCATGAGCATCGACAAGCCCGGGCAGGGTGGGGCCCCCGAGGTCCGCGAAGCCGAGGCCTACGTCATCAAGACCGCGCTGGGCATGGGCATTCAGCCGCGCGCCGAGATCGGCTCGCCGGACCACGCCAAGCGCTACCTGGATATGGGCGTCACCCACTTCTCGATCGGCACCGACATCGGCATCCTGTCCAGCTGGTGGGCCCAGAACGGCGAAGCCCTGCGCGCGGCGGTGGACGGGGACTAGACGCAACTCGTCCCACAGAGAGGCCTTTACATAACGCCCCTCGTCCTCCAAGGCGCAACGGCCCCTGCTCCTGCCCCGCGGGATAGCAGCGGTGCTCGGTCTCAATCCAATCGAGGGGACGCCGTTCTTCACCCTCTCCAAGGGGAGAGGCAGACTCGGCCGTCTTCGGCCGAATTCGGTGAGGGGTCTTCCGGGCACCCAGCCTTGGGTTACATAAGAGTCTCCCGTGGGAGAGGGCTGGGGTGAGGGTCTTCCGCGCAACCACCCCGGGATTGCGCAAAGGTCTCCACAGAGGACTGCCGCGGCGGTGAGCCGCGGCAGATCCGCCGACGTGGCCGTCGTCGGCGGCGGCATCGTTGGCCTGGCCTGCGCCTGGGAGTTACGCCGGCGCGGCCTGAGCGTCACCCTGATCGAGCGCGGTCGCCCGGGGCGCGAGTCCACCTGGGCCGCGGCGGGGGTCATCGCCGCGCACCACTACGGCGCCACACCCGGTCCGCTGTTCGACCTGCTGCGGCGGTCGCTCTCGGCCTTTCCCGAGTTCCTCGAGAGCGTTGGGGCTGGCCAGGCGGACTGGCGTTCCGACGGGATGCTCGCCGTGGCGCGAACTGACGAAGAGGCTGCGGAACTCACGGCACGGGTTTCCTGGCTCACGGAGGCCGGATACGAAGCCGAGTTGCTCCCACCATGGGAGCTGCGCGCCCTGGAGCCTGCATGCACGGGAAGCGTTGAGATTGCGGCGTTGTTTCCCGCCGACGGGTCGCTCGACCCCCGGTTGCTGGCTGACGCCCTGGAAATGGCCGTTCGCTTGGCCGGCGTGGACGTCCTGACGGGCGCCAGGGCAACCTCAATTGAGATCGGCGACAGCCGTGTTACGGGTGTGCACCTGGTGGACGAAGTTGTAGCGGCGCCCGCCGTGGTTCTGGCCGCGGGCGCCTGGTGCGCCGGCCTCGCGCCCGGATTCCGGCTGCCCGTCCGGCCTTGCAAGGGACAAATGTGCGCGGTACGCGCTGAGGGTCCACGTCGCGCCGTAAATTTTCCCGAAGGGGTCATCGTCCCGCGCGACGACGGCCGAATCGCCCTGGGCGCCACGCAGGAGGACGTGGGTTTCGATGCCCATATCGAGGCCGACGCCATCCGGCAGGTACACGGCGATGCCGCCGCCATCGCTCCCGGACTCACCAATGCCGAGATCGTGGAAACCTGGATGGGCTTCCGCCCCCAGTCGGCCGACGGTTTCCCGGTCATCGGTCCGACGCCGGTCGAGGGTCTGGTCGTCGCCACCGGCCATTTCACCAAGGGCATCGCCCTGGCGCCGGTCACCGCCGAACTCGTAGCCGACGTCGTCTGCGACGGCCGGCTGGACCCGCTGCTCAGACCCTTCGGACCCGACCGCTTCGCCTGAGCCGCAACCGAGACCTCTGCGAAACTCCCTTGGTCCTCGAACTCGCGGAGGCTTCTTGTCCCTCCCGGGGCAAAGCAACGGTGTTCGGCGTCGATCTACTCGAGGGGACGCCGGTCTTTCCCCTCTCCCGGGGGAGAGGCAGAATCGGCCGTCTTCGGCCGAATTCGGTGAGGGGTCTTCCGCGCACCCAACCTCGGGTTACGCAAGGGTCTCAAACGGCCGAATCGCCAGCTCACATGGCTCGGCCTCGCGCGGTCGCCCGCTAGCCGACGCGAATCGGGTTGCGCGGATAGTCGGTCAGCACCTCGCAGCCGTCGGCGGTGACGGCCACCGTCTCGCTCACGCCCACGCCCGCCCGGCCCACGTCGCGCACCACCGCCCGCACGTGAAACACGTGGCCGGGCTCAAGCGTTGGATAGGTGGCCAGCAACCGCTCGCTGCCGCCGCCGGGGGGACAAATCCGCAGCCCGGGCACGTCCAGCCAGTCCGGCTCGAAGCTCAGCCCCACCGAATACCCGCGAAGGCCGTCCCTGAAGACGCGCGGCGGCAACTCGTGTAGCGGCTCGGATGCGTGCTCCCCGAGCTCGCGCGTGGACACGCCGGGCCGCATGCCGGCGATCGTTCGCTCCACCGCCGCCAGGCACGCCGCGTACATTGCGTCCCAAAGCGGATCGGCCAGCTCGCCGATCACGCCCGTGCGGATCATGGGCGCGGTATAGCGCTTGACGCACGCGCCCCACTCGAGAATTGCCGGATGTCCGGGCGTGAGCCTTGAACGCCCGAACGTCGTGTGGGGAATGCCGGAGTTCCGGCCGGCGGTGACGATGGGCTGAATCGACATGCGCTCGCTGCCGGCGCCCACCAGAGCCTGGTAGGCGGCCGCCGCCACGTTGGTGTCGGGCGCGTCCGGGTGCAACTCGGCCCTGGCGGCGTCGAATCCGCGCGGCGTGATCGCCCCGGCGGACCGAATGGCGGCGATCTCGGCGGCGCTCTTTCGCGCCCGTACCCCGTCCACCAGCAAGTGGACGTAGCTCCACGAGGCGCCCACCGACTCCGCGGCGCGCAGATAGCTCTGGTACGCCCCGCCGTGCTGATGGTGGTCCCAGCCCAGCCTCGCCCCGGCCCAGCCCCGCTGCCGCAGCACGTGCACGAGCACGGCGGCGGGATCTTCCCCCCACGGAAACGTGACCACGTCCTCGACCCAGCTCGACACGATGGCGTTGAAGGCCTCGAAGTCGTCCACCAGCAGCGTGGGCTCGCGGTCGATCCCGACGATGAGGAACATGGGCGCGAACGACGCCAGCGTCTCGTAGCCGCTGACATAGCAGACGCTGGGCGCAAAGGTGCACACCAGCGCGTCCAAACCTTCGGTCCGCATCGCGGTCCGCAGCGCCTCGTGACGGCGCTGAAATTCGGACTCGTCAAAGGTCAGCGATCGGATGTCGCCGGCGTCCGCCGGTCGCTTGAGTTCACCAAACAGCGGAATGGGCCTGGTCCCTCGGCAGCTGGCTGCACCGGCCGAAGATCGCACAGCCGCCGCAAGCGCGCCTGGGAGATTGCTCTACGTCGCGGGAATCGCGGCGCCCCGGCCAGACGTAGACGCACGTGACACATCGGCCCGAAAACTGGACACATCCGGCCGGAAACTGGACACATTCGGCCGAAAAGTTGACACATCGGGCCAAAAACTGGACACATTGGCCTTACCGAGTGGACACATTCCCATCATCCCGGCGTCCCCGAAGACCCGGTCCTGAGCTTGCCGAAGGGCCCGTCCTGAGCCGGTCAAAGGGGGCGGATCCAGTCTTCCCCCCGCCCCCTCCCTACGCGTCCCTTCTCACTTCTCTCCCCTCTGCCCTCTCCCCTTCCTCAACTGAACACATTGCCCTCGAAAGTGAACACATCAGGCCGAAAACTGAACACATTCGGCTAGAAACTGAACACATCGGCCCCGAATCTGAACACATTGACCTCGCAGGGTGAACACATGCACGGCGCCGACCACTCGCGTCCCGTCCTCCGGTCGGCCGTCCCCTCCCGGGCGCCAGCGCCCACCGCGATCCGGCGGAAGCGATCCGAGAAGCGCCCTCCGGCCCTCCCTGCAGGGCTGTCCGAACCCACCGCCAACCCGCTCCTTGACCTCCGTACTCATCTCAGGTACACTTGATCTGCCATCTCCATCCCGTGCCCGGGTTTCCCTTGCTCGCACCCCTTGCCCATCGGTGCCCCGGCTTCCGTTATTTGGCCGCCCTCCTCGCCCTCGTGCTCTCCCTACCAACCTGTCATATCCAGATCCCGCGTGTCTCCGCGCAACCTCGCAATCCGTCGCCGTTCCGCCCGAAAAATCCTCGTCAAGCGGTCTCTGGCCAGCCCGACCCCAATATACGTTCGGCGCCGGCCAGAAAACGCCACCCCAACACCACCCCCCCCCCCAGCGGGCGCCGCAGAGAAGA
>JAPPLN010000001.1:157193-189085 GCA_028874175.1 Chloroflexota bacterium
TGTCCCCCCCACTCCACCTCTTTGCCCGCTCCCCCCAAATTTTTTTTTTTTGTGTTGGGGGGCCCCCCCCCCCCCTTTTTTTTGGGGGGGGGGGCGGCCCCCCCCCCCGCTCCCCCCTTCACCCCCCGCCCGCCGAGGGGCCGGGCTTGACAGTCATAGGCTCATGCGTGACGTTGTCGCCCGTGCCGAGCCGAAGCAATTGAACCCCAGAATGTCTGCTATCCGTGTAACCCACTTCCGTTTGACTCGCCTTGCCGTCATCCTGGCGGTACTGGCTGCGGCGGCAGCTTTGGTTGTGAGCCCGTCGAACGCGGCCGCGTCGCATTCCGGCCTGCCGGGCCTCTCAATCAGCGCCACCTGCGACGGTGCCTCGGCAGCGCCCGACGACACCCTGAGCTGCAGGGTCCGAATTTCGAACACCGGCGGGACCATGCTGACCGGCCTTTTCCTCCTGCACTACCCATATCAGACAGATCGCCCCACACCGAACTACGCGGGCTATCCGCCGCTGCATCTGGGCGAACTGGCGACCCACGAGTCACTGATCGTGGTCACCTCCTACACGGTGACCGCAGAGGATCTTCCAGGACCTCTGGTTCAGACATTCGGGGCCGACAGCGACCAGACGGCTGAGGCGTGGGCCTACGCCACCACTCCGCTGGTCGCACCGCCCGCTGTCGACACCGCACCCGGGCCCCGCAGCGCGACTGTCGCCGAATTGCAGGCCAACGCCGAGGCATTCGAATACACCGTCGGCACGCGGGGTGGGAGCGTCACCTACTCCGCCATCGGCGGACCGCTGACCTTGAATCTGGCCCTGGCCAACGACTCGTCGTCGTCCGGAATCCTCAGCTATCTCTTCGACGGCCTTACCGAGACCTCGTGGCTGAACAATCAGGTGGAGCCGAGCCTGGCGCAATCTTGGGAGCACTCGGACGACGGACTGACCTGGACGTTCCACCTGCGTCGGGATGTGACCTGGCACGACGGCCAGCCGTTCACGGCCCGCGACGTGGATTTCACGTTCAATCGCATCATCTACAACGACGACATCCCAACCAGTGATCGCGCGTCCTTCACGTTCCGTGTATTCGACGAGGCGACTGCGGAGTGGCGCGAAGAGCGCATGACCGTCAGCGCCATCGACGACTACACCGTCCAGTTCGTGCTGCCTGTGCCATTTGCGCCCTTCCTGCGTTCCATGGGCAACGCCATCTATCCCAGGCACATCCTTGAGCCGCACGTTGACGAGGGGACATTCGACTCGGTCTGGGGAATCGACACCGACCCGGCCGAGATCATCGGCACCGGACCCTTCACCATTGCCGTGCTCGAGCACGATGAGCGCATCGTCCTGCGGCGTAATCCCAGCTATTGGCTGACGGACAGCGCCGGAAACCGGCTGCCGTACCTGGACGAGGTCAGGTACCAGATCGTCGGCGGCCTGGCCGAGGAACTCCCGAAGTTCCGGTCCGGCGAGACGGATGTCCACGGTGTGCTGGGCGAGGAGTTCGCGACGCTCGATCCGTTACAGGGGGAGGAGAACTTCACGCTCTACAGTCGCGGGCCGGCGTTCGGTTCGAGATTTCTCGTCTTCAACCTGAATCCTGGCAGCGACGCCGAGACCGGTGAGCCGTTCGTGGCGCCCGAGAAGCTCCGCTGGTTCGAGAACACGCGATTTCGGCAGGCCGTGGCGCATTCGGTGGACAAGGACGCCATCATTCGCGATGTCAATCATGGATTGGGCTACCCGCAGTGGGCCTTCGTCAGCCCGGCCACGGGCGACTTTCACAACCCGAACGTGCAGCGCTACGACTACGACATCGAAGAGGCCAACGCCATCCTTGATGGCCTGGGCTGGATGGATAGCGATGGCGACGGAATCCGCGAAGACTACGCCGGCAACAACATCAGGTTCAGGTTGACCACCAACTCGCGCAACGAGGTTCGTCTCCGAGTGCTGGAGATCATCCAGGCCGGTCTGACAAGCATCGGCATTCAGGGTGACATTGAGGTGATTGACTTCGGCGAGCTCGTCGACCAGCTGACGAGCACCTACGCCTGGGAATCGATCCTGATTGGCTTCGGCGGCAGTTCGGAACCCCACTTCAGCATCTCGCTCTGGCACAGCGGCGAGTCGCTGCATCTCTGGAACCCGAACCAGTCCGAACCGGCCACGACCTGGGAGGCCGACATCGACTCCCTGTTCATTCGGGGCAGCCAGGAACTGGATCGCGAGCAGCGGGTTCGGTTCTACCACGAGGCACAGGAAATCGCAGCTGACAACGTGCCGGTTGTGTACACGACGCACTCGGAGCGCCTGACTGCCGTCCGCAACGTATTCGGGAATCTCACGCCTACTCTGTTTGGGCTATGGGACGTCCGCTACGTCTACCGGACGGATCTGTAGACCGGAGGACGTCGCGTGGGCTCCGGCCTGACGGTGCTGGTGGTGCTGAACGGGGACATCGATTCGGCGTTTCTCGCTCAGCAGCTAGCAACGGCGGATCGAGTCGTCGCAGCCGACGGCGGGGCCGCAGCGGTAACGGCGGCCGGCGGCGTCTGCGACGTCATCGTGGGTGACGGCGACTCGCTGGACGAGTCGGAGTTCACCCAGGCGCGAGCGGCCAATCCGGACGTGGAAATCCGCCGGTTTCCCACCGCCAAGGACGCAACCGATGCCGAGTTGGCTCTGCGGACTGCGCTGGAGGTGGACCCCGATCACATCGTGGTCGTCGGAGCCTTCGGCGGCGCCCGCCTCGACCACGAACTGGCCAACGTCATGCTGCTGGCCAACCCGCGCTGGCGCGACCGGGATGTCGTGCTGGCCGATGGCCGCCGTGAGGTTCGACTGGTGACCGGTCGGATCGAAATCCATGGCCGAGCCGGGGACATTGTGACGCTGCTGGCCGTAGGCGGGCCGGTCGGCAACGTGCATTCCAACGGTTTGAGATACGAGCTCGCTGGTCACGGTCTTGAGGTTGGAACCAGCCTGGGCGCGAGCAATGAACTCACAGGATCCAGCGCCACGCTGGAGGTTGGATCCGGCATGCTGCTCATCGTGCATGAATACGGTTCGGGCGCAGATTGACACCATGATTCACGCGTGCGAGCGTTGGGTGCGCAAGACAATGGCTCGCACTGAGACGAGCCTCACAACTGAATACTCGGGGAGCCGGGGGCAAGCCCGGCTGAGAAGGTGACCGGAGCCGTCACCGACCCGTGGAACCTGATCTGGGTAATGCCAGCGTAGGGAACAGGCTCGGGCATATCCGCAGGTTGCACGACAACCCGCGGATTTCGTTTTTCTGGGGGATGGCGATGCCACGAGCAACATTGGGAATTCAAGTGCAGTCGCTCGAAGGCTGCGACGACCTGGAGCCGATCAACGCGGCTATCGCCCACATCCAGGCGGCCGGATTCGAGTACGAAGTCGGTTCGCTGGAAACCACCATCGAAGGCGACGACGCCGGCGAGTTGATGCAGGTTGCGATCGACGCGCACCGCGCGGCCATTGCCAAGGGCCCGGACGCGATTCAGACCAACATCCGCCTGCTCGAGCGGCCCACCGGCCTGCAGACGATGCGCGAGCGTGTCGCGCCCTTTCGCAATCAGACCGCCGATTGAACGCGAATCGCCTCGCCCGAATCGCCCCGGCTACGGCCGTGCTGGCGGCGCTGGTTGGCGTCTGGGAGTTGGTTACTCGGCTGGCCGCCGTTCCCGAATGGTTGCTTCCAAGTCCGACCGTGATCGTGGTCGAGTTCGTCGAGTCGCTCCCGCAGCTGGCGCCGCATACGGCCCGCACGTTGCTGGAAGCGGCCATCGGCTACGGCGCGGCCCTGCTGTTGGCGTTCCTGGTGGCTGCGCTGATCGATCAGTCCGGCCTGGCGCGGCGCGCGCTGTCGCCGCTGCTGGTGACCTCGCAGACCATTCCAATCTTTGCCCTAGCGCCTTTGCTGGCCATCTGGTTCGGTTTCGGCATCACGCCCAAGATCCTGATCGTCGCCCTCGCCTGCTTCTTTCCAATCGCGGTCAGCCTGGCGGGCGGCCTGCGTAACGCCGACCCGGACATGCAAGCGCTGGTGCGCTCGATGGGTGGGAGCCGGCGGCAGGTGTTCAGCAAGGTCAAGCTGCCGTCCGCGATTCCGGCGCTGCTCAGCGGCATGAAGATCGCCGCCAGCTACAGCGTCATCGCGGCCGTCATCGGCGAATGGGTTGGCGCCAGCCAGGGCCTTGGCCTCTACATGCTGCGCGCGTCCAGTTCCTTCCAGACCGCGCGCGTGTTTGCGGTCATCGCGGTCATTGCGGTGTTAAGTGTTGCCATGTTTTTAGCTGTCGATGTCGTGGGGCGCCGAATCGCGCCCTGGATATACGTTCGAATGGAGGAGGCCCAGACATGAGACTCACACGACGGCGCGCCCTGGGCGCGCTTGGTGCGGCCGCGGCGATTCCGCTGCTCAGCGCTTGCGGCGAAGAACACTCCGGACCTGCGAGCGTCACCGTCATGCTCGACTGGGTACCCAACACCAACCACACCGGGCTCTACGTGGCCCAGGCGAAGGGCTACTTCGAGGAAGAAGAGCTCCAGGTCACGATTGTCGAACCTGGCACGGCCGGCGTTGAAGCCGCCGTGGGTTCCGGCGCGGCCAGCTTCGGCGTCAGCTACCAGGAGGCCGTCACGCTGGCGCGTGTCGAGGATGTGCCGGTGGTTTCCATTGCGGCGGTGATCCAGCACAACTCCTCCGGCTTCGCCTCGCCGGCGGACCGTCGCATTCGCCGGCCCAAGGACTTCGAGGGCAAGAAGTACGGGGCCTTCGGCTCCGATGTCGAACGCCAGGTGCTGACCTCGCTGATGGAGTGTGACGGCGGCGACGTGAACGCGATCGAGTTTGTCGACATCGGCTTTACCGACCCCTTCGTTGCCTGGGAACGCGGCGATGTCGACTTCGTCTGGATCTTCGAGGGCTGGACCGGCATCGAGGCCCAGCTGCGCGGCGTTGAGTTGAACTTCGTCCGAATGGTGGACCTCGACTGCGTGCCGGACTACTACACACCGGTATACGTCACCGGCGAACAGCTGATTGCCGACCGACCGGACGTCGTGCAGCGCTGGACGCGGGCCGTGAAGCGTGGCTACGACTACGCGATCAAGTACCCGGAGGACGCGGCGGAGATTCTGATCGCGAACGCCGAGGGCATCAATGCTGATCTGGTGCGCCTGAGCCAGCCGTGGCTGAGCGCCCGCTATGCCGAGGGCGCCGACCGATGGGGGGACCAGTCCCAGGCGGTCTGGGACGCTTACTCGCGTTGGATGGTTGACCGCGGCCTGCAATCCAGGGTGATCAACACCGAGGACGCCATGGACAACAGCTTCATCCGGAGCAGCTAGCCCCGCATGCCCGCCGCCGGACCGCCGGTTTTGCGGCTGTCCGGTGTGTCAAAAGCGTACCCGGCCAGCGGGGGGGCGTCGGTTCAGGCGTTGCGTGACGTCAGCCTGGAGGTAGGCCGCTGGGAGTTCATCTCCCTGGTCGGTCCCAGCGGCTGCGGCAAGAGCACGCTGCTGGGACTGATCGCGGGCCTGGACGACCCGAGCGCTGGCTCCATAGAGATTGCGGCCGGGCCGGACGGCGCGACTGGTGAGGTCGCCTTCATGCCGCAGCGCGATCTGCTGCTGCCCTGGCGTTCGCTGCTGGACAACGCGACGTTGGGCGCCGAGGTCGGCGGCGGAGACCGCGCCGCCGCGCGCAAGCGCGCGCGGTTGCTGCTGCCCTCCTTCGGCCTAGAAGGCTTCGCCGATGCGCTGCCGCATACCCTGTCCGGCGGCATGCGGCAGCGCGCGGCTCTTCTGCGTACGGTCCTGCTCGACCGAGAGATCCTGCTGCTGGATGAGCCGTTCGGCGCCCTCGATGCGCTGACGCGCGCCGCGCTCCAGGAGTGGCTGCTCGAAATCTGGGAACAGCTCAAGGCAGCGGTGCTGTTTGTCACGCACGATGTCGAGGAAGCCCTCTGGCTGTCGGACCGCGTTTACGTGATGACCCGACGCCCGGGCCGCATTCGGCTCGATCTGCCCGTGGGCCTGGCGAGACCGCGTTCGAGGGCCGTCCGGGGGACGCCGGAGTTTGCCGCCCTAAAGCAGCGCCTGCTCGACGCCTTGCTGGCTGACACCGCGTAGCCGCGGATTGGCATCATGGCCGCCACTCGCATCGACGGAGTCGGAGCCATGAAGCCGAACCCACTGGTCGGAGCCTGGCGACTCGTAAGGTACGAGGCCCACGCAGGGGACGAGGTGACGTACCCGTTGGGCGAGGACGCCTCCGGCTACATCATGTACACGCCCGACGGCTACATGTCCGTCCTCATCATGGCCGCGGGCCGGACCAACTTTGCCTCGGACGACATTCTTGGAGGCACCGACGAGGAAAAGCTGGAGGCGGCACGTACTTTCCTCTCCTACTGCGGCGGGTACGAGTTCCTGGGAGACCGGGTCATTCACAAGATCGAGACGGCCTCTTACCCGAATCGCGTCGGGACCGAGCAGGTCAGATACGTTCGCCAGGAGAACGACGAGCTCGTCTTGACCACCCCGCCGATGGTCATCCACGGGACGTCGCGGTCAGGGCGTCTGCTGTGGGAACGCGCGGCGCCGCGCAGCCGGTAGGCCAACGGCACCGGAGCCGGCTGACACGGCTTGCCGACGTCTTGGCATCATGGCGGGGCCGTGCGCTGCCGAGTTCACTGCCATGACGAGCAACCCCTCACGCAATCTCGCCGAGTTTGCGGCCGCGGTCTCTCCGGACGAATTGCAGCCGGATGTCGAGGCGCGTGCTCGCGATTTGCTGCTCGATTACTTCGGCGTGTTGATTGGCGGCAGCGCACTCTCCGTTTCCAGGCGCGTTGCGGATTACGCCATTCAGCCCGATGACGGTGAAGCCTCGGTGCACTTGCGCGAACGAGCGCCTGCGCCGGCGGCGGCGCTGGCCAATGGGATGACCGCTCACGCCCTGGAACTGGACGACGTAACCAACGAGTCCTCATTGCACCCGGGTGTGGTGGTCTGGCCCGCGGCCATGGCGGCCGTGGAGCGCAGCGGCGGAACGCTTGCCGATCTGCTGGCGGCCGGAGTTGCCGGCTACGAGGTCACGATGCGGGTCGGCGACGCCCTATACGCGCCGGCGACGTACCCGCGCGGCTTTCACCCCACCGGGATTGCCGGTGCGCTGGGCGCGGCGGTTGCCACCGCGCACGCGGGCGGGTTGGACGCTGACGGCATTCATCAGGCGTTGGGCCTCGCCGGGGGGCTGGCGGCCGGCTCGATGGCCTACATCCAGAATGGCAGCGACGGCAAGCGACTGAACGCGGGCTGGGCCGCGCATGCCGGCTTCGTGGCCGCTGACCTGGCCGCGGCTGGTGTCATCGGCCCCACCGACGCCCTCACCGGGGACTACGGCCTGCTGGAGGCCTTCAGCAACGACCCGCGCCCCGAGCTCCTTCAAACGCTCGATCCCGACCACCCGGCGCTGCTCGACGTCGCGATCAAGCCCTACCCGTGCTGCCGCTATATCCACCCGGTGATCGACGCGTGCCGCGAGCTACGCGCCACAGACGGATTCCGGCTCGACGAGCTGCGTCGCGTCATCGTGAGCGTGCTTCCCGGAGGCGGCGCGATCGTTGCGGATCCGCCCAAGCCCAAGCGGCGTCCAGCCAACCGGGTGGACGCGCAATTCAGCGTCTACTACGGAGCCGCGCAGGCGCTGGTCCACGGCCGGCCAACGCTGGACAGTTTCGGCGAGCCGCATCTCTGGGATCCGGAGGTGCTGCGTGTGGCCGACCGCATCGATGTCAGCAGCGACCCGGTTCTGGACGCTGCCTACCCGCAGCGCTGGGGCTGCGATCTCAAGGCCGAGTTTGCGAGCGGCGAGGCTCGCACGGTCCACGTGGAGGTTCCGCGCGGCGATCCGAGACGACCGCTGAGTGATGCGGAACTCGTAGCGAAGTTCCGAGCCGCCGCTGATCCGGTCGATTCGGACCTTGCCGACGCCACCCTCCGTGGCGCGCTGCGCGCTCCACGCGACACGCCCCTGGCTGACCTGGTTCAGGCGGCCCAGCCGGTATAGGACCAGCGGTGGGCTCACGCTAGAATGTGGGCTAAGAGTCTCTAATCTGGAGATCTCGGTTCGGGGTAGCCATGAGTTCCAACGGCGCAGTCAGCAAGAACACCGAAACAGTCAAGCGCGGTCTGGCGCAGATGCTCAAGGGCGGCGTCATCATGGACGTCGTCACCGCCGAGCAGGCCCGCATTGCGGAAGACGCTGGCGCCGCGGCCGTCATGGCGCTGGAGCGCGTTCCCGCTGATATCCGCGCGCAGGGCGGCGTGGCCCGCATGGCGGACCCGGAGAAAATCCTGGAGATCCAGGCCGCCGTCACGATTCCGGTGATGGCGAAGTGCCGCATTGGCCACTTCGTGGAGGCCGAGGTCCTGCAGTCGCTCGGCGTGGACTACATCGACGAGTCGGAGGTTTTAACGCCCGCCGACGAGGAGCACCACGTCGCCAAATCCGGCTTCGACGTGCCGTTCGTCTGCGGTTGCCGCAATCTCGGCGAAGCGCTGCGCCGCATCGGCGAGGGCGCCGCGATGATCCGAACCAAGGGCGAGGCCGGCACTGGCGACGTCGTCGAGGCCGTCCGCCATATGCGACGAGTCATGTCTGAATTGCGTCAGATCCAGCACATGCGGCCGGACGAACTCTTTGCCTACGCCAAGGACATTCAGGCTCCCGTGCACCTGGTACAGGAGGCCGCGGAGCTTGGCCGCATGCCGGTCGTGAACTTTGCCGCCGGCGGAATCGCCACGCCCGCCGACGCCGCGCTGATGATGCGGCTTGGCTGTGACGGAAACTTCGTGGGCAGCGGCATCTTCAAGTCCGGGGATCCCGCGCAGCGTGCCCGTGCGATCGTGGAAGCCACCACGAACTTCGAGGATTCGGCGCTCGTCGCCGAGGTTTCGCGAAATCTCGGCGAGCCGATGGTTGGAATAGCCAACAGCTCCCTCCAGCCTGAGGAGATGCTTGCCGGTCGCGGGTGGTAGCAGCACGAGGCACGCGTGAGCGTTCGCATTGGCGTCCTCGCGCTTCAGGGTGATTTCGCCGAACATGGGGCCATGCTCGGCAGGCTTGATACGCAGGCCGTGGAAGTACGCCAACCGTCCGACATGGCTGGCATCGCCGGCTTGATTATTCCCGGTGGCGAGAGCACCACCATTGGCAAGCTGATGGAGCGCTACGGCTTCCGAGAACCGATCTGCCACCTGGCCGAGACCGGAAAGCCGATCTGGGGTACCTGCGCCGGGCTGATTCTGATGGCCCGGGATGTTGGCCGCACGCAGCCGCTGCTGAATCTACTTGACATAACCGTTGAGCGAAACGCCTTCGGGCGTCAGACCGACAGCTTCGAAACCGATCTTGAGATCGAGGGCATCTCGGGAGGTCCCTTCCCGGCCGTCTTTATCCGTGCACCGGTCGTACGCGAGGTGGGACCGGGCGTGCAGGTGCTGAGTCGATTGGACGATGGAACGATTGTGGCGGTTCGGCATGGTCGTCTTTTCGGAACGTCATTCCATCCGGAGCTCACCGGGGATACGCGGCTGCACGCCGGCTTTGTCGAGATGGCCAGGCAGGCGTGACACCGGGTGTCACGCGGCTACGCCCCTGGCACGCGCCGGCGCTGGCGCGCAGTTTCATTCTCGCGACGGGGCCGCGCGAACACGTGGCGCCCGTGGCCGGGCCCACGCCGCCGGCCTTCATGGCCCTGGCGGCCTCGGTGCCGGGGCTGGTTCCGGACGTGCAGGGATATGCAGCCTGGACTGGCGACGACTTGCTGGGCTTCGCGCTGGCGGAACTGGTTCCCGACCGGCGTCGGGCCAATGTCTCCGCACTCACGATTGCCGTGGCCGCCAAGGACGCCGCACCCGAGCCCGGTGAACTCGCAGCCTGCGCGGCCTTGCTGGAACGTCTGACCATGGATGCCGCCGCGCGCGGCTACGTCAGCGTCTTTGCCCGCCTGCCGCGTGACAGCCGTTTTCGCGACGTGTTTGGACGCCTAGGGTTTGTTGGCGCTGTCAGCGAGGACGTCTACACGCGTCGCCCCGGCCCGATCGCCGATCCGGGGGAGATTGCCGGTCTCCGGAACGTCGAGCAGGCTGACGCGTGGGACATCTCCCAGCTCTACCGCACCATCACGCCGGCGGCTCTGCAACTGGCGGAGTCGCCCGGCGGCGAGCGCCCCACATTCTCTCGTCGCCGGTTCTCGCTGCTTGGTGGGAGACCAGGGCCCCAGGAATTCGTTGTCGATGGCGAGTTGGGGCTCGATTGCTGGTTGCGGGTGCACGCAGGCACGCGAGGACGCCATACCGCGGCGCTAATGGTTCATCCGCGCCGCACAGCGCTCACGCGTCAGCTGCTCCGCTTTGCCGTCTGGTCGCTGATGGGCACGCGGCGGCTGCCGGTTCGTGTGGTCGTTCACGCACACGAAGATGCGTTGCGACGCGCCGCCGAGGCTGAAGGCTTCGTAATGACCGAGGAACGAGAGTTGCTGGTCAAGCACATGACGGTGCGAATTGCCGCCGAAGTCCCGGCCCAGGCCCTGGACCGGGCGACGAGCTAGGCCGCCGTGGCGACTCCCGACCTCCTTCAGCCGCCCAAGTCCGTTGATGCGCCCCACATTCAGGCCGGTGACGACGACGAATTGAGGGATCTGGTCTCGGCTCTGCCAGCCCGCCTGCAAGACGACTTACGCACGCTGACTGGGTGGACCGAGGTTGTTGAGATTGTGCTTGACCTCGGGCGCGTACCTGAGATTCGCCTTAGCGACGGATCCGAGCGCCTGCTGCCCTGGAAGGTGGAAGCGGGGCATATCGCGGCGGTGGTGGAGGCCATCGGCGAGTTCACCGACGACAACCGGGCCGGCGTGCCGGGAACTCTGCACCGGTTCTCCGCCATTCGGAACCGTTCAGGTCGAGTTGTCGGGCTGACGGTTCGGCGCGGACGCGCTCTGTACGGCACAACCGCGATTGTTCGGGACATCGTCGCCGGAGACCGCAGTCTGCTGCTTCTTGGACCGCCCGGCGTGGGCAAAACCACCATGCTTCGTGAGATGGCCCGTGTGCTGGCCAACGATCATGGCGCACGCGTCGTAATTGTTGACACCTCGAACGAAATCGGGGGCGACGGCGACGTTCCCCATCCCGGCATCGGCCGCGCCCGGCGCATGCAAGTGGCCGCCCCGGACCGGCAGCACCGCGTGATGATCGAGGCGGTCGAGAACCACATGCCGGAAGTCATCGTGGTGGACGAAATCGGGACGGATCTTGAAGCCGAGGCCGCCCGCACCATTGCCGAACGCGGCGTGCGCCTGATTGCCACGGCCCACGGACAGACTCTGGACAACGTCCTCCTCAATCCGTTGCTGAGCGACCTGGTCGGCGGCGTTGAGTCTGTAACCCTCAGCGACGAAGAGGCTCGCCGCCGCCGCACCCAGAAGACCGTGCTCGAGCGACGCTCCCCGCCGACTTTCGACACGTTGATCGAATTGCACTCGCGGGACGCTTTTGTAATTCACCACAACGTCGCCGGGTCGGTGGACGCCATCCTGCGGGGTGGCGCCTTGCGTGCCGAGTCGCGCATGCGGCTGCCCGACGGCCGCGTGCTGCGCGATACCAACGCCGAAGCCCGCGTGAGCGTTGAGGGTGCCTTGCCCGAGCCGAAGGACTCCGTCGATGACCCTGCGGATGACGGACGCCTGCACGTTTTCCCGTTCGGAGTCAGCCGCAGCCGCATGGAGCACGCCATCGCCAATAGCGCAACCGACATGGTCCGGCTGGTTCGTCATCTGGCCCAGGCCGACGTCGTCGTCACCCTGCGCAGTTTCCACCGCAAGCGCGCTCGTGTCCTGCGGGATGCCGAGGCCCGTGGCGTCCCGGTCTACGTATTGCGAAACAACACGGTGACCCAAATGGAAGCCTGCTTGGCGACCCTGCTCGACATGGAGAGCCCTGAGGAGCCGCCGCACCCTGCTCAGTCGAACGTGACCGCGCGCGGCAACGGCGCTCCCCGCCAGCACCTGCGTACGCCGCTCAGTTCACGGCCGAGACTCGCATGATCGACGAGAAGCCGGCCGGACTCTTTATCGTCTTCGAAGGCCCCGAGGGCAGCGGCAAGACCACGCAGGCCCAGTTGCTGGGTGACGCGCTTCGTCAGCAGGGGCTGGATGTGGACTTGACCCGCGAGCCTGGCGGCACCCCGCTGGGCGAACGTCTCCGGCGCGTTCTCCTCCAGGAGCAGGACATGCAGGCCGTAGACCCACGCGTCCAGGCATTGCTCATGTCGGCCGCCCGCTCGCAGCATGTGACGGAACGCATCCGGCCGCACCTTGAGCGTGGCGGGGTCGTTATCTGCGATCGCTTTGCCGCCTCGACCCGCGCCTACCAGGGCGGCGGCTTCCGCCTGCGGCGACGCGATCTCGAAAACCTAACCTCATTCGCTATTCAAGGCGTCACGCCTGACGTGACGGTCCTATTGGATGTTGAGGTCGAGGCCGGGCTGAAGCGAAGCCTCAGCCACCGCAACACCGACTGGGAGAAGGCCGGCGGCATCAACTGGCACGGCCTGCCGTTCCACCGACGCGTTCGCGATTCCTACCTCAACCAGGCGGCCGATGATCCGGACCGATGGTTGGTGGTGGACGGACTTCTGCCGCCCGGTGACATCGCCGGGTCAATCCTCGCGCACGTGCAGTCTGAAGTCGACGCCCGCCAATTGCGTCGGGTCACATCGCCGGTCCAGCGCCTTCTGCCGCTCAGCATCGCGTAAGCTGCCCGCGCCGCGCCCGAAGCTCAGCCTGATTGGACCCCCACTGAAGCTCTTCTTTGGGATCGTGCAAGAGCCGGATGCAGACATCCTGGCTGATTCGCTCGTCTCCGGCGGTTTTCGGTTCACACGGGTTCCCACCGCCGGAGGATTCCTGCGCGAGGGAAACACCACCTTCATCATTGGCGTTGACGATGACCGAATTGGCGACCTGCTCGGAATCGTTCGACGCAACGCCACGACCCGCATGCAGATCGTCAGTCCGATGCAGGCGGCCCAGGATTCAGGTGAAGCGCGTCTGCCATTCCCGGTCGAGGTTCAGGTTGGCGGGGCCACGATGTTCATGTTTGACCTCGACCGGGTCGAACAGATCTAAGCGAACCTGGACTTAGCGCACGGCAGCCAGGACGGGGCGCATCCGCTCAACGGCCCGTTCCAGGTTTTCCACGGAGTTCGCGAACGACAGGCGCAACGAATCGGCGCCCACCGTGCCAAAAGCCGTCCCCGCCAGCACCGCCACGCCCGCCTCGTTCAACAGTCGGTCGGCGATTTCGTCGGTGCTGACACGAAACCCGCTGAGCTGCGGAAACACGTAAAAGGCCCCGGCCGGTCGCTGACAGTCCACGCCCTCCAGGCTGTTCAGGCCGTCCACAATGACATCGCGCCGCCGCTGGAACTCCGCCACAAACCCATCCACCGCGTCCTGCGGCCCCGTGAGGGCTTCGACGCCGGCCATCTGAATGAACGCGGCCGTACAGCTGGTGCAGTTGGTCTGCAACTGGGCCACAGCCTCCGCCAGTTGGGCACTCATCACGCCGTACCCGAGCCGCCAGCCGGTCATCGCGTACGTCTTCGAAAATCCGTCCAGGATCATCGTCTTGTCGGCCATTCCGGGACACGCCGCGATCGACGCCTGCTCGACTTCCCCGTACATGATGCGCCCGTAAATCTCGTCGCTCAGCACATGCACCGGCCGGTCCGCAACCAGGTGTGCGATCGCGGCAATGTCCTCCGGCGGCAGCACGCCCCCCGTCGGATTCTGCGGCGAGTTGAGAACCAGCAGCTTCGTCCGATCCGAGAGCTTGTCCTCCAGTTCGTCCAGATCCAGCCGGAACTGGTTCTCCGGCCGCAGCGCCACCGGCACCGGTGTGGCGCCCACAAATCGAATCACCGACTCGTAAATCGGGAATCCCGGGTCCGGATAGATAACTTCGTCTCCGGGACCGCAAAGTGCCGTGATTCCGAAGTACATGATCGGCTTGGCGCCCGGCGTGATAACCACCTGCTCCGGTTCGACCGCGATCCCGCGCGACTCGGCCACGTCGGCGGCGATCGCCTCGCGCGCCTCGGGGATACCGGCGGACGGCACGTAGTGGGTGAAACCATCGTCCAGCGCCCGCTTGGCCGCTTCGACGATGTTGGCCGGCGTGTCGAAATCCGGCTCCCCGATCTCGAGATGGATGATGTCGCGGCCTTCACGCTCCAGGGCTTTGGCTCGCGCCAGGACGGAAAACGCGGTTTCGGTGCCGAGACGGCTCATGGCGCCGGCCAGATCGGGATGAGGCAGCGTGGTCATGGGTGCGGCAATTCGTTTCGGGGGTCAGACTGCGGCTACTCAAGGGCCGCCGTGCGGATTCTATCGTGGCTGACTCAAATCAAGACGTGCGAGCAATGGTGCGTCGCATGCGCGACGATGACGCCGAGGCTGCGGCCCATCTGCTGCGCGCGGCCTACGGGACGCCCGATGGCGGAGCAATTGCGACAGCCGGCGGCCCCGACCTTCCGCTCACCGCGGGCCGCGTTCGCCGGTGGCGTCAGAATTCCGCGGCTGCCTGGATTGCGGAGGTCCCCGGTTACGGCCCGGTTGGCGCCGTGTTTGCGGTGGTCGAGCCTGAAGCGGCCTGGTTTGCTGGCCTGGGCGTCGCGCCATACTTTCGGGGCGCCGGGGTGGGCGCCGCGTTGACGGACCACGCACTCGAATTCCTGGCGGCCACTGGACGCCCGGTCACTGGCATGGAGGCGGGGCCGTCGGCGGTGGGCGCCGTAGGGTTATACGCACGCCGCGGGTTTCGGCCGGCCGATCTCACGGTTCGTCTGCGCGGCGCGGCCGCGAAACTCTGTGGGCCAGTCGAGCCGAACCGCTGGCGAGAAATCCCGTGCTCGGACCTCGACAACCAAACTCCAGGCCGCGAACCGACGCTTGCGCCCAGAGTCAATTCTCAGCCGCATTCATCGGCAAGCTTCGTGCTAATGGGATCCAACGTCACGCTGCTATGTGATCCGGATCCGTTGATGCCTGCCGCCGGTGGGTCGTTGGACCTTCGGCTGGCCATGGCAAGCGTCCCGCGAGATCACGAGGTCGAGGCTTGGATTCGTGCGGCCGCACGCTCGGCGTCGGTCCGAGGCCTGTCGTCGGTTGATGTTGATCTGGCGCTGGCGGGCGGGGTTTTGCTTCGTCGGCTGCATGGCTTGGGGCTGACGCCAGTCGCTTCCACGATCCGATTGGTCAATGAACTCGGCGCCTACCGTGCGTGGCGAAGCCGCAACGGGCTAATCGGCCGGTGGTCGTTCTAGCGGCTACGCGTTGGACCTGGTCGCGACGAAGACCATACGGTCGCTGTGGGATTCAAACGGATCCAGCCGCACGCTCCCATAGAGCTCCACGCTTTCGAAGCCTGTGGCCTGCAGCGCCGCTTCCACCTCATCCCGTTCCAGGTAGCGCAACTGCAAAGACGCTGTGCGTCGGCGCACCGCGCCGCCGTCACTCAGCCAATCGTAAAAGTGGGCCGTTTCGATGGTCCGAGTGTCCAGGTCGATATCCCAGGACACGAAGTGCGTGACCTCGGCGTCCCCCGGCCCGGCAAACGTCGACTGGTGCCGCACCACCCGGTCGCCCATGGCCAGCAGGTCCGGCGTCGGGTTCACGATGTCAAAGGCCAGCAGCCCGCCAGGACGCAGGACTCGGTGCGCCGAAGCCATCGTGTCGAGAAGGTCGACGGTGGATTGCAGGTGTAGCAGGGTGTCCAACGCGCAGAACGTCAACCCAAACCTGCGTCCGCTGTCATACCGCCGCATGTCGCCGCTGGCAAAGGCAACGGGCAACTGCCGACCGACCATGTTGGCTCGCGCGATCGCTAGCATCGCCTCCGACGTGTCGATTCCGTAAACGTCGTGCCCGGCTTCCGCCAGAGCGATGGTTACGCGGCCCGAGCCGCAGCCAAGTTCCAACACAGGATCGCCGGCCCGCGCCGCCAGCGCTAGGTACAGATCCAGATCATCGGTCCAGCCGCGGTGCTCGGCCTCGTACAGGTCGGCTATTCGCGCGTAGGAATCGTCTGCCCTGTCGTCGCCCACTACCGGATGCGAAGCCTGCGCAGCACGACGTCGGCCACGACTAGCGTAAAGATCACGAGCAGCAACAGGCCGAAGCTCGCCGTTCGATTCAGCGCGCTCACGGCCATCGCGGCCACTCCCACCGACGCCAGGATGGCATGGCGGGTGAGCTTCCAGATCGGCAGACTACGTGTAGTGTCGGCGGGCCCACGCCGCAGCCAGTACTCAAAGGTCCAGGTGGCGAACAGCGCGCCGAACGACATGGTCACCACTACCGCAAGGACGTTGAGTCCGTGCGTGGGATTCGTGAAGACAAGCTGAAATCCCAACAGGATGGGGCAGGTCACGGTCCCCATACCCATGGCCCACCACAGCCAGCGGGTCGTGTCGATTCGCTGGCGCGGCGGCTTGGCTGTCGCCTCGTAGCCGCGCGGTTCCGGTTCGTTCAGATCCAGCGTCAGCTGTAACTGATCGTCGGGATCGCCCTCGCTGTGCGCGGCCGCGTCCAGGGCCCTCCGCACGCGGCGGCTCGCCCTATTGCCCGCGGAGTCTGCGGTGGTCTCGGAGGTGTCGTCGTTACTGCCACGGCGGACTCGAATACGGCTTGCGCCGCTGGCTAGGATCGCCCGGGGTTTGGTTGCCGCTCCGTTTTGAGAGTTGGCATCAACCGCGGCGTTCGTGCGAAGGCGACCGCTGCCGGACTGCGCGGGGTGCCGCCGTCGGGGCCCGCGCGTAGCGGTGCTACGGCTTGCCTCGCTACGTTTGGCCTCGGTGGAAAGCACTACCCGACCTCCCGGATTCCGCCGGTGGATTGCATGAGGTTCGCAGTTCGCCTGTTCGTCAGTGGGATTACGCGGTCGAACCGCCCCAGGCTGGCTGCCAGCGACCGGCCAGTGGCGATGACCTGCGGATAGCGCTGAGCCGCCCTGCCCAGGCTGGCCGCCGCTGCCACGGCTTGCAGGGTCGCTCCATCGTGATCCGTCGCCGCCTGTTCCAGCCAAATGAAGGCCGGCAGGTCTGCCGAATCCAGCGGTGGACCGGCGGTCGCAAAGGCCAGGGCTGTTGCCAGTTCAACCTGCTCACGGCTTGGTCCATCCAGTTCGCACGGGGCATGCCATGCGGCCGTCTGCGGGTCCCATACCTCCAGACCCAGACCCTCACTACAACGCGCATCCCAGAAACGGCCGGAACTGGCGGCCGGCAGGATGATCCGCAACTCGCGTTCGATAGCCGCCGGCAAGCTCGCCAGCGAGGTGTCCAGCGCATCGCGCACCATGATCTGTCCGATCTCGCGAACCCGTCGCGCTCGCAAGGCTCGATCCAGGCGGTCTTGGGCGTCGGCGTGGTCAATGTCCGTGTGGTCCACGCCGGCCCGCAATTCCAATGTTTGCACGCGTGTTTCGGTCCGGCGTGCCGCGTCGCGTGCCTGGCGTAACGAGCGTCGAATTTGCTCGGTGTCGCCTGGCTCGGCGTCCAGGTCCGGGATGGCGGCCCGCGCTTCGGCTGCGGTGGGATCGGTGTCGGAATCGATTCCCAGCGCCCGCAATGCCGCCGCCAAGTCGGTCATATGCCGCCGTGAAGCTGCCCGGACGGTGCGACCGTGTAGGGCGGCGCCGCGCGCGGCACTGTGGGCCCGGTCGCTTCCAACTTGCGCGACGACGGCTGCGAATTGCGCAATCGCTACGGCTCGCGCACGATCAATCGTGCGTTCGGAATCCGTTTCGTGCCGCTTGGATATTTCGGCGTCCAGCGCGGCTAGCTCGTCGTTAGCTCGGGTCTCGTCCCGGATCGTTACTTGCCGCTTGAGCTCCAGGTCTGGACCGCCGCTCAGATGCTGTTGGAGGTCCTGGATCTTGCGCAGCGTGTTTCGTCGCGATGCCTCAATGTCCTTCCGAGAAGTCCCAACGTGCAACTCGTCGGCTAGGCGCTCCGCCGCTCGCCGGGCATCGGCCGCTTTTTCAAGTTGCGTACGTCGCTCGGCCGCAGCGGCGATGAGTTGTTGCTCAGGGTCGCTGCGGTTCATCGTTGCCACGCGGGCTTCCAAACGCCGAACTTCCCGCGCGGCATCTTCGGCGGCCTGCGCCGCGGCATCCGCTTCCATGCGAAGTTCAGTCGAATCACCTCGACTGTCGCCATCAGCCATGTGGCGTAGACGAGTCGTGGCGCTGTTGCGAAGAACCATGGCCCTGCGCCTGTCGGGCGGGATTTCCAGGCCCAGCTCCTCAAGCTGGCGTTCAAGGCGGGTTCGGGCATCCCGTGTCTGCGAAGTTGCCAGCATTCGACGTTCCGTCTGCTGAAGTGCACGCGCCACGCTGTCCAGTTCGCGTTCCAGGCCGTCCTTGCTCTCCGTGTTACCACGGTCCGCCAGGATCAGCCAGATACCGGCCAGCGTGCCCACCATTCCCACGGCCAGGCCCAGGGGCACCAGCGGGGCGAAGGCCAGAAGCCCCAGCACCCCCGCTACCAGCCCCGCCACCGCGCCCACGGCAGCCACCCGCCGCCAGCTCGCCCGTAGCTGGGCGTCGCGCTCCCGGGCGCGAACCGCTGTCTCCAGGGCGTTCAACTGATCGTGCAGCGCCGCAGCTTCAGCCTTCGCCGCCTCCGCGTCGTCGTCCTCGCCCGTATGGTGCAGCCACTCGTTCCAGAGGCGGCGCGCCGTGGGCAGATGGGATTCTTCGTTGGCTCGGTCACTAAGCGTCCGCGCACGCTTCGCTCGCGCAGCCAGGCGTTCCGCCTTGCTTTGGCTGGTTGAAAGCTCCTGGTGAGCGCGTTGCAGAGCAGCTACGTCGTCGCCGACCGCCGAGCTTGCACGGCGTGCCTGGTCGGCGGCGGTCGCAGCGGCGTCGGCGCGGTTGTAGGCGGCCAGTCCGCGTTCGAGCGTCGCAAATCGCTGTTCGCTTGAAGTCAACTCGGAGCGCAAATCGCTCAGTTCCGCGACCTGCGTTTCGTACTCGACTCGCCGTGCCCGCGCGGCCTGAAGCCGCCCTATGGCCGCGTCCCGGTGGTCCAGCAGGTGGGCCAGCGCCAGGGTGTGCTCGGCCCATTCGATGTGGCGCTCGAATCCTGCGGCCAGCGTCGCCATGCGACTTCGATCGTCCTCGGCCCCGGCGACTAGGCGCTCGGCCTCCTCGAGCTGATGAACCGCTCGCGCGGCGCGGTCGCGTTTGCGCGCGTATTCAAGCTGGTGGACCTCGGCAACGGCTGCGTCATGGGCCTCGGCCGCCTTGGCCAGCGCGACGTGCAGCGACGCCAGACGCTCGGCCTCTTGGAGGTCCTGGCTCACCTCGACACTGGCGGCTAGCACATTCATGCGACGAGAACCGAGCCAGGCGCGCACCATGTCACGCAGGCGTCCGGCCAACGGCTCCAGGTTGCGCGGCGGCCAGATAAGGGCGGCCAGCGCTTCGCGGTCGGTGCCGAGCAGACGCTCGAGTTCGCGTTCGATGCGTTCGTTACCTGTAACCGGGACAAAGCCCGATGGCCCGCCTCGTGCCAGCGACGTCGTGAAGCGACCATCACGCGCAATTCGCCGCTCAATGGCATAGGCCGAGCCGCTGGCGACGATGGATGCACCTACCAGCGCGTCTTCCCGGCCGCCGAATCCCGGCGCCACGTCGCCAAACAATGCGCAGCGAAGAGCGGATCTCAGCGTAGTTGCCGTCTCAGGCGACACCTCGATTAGGTGATGTCCGCGTGGCGCGAAGGCGATGTCGACGTCGTCAATCGAACCGACGTGATGGGCGACTAGGCGCTCCAGGAAGATCATGCGATGACTTCCGCCGGTTCACGGCGGCCGGCGATCTCGACGACACGCGCCCGAGCCGCGGCGACCAAGTCCCGTTGACTCTCGTCGCTGGCTGCCGACGCAAGGCCATCGCTCACGCGCCGCGCATTCACAAGGAACGACGCACGCTCCGTGGTGCCGGCTTGGCTATTGAATTCATCGACGACCAGCCGGTCAATGTCGAAGCGCAGCAGCGTGCCCGCCGCGGCGGCCAGCTCAATCAGTCCGGCGGGATTGATGTCATGCCAAACCGAACGTGATATCCGCCCGCGCAGTTCGACGTCCACGATGTCGGTCGCACCCAGGTGCGGTGCGACCACGTGCTCGACCTCGCCGCCAGCCTTCGGTGAGTCGATCGCCAGCCGCTCGGATCGCAGGGCTTCCGTCTCGACGAATGTGGGGATGACACCCGCCCTGGGATCGATATCCAGGATCACGAAGCCGGGCTGCCGCTCGCGTTCCAGCGATGGACCGGCCCAGCCGGTTTCAATCACTGGCATGTCCGGCGAGCGATCGCACGGCGCATGGGGAGCGCAGGTGTCGATGACGACGTCGGCGAAGCTGGCTGGCGCTGCCGGTTCAAGGTCGTCGCCACTGGGCGCCTTAAGCGCGAGGATCAGATCGGCTGCCGTGAGATCTCCGCTCGCACCGCCGGTCACAAGAGCGATCTGAAGGTTCGCGGCGGACACCATGACCGATGCGGGTCCTCGTGCATTCAGTACCGAGTCGATCAGACCGACTTCGGCCAGAAAACTCGTGCCGTCGGTTGCCTGGCCCGGCTGTTCGTCGGTGGCAATGATGGTCATGCCGGCTCGCCGCGCTGAGCCCAGCGGGGCCATCGCGGTGCGCACGTGTTCCAGCGACGGGAGCGCATCGGAAAACAACTCGCCACCGCAGACAAAGGCTTGGCACCCGGCGCGCGCCGCTTGTTCCAGGACACCCGCAAAGGCGCGCTGGGTGAGCGTGCTGAAAAGCTCGCGTTGGGATGGCGCCAGCTCGGCTGGACGCGCGCCCAACCGAAACCCGGCCGCTACCGCGAGACGGGCGCGTTCTTCAAGAGTCCGAACGATGCGCACGGAGACAAGCTCATCCTTGCCTCCCGTGTCTCAGGCCGCACAATCCGCACGGCCCGACATGAGCGATGGTAGCACCCACTGGATGCGTAGCTATGGTTGGTCGGCGACGAAAAAGTGGCCTGAAAGCTCGGCGCCTAGGCCGATGCGAAGAGCGGTGGGGGACGCCGCCCCAGGTTGCGCGCCGTTCCAAACAGAGTACGCGGTGGTTCGGTTTCCAGTCGGACGCCGCATCCGTCGTGTACGTAGCGGCGTGAGCCGTCTTCGATGACCAGGGTGTAGTCGCGCATCCGTCGATGTAGGTCGCTCAACACTAGGTCGACAACCGGAAACTGAAATCGCCAGGTGGCAACCAGTTGGCGAGGCGCCCGGCCCGGCTCGAAGCGCAGACCGGCGCGCGCCGCAAACACCTCGCGGTGCACCTGGTGTCCCCAACTCATGAAGAGCCGAGCTTCGCGCGTCCGTCGTCCCAGCACGTGGGCCGGGCCGTGACGCACCGTTTGTCGGGCCACTTGGCGGAGCACCTGATCCCGTCCTCCGGCCGGATGCCGCAGGGCGTAGCGATAGAGCCGGCCAAGCTTGGCTATCGCCATGCGGTGGGCGGATGTGTCTGGCACCGCAGCCTCGGCCGTGGCGTGGCCGCTGGCCGCTTCAAGGCGCAGCAGGGCGCAAAACTCATCGGGCAGTCGCGACATGAGGTGCTCCTTTTTAGGCAACGGTTGCTATCGGAACGTTCCAGAGCCGATAAATGCAACGGGTCATCCCAGGACGTCCTCCCGCCAGGCGTGGCGTTCGCTGTCCATGCGCGCGCTTGATCCCAGCAGAGCGGCGTGTGTGATCACGGCGTCGCCAAAGCGCGCGCGAACCTTGTCCATGGCGATTTCCAACGGGCGCCGGTCGCGCTCGCGTCCTGTCCGCAGCGCGAGTTGCCGTGGGGTCTTCGAGCGGACGCCCGTTACGTGAACCCCAACCAGCCGGTAGATATCCCCGTCGCTCGTTTGGCTCAGTAGCAAATCCCGGGCCGCGCCAAAGACTTCCCTGGTTTGGTCGGTCGGCGTCTCCAGCGTGACTTGCCGGGTGATGGTCCGAAAGTCGGCGTAGCGCAGCTTCAGGACGACCGCGCGGCCGGCCAGCCGCTTGGCCCGCAAGCGACGCGCAACGTGATCGGCGAGTTGCCGCAGGTAGCGCAGGACTAGGTCGCGGTCGCTGGTGTCGCGGCTGAACGTCACCTCGTTGCCCACGGACTTGACTGTTCGCTCGGCCTCCACCTCCCGCGAGTCAATCCCGCGCGCCAGGGCGGCGGGTTTGTGCAACTCGCCCATCCGCTCCGGCTCGTGCCGCGCGAGGTCGCCGATCGTTCGGATTCCGCGGACAGCCAAACGCGCTTCGCTCTTCGGACCGATGCCCCAGACCATCCGCACCGGCAGCGGGTCCAGAAACTCCTGCTCCGTGCCGGGGGCTACGATCCGGCGTCCGTCGGGCTTGGCCAGGGTCGAGGCGATCTTGGCAACCGATTTGTTGGTCGCGACGCCCACGGAAATCGGTAGATCAACCGCTGCGCGTACGTTGTCCCGTATGTGGTCGGCAATCGTCTGGGGCGTCCCGTAACGCCGCTCGCAGCCTGTGACGTCCAGAAACGCTTCGTCCAGCGATAGTGGCTCAACCAACGGTGTATACGTCCGGAAGATGCGCATGACCTCTACGGACGCGTCGGAGTACAGCCGCATGCGTCCGGGCACAAATTCGGCCTGCGGACAAAGCCGGGCCGCCTGGCGCAGCGGCATAGCCGACCAGATCCCAAACGCTCGGGCTTCATATGACGCAGCCGCCACCACCCCGCGTGCATCCCGTGGACCGCCCACGATGACGGGGCGACCCCTCAGGTCCGGTTGTTCCCGCTGCTCAACAGAGGCATAGAAGGCGTCCATGTCCGCGTGCATGATTACCTTCTGCCCCCGCCACTCAGCGGGCAGGGAATGCTGACCCGGGATGCTCGCGCGCGTCGTGTCCATGTCCAAATAGTACCGTACAAAAGACGTACGGACAAATTACGAACAGGCGATGGAGAAGTGAGCAGTCGATGACTATCGGTCGTCTGACGGACGGCACACGTAGGCCAAGTGTAGTGCCCGGCCCCGAAGCCTTGTTGAGTGGCTGAGGCTTTCCGCTAAACGCTGCTGCGAGCTTGCGCCAGTTCCTGCGCGCCCAGTTCTCCGTCGGCGTGTTCCAGAACGCGGCGGAAAGCGGCCTTGGCCGTCGCCGAGTCGCCGGTAATCTGGTGCGCGCGCGCCAGGGCGAAGTTCCAGCGAACGGAGGTCCGATCCGGCCGACTGGCTTCCAGGCGCGCGAGCGCACGCCGGGCTGCCGCCGGCGACGCTTCAACAGCCAGTTCAGCCAGCACGAGGTCCGCGGTCACTGCCGCTGTGGGCTTCAGCCGCTGGGCGTGATCCAGCGCGTCCAAGGCGCCAGTTGGATCGCCGGCCTTGAGTCGCGCGCGGCCCAGCGCCTGCCATACGGCTGAGCCGTCAGCGCCATGCTCCACCGCGGCTTCCAGGCAACGTGCCGCTGACGCGTGGTGGCCCTCGGCGTCCAACGCGGCCGCCACGTTGCGATAGAGCCGTGGCCGCAGATCGTCGTGTCCGGATTCGCCGGTCGCCGTGTCCAGCGCGTGGTCAAAGGCCTCGCGAGCTGCCGAGCTATTCCCTTCGGCGGCGTAGCGAACCCCCAGGCTGGCTAGATGCAGCGCCGACAGTCGGACCGCCGATCCTGGGGCGGCGTCGTCAATCGCCAGCAGGGCGCATTGGGCGGCGGCGTCGACGGCGCCTGCCGTCAACAAGTCCGCAATGTCGTCTCGGCGATCTTGGATCTGCGGCACGCCGTCTGCCGCGTCAGAGTCGCCGCATGATTGAGGTCACCCGGCCTTGGACGCGAACATCGTCGGCATAGATCGGTGCCATCTCCGCGTTGGCCGGTTGCAGGCGAACGCGGTCAGCCTCGCGGAAGATTCGCTTCAGCGTCACCGCACCGTCGTCCAGCATCGCCACGCCGATCTCACCGTCGCGGACTGTCGCTACGGGTTCCACGATCACGATGTCGCCATCGCAGATGTGGTCGTCGATCATGCTGTCGCCGCGTACCCGCAGGGCATAGGCGCTGCCGTTGGGCGACATGTCGGCGGCCACCGCGATGGTGTCCAGCCGCTCTTCGTAGGCATCGATCGGCGCCCCGGCGGCAATCTCGCCCACGATCGGAACGTTCACAACCCCGCCCGGCATCCCGCCGCTCAGGATTTCGATGCCGTGCGACTGGCCCGATCGACGGATGTACCCCTTGCGCTCAAGCACCTCCAGGTGCTGCTGAACCGTTGCCGGCGCCAATCCCAGGACGGCACCAATCTCCCGCACGCTCGGCGTATATCCCTCGTCCTGCACGAACCGCTCAATGGTCTGCAGCACGCGATGCTGGCGCTGTGTCAGTGGATCGCCCACGAAAGGCCGTCCTTGTCGTTTCTTGCGCCCCGAGTTTCGTCTGGCGTTCACTGCCCGCCGGGGCTCAAGATCCCACCAAGCGATTGTAGGCTACCGGACAATAAGCGAACGGTCAAGCTGGATCGTAGACGGCCGGGCGAGGCAGCGTCTGGCCTAGGCTGCGGCGATTCGGATTGCCGTTCCCGTGCGAACCCGGCGCAAGTCGTCCACGGGCAGGTCGTCAATTCGCCCCACCACGTTCACCGGACTCGCCGCTCGAACTTCGTTCCCGTGGCTGGCCGGCGTTCGACCAAAGAACACGCAGAATGCCGTTCCCGGCGGCCAGTACGCCAAGTCCCCGACCTCTACCACGTCCGAGGCGTCCGGCTCCTGCTCGGCCTGCACGCCAATGTCGAAATAGAACTCGTGCCCCCACGTGTTCACCGTCCGCGCGATGGGCAGCGCATCCCAGATGGCGTTGGCCGTCGGGGAATTGCTCAGGACGGCGTCCATTTCAATGTCGCCAACCGTGATCGTGATCGCTCTGGACATCGTGGGGACCCGGTCAAGCGCGTGCACTCCGACCTTATCAACCCCGCGTCGACTGGGCTGAAGTCAGGCGATCCGCGCCGCCTTCTCCGCATACTTCTGCACTGTTGTCGCGACTTCCGCATGACTCCACGTCAGCGGACTCACGCTCAGCGGCGCGCCTGAATAAGGGTGGACCTGTTCGGCCAGCGTGCCGCTTGGCAGCGCCCGGTCCGCCACCCAGGCCAGGATGTCCCGGGCCGGCTTCAGATCGGCCTCCGACTCGGCCAGCGCCACGTACCACTGCGCCAGCCACAGCGTGCAGATGAACCAGGGATTGCCCGGCACGTTCTGGATATCGCCGCTGACCTGGTGGTAGTAGTCGTTCTGGTAGCGCGCCACGCCGCCCACCAAGGTCTTCACCGTCAGCTCGTCGCGCACGCTCTCCATGGTTGATCGCACACGCGCGTCGTCCGCGTCAAACATCCCGAACCGCCAGACCCCATGCACGCTGGCGTCCACATTCAGGTCCGGCGTCAGCGATCCGTCCTCGTTCACCTCCAGCCGCCGAATGAACCGCCCGTGCTCCTCGCTATACAGGTGTTCCAGCGTCGCCGCCCGAATCTCGGACGCCGCCGTGCGATAGCGGGAGGCCGTGTCCAGTTCGCCGAACCCCTCGGCAAACTCCGCCGCCGCCTCGAGACCCGCCCATACTGACGCCACGGTAAACGTGTGAATGCCCAGGCGTTCTTCCCACAGGTCCCACGAGGCCGCCGGCAGACCGCTGGGCTCATGCCGGTAGCGGACCATGAAGTCCGCCGCCCCCTTGATCAGCGGGGCGTACACGCCGCGGATGAACTCGGTGTCCATGAAGCGCTGGTTGTACAGGCGCAGCGCCCACAGCACCAGCGCCGTTTCGTCTTCCTGGATCGGCAGCACGCGTTGCCGGTTGGCATCCGCCCACGGATGCCAACTGCTGCCCGGCGATCCGTCCGGGTGGTACTTGTGCAGCATGAAGCCCCCCGGCTGCAGGGCCCGTCGGCAAAACTGGAAAAAACGACCGGCCAGTTCGCGTTGGTTGGCCCCGATCAGCGCCTCCGCCACCAGCGCCCCGTCCCGCGGCCACATGTAGCTATAGGTATCCCGCCCGAACTGCAGGATGTCGCTGTCGTTCGCCGCGATGATCGCGCCGCCGTCGTCGATCTGCGTGCGCACCACCAGCATGCTGCGCCGGTACAGGTCGCGGCTGGCTGGCTCCAGCGGCCAGAGGTCGGTCGGATCACGCGTCACCCAGTACGACCAGTAGTCGCTGGTTCGCTGGATAAAGCTCTCCGGGGTGCGTTCGACGACCGTGTCGTTGTGGTCCTTCGCCCGGAAGAAGTCATCCGAGGCCACGATCCAGTAGTGCGCCGTGCCTTCACCGTTACCATCGACCGTCACGCGCACCGAACCCACACTGTCCACCTGCCCCTGCGCGATGGGGTTGCCTTCCAGGCGGCCGTCTTCGGCGTCCAGCCACGTCCCCTGCGAGGCGTCTTCGGACTTGCCCCCGACGCTGTACTCGTCGAAGCCCACCCGCTCCCCAACCTGCGCGTTGCACAGGAAGTTCACGTTGCGCTTGTAATGCACGATGCCCTCGGTCCACGGATCGAAGTAGGCCGTGTCCCCAATCCCGTCGCGCTCCAGCCAGAAGTCGGCGTGGAAGTAGAGCGTGAACGTGCGTTCCCGGTCCGCCAGGTTCCGAAGCGCGACCCGGCGCACGTAGATCGGGCGGTCGAAGTCCACCGCGTCGGCGCAGACCAGTTCCACGCCCAGGCGCGGGTTCAGAAGCCGAACGTCGGTGACCAGCGTGTGGTCGGCATAGTCCAGTTCACGAGTCCACTCGTCGTTACTGATCCACGAGAACTGGCCGTCCACGCCCACGCCGAACCGGCAGGCGCGCCCGCCGGTCTGGTTCTCCGATCCGACCCGCGGGTAGTAGATGTCGCGCACGCGGTAGCGCGAGTCGAAATTGACCAGGAACGATCCATTGCCCAGGGCCAGGTCGCGCGGCACGGTGTGAGCCTTTGTACTTCCTTGCGGCGGATGCATTGTCGCAACTGGTGGCCGTGGCCTACGAACGCAATTTCAGCCTCGTATCGGCGCTTTGTATACTCAGCGATGGTGAGTCAGGCGGCGCAGGCAGACCGGGTGCGCGCTCCAGGAAAGAGAGATTGCGTGGAGACGCGCCGCTCCCCTAGAGAGTTGGTTGGCGGCCGGTTACGTCGCGAGTCTCACCTCCCCCGCGCACGAATCGAGGGCGTCCCGCCAGTTGGCGGACAGATCGAGTAGTGTCGTGCGCTCGTCCGCAGATGGCTGGGCGTCGTGCCCAACGCCGTGGAGCATCGGGGTGCCGCCACACCGCCGAATTCGCGGCGAGCACCGGTAGGGACGCTTAGCCTTGGCGACCTCGCGAGTCGATTCTCGGTCGTCCGACGATGAGACTGCCGGGACCAGGCGCTCAGCGTCCAACCTGATCCGGTGTGTGGCGAGCTTGGTGAATGCGGTGGACAAGGGTTTGTCGGATGAGGTATCGCCATACGGCCTCATCCCGTCGGAATTCAACCTACTACGAACGTGCGCTGAGAACGGGCCGTGCACGGCAACGCAGCTGGCGGAGATCCTGCCCGTCGACGCGTCCCGGATCAGCCGAATGGTGACCCGGTTGGTAAACCTGGGCCTGCTGCGCCGGCAAAGATTGCGCAGCGACCGGCGGGTGGTACTGCTGCACCTGACCGACAAGGGGAGTGACCTGACGTCTCGCGTAGATGAGCGCGTTAAAGTGCACGTCTCGAGGCTCCTCGAGGGCGTGAGTGAGGACGAGATGGGGGTCTTCACGTTGCTTACGTCCAAGATCACCGCGAACTATGGGGCGCTGAGAGAGTCCCGGTAACCAGAAGCGCCCTCTCGTCTCGGAGGCTCTGGCTCAAGCCTCCGGAGTGAACGCTCGGACGCGCTAGGCCAAGCCTTGACGAGAATCCCCGGTAGGCCGCCTGATGATGACGCGGCGGCGGGCGGGTGCCACCTCTTGGGGAGTCGTACCTACGTGCGTCCGGCTGGCCGGGACTTGGTTGCGGAGTCCGGGCTGCGGCGTCAACTCCGCGGCTTGTAGGCCAGGCACTCGCCGTATGCGAACGCGCTAAAGGCGCCGGGGTGACGACTCCACTGATCAAACGCGTGCACGACGTTGTCCAGGTGCCGGTGGGATATCACGCCGTATTCCGTTGCCGCCTCGCGAACGGCGGAGGAAAGGAACCAGTCCCGGATAACGGCCCAGAAGAACGCAACCTCTTCGGCCGTCGTGTGTGACGTGAACGAAGCTGTCGGCTTGAGGTCTGTGAATCCGGCTTCAAGCAGATGGCGCTTGAGGTCGCGTCCGATATGGGGATGACCGTCGTCGGCCGTAATGAGTTCCGCGAACGTGATCCAGGCGTCGCCGAGAAGTTCGAAGTCCGGAGCGACGAACGAGGACCCAATGATCCCTTCGCGCACGGAAATGAGCCCGCCGGGCTTCAACACACGCTTGACCTCGGCCAGCACGGCCTGCGTGTCGGGAACGTACGTAAGGATGGAGTGGCCGTGCGCGAGGTCGAAATAGTCGTCGTCGAACGGCAGATCCGTTACGTCGCCAACGCGAAAGGTCGCGTTGGTGTGTCCGCCTGCGTCGGCCACCGATCGTGCCAGGTCGATCTGCGCATGCTTGATATCGATACCGTGCAGTTCCCCGGGTTCAATCGCCTTGGCGAGGCCAACCGAAATGGTGCCGGGACCACATCCAAAGTCGAGAACCCGCTGCCCGGGTTGGAGGTAGGGGAGGAGGTGCGCGGCGTGAGAGTGGACGGTATGCCCCTTGAGGAGACGGAGCATGGGTTCGCTGAAGCCGCAGGTGTACCAGGGCGTGGCCGACGCGGACTCAGTCACGGGGATTCGAGCCCATTCAGCGAGGAGCGCGGGGCCCAAGCGACCGCAGCGCCATGTGGCGGTTCCCGGTCAGGGCACCGGCTTGCAAGCCAGCACTTCGCCGTGGGCGACGGCGGCAAAGGCGCCGGGATGGTCTTTCCACTTGTCGTAGGCGATGCCGATCTGTTCGCAGGTTTCCGGGGTTGCCGCGCCGTACTTGATGGCCGCCTCGGTGATTTCAGGTGACAGGAACCACTGCTGGGCAAATCCATAGATGAAAGCCACGTCTTCCAGTGTGCTGTATGTATCGAACGAAGCGCCCATCCGGATGTTGGCAAACCCGGCCTCGACGAAGTGGTTCTTCATGTCCTTTCCCATCTGCGGGTGGCCCTCGTCGGCTGCCAGCAAGTCTTCGAACATGTCCCAGGCTCTTCTGAGTACGCCGAAGTCGGGATGCGTGAAGCATGACTCGGAGATCATTTCACGACCGGCGACGAGACCGCCGGGTTTCAGGACACGCTTCACCTCGCGAAGGACTGCCTGGGTATCCGGTACATGTGTGAGGACGTTGCAACAGTGGGCGACGTCGAAGAAATCGTCTTCGAACGGAAGGTCCAGCACGTCGGCAACGTGGAACGTCATGTTGTCGCGGCCATCCCTGGCGGCAAAGAGCTTCGCCAGGTCAATCTGCGACGCCTCCATGTCAACGCCGTGGAACTCACCGGGAGCTACGGCCTCGGCCAGACCGATCGAGATGGTGCCCGGCCCGCACCCAAAGTCGAGAATGCGAAGGTCGGGCTTGAGATGTGGGAGCAGGTAGGCGGCGTGGGTCTTGGCCGTGTACCTAAGCAACGCCTCAAGGAACTCTTCGCTATATCCCATGGTGTAGTCGGGTGTCCCCGACAACTCGTCAGCCACGCTCCACCCCACAGCCCCTCAATCGCTCTCCGGGGCTTCTCTCAATTTGCATACGCAGCGCCAGCGCGCGCCCGACTCTTGCCACCGGTCAGCGTGACACTATTTTCATTAGTTCGGGTTTGACGGTCAAGGATGAAGATGTCGCCATATTGACCAAGGCTGCCTGTGAACAGCCTGTCCCGGACCTCAATCCGGGGTGAGGGTCTGTTCCGCCAGCCGATCAATGTCTGATCAAGCGTGCCACCGTCCCAAGCTCCGTTGCCTCCGACTGCGCTCCGTGCCCGCGGCCTCGTCATCTGCTCGGGACCTGTCCCGACGCCGTTGTGGCGACGCTGGCGCAGGCGTGGGATTTCGCCCGCAAGCTCGCCCTCGGTTGGGCGAGCCGGCAGTCGGTCCGCTAGGCCCATATCACGTACGGGGCGGTTCCCAAGCTTGTTGAAGGGCCGCTGTGGTGCGAACGATGCACTCCCGCGACGCGAGTGCGGCACGCCACCCGAGGTACGGAGCCTCGCCCGCTACATCCCTTAACGCGGCAAGCGGGTGGAACGCCCCCCCACTGGTCTCCGAGATTAGAACGGCCTACCCGGAGCGCGGTCCGCGCGGGTGCTCACAGATTCGAGGCGAGAGGCGTCGCCGGCCCGTGATGTCAGCCGGCGCCAGACCTGGACCGGCAATGGCCTCGAGCGTCGCGACCACGCGTGCCCGTCGCAATAGATGAAAGAACATTGAATGAATATGCAGAAAATGTGATTGACAGCTAATGTGAAGGCATTGTATGTTCCCGCGATGGATGCCTGTGTGAATGGTTGTTCATCCAACAAAGCGCCTCCAGCGGAGGCGTGGAACGAGGAATGACGGCTAGTGTCTGAACCGCAACGCGGGGAACGCGACGAACCGGACGTCGACCTGCGAGTCCTCTGCACTAGCGTGATTCGCGGGTACGTCGCATTGGCGACCCGGCCGGTCGACGAAGCTGGCCTGACGCTCCCGCAATGGGGCGTCCTGGAACGGTGCGCCAGGGGCCAAGCCAACACCATCACGGAGTTGACCGAGATCGTGCCGGTTGATCAAGCATCCCTCAGCCGCGCCGCAGACAAGCTGGTTCGGCTGGGCCTCCTCAAGCGACAACGCCAATCGCGGGACCGGCGTGTGGTGCGCTTGGTGGCAACCCCCAAGGGCCAAGCGTTAGTACGCCACCTCTCGCCCGAAATTGCGGCGGTCTACGCCATTCTCTTGGAAGGAATCCAGGAGGACGAGTTTCAAGTCTTTACTCGGGTCGCTCGGAAAATTGCGGCCAACGCTCGTGGCCGACCAGTAGAAGAAAGGAGAAAGGTAACAACGGTGCTGCGTCACAGCAGGGCCCGCCCCGACCAAGAGTTGGGCCCCACCGTGACGGCCAAAGCCTTGGTGAGTTACCCACGGCTGCGACGTCTGAAGCCTATCGTCAGGCCTGCCTGAACGCAACTTAATCCCCTAGGCGGGTCGATCTCAAAGGCTTGAGACGTCCTCGCGACGGCCGAGTCAACACTCAGCCGTGCGCACGCGGAATTGGCCTGGCGCCCTTGTTCGCCGACAAGCTCTATGCACACGTTCGTCGTGAACAAGGTCGTTGCCTGTAGGCAATGGCGGTTTCCTCTCGTCACCGCACGCGCAATCGCTCTGGCCCTCGCGGCCGCGTTGGTCATGGCGGCCATGTTCGCCGGCGACGCGTCAGCCGACTCGTCGTCGTCACCGAACGACCAGGGCGCCCCGAAGACCGTGTCCACGCCGGACCCCACGCCCACCGCGGCCCCGACCCCCGAGCCAACGCCAGAGCCCACGCCGACTGAAGCCCCCACGCCGGAGCCAACCCCCGAGCCGACCCCGACCGAAGCTCCTACGCCGGAGCCGACCCCCGAGCCCACGCCGACTGAAGCCCCCACGCCGGAGCCAACTCCCGAGCCGACCCCGACCGAAGCTCCCACGCCGGAGCCGACCCCCGAGCCGACGC
>JAPPLN010000108.1 GCA_028874175.1 Chloroflexota bacterium
GGGGGCGGGGGCTTGGGGTTTGGCGGTTGTTGCCGGTACCCGGCCCCCCCACCCGGGACCCCCCCTTAGGGGGGTGCTCCGGGCTGGCGGGCAAAAGATTGGGCGGATTTTGGGGGTGGGCCTTTGCTGGTTGACGGGCGTGGAGGGGTGGGGGTTGAAGGGTCATGGCAGATATTGTACACTGATAGAGTAAAGAGGGCAAGAGGCGGTGGGGGGCGCCGACGTTGTTGGAGGCCGAGGGACAGCGAGTTGGGGCGGGTCCGACCGACGGGGGCGCGGGGTGGGCCGGGATCGACCATAGCGGCGGGTCCCGGCTGAATGCGCCGGGATGGCGGGCTACGGACGGGACGAAGGGCGAGGAGAGCGACGTGAGATGGGGAGGACGAGGGGGGTCAAGGGACGGCGTAGGTGGACAGGGCGATGGGGTCGAGTTCGAGGCCGAGGCCGGGTTTGCTGGGGTCGGGGGTCCAGGTGGGACCGGCGGGTTCGGGGAATTCGGTGAAGAGGATGCGGTCGGCGGCTTCGACGGTGCCGAGGCATTCGACGACCTGCATGTTGGGGGTGGCCAGGGCGAGATGGAGATGGACGAGTTGGTAGGCATGTGAAGCGACGGGGATATTGAAGGCGTCGGCCACGTGGGCGACTTTGAGCCACTCGGTGACGCCGCCGACGCGGCCAACATCAGGCTGGGCGATGTCGGCGGCACCGCGAGTAAGCAGGTCCTTGAATCCGTACTTGGTGTATTCGTGCTCGCCGGTGGCGATGGGGACGGTGAGGGCGGCGGCGATGCGGGCGAGGCCGTCGATGTCGTCAGCGAGGACGGGCTCCTCGTACCAGCCGATGTTGTATTCCTCGAAGCGGCGGCCGAGACCGATGGCCTGCTTGGCGGTGTAGCCGTTGTTGGCGTCGATGTAGAGCTCGACGTCGTCGCCGAGCTCGCGACGAACGGCGGCGACGCGGCGGAGGTCGGCTTCGGGCTGGGTTCCGAAGTTCATGCCGACTTTCATCTTGACGCGGGTCATGCCGCGCTGGACGTAGGAGAGTTGCTCGGTGATGAGTTCGCTGTCGGTGTAGGAGGTCCAGCCGCCGCTGCCGTAGATGGGAGTTGAGTCGCGACAGGGACCGAGGAGCTTGTAGAGGGGAAGTCCCAGGGCCTTGGCCTTGAGGTCCCAGAGGGCGATGTCGACGGCGGAGATGGCCTGGAAGGCGAGGCCCTTACGGCCGAAGCCGCGGACGCGCCAGAACATGTCCTGCCAGAGGCCCTCGATGTCGAAGGGATCGGCGCCGAGGAGGATGTCCTTGAGGTCGTGCTCGATGACGGCGCGGACGCCATGGGAGGGGGCGGACATACCGAGGCCTTCGATGCCTTCGTCCGAGCGAAGCTGTACGAAGCAGTAGCCGCCGGCGGTCATTTGGAGAGCGGTGGCGTCGGAAATAGGCGGGTCGCGCGGAACGACAAGGAGGGTCGTGCGAACTCGGTCGATTTTCACGTTGTCTGTCCTGTCATATCCAGAAGCGGGGCGCCGCGAAACACGCGCCTTCAGTTCGCTCCACCTTAACCGGTCAGCCACTCGCGCGGCATCACCGATCGCCCAGTCGATACGTTTCGCGGCCGGGTGCGACGACGCGATATGGTCGGGGGTCGGTTGGTGGGGGACGGACGCCGAACGGGATGGATGGCAAGACGGTTCTGGACGTGGCGAGCGTTGCCAAGATGCAGCGGGCGGTGAAGGCGGCGCGGGTGACTGGCTCGAGTCTGCGTGTGGTGGGGACGCAAAGCGTCGAGCGTTTTACGTCGCCAGCGGACGAGGGGACGGAACTGCTGTCGACGCGAGGGCTGGATTGGATTGAGGTGTCAAGTCGGGACTTCACAGTTCGAGTCGGGAGCGGGGTGATACCCGCAGACTTGGATGCGGCGCTGCGGCCGCTGGGGTTGGTGTGGCCGGTGCGGCGGCTGGAGGCGCCGGGGACCGTCGGCGGATTGATTGCCTCGGGCCGGGGCACCACCATCAAGCCGCTCGACGGGCCCGCCCGGCGCTGGGTGCTGGGCACGCGGCTGGTTGATGGGACCGGCCAAGTGCTGACCGTGGGCGGGGCCACCGTGAAGAACTCCGTAGGCTATGGCCTTACGCACGCGCTCTGGGGATCGCGGGGGCAGCTCGGCGCGATTGTCGAACTGACACTCCGAGTGCGACGGCGACGCCCGACAGACGCCGAGACTGGTGCCTCGCTGCCGCGCCAGGCGCTGGATACCGCGGCGGCGCTGGTTCGCTGCGAGAACCTGGCGCCGGGCACGGCGCAGCGGGCGGTCGATGGCATGGCGGGGGGCATGCGGGCGATTTCGTCCACTGACGGTTTGCGGGCGGTTGGGTGCTACGCGGAGCGGGGGGCGGCTGAGGCCGATACGGCGGCCTTGCGCGCCCAGGGGATTGAGGCACGGGTGGATCCGGGAGAGGACGCCGGGAATGGTCCAGCGGCGATGGCGACGGCGCGAGCCGCGCTGAATCCGGATGGGGTGTTCGTTTAGGGGCGGGCCTGGGCTTGTTCGTGTGACTGTTTTATCGATTGTCGTAGGTTGAGGAGATCCGATGGAGGCAAGAGGTTGCCTCGTGGGGCGCGTCGCGCGGAAGACTGCCAAGATGGCGGGTGGGGTTCGTAGACTGACCGGCCTTCCTTAGGGATGCAGGGGGCAGGGGAAGCGGTGCAGGCGGGAATTTCGGCAGGAGTGGACGGGGAGATTCCTCGGAAGACCTTGGAATGACAGCCGCGGACCTCGGAGTGACGGAGGCGTTGGAGGGACGGCGTCGGGCGGCGGCGTTGCGGGAAGGAGAGCCGGCGGGGGCGACCGGGGAGTTACGCGCGGCAGCTGCGGCGCTGAGCGTCGAGACGCATCCGGTGGAGTTCGCGCTGGCGAACTACGACCTAGCCGGGCTGCTACTGGAAGGTGACGCTCCAACCGCGGTCCTTGAAGAAGCGGCTCAGGCGGCGGCGCGGGCGCTGCTGGTGTTCGATCCGCAGGAGCTTCCCGACCTGTTCGCCGGAGCCAGCGAACGACTCGGCCAGGCGCAGTGGCGGGCCGGGCGGCGGGATGACGCGCAGCGCACGTTCGCACAGACGGCGGGGGCTCTGGGAGGCGTACAGCGGCATGCGCTGCAGGCGCGGCTGCTGGCGAGCGCGGCGCGGCTGCTGGGTCGGACAGCCGGGGTCGGCGACGCCGTCAGTGCCGACGATGCAATCAGTGTCAGCCGTGCAATCAATGCTTTCGACGCGGCGATCAAGGCGGCGCGACGGACCGAGGCGACGGCGTTGCTGGCGTCGTTGCTGAACGACTCGGGACGGCTGATTGCCTCCACCCAGGCGGCCGCCGGGGCTCCGCACGCAGACGCGGCCCTGGCGCGGTTTGACGAGGCGGCGGCGCTGGTTGACGACAGCGACCTGGGGGCGGCACTGCCGGTGCATGGGAACCGGGCGGCGGCGTATGGGTTGCGGGAGACGGGCGAGCGGGACGCAAATTTGCGCGAGGCGATCGCGAGCTACCAGCGGGCGGTGCATCTGCCAGGGCTGGAGGCCCATCCTTCCGACGCCGCCCGGCTGTACCGGGCGCTGGGTACGGCCTGGGCGCAGCGGCCGGGCGGAGACCGAGTTGAAAACCTTCGGCAGGCGGACGGGGCGTTGGCGTCGGCGATCGAACGTCTGCCGGACGACGTCCACCGAGATGAGCGAGCGGCGATGTGGAGTGAGCGGGGACTGGCGCAGGCAGAACTGGCGCAGCGGGGCATTCCGGGGGCAGTGAGCGCGACGGTGACCGCGTTTCGCGCGGGGCTGGAGACGGCGAGCGGGAGCGAGGCGACGGCGTTGGAGGCCCAACTGGCGAACAACCTGGGGTCGGCGATCATGACGGCAGCCAGCCAGGGCCAGGAGGCGTCGCTGGCGGACGCGGCGGCGGCGCTGGACCGAGCGGCGGAGTTGTGGACGTCGCTGGGTGAGCCGGAGGACGCGGGCGCAAGTTACCTGAACGCCGGGCTGGTATATATGACGTTGCACTCCGCGGAGCGCGACACGGCGCATCTGGACCGGGCGATCGAACGGCTGCACGGGGCCTGCGCAGCGCGTCCGCTGGGCACGCATCCTGAGCCGCACGCGGCGGCGCAGTTCAACCTGGGCATGGCCCTGGCGATTCGGGCCGGCGGGACGCGCGAGGAGGACCTAGCGGCAAGCGTTGAGGCGTTTCGCACCGCGCTGCAGGTTTGGACGTCCCCGAACGCTCCGCCGCAGGCGGCGGTGGCGCACGCGAACCTAGGGAGCACGTTATTGGGGATGGCCAGGCAGAACGAGCCAGATCTGCTGCGTGAAGCCGCGTATCACTACGAGCAGGCGCTGGTGGTGTACACACCGGCGACGAATCCACAGCAACACCAAGTGATTTCAAACAATCTGGCGATGGTGCGGCGGAGGCAGGGGTCGGGGGAGAAGTAAAGGAAATGCAACTATTCGGGCTCGGGGCCAGCACCAGGGCCCAATGAGTTGTCGGGGCCGCTCTACGAACTTGGATTGTGCAAGACGGGGCGCATCGGGTACGAGGAAAGCCGACGAAGGTGATGCGATTCCGCAGTGTGAGTAGGTGGGATGGTCGCCTATACTTTGGGCTTGCTCGGGGCGTGGCGCAGTCTGGTAGCGCGCATCGTTCGGGACGATGAGGTCGGAGGTTCAAATCCTCTCGCCCCGACCACATCCAGCAGTTGTAAGCCGTTCCTGACCTTTAGCAGAGTTCCGGGTGTCGGCGAGGTGGGGGTGGCTTAGAGCGAAAGACCCTTCACGCCTGAATCATTCCCGGGTAGGCAGTGCCCTCGCGCACGGGGTGTGGGAGCAGGAAGCAGCCAGGGGTTGGCGAGTTACTGCTGACTTCGTGTGAGCGCTGAGGGTGGCTGAACGGCGGCGCGATCCTATGGCGGCACCGGAAGTAGCCCAAGGCTCCCGCGCGCAGAGGTGGCCGATGCGGATCAGAAGGCTGAAACATCCATCCAAGGCAAGGCGGTCGTGAATCTGCGCCTCAGCGGAGTACCGCGACGCATTGCCCAAGGTCGTGGCCCCTCGATATACATGGACAGGGACTCCGACGCTTCGAAAGCAGCCTCGGCCACAATTCGCCGACGGCCGTGGACGCTTCCTAGTAGCGCCCTAGCCGGTGTAGCTTCAACCGAGGGAATCGATGACGCATGCTCCGAATCGCGAAACAGACGGCCGACAAGGCTCGTAGCGATGCCGGAGCCTCGCGCCTAGACCAAACTTGACACGCCTTGGCGGGAGGGCAACACTTCCGCCCGATTGATCACAGTTACGCATCGTTCGTTCAGGTGCCCGTCCCAGGGAGAATAGGGAAGGCGGTGAGAATCCGCCACGGTAGCGCCACTGTAAGCGGGATTTCGGAGCCGGGGTCCACTGTCGAGGGATCGATGGGAAGGGACCGGCGACAGACCTAAGCCCGTAAGCCAGGAGACCTGCCTGAACGAGAGGTGACCGCTCTCCGCTTTAAGAGAGGGTTCCTCGGGCGTCAGGTCATAGGACCTGGCAACTCGAAGGCCTTGGCTTTCAGCGGAGATTCGCTGGAGGCAGGACTTGCGAGAGGCCGCTCGAACGACGTCGATGCGTCAATTCCGCCAGGCCGGGATTTCCGTTCGCCTTGCTGTTGGCGGCGTGTTGCTCGGCGGGCTGGTGCTGCTGACGTCGCTGATCTCGCTGAGCCTTGGGCCGGTGGAGATCGCGACGGGGCACGTGGCGGCGGTCGTGCTGTCGTTCGTCGGCATGGACGTTGCCGAGGTCGGCCGTACCGAACACCTGGTGATCGAGCAGATTCGGCTGCCGCGGATCCTGGTGGGCGCCTTTGTCGGAATGGCACTGGCGGTGGCCGGGGCGACGATGCAGGGGCTGTTCCGCAACCCGATGGCCGATCCCGGGATCATCGGGGTCTCGGCGGGCGGGGCGCTGGGCGCGGTCATTGCAATTGCGACGGGGTTGACGGGCCTATTTTTTCTTGCGCTGCCGTCGTTTGCTTTCGTGGGCGCCGTGGCGGCGACGTTGCTGGTCTACGGCATTGCCGCTGTTGGCGGGCACTTCTCGATGGCGACGCTGTTGCTGGCGGGCGTGGCGGTGAACGCGTTCCTGGGGGCGGTGATCTCCGCGATCATCATCCTGCTGCCGGACAACGAAGCGCTGCGCGAAGTCCTGTTCTGGCTGGCCGGCGGCCTGGATTCGAGGTCCTGGGAGCACGTGCACATCTCGGCGCCGCTGATTGTGGGCGCCGCGATCGTGATCCTGGTTCGCGCACGCGATCTGAACCTGTTGATGCTGGGCGACGACGAGGCGCGGGCGCTCGGCGTTCGCGTGGGCGTCACGCGCGTCGCGCTGCTCGCGGCCGCCGCCCTGGCGACGGGCGCAGCCGTAGCCGTGAGCGGAACGATCGCGTTCGTAGGGCTGGTCACGCCGCACATCCTGCGGCTGGTGCTGGGGCCGGATCACCGGGTGCTGATTCCGCTGAGCGCGCTGGCGGGAGCCGTGTTCGTGATCGTGGCCGACACGTTTGCGCGGACGATTATTCAACCGGCGGAGTTCCGGGTTGGCGTCCTTACGGCATTCGTGGGGGCGCCGTTTTTCGTTCTGTTGTTGATTCGGAATAAGCGTCAGGCCTACGCGCTGTGAGACACACCTCAGTGCTTCGAGCAAACGCGGCACGGCTGGACGAGGGCTCACCAGGTACTTGCGGACCCCAGGCCTTCACTCACCAAGGGAGCGGCAATCTGCCCGGTTCCGGGCTGGAAATAAGTCCCGCTTACGAACGCCAGGCAGGTGAGCCCGAGGACTTGCGTGGCCTGGTGGTCATCAATACGGGACTGGGCAAAGGCAAGACGACGGCGGCGCTCGGGGTGATGCTTCGAGCCTGGGGCAGCAACCTGCGCAGCCGGATGTTCCAGTTCATCAAGAACACGAACGCCAGCTTTGGGGAACACCGCGCGGCGCGAAGGCTGGAGATTCCAATTGAAGCCCGCGGCAACGGTTGCACTCGCCGATCGAAGGACCTCGATCAGGCTCGCGCGTTGGCCGTGAGCCAGTGGCAGCGCTGTAAGAACGCGCTGGAACACGGTGACGAAGACATCGTCGTTCTGGATGAGTTCACCTATCCGCTGCACTTCGGCTGGATATCAGTTGCGGACGTCACGACCGCACTGAAGCGTCGACGGCCGGGCATGCACGTGATCATCACCGGCCGATACGCGCCGCAAGACCTGATTGATTTCGCCGACGTTGTCACCGAGATGGAGGTGGTTAAACACCCATATCGGGACCAGGGCATTAAGGCCCAACCGGGAATCGAGCTGTAGTGAAGATTGCCAGTCAGGGAACGGGCGGGACCAGCCAGCTGGTCCCGCAGGGGACTACGAGCCTCTTCGAGCGTGGGGATCGACCGCGGCCTGGATGTACCGAAGCAGTTCGGGCCCCGAATCCGCGAGCGTCGGCCCTGCATTGGGACGCGGCATCTCTTCCGATCTTTCGACCAAACCCGCCACGTGCCCAGCGCGCGTCGACCTGCGGGCAATTGAAAGGCCTCACGGTGCGGTAACGCCAACTCTGAAGACAGTCGTTGTGAGTCAACCACTCGCTTTTGCGACCTCCGGGCCGATGCGCGTCGTCGCGCGGCCCACGGAAAGGATTTCTGGTTTCAATGCAGCGTTTTCGCAGTTTGGCCCTTCTGCCCCTGCTGATTGCAGTCTTCGCACTCGTCTTCGCGGCCTGCGGACCGGAAGACGACGTCCCGCCGCCTGCGCCGCCGCCGGCCGCAACGCCGGAGGTCGTGCGCGCGGAGTCAACGCCGGCGCCGACCGCGACGGCACAGCCGACACCGGAGGCCACGGTCGAGCCAACGCCGGCTGCGACCGCACAGCCCACAGCCAGCCCGACGGCCACTCCGGCGCCAACTCAGGAGCCCACGCCGACACCTGAGCCAACTCCCGAGGCCACGCCCGAGCCAACCCCCGAGGCCACGCCTGAGGCAACCGCGGCGGCAACGCCGGAAGCAACGCCCGAGCCGACCCCGACGGAGGAAGCCACCCCTGCCGCCCCGGCCTTCGCCGAGGCGTTTCAAGACGTGCGGGGGATTGTCGACCCGAGCAACTTCGGGTGGCCGCGTGAGGTTGAGGGACTGAACGGCGTCGTCAGCATTCCGGCCAAGCCGCTCAGCATCATCACGGCGTCAGTGGGCCATGACGAAATGACGCTGGCCATCGTCCCGATCGATCGACTTGTCGCGGTTGGCAGTTCGTCAAAGAACATCACCTACTCCAACGTCGCGGACCTGCTGCAGGAGAAGGCCGAGATCACCCGCGACCCGGAGACGATCATTGCCCAGGAGCCGGACATCATCGTCACCAGCCCGTTCTTCTCGGCTGACGGGATTGCGGCTCTGTCCAAGGCTGGGATTCCAGTGATCCAGACCGAGCTCAAGCAGGGTCCGGAGTCCCGGATCAACAACATCCTGTTGATGGGCTACATCTACGGGGAAGAGGAGCGGGCTGTTGCGTTCGCCGCCGAGGTTCGCGAGCGATACGAGAGCCTGATCGGCGTGACCGGCGCGGTTGAGGCACAGCCTCGCGTGCTTGCGCTCACGCAGTACGGCGACAAGATCTGGACGGCCGGCAAGGACTCCACGGAGGGCGGCGTCATCACGGCGGCCGGCGGCCTGAACGTCGCGGCCGAGGCCGGGATCGAAGGTAACCAGACCACGAGCCTGGAGGGCGTGATTGCCATGAACCCGGAGGTGATCGTGATTGCGCAGCCCGTTGAGTTCGGGGCCAACGAGTTCAGGCAGAGCCTGCTGGACAATGAGGCGCTGGCCGAGCTTCCGGCGGTCAAGAACGAGGCCATTTACGTGGTTGAGAGCAAGCACTTCACCACGCTGTCCTACTGGAACATCCGCGGGGCCGAAGATCTGGCCCGAATCCTGTGGCCGGACGAGTTGGGCGACTCCGAGAGTCCGCCCTTCAGCCTGGCGGAGTAGTTGACGATGCAGACCGAACGGACAGCGTCTATCCGGGCGGACGAACTCGGCTTTCGGGTCGAGGCGAAGGCGTTGCTCGAGCGCGTGCGGCTGCACGCGCACCAGGGTCAACTGGTCGGTCTGATCGGTCCGAATGGCGCGGGGAAGTCAACACTTCTCCGCGCCATTGCGGGCGTGCTGCGGCCGCAGGAGGGGGCGGTCTGGCTGGAGGGCGAAGAGCTTGATTCTCTTCCAGCCAAGGACGTGGCGGCGCGGATGGCCCTGGTGCCGCAAATCGCTCCTTATACGCACGGGTTCACCGCTCGAGAGCTGGTGCTGATGGGTCGGTACCCGCACCTGGGCCGGTTCCAGATCGAGGGCGCGGCCGACGAGGCGATTGCCCGTGAGGCGATGGAGCTCACGGAGACGGAGGAATTCGCCGAGCGAACGCTGGACACGCTGTCCGGCGGCGAGCGTCAGCGAGTATTCGTGTCGCGCGCCCTGGCGCAGCAGCCGCGCGTGCTGCTGCTGGACGAGCCGACAGCCAACCTGGACGTGCTGCACAAGCTGCGGGTGCTGGACCTGGTGCGGCGTCTAGTGGACGAGGGGTTGACAGCCGTGGCCGCCATTCATGATCTGGGGATGGCGGCGCGCTACTGCGATCGCCTGGTGCTGCTGAGTAACGGCCGCGTGCTTGCCGAAGGGACGCCCGACCAGGTGTTGGCGCCGGACATTATCGAGACGGCCTTCGGCGTCCGATCGGCGGTTTACCCCGACCCCGTGACCGGTTCGCTGGTTGTCAGCCTTATTGCGCCGGCCGACGCGAACGGTTCAGCGGGCGTGGGCACCGGCGCCAACGGCCGCGATTCCGTCCACCACCGACACGCGAAAGTTAGCCCTGCAACCCCGAGGAGCAGCTAGGTCATGAATGCCAGGGATCCTCAGACACGACCCGCCGACGTTCCCAAACGGCCTCGCCGCCGGCACGGCCTGGTGATCGTGAACACGGGCGAGGGCAAGGGAAAGACGACGGCGGCGCTAGGGGTGATTTTTCGGGCCTGGGGCCGCGACTTCAAGATCCGGATGTTCCAGTTCATCAAGCACACCACCGCCACCTTCGGCGAGCATCGGGCGGCGATGCGGCTGGACATTCCCATCGAGGCGCTGGGCGACGGGTTTACGTGGCTGTCCAAGGACATGGACCGGACGGCGGCGCTGGCGGTGGAACAGTGGGGTCACTGCAAAGAGGCGATTCTGAAGGGTGACGAAGACATCATCGTGCTGGACGAGTTCACCTACGCCATGCACTACGGATGGGTTCCGGTGGAGGACGTGGTGGAGACGCTGAAGGCGCGGCCGGGGCCATTGCACGTGATCATTACCGGACGGTATGCGCCGCAGGAACTGATCGACTGCGCGGATCTCGTGACCGAAATGAAGCTGATCAAGCACCCCTATCGTGAACAGGGCATCCGGGCGCAACGGGGGATTGAGTTTTAGAGGTGACGCTGGACGAGGTTGTCGCCGGAATTCGTCCGGCTGACGCCGAGGCAAAGCGGGCGGCGATTCGGCGTCAGCGGCGGCTGACGAAGCCGCCGGGCAGTTTGGGCCGGCTGGAAGAGATCGCCATTCAATTGGCCGGCATCTTCGAAACCGAGCAACCGACCGCGCGGAACACTACGGTCATCGTGGCGGCCGCCGACCACGGGGTCGTCGCACAAGGGGTGACCGGCTATCCCCAAGCGGTCACCGCCCAGATGGTGCTGAACTTCCTGGCCGGTGGGGCGGCAGTTAGCGTGATGGCGCGAGCTCGCGGAGCGAATCTGATCATTGTTGACGCCGGCGTCGCCACGCCGCTGCCGGCGCATCCGGATCTGCGCGTCGTGTCGGCCGGACGAGGCACTCGCGACCTGACGCACGGGCCGGCCATGACTCGGGAACAGGCTGAAGCCTGCATCTCGGCTGGTGTCGGCATTGCCCGGGACGCCGCCGAAGACGGTGCGCACGTTATCGCTACGGGCGACATGGGCATCGGGAACACGACGTCCGCCAGCGCCATTACGGCAGCGCTCACCGGGACCCCGGCACGGCTGACGACCGGGCGGGGTACGGGTCGATCCGACCTGGAACTCCAGCACAAGATCGCCTGCGTGGAACGCGCGCTGGACGTGAATCGGCCGGATGCGGAAGACGGGGTGGACGTCCTACGCACGGTTGGCGGGTTTGAGATCGGGGTGCTGGCCGGGGTTGTGCTGGGCGGGGCGCTGGCTCGGCGTGCGGTAGTGCTGGACGGCTTCGTTTCCGGCGCCGCCGGACTGATCGCGCACAGCCTTTGCCCACTGGTCCTGGACTACGTGATCGCGGGACATCAATCGGCCGAACCGGGGCACCAGGTCGCGCTGAAGCACCTGGGACTCCAGCCACTGCTGGATCTGGACATGCGGCTGGGGGAAGGCACGGGCGCCCTGCTGGCGACGGGCCTGGTTGAAGTCGCCGCGGCCTGCCTGTCCGACATGGCCACGTTCGAAGAGGCGGGAGTGTCGGACCGGGAGGCGGAGGGTTCCGCGGAAGTCTCGGCATGAGAAGTCTGCGGCTGGCCATCGGCTTCTTGACGATCGTGCCGGTGTCGCCCGCCCACGCCGGGCCGATGGCTCCCGCGCGGGCCTATTTCCCGCTGGTCGGCCTGGGAATCGGCGGACTGCTAGCCGGGCTCGACATAGCTGCTCGCCAGGTTCTGCCGCTGCCAGTGGTTGGCGCGCTGCTGGTCGCGGCCATGCTGGTGCTTACGCGCGCCCTGCATACCGAGGGCTTCCTGGACACGTGCGACGGCCTCCTGGGCGGCCGCGACCGCGAGTCGCGCCTCGACATTCTTCGGGATTCGCACGTCGGGGCCTTCGCCGCGATCGGCGGTGCCTGCCTGTTGTTGGTGAAGTGGACGCTGCTGGTCGGCATCCCGGAAGCCGAACGGCTTGGCCTGCTGTTTCTCTTTCCCTGTTATTCGCGCTTTGCCATGGTCGCCGCAATGTCCGTTTTTCCTTACGCGCGAGCACAGGGGCTCGGAACGGCGTTCCAGGCTGGCGCCGGCTGGCGTCAGTTTGCGTTCGCGCTGCTGACGGCCGCAGTGGCGGGTGGACTGTTGTTCGGGATCGCCGGGCTGCTGTTACTTGTCGTCGCCACAGTCGTCGCCCTTGGGCTTGGACTCTGGTCCTTACGCTTGCTGGGCGGCATGACCGGGGACACCTACGGCGCTACCAACGAGGTTGCGGAGGTAACGATTCTGCTGGCCGGACTTATTCTGATTCAGCTGTCGCCGGGGCTTACCGGCGCACCGTTTTGGTAGGCGCGCAAACATGGGTACCTGGTATCTCGTGCGACACGGCGAGACGGAGTGGAATCGAACGGGCCGGATGCAAGGGCACCTGGGAGTGCCGCTGAACGCCGAAGGCCGCCGCCAGGCAACCCGGTTGGCCGGGCGGTTGCGGCGTGTTGAGTTTTCGGCCATCTACGCCAGCGACCTGGCGCGTGCGGCAGAGACTGCTCAAATCATCGCCGACGGCCGCGACCTTGCGGTCACCCCCGATGCGGACCTTCGCGAGTTTTCGTGCGGCGAGTGGGAAGGGCTGACGCTGGAGGAAGTCGAGACGCGCTATCCGGGAGTGCTCGCCGAGCGGATCGAGGCCGGAGGCAACATGGGATGGTCAGCGCCAGGCGGCGAGAGCGCCATCGATGCGCTCCAGCGGGTAGGTCGCTTCGTCACGCGCGCGAGCGCGAGCCTCGACGGTCAGAAGAACATTCTGGTCGTGGCGCATGGCGGCACTTTGCGCGCCCTTGTGGTCTGCCTGCTGGACCTGGCCGACACCGACTTCTGGAAGTTCCACGTCGACAACACCGCGCTCGCGATCGTCAACGATCACGACGGCAGCCGGGTGCTTGAGTCATGGAACGACACGAGTCACCTTTCGGACGCTGACTACTCGGGGGCCGCGTGAGCCGGCGCCTGACGCTGGTGCTGGGCGGCGTTCGCGCCGGTAAGAGCCGCTACGCGCAGGAGCTGGCGCGCGAGGGCGGCCGGGTTCTGTACGTGGCCACGGCCGAGGCGGGCGACAGCGAAATGGCCGCTCGCATCGAAGCGCACCGGGCAGAGCGTCCCAGGGGCTGGGCAACGTTGGAAGAACCGGTCGACCTTGTCACAGCGCTTACGCCGCTCGTGCCGGACGTTGACACGGTGCTGCTCGACTGCCTGACGTTGTGGGTCAGCAACCTGCTGCTCCAGGACCCGGATCACGAGGCGACACCGGACCACATCCAGACGCAGGCCCGTCGCCTCATCGAACTCTACGAGCGGGGCGATGCTTCCTGGATCGTCGTCAGCAACGAAGTCGGGCTTGGCGTCATACCGGCAACCAGACTTGGACGCGACTACGCCGATGCACTGGGGCGGGTTAACCAGCAGTTCGCCGCCGCGGCGGATGAGGTGATCATGATGTTTGCGGGGTTGCCGGTGAATCTAAAAACGCGCGGCCTTGAGAGCCGATGAAACGTCGGCGGGTGGCCGCGCGGAGCCGGTGCGAGTCGGGCGGCCCTTGGCTACGTAGCCACGAATTGCAGGGCGTATAACCGCGCACCGCGCATGGCAATCCGCAGGCGCACGGGCTGGTCGCCGGCTGCGGGCAGCCGTTCGCTGCCAGCCCAGGTCACGACGTGCCGTATGTGGTTGCCAAGCACCCGGTCGCACCTGTCCAGGCTGTATCCCTCGATGCCTCGGCCCTCTGAGTCCTGCAACTCAATCCGCACGTCGCCGCTGGCGGATGCATCGACATTGAGCTCCAGGCGAGTGCCCGAGAAAACGAGCGGCTTCGAGATCAACTGGCCGCCAGCGTAGGCCGCCTCGGCGCTGACGAAGCCGTCCAGGCGCTGCTGGGTCAAAATGACCTGGCCAGCCGGATTGTTCCTGCGTTTGAGCCCATGCGACTGGTCGTACGCGGTCGCGTACTGGTAGATCGAGCGGTCCCGAATGACCATGCCCAGCGCCGAATAGAGCATCCTGGATCGCGGTCCGTCGGGATCGATACGGACATAGGGTCGACGGTCCGGTCGTTCCCAGGTGATCCCGTCGCGGCTGACGGCCAGTTGAATCTCCATCAAGCCGTCGTTCCGGCGCGTCTCCGCGTCGAGGATTTCGGCCTCGGTGAAGTGCCGGTAGACCGAGAAGGTCGAGATATAGACGTCATCGGCCCCCGGGTACTTGACAACCGAGGGCGTGTAGATGTCCATGTCAGGCGGGTCTTGCTCGTCGAGCGCGAGCACCGTGGGAAGCTCGCCGGTGAGTCGCGGGCCACGCACATCAACCGGCGAATCGGTGATTCGCCACCCAACCCGCGACGTGAGGTCATCGGTTTCCCAGCGCGCGACCGCCCGCCGCCACGGCCCGTTGGCGCTCAGCGACCTTTCGTCGCGCCCGGTAGGGACCCAGTTGCGGAAATACGCCACGTAACGTCCGATCCGCTCATCCCAGAAGACCTGGTTTTGCGAATCGCCGTGCAACGAGACGCCGTTTCCGCCTTTCCACGTGAACCGAAGGCCGTCGGGCGACACGGAATAGCCGAATCCGAGTGGACCGAGGTTCGGATCCCAGTTAAGCCAATACCCCTTGTAGCGCTCCTCCGCAGGTGCCGTGGGGTCCTTCAAAACGCTCCCCGGCACCCCGAGAAGGAGGTTGTTGGAGCGGACGCCGTTGAGTTCAACGAGTCCGAGGTCCGGCTTTCTCCAATGGAGGCCATCCAGCGACTCGGCATATCCCCATCGATACGAATGGAGATTGCCGGCACCCATGTTGCTGGACGCGTACCACATTCGGGCCAAGCCGTTGTCGTCAATCACGGAGTTCATGAAGTGGATGTGGTGTTCCCAGGCCCGATCCCGGTGAATGGCCACCCCACCGACAATTGGCGGATTCACTCGCAGCGACACATCGTCAGCTTGATCGAAAAGCGAGAAATCGATAAGGAGGTGCTTTCGAGTGCCGAGATCGATTGGCTCGCTCGCGTGGCTTGTCATATTCCTGCCTCGACTTCTATTGTCGTCTGGACCCTGGCCTGTGCGCCGCGGTGATCCGGAGGCGCGCATGGCCAGCCAGATCGTGCCGCGAGCCAAACCCTCATACAACGCTCGAGGCCGAATCCGCCGCCCGACGGTTCCGGTTGTCTGAACGTGTTCCCGAGGTCATGTTCGCGCGAATCGAGCGGCGGCACACCCGCCAATCCCCGGTGGCAGATCCGAGTCCGCAACGCCGTACTGGGGTCAAGCAAGGGTAGCCACCGTCCGTCGCGTGCCTGGATGCACAACGGCGCCACCGCCGATCATTCGGCAGTCGTGAATCGCCACGATTTCCGGCAACCGCTGTCGTGCCGAATGCGCGGCCCATGCGATTCGCTCGGCGTCGGCCTCGAAGAGCAACCCGATGACCGTGCCGCTGTGCGCAACGTTCACGCCGAGCGCGCCGGCGTCTCTGCCCAGCTTCATTGCATCCGGCAGCCGCAACTTGGGGAGCACGCCCTGGTTCAACTGGCTGCTCAGCGTGGCGCCTTCGCCAATCTGCCGGGGATCTCCGTTCGCAAGTCCGGCGGCGATGAGATCGAGCGCCTCTCGGAAGCGGTCGTCGTCGTCGTAAACGCCGTTGGCTCGGGTTCCCGCGTTGAAAGCCTCGGTATCGACTCCACCGGCCAACTCGAGGACCAGCACGCGCATCGGCGGCGGCGGCCCCAGTGTCCGGGCAATCCGGCCGCCGAGATGATCGAACAGCGCGATGCCCGGCAGCATGACGCCGTCGCTTGGCTCGACTGCCAAGGCTAGATCAGCCTGCTGTCGCGGCGAGAGCGTCGCTCCCAGGGCCGTCGCGGTCGCGACGATGGCCGAAGTCACGTCGGCGGTGCTGCTGGCCATGCCCTTGGACCGCGGCAGCGAACTCTCCAGCCGCAGCCAGGCGTCCAGATCCGGTCGCTCCAGCGCGGCGAGCGCTAGCTCGACCGCTCGGCGGGCTTTGCGAGCGCCGACCGGTGCATGGACGCGCCCCGTGCCGATCACGACGTCAACGGTCGCGGTGGCTCCGAGGTCGATTGGGCAGGTCACCATCGCGGCGATGCCGTCCAAGTGGCCCTGGGCCAGTTCGCCGCAGGTCCCGGGCGCCCAGGCCGCGCCGCGTCCGACAAGATTCGGGGTTCGGCACAGTTCCGCCGGCGTCTTCACCGCGTCAGTCCCATCGAGCGATAGACCAGATCCAGATCCAAGTGCCGCCGCACCAGCGCCGCGAGCTTGTCGTACTCGGCGCTTGGATCGATGTCGTCCCCGGTCAGCACCGCGCTGAGACCGCGCCTGGCGCCGGCGCACGCCAGGATCGAGCGGCGCACGTATCGGTTATGGAAGAGACCGTGGAGGTAGGTGCCCAGGGTGAGCCCTTCGGCGTCGAGGGCACCGTCCGGCAACTCGACCTCCTTCTGCGATCGGGACTCCAGAACGAAAGGGCTCGCCGAGTCCGCCCCCGAGGTTTCGCCCATGTGAATCTCGTAGGCCACAACGTCGGCGCCGCCGCAACTACCAAGCAGTCCCTCGTCGCGAACGACTCGTCCTCGAACCTGGTGCGTGGCCTTGGCTCGCCTAAAGGTCGTGGTCGTCGGCAGCAGCCCGAGTCCGCGCGACTGCCTCACCGACGATTCCACGCCATGCGGATCCAACAACTCATCACCAAGAATCTGGTAGCCGGCGCAAATCCCGATGACTGGAGTCCCACCTCGGCGCGCGTCCGTGATTCGTGCATCCAGGCCCTGCGCGCGCAGCCAGACCAGGTCGGCAACCGTGGTCTTGCTCCCGGGAATCACCACCAGATCCGGATCGCCAAACTCCGACGCCCGGCCTACGTAGCGCACCCGTACATCCGCCTCGTGGCGCAAGGGGTCGAAGTCGTCGAAGTTGGCGATGTGCGGTAGCCGCATGACTGCCACATCGATGGCGTCAGCGCCTTCCGTCTCCGTGCCCGCCCCAAGACCAACGGAGTCTTCTTCAGGAATGTGGATGTCATTGAAGAACGGCACGACGCCGGCGACCGGCACCCCTGTACGTTTGCGCAAGAACTCCAACCCTGACGTCAGCAGCGACGGATCGCCCCGGAACTTGTTGATCACGTGCCCGCAGACCAGCGCCCGTTCATCCGGCTCGAGCAGCACCATCGTTCCCACGAGCTGCGCGAAGATCCCGCCACGATCGATGTCCCCGACCAGCAGCACCGGCGCGTTGGCGTGCAGGGCCACCCGCATGTTGACGATGTCGCGGTCCTTGAGATTGACCTCCGCCGGGCTCCCGGCGCCTTCCATCACCACCACGTCGAACTCCGCACGCAGCCGATCGAGCGCCGACGTGATCTGACGCCAGATTCTGGGCTTCAACTCGTGATACTCCCGGGCCGAGGCCACGGCTCGGGGCCGCCCCATCAGCACAATCTGCGAACGGCGGTCGCCCTCGGGCTTGAGCAGCACCGGATTCATCTCCACGCGCGGCGCAACCAGCGCGGCCGCCGCCTGCACCGCCTGCGAGCGGCCAATCTCGCCGCCGTCCGGCGTCGCGTAGGAGTTGAGCGACATGTTTTGCGCCTTGAACGGGGCAACCTGATAGCCATCCTGGGCGAAGATGCGGCAGAGCGCCGCCGCGATGACCGATTTGCCGGCATGCGACGAAGTGCCCTGGACCATCAGGACCCTGGCGCGACGGTTGCTAGTCATGCGTCAGCGCCTTTCGGAGCGCCGAAATCAACCGGGCGCACTCCGCGCGGCGCCGGATGGCGATGCGGAGGTAGGCGGGCAGGCCGAATGACGTGCAGTCGCGGACCACGATTCCCTCGCCCAGTAGTTTTTGGCGCACGGCGGTGGCATCACCCACGCGCGCGAGCACGAAGTTCGCCGCCGAGGGCACGGCGGGCACGTCCAGCGCCGCCAGGTGGTCATACAGGTACACCCTGGCCTCGTGGATGATGCTCCGGGCCGCTGCCACGTGCGCTTCGTCGGCCAGGGCCGCGATTCCCGCAGCCTGCGCGACCGCGCTGACGCTCCAGGACGGCTGCAGGCACCGGGTCGCCGCGACGATTTGAGGCTGGGCCGCCAGGTACCCGAGGCGCACGCCGGCCAGTCCGTGGTCTTTGGTCATCGACCGCAGCAGGGCGACGTTGCCACAGCGAAGGAGCGGCAGCGCGTCCCAGGGATCGTCGGCGAGAGGCGCGTAGGACGTGTCCAGGACCAGCACTCCAAACGGACCGACGGCCGTGCTCAGCTCCTGGACCGCGGTTCGGTCCAGGTAGACACCCGTGGGGTTGTTTGGATTGCAGAGAAAAACAAGGGCGGGCCGAAGCGTCCGTACTGTCCGGGCCGCCTTGTCGATCGACCAACTGAAGCCCGATTCCGCGGACGTGCCAACGACGTGTATGTCCGCGCCGGCCTGTGCGACGGCCGCTTCGTATTCGCCGAAGGTGGGTGCGAAAATCAAGCACCGAGACTCCGAGCGGAGGAAGGCGCGAGCGAGCAGGTGGATGAGTTCGGTCGAACCGTTGCCGACCATTAGCTGTTCGACGTCAACGTCGAGCCGCGCCGCCAGTGCTTCGCGCAAGAGCAGGCAGTCGCGATCCGGATAGGCCGAGAGGTCAACCTCCGCGGCGGCCTTCCGCACGTGCGGCGACGCGCCCAAGGGGTTTACGTTCGAGCTGAAGTCCAGAACACCGTCGCGCGCGAGGCCGTGGGTCCGCAGTTCAGCGTCGTCAACCCCGCCGTGCACGACATGTCTCGTGGACATCGGACGCCGATCAGCCGCTGATCGCGTGCCGCGCGACCAGGAGGCCGAGGGAAACGGTGAGGGCCAGCACCGAGGTCCGATTGACCATCGCTACGGCTCGGCCGATGTCGTGGGAGCCAGGATTGCGAAACTCGGCTCCCAGGCTGTAGTGGCCGGGCTTCTCAAGGCGAACGCCGAGCAGCCCGGCCATGGCACTCATGGTCAATCCGGCATTTGGGCTGGCGGTCTTGCCGCGGTCGCGCAACATCGTTCGCCAGCCATCTCGAAGCGGACATCCGGCCAGCCGACCACAAAGCAGCAATAGGCCAGCACTTACCCGTGCGGGAATGAGGTTGACCAAGTCGTCCAGCCGCGCCGCGACCTTCCCAAGGTACTCGTAGCGATCGCGATAGCCGATCATGCTGTCCATTGTGTTTATGGCTCGATAGGCAATCGCGCCCGGCACGCCAAAGACTGCGAACGCCAGCCATGGCCCAACGAAACTGTCGGTTGAGTTTTCGGCAACGGACTCAATGGCGGCCGCAGCCACCAATGGTTTACCGAGCGAGCGAGCGTCGCGGCTTACGAGATTCCGCAGGCTGTCCCGCGCTGCATCGAGCCTGTGTGCTTGAAGGTGGCGCCGCGTATGTTGAGCCGCTGCCGACAGGCCGGTCACGGCAAAGGCGGAACGCAATACGAGGGCGCCGCCGATTACGTAAACCGTTGGATGTATTGATGAAAGTACGGACATGCCGAACCATGACATCGAGCCTGCGACACCGACGACGAGCACGACCATACAGCCGCCATAGAGGAAGCTCGCGAATGGGCGCTGGGGATCCAGCCGTGCCAGCACGGCCGTAGCGCGACCCATCCAAACGACGGGGTGGATGACGTTTGGCGGTTCGGGAAGCACGCGGTCAAGCACGAAGGCCAATACCAGAATCGCGGCATCCCAAAGAAGCACTTCCCAAAAGGCCGAGGGCATGTTCGATGCAACGTCACAATTCGACTTTTCGTGCAGATCGCGATTTTATCAAGCGTATGCGTGCATCCACAATTCCATCGCCACCCCGGGCTCGAGCATTTGCGCCTGTGCGTCAGCATTCGATCAGGAGATCGTGGGACGTCGAGCACGATTCGGGTGTCTGCTTTATATCTCGCTAATTTGCATCCGCAACCTGACTTCGACTGGCCCAGCAGCGTTGTCCGCCAACAGTCACGGCAGTCTTTCCACCATGGCACTGGCGCCAGGCGACGGACTCACCCGTGAATCGAGTGAGTCCGAGCGCACGCGGACGGCGGGCGCGAACCGGACAGGAACGCGATAGCCTGCCAGGCCGGACGACCAGGCGCTGGCCGCCACGGTGCCCGCGAGGCCCGTTGAAGTTGACGACAGGTCTGTTACGATATCCGCCGGCCCGCGCGCAGCACCCTTCGAAAACTTCCGGCCTCACCACGCCAGTTGATTGAGGGAGTGCGACCGGCAAGCCTCGGACTCGCCAGGAGTACTCACGGATTTGCGTCGCCCGATACGTGGAATTGCCACCATGAGCAAATTCATATCCCTGTCCCGCCGGATTACGGAAGCTCCGTCCTTTGACCCCGCGATCGTATTCATCATCATCTTCAACGCTGTTTTGCTCGGCCTGGAAACTTCAGCGGATATCGACCTGCGATTTGGCAGCTGGATTGACATCGCCCACAACGTAACGCTTGGCGTATTTATCGTCGAGGCCCTTCTGAAGATGACTGCGGCATCTCCGCGTGTGGCCGGGTATTTCCGCGACGGTTGGAACGTGTTCGACTTTCTGGTCATCGTGTTTGCGCTAGTCCCCGCGACCGGGCAGTTCGCGATGATTGCACGGCTCGTCCGATTGCTGCGGGTACTACGCCTGGTATCCACCATCAAAGACCTTCGGTTGATTGTTACGGCGCTTGTTCGATCCATTCCAAGCGTCGGGCATGTCATGCTTCTCGTGAGTATTGTCGTGTATATTTACGCCATCATCGGTTTCCATCTATTTGGCGATCACGATCCGGAAAATTGGCGTGATATTGGAATCTCCCTGCTCACGCTATTCAACATCATCACGCTAGAAGGATGGACGGATGTCATGTTTCGAGCGATGGAGTTGAATGAGCTGTCGTGGCTCTACTTCGTCAGCTTTGTTGTGATTGGAACATTCGTCGTATTCAATCTCTTCATTGCGATTATTATCAACAATCTGGATGAGGCCAAGCTTGAACGACTGCGAGATTTGGAATCGCCTCCGTCGCGCGAAGAGTTGCTGCGCGAGATCCGTGCGACGCAGGACGCCCTACGGAGCCTGGAGCGTCGGATTCGAGACGACTAACGCCAAGCGCGATCCGCCTGCGCGCGGCTACCGCCAGACCGTGAGGGTGAGCCGAAAATTCGCCGCCAGGCCGAGGCGCTGTTGGCTTGTGCGAGCAGTGGCGCTACCGTGAGGGCGAGTTCGCAGCGAGGGCGACTGAACGCCTCGTTTGCTCGGGTAAAGGCGACATGACGTGAGAGATCCCCGCGCACACGACGTGACGAACTCTTACGCGCTCTGGGAGCGCGCCAACCGGGTCATCCCGGGCGGCTCGCAATTGATCAGCCGGCGGCCGTATGCCTTCGCCAACGGGGTTGCACCGGTGTATGCCGAGCGTGGCAAGGGATCGCGGATCTGGGACGACCGCGGCGTGGAATACGTGGATTACGGCATGTCGGTGACGTCGGCAATCCTGGGATACGCCGATGACGTGGTGGACGCAGCCGTGATCGAACAGATCGGCAAGGGCACGACGTACTCGCTGAACAGTGAGCGCGAAATCGAGTTGGCGGAGCTGCTGATTGAGCGGATCCCGTGCGCGGAGATGGTGCGGTTTTCCAAGGGCGGCGGCGAGTCGTGCGGCATCGCCGTGCGCATCGCGCGTGGGAGCACGGGTCGCGACGTCGTGCTCTTCAGCGGCTACCACGGGTGGCATGACTGGTACCTGGCGGCGGGACACTTGCAAAAGGGCGCGTTCGATCCGTTCGCGGTGCCGAATATCCAACCAACCGGGGTGCCGAAAGCGCTGCGGGGCACCTCAATTCCGTTTCCCTGGGGAGACCTTGCAGCGCTTGAGTCACTCCTTGAACAGCATCGCGGCCAAGTGGCCGCGATCATGATGGAGCCGATCCTGCTGGGCGAAGCGCCGCCGGCCGGCTACCTGGCCGGGGTACGCGAGCTTGCAACGCGCGAGAACGTGGTGCTGATCTTCGACGAAGTCACCACAAACTTCCGCTATGGGGCCAACGGGATCCAGGAGTTCGTGGGCGTGATCCCGGACCTGGCGTGTTTTGCGAAGGCGATCTCGAACGGGTACGCCATGGGCGCGGTAGTCGGCCAGCGCTGGGTGATGGAGCCGGCATCGAATATGTTCGTGAGCAGCACCTACTGGAGCGACCTGGTGGGCATTACAGCGGCGATCACGACCCTGAAGGAAATCGAACGGCGTGACGTGCCAGCGCAGCTGAGCGACTACGGCGAGCGCCTAAAGTCGGGCCTGCGGGAAGTGCTGGACGAAATGGACGTGCCAGTGGAAGTCGCGGGTCTGGCCGCCACCCCAGGCTTCACCTTCACCGAGCCATTGGATGCTGAAGAATCGAAGAAGCTCAACGTGCTGGTGGCGCAGGAAACCGCCAAGCGGGGCGTCTTGTTCAATACGCATCCGCGGCACAGCTCGATGCACAGCGACCGTGATCTGGGTATCACGCTCGAGGCCTTTCGCGACGCGCTGCGGGTGGTCAAGGACGCAGTCGCGCGCGACGCCGTCGACGACGTTTTGGAGGCGAGCCTGGCGCCGGCACTGATTCCGCGGCCGTCGGTCGAGCGTCGCGCTCCGGAGTGACAGCCGACGACTGGCCGCCGCTTCCAGACTCCATCCAGACACCTCGAAGTTTGCTGCGGCGGTTCAGCGCTGCCGACGCGGACGACGTGTACGCCTATCGGCGCGACCCGGAGGTCGTGCGATTTCTTCAGGTCGCGCAGCCGTTCGAGCGAAGAGATGCGGACGCATTCGTGGCCACACAAGTACTGGCGGATCCGCGAGAGCGGTGCGTGTGGGCCCTGGAGCAGCAAGGCCGCGTGGTTGGTGGAGTAAGCCTGCGGATTGCGCGCCAAAGGCTACGGGCCGAACTTGGTTACGAACTGGCCCGCTGGCTGTGGGGCCGCGGACTCATGGCGGAGGCCGCGTCGGCCGTAGTCGACGCGGCATTTGAACGGCTCCCAATCATCAAGATCAGCGCCACCGCGACGGCTACGAACGCCCGATCAATCCGGCTGCTGGAGAACCTCGGCATGCAACGCGAGGCGCTACTGCGGAAGCACTGGGTGCATCGGGGCCGGGTCCTCGACGAAGTGCGCTACGGGCTCTTGCGTGACGAGTGGGAAGAACGGCAAGCAGCCAACACGGTCACTTAGCGTCGGGTCACGCCGCAGACATCGGCGAGAACAGCTTCGGACCACGTCCGCCGATCCGGTTGCTGATTCATGCCGTTGGTTAACGGCAGGCGGGTGCCGGAGACGTGGGATTGATTGAAGCGTGGTCGCGTGTCCGGAGCCCTTGCCAGGCGGACTTCGACGGTGGTTCGTCGCTTACGCCGCGCGACTCCGGGCCCTGGGGCTTCGGCGTGCTCGACAGTGCCGGTCGATATCCCGCATGATTCGATCATGCGAATGGCGCAGTACGGCATCGCCCACGATCACGCGCATGACAAGGCGCGCGTGCTGAGCCAGACCGAAGAAGTCGAGTTCGTCGGCGTCTATGAGCCTGACAGGGAAAAGATCGAGCGACTAGGCAGTCAAGAGGAGTACTCGGGAGTCAACTGGTTCTCGTCGAAAGAGGAGATGCTCGAGGACGAGAGCATTGTTGCCATAGCGGTCGAGGGCGAGATTTTCGACAACCTGCGCTTCGCTCGCGAAGTAGTCGAGCACGGCAAGCACGTCTGGCTGGATAAGCCGGCGGGAAACGACCTGGCGGAGTTGCGGGACGTGCTGGACATCGCGGCTGCGCGAAACCTGAACGTCCAGTTGAGCTACATGTACCGTTACGATCCCGGCTTTAATTTCGTGGTGGACTGGGCAACGTCGGGGCGACTCGGCGATATTTTCTCCATACGCGGCCGCCTGTCCGCCGCACCGGGAAGCGCGGACCGGTGGAAACTGTGGGAGTCCCCGGGCGTGCGCGCTGGGGGCATCATCTTCATCATGGGCGGGCACCTGGTCGACATCATCGTGTCGATCCTGGGGAGGCCGGAGCGGGTAACGCGGTTCCAGCGGCACGATGCCGAGAGCTTCTCGTCCTTCGACGAAGGCGAGTGGACGACCGATCCGCCCTGGTACCACAACAACACGGCTGCGATCTTCGAATATCCGCAGGCCATGGTCAGCCTCGAATCCACGAACATGGAGCTCGACTCGTGGGAGTCGCGCCGGTTCGAGGTTTATGGAACCCGCGGCAGCGTGATCCTGGAGCCGTTCGAGACGCGGCGCGGCAGCAATGTCCGGCCCGAGATACGACTCTGCCTGGATGAGGATCGGGACGGGTACGCCAAGGGGTGGCAGAAGGTGCCGGTGCCGCCGGCGAGGCGGTACTTCCCCGGCCTCGCGTCGCTGCTGGCCACTATCCGAGGCGAGAAGCCAGCCGATCGCACGCTGGAGCACGAATACCTGGTCCAAGAAACCCTGATGCGCGCTATCGGGCTGGCCTGAGCCTCGACAGCGTCGGGGTGGCCGGCGGATCGGCCGAGGCGCCTAGGCGCAGACGGGCTCGTCGCCTCGCCAGCGAAAAGCAAAGTTCTCGCCTTTTTCGGCCAGTCGCGTTCGGGCGTCGTACCAGAGCTGGGCCCAGGCGGCGGGGTCCCGAAGCTCGCTCGAGGGATTGCGGCGACTTCGCGCCACAAAGTCCGGGAACGCCGGGCGCCCGGTTGGCTGGCCGGTTGGGTTGTAGCGCAGGTCAAGGCTGACGCGGAAGTGGTCGCTGACGTTGGGGCCGGAGCCGTGACAGGTGTACTTGTTGAAGATGATCACGTCGCCAGATTCGGTTGGCACCGGCGTGACCCGATCAAGTTCCAGGAGCGCGTCGGGGATTGCGACCGGGTTCAGGCAGTGGGTTCGCAGCGCGCCGCGGTGACTCCCCGGGATTACTCGCAGACACCCATTCTCGGGCGTCGCCGCCGAGAGCGAGATCCACACCGTGAGCATGTGCGTCTCGTCGGCAATCGGGTCGACCACACCATTGTCCTGATGCCAGGGGTTAGCCCTGACCAGGACATCGGTCGCGCCGTCCGGGAGCGCTTTCTCGGGTGGCTTGATGCGCACGTGCTGCACCGGGTTGGACGTGATCTCCGGGCCGATGACCGACTCGACGACGTCCAGGACCCCCGCGTGCGTTAGGAGGTGAAAGACCGACGGTCCCAGCCACATGTGGGTATCCGGCTTGACGTCCCGGTTGGGCAGGCTGCAGTCGAAGTACCTGGCGTGGTCCCGACCGGATTCCTGGTAGACGCGAATCATGCGTTCGCCAAACGGCAGATCGTCGAAGGTGGAGTCGATCTCGCCACGGTCGTACAGCTCGTTGGCCAGTCGATCGAGTACCAACGCGTAGTCGGCAAAGAGCGGGTCAATGAAGGCTTCCGGGTCGATGACGCCCTCGACGCGGAGGTACCCTTCATGCTCAAACTGCTGTAGCTGCTCGGCAGTGAGGAAGTGGTTCGCTGTCTCGGTACTCGGGGTCATGACCTGGCTCATGGCCGACATCTCCTCGGTTTAGCGGGACCCGGCCGGACTCACAAAGAGCCCAGCGTGGCCTTGCGGAAATATAGCACGCGGCAATTCAGGCCCGAACCATCTGTGCCTTGCGGGTTGGGTCGATGTCGACCGCTTGTCGCATGCCGGGCCGAGTCGATTTGGCGCCGGAGGCTCGGTGCATTTCAGGGGGCCGCCGCGACCGTGATGACAGGGTCGGCACCCTGTTCGGGCTACAATTGCTACGTCGATCGGATAGTTCCGGGACAAAGCTCATGGCCAGCAGGAGAGTTGAGCGACCATCGGTCCATGCTTCGAAAGCCTGGCGGCGCCGGCGGTTCCTGGTTCTGCTTGGCTTGTCCCTGACTTCCGCGGGGCTGGCGGCGTGTGGGGGCGATGGCGGAGGGAATGGTGGTAGTCAGGCGATCGACACGCAGCAGCTTCCAACGCCCTACTCGTTTCCAGGCACCAGCGACAAGGACAGCGTCCACGATTCGTGCATACCCGGACATCCCGGCTGCTAGCCGCAGTTGCCGAAATCCTGGTTGACGCAAACAATGACCCATTCGTTGCGCCTGCCGGATTGCGCTGGTTCCAACACCGATGCCTGAACGACCGTTTCCAGTGACGCGGGCCGCCGTGATCGGTCTTGGGCGCGTGGCCAGCACGTGGGACGAAGAACGGAACAGGTACGACGGCTGGCCATTGCCACACGCCCACATCGGGTGCATGGCCGAGGTGCCGGAGATCGAAATCGTCGGCCTGTGCGACACGTGGGCCGAGCAGCGTGAGGCGGCCCGGATCAAATGGGGAATCGACGCACTATTCGAAGATTATCGCGAGATGCTGGACAACACCCGTCCGCAGATCGTCAGCGTGTGCACGTCAATGAAACCGCGCAAGGACATCATCCTGGAGATTGCGAACGGGAACTACGGAGTAAAGGCAATATGGGCCGAGAAACCACTCACGTATTCCCTCGCCGATGCCGACGAAATCATCGAGGCCGTCCGTAACGCGAATATCACACTGGCCGTGAATTGCACGCATCGCTGGCGGGACAGCTTCGTGCAGGCCCGCGAGATGATCGACGCGGGATATATCGGCGATGTGCTGCACGTGTCGGGAAACCTTGCCTGCGACCTTTCGCAAAACGGCAGTCACCTGATTACCCGCCTGACGATGTTTACCGACGCACCAGTTGCCTGGGTGGCCGGCGAGGCGGTGTCAGACGAAGCGGTCAGCAGCGACAATGACTTTGCCGGCAACGGGTACTTCGTGTGCGAGAACGGCGTACGCGGATACTTTCGGGGTATGCGTACCGGCGGCCTGGAAATGACCTACGACATCACCGGTACCGAGGGAATGTTCCGTTTTACGGAAGATGGGCTGATAGGGGATCTGTGGGTATTCGAGAAGAGTCTCCCGGGTGAAAGGCGGCCGGCGCCGGCACGTCACATCTTGCGACCCGCGCAAAAGCCGCGAGCCACCGGGGTTCATGCACTTTATGACCTGTTGCACTGCATTGAGACAGGCGAAGACTCGCGGTGCCCGGGGGAGGATGCGCGCGAGGCCCTTGAAATAGCGATTGCCGTCCGAGAATCGCACCGGCAAGGGGGAGGACGAGTCGACCTTCCGATCGAGGATCGCAGTCTCGGAATCGTGTCGCGCGAGGTGCTCGATCATCCGCTGCCGCGAGCTATCGAGACCGCGCGCGCGGCCGCGAGCCAGGGATAAGGGGTGAGGATCAGCAGATGGCCAGGTTGAAGGTTGCGGTCATCGGACTTGGCCGTATCGCGAGCACCATCGACGACGAAATAGAAAAGTACGACGGCAACCACCTGCCCTACTCCCACATTGCGTGCTACCGGGCCGTTCCAGAGGTCGAAATCGTTGGAATGGCCGATACGTGGGAGGAACAACGTGAATCCGCCAGGCAGCGCTGGGGTCTGGACGCGCTCTATGCCGACTATCGGCAGATGCTCGAAGAAACGCGGCCGGACATCGTCAGCGTATGCACGTCGGCCAAACCTCGCGGAGCAATCCTTACGGCAATTGCCAACGGCGGCTATGGCGTAAAGGCCATCTGGGCCGACAAGCCAATCACGCTATCTCTAGCCGAGGCCGATCAAGCCATCGCTGCCTGTGCAAAGGCCGGCATCGCGCTGGCGGTCAATTGCACCCGCCGCTGGCGCGACGACTACCGGCAGGCCCTGGAATTACTCAACGACGGCGCTCTAGGCGACCTGCTGTTCGTCCAGTCGAGAGCCCAGTGCGGTCTGTCGCACAACGGCAGCCACCTGATCACGACCCAAACGATGTACATGCCCGGTCGAGCTACGTCCCTGGTGGGCGAGGCCGACATCGACGAAGCGCATCCGGACAACGACTTCGCCGGCAGTGCAGTTATTTCCTATCCCGGCCACGTCCGCGGTTACGTGCGAGGGTTCGCCAACGGGCCCGCCGAAAACTCGCATGACATCGTGGGTACCAATGGCGCCATCCGGATCCTCCACGACGGCCGCGAGATTGAGTTGTGGATCCAGGAACCAGGGGCCGACAACTTTGCCAGCCAGAAAGGCCTGGGGGCGTTCGGCCGCCGCTTCTTCCCACCGCCGCGCAGACGCCGGAGCGGCGGCGTGAACGCGATCTACAACCTCCTGGACTGCATGGAAACCGGAGACGCGCCCCACTGCAGCGGCGAAGACGCCCGGGAAGCCCTGGAAATCGCCATTGCCATCCGGGAATCCGAACGCCGGCGCAACCTCCCAGTCGAGCTTCCACTGCCCGATCGCAGCCTCAAGATCATTTCCACCGAAGTCGTCCGCAGTGAAGTGCCGCGAGCGATCCTGCGCCAGCGCGAGGGAATGTCCGCCGCCGATTGGAAGCGATGGCAATCCCAGCGCGCCTAACGGCCGAGCCTTACCGAAAGGCCAGGGAAGGACTGCACAGACGCAGGACGCATTTCACCGTCCACGATTCAAATCGGTCAGACTCGCGGGGTCGGAGACGTCGCGCTTAGTTCTCTACTCGTCATACTTCAGGTAGTTAAAGACGTCGGATGAGCTGGTCGGAATCCACCCTAGTTCCTGCTTTGCGGGAGCCGTGTCTCGCCAGCGCCAGCGGTTTTCGGAAATAGCATCAAATATTCGGTAACGCATATTGCCTGGAGCGCTGAGGCACTTGTCGATCATTTGCGTCGTGTCAATATGGCTTAAGTACCCCGAGAACTGCCGACGTGTTACGGGGCGATCGGAGGCCGAGACGTTTCCAAGACGGATAACGATGACAGACATATCGTAGTTGTCAGCGAAGTAACGCGCGCAGGCTTCCCCAAACAGTTTTCCGACGTGATACGGGCTGGTTGGGCGAGCAGCCCAGTCCGATGTCGCCATTGGCCAGACCTCGGGAACTTCCTCAAATCGACCTTCCGAAATCAGCGCATACGGTGAGTTCTCGTCCCGCTCGTAACCGTTCATGGTGCCGCCGGTGCTCATAAACACGACTCTGGAAACACCGGCTTCTTGTGCGGCCCGAAAGACGTTGACGGTGCCATTTACAGTGATCGCCATCGTCTGGTCCCAGCAGTCGTCACAAGCGCGAGTTCCGCATGGGCAGTGAATGTCATCCGTATACGCTGCAAGATGAAGAACCTTGTCCACGTTCTCGAATGCAGGGCGGATTGATCCCAAGTCTGAGATGTCAGCCTGGATGCACGGGATTTCCAAAACGGGGCGTCTGTTAAGTGCGGTGAATTCGTACCGGTCACCCAGAGCCTCGACCGTGAGTCCGCCAACCAAGCCACTGGCACCAGTAATCAAGACTTTCTCTTTAGCCATCTCTGGAACCCCTGACACTAGTCGTATTCATTCTAACGAGCGGGCCGCGTTTTCGTGCGGCTTGTTGCGAGCTCGTAAGCGTCTGGAAGCCTAGAAAAGACGCGGCCGCCGCCAGTCAGCCCAGGTGGCGGCGAAGGCCGCACCGGCGAGCGGTGCGTTCGGCCTGATCAATGCGGCGCAGCGCCGACCAGCAACTAGACGTCCACGCGCGGTCATCGAATGGCCTCGCTACAATTACTGCGACGGCCGGATAGTTCAGAGTCGAATCTCATGCACAGCGGAACGAGCGCCTCACGACCGGTCGCCGGGTCGAACGTCGTGCAGCGTCGGCGGTTTCTGGTCTTGCTGGGGCTGTCCCTGGGTTCGGTGGGGTCAGTCGCGTGCGGTGGTGGCGACGGCGCATTGGCGACTCCGACGCCCTTCGCGTTTCCGGGCACCAAGCCGGGACACGACGCCTGCGTGGCGAACTGCTCCGGAGGCCGCTAGCCACGCCGTTCAGCCCTCGACGATCGCCAGTCGAGCCCATGAGCGGTCGGGCGGTCATGCGGCGGCCGGCACCCCTCGGGTCAAGCCACCATCGAGACGGCGTCGCCGGCGAGTTCAGGCGGGCGAACAGCATGGACAGCAGGCGAGGCGGCACGCGAGGGATGCCTGAGTTGAATGGTTGGAAGCGCCGGCGGTTTCTGGCTCTCCTCGGGATCTGCCTGCTGTCCGCCGGGTCAGTCGCCTGCGGTGACGGAGGCGAGGCAGACGCAACGCCAACGCCGTTCGCCTTTCCCGCTACCAGGCCAGGTCACGACTCCGAATCGGGGCGGCGGTAGCCACAGCGCTTGCTCCCGACGATCGATGATGGAGCCCGTGAGGGGCCGTTCATCCGGCTATTTCCCGAAGATGCGGCCTAGGCGCAGACGGGCTCGGTACCGCGCCAGCGGATGATGAAGTCGTCGGGATGGGCGGCCAGACGAGCTCTGGCGTCGTACCAGAGCCGGGCCCAGGCCTCCGGGTCTCGAAGCTCGCTGGCGGGATCGCGGCGACTCCGCGCCACGAAATCGGGGAACGCCGGGCGACCGCTCGGCTGGCCCGTGGGGTTGTACCGCAGGTCCAGGCTCCAGCGGCAGCGGTCGCTGACGTTGGGGAGCGAGTCATGGCAGGTGTACCTGGTCATGAGGATCACGTCGCCGGGCTGCGTTGGCACGGGGGTTATTCGATCCACTTCCAGAAGCACGTCGGGAATGGCGACATGCGGGGGTGCGCAGTGGATTCGCAGGGCGTCGCGATGGCTTCCCGGGATCACGCGCAGGCAGCCGTTCTCGATCGTTGCCTCCGAGAGCGAGATCCAAACGGTGAGCATGTCGGTTGCGTCGGCAACGGGATCAACCGCGGCGTTGTCCTGGTGCCAATTGGTGGCACGCACCAGGACGTGATCGGCGCCCTCCGGGAGTGCGTGTTCGGGCGGCTTGATGCGCACATGTTGAACCGGATTGGATGTGATCTCGGGGCCGATGATGGACTCGACCAGATCGAGAACGCGGTCGTGCTTGAGGACGTCGAAGACTGCCGGACCGAGCCACATGGGCGTGTCGTGCGCGGTTCCGCGACTGGGCAGGCAGCAGTCGAAATTGCTGGCGAAGTCGCGCCCGGTCTCCCGGTAGATGCGAACCATGCGGTCGCTGAAGCTCAGCTCGTCGTACGTCGAGGCGATCTCGCCCGTCTGGTACAGGTCGTGCGCCAGGCGGTCGAGCACACCTTCGTACTCGGCAATCAGGGGATCGATCGACTCCGCCGGGTCCAGTACGCCCCTCACCAGAAGGTACCCGTCACGCTCGAAGCGACGTAGCTGGTCGGCCGTGAGGAAGTTGCTGCCGGTCTCGGTCCGCTTGGTGACAACCTGGCTCACGACGGACATCTCCTCATGTCGTGGAATCCGTCCAGACCCACCGGCGAACCGGGCGCCGCCGCAGGGAAAACGTAGCACGACCCGGCGCCAGACAGTGCCCGCACGGCTTCCGTAACGCCGACCGGCCGATGCCCGAAGGCATCGACCGGTCGAGGCGTGGCACGCACAACGCGCGTCTTCGGATCTAGCTGGGCAGCGTCTTTATGTAGGCCTCGTATGCGTCGTAGTCCTCCTTGGTGTTCTGCAGGACCTTGTCGGACGTGGTGACCATCCGCTCGATGCTCTGTTCGGCGGTTTCCTCGCCGGCGAAGCCGGGATCGGCCGCGCCCCACCAGGCCGCCCATTCCCACCAGTGCGGGTGCGCGCCCTGCCAGTTGCGCTGGTCGTCACGCTCACGCATGAGCTTGACGTGCAACGTCCCGTAGTTGTCCGGCGGCGGCGCGTTGATGACGTCGCCGTCATAGATCTCCTTGAGCACCGGAGTGCTGCCCTTATCGATGGCGATGCGCTCCTGGACGACGGGTCCCGCCATGAAGAGCAGCCACTCGATCGCTTGCTCGGTGCTGCCGGCATTGCCGGCCGCATTCGTCACCGCGTGCGGTTGACCGATATATGAGCCCGGGATCTGCCCTCGCGGTCCTTCAGGGGGCACGATGAGCCCCCAGTGGAACCGGTCTTTGATGCGGGCCACATTTCCGCCGACGCCGCCGTTGTGCCAGCCGTAGAGGACTTTCCCGGCCGAGAACGGGTCGCCGAACTCACCAGAGAACTCGCCGGCATCCGACGGCGGGAACGCGTACTTGTCCTTGTGAATGGAGTCGATCGCCAACTGATAGCCCTTGTCGCCGCCTTCGTCGAAGCACTCGAGGTGCAACCCGTCGGCGCTTCGGAAGTGCCGGGTTCCGGTGTCGCTGAGGCCGAAGACCCAGCCACCCCAGGTGAGGGCGGGATGCACGTGCATCCACTTGCCCCACTCGCCGGCCTCGGCGTCGGTCGCTTTCATTGCGGTTTCGACGAAGTCGGTGGTCAGACCGAAGCTTCCCTCAGAAGGCTCGGGGATGCCTTTCGCTTCAGCCATGTTGTAGTTGAAGATCAGGCCGGTGCACGCACCCTGGTAGGTCATGCCGAACTGCGGACCCTCAATGGGCTGGTTGGTTGGGGCCGGGATCGTGTTGAAGAAGTTGACCGTGTATTCATCCGCTGAGAACCACCAGCGCGTGGGGTCCCAGTCCGAGTGCTTGCGCATTTCTTCGTTGATCTGCGTGAAACCTCCGGGCTGAATCCACTGATTAACAAAGCCTGCGTCGAGCAAGGCAACTTCGGCTTGCGTTCCGGCCGTCATTTGAATTCCGAAGGCTTCCTGGTAATCCCCACCCTGAGGCTCGAACTTGATGGGGATGTGCGGGTATGCCTTCGCGAACTGCTCAAGCGCCCACTTCATCGCCGTACCGCGCGGACCGGATGTGTGGTCATGGGCCACCCGGATGATGGCGGTGACGGCCTGCGGCATCGCCTGGACTTCGACGACTTTCTCAACTTCTTTTACGACTTCTTTCGTGACGACCTTTTCGACTTCCTTGACAACCTCTTGCGTGACGACCTTCTCAACTTCCTTGATGACTTCAACGACCTGGGTCTCACCGCAGGCCGCCAGAGCCACAGCAGCACTCGCCCCGAGGGCACCGGACCCAGCCAACTTCAGAATCAAGCGTCTGCTCACGTGCCTGTTGCGGTCCATTGGCCCCTCCCCCTGCGATCAGACGACGAACGGCCACACCGCGCGGCCGCGTATCGCTGATTCCAGACAGCCAAAGGATGATGCGGTAGCGAAACTCTCGTCGTCAAGAATCTCTGCCCCGAATGTCTTGACCTAGAAACTCACGGCCGCTGTGCACGCGACGCGGGTTGGGCTCTCGGCGCGCCCTGACAGGGCCGCTCCGAATGCCAGGCAGTCATGCAACCGCGATGACTTGAGACGCCGACGAGCCAGAGCCGGCGTGCTGGAGTCCATTTGCTAGATTCGCCCGCTGCGGGCGACGACGCCGCGGCGAGCCGCGCAAGGAAGACATGGCGTTCTCGTTTCCCACGGGCGTTCAGCGGCGGACCGACTGTCTCTCGATGATCCTGGGCGAGGACGTCGCCGAACAGCACATGCTGGCGTGGCGGCTGGAGCCGGGGGAACTGGATCCCAATAATCCGCTGGTGACGCCGGCGAGGCCGTGGGATAGCGGTTCGGTGTTCGCCCACGGGACGTTTGCGCATGACCCGATTGACGGGTTGTGGAAGGCCTGGCACGTCTCGACGCCGCTGACGACGGAGTACTTCGAGAATTTCCGGCGGGTAACGCACCTGGTGTCCGAAGACGGGGTGGATTGGACGCGTCCGGAACTGGACCTTTGCCCGCAGCCAGGGTATCCGCGCACGAATATCCTGCTGGACTTCGACTCCGGCGGCCCGAGCAATTACAGCTCGGTGATGATCGACCCGGACGCGGAGCCGGAGCGGCGCTACGAGATGTTCGTGATGCGCGACCCGGGCAATACCGTCAGCGGGAGTCCGGGGTTCGTTCGCGGCCTGCCGCCACCGCCGCCGGGCGAGACGCACAAGCGCGGGATGTACCGGTATTTCTCGCCGGACGGGATCAACTGGACCGCGAGTGAAGGTCCGGTGCTGGAAGTGGCGGTGCCGGGCGTGCGGCTGGTGATTCCATACGAGAACCCGAAACACACGGCGGATACGACGTATATCTTTCGCGAGCCGGACGGCACGTACATGGCGACGCACAAGCTGGGCGAGCCGGCGCATCCGGGCGGGCTGGTGCCGTATGACGTGTTCGCGGAGGGCCGGCGGGTCATGGCGCGGCGGACGAGCCCGGACGGGTCGAACTGGAGCCCGTTTGAAACGATCATCCAGCCGGACATCTACGACCCGCAGGACATCCAGATCATGGAGCTGTGCGTGACGCCGGTGCGGAGCGGGTACCTGGGGGTGATCGGGATCTATCTGAATCGCACGCAGACGATGGAGCTGCACCTGGGCGGGAGCGCGGACGGGCGGATCTGGGACCGGCGGGTGCGGCTGCCGGCGGTGTGGACGGGCGCGCTGGGCGATTACGGGGGCGGGATGCTGTGGCCCTCACACAACCTGATCGAACACGACGGCCGACACTATATGTACTTCTCGGCCACGGAGGGGCTGCACGGCGATCCGGCATCGAAGAGTCCTTCGATCTGGCCGTTCTTTTCGGCAATCTGCCGGGCCAGCTGGGCGGTGAACCGGTACTGGGCGGCGGTTTCGGGTCCCGGCGGGGACGTGGTGGGGACGCTGACGACGCATCCATTGCCGGTCGGCGGTCGGAGCCTGACGCTAAATGCGGCGACCTCAACGGTGACCGAGGGGACGTTGCAGGCGGAGCTGCTGGACCCGGACGGGCAGGTGGTGGATGGGTTCAGCAAGGACGATTACATCCCGTGGCACGGGGACAGCACGTCGGCGATGGCGCGCTGGACCGGCGGGACGCGGTGTCCGCTGAACGAATGCGCGGTGCGGTTTTACCTGGAGCGGTCGCGCTTGTACGGGTACGCCTGGGAGTCGACGCCATAAACATTGACTTGTTGGAAATGCTGCGCCAGTTGGGGCGCGGGGAGTCGATTGCGGACGTTTGCGCTTGGGCGGGGGTGACGGAAGGCGAATTCGAGGCCTGGTGGGAGCGGGAGACCAGGCGCCGGCTGGCGGTGATCGACGGGGAGACCGGGGGGCCGGTAGGGGCGGCGGTGGAGATTCAGCGGGACGCCAGCGGGGTGCCGCACATCTTCGCGGAGACGGAGCCGGATCTGTTTGTGGGGTACGGCTACGCCATGGCGCAGGACCGGTTATTCCAGATGGATTACCTGCGGCGGCAGGCGGTGGGCCGGCTGGCGGAGGTGCTGGGGCCCGAGGCGTATGACTATGACCTGCTGGCGCGGACGGTTGGGCTGCATCGAATCGCGGAGGAGGAGACGGCACGGCTGCCGGCAGAGACTGCGGCGCGGTACGAGGCGTTCGCAGCGGGGGTGAATGCGTTTATCGAGGCGTGCCTGGAGGCGCCGCCGATCGAATTCGACCTGCTGGACTACCGGCCAGAGCCGTGGCGGCCTTTCGACTCGATTGCGCTCCTGGGAGAGTTTCGCTGGTACCTGACGGGGCGGTTGCCGGTGATCGCGGTGCCGGAGCTGGCGAAGCGCGCGCTGGGGGACGGGTCGCTGTACCGGGCGTTCCTGACGGCGGAGGCGATTGACGAGACGATCCTGCATCCCGGGGAGTACGCGAGTGGCGGCGGCGGCTCGGATCCGGTCGAGCTGCCGGTGGGCGGGATCGACGACGGTACGGGTAGCAACAACTGGGTGATTGGGCCGAGCCGGAACGCGTCGGGCGCGGCGCTGGTGGCGAGCGATCCGCATATCGCGTTCGGCGCGCCGAACTGCTGGTACCAGGCGCACCTGGTGGGCGGGCGGTTCAACGTTGCGGGGGCCGGGTATGCGGGGGCGCCGGGGATCCTGATCGGTCGAAACCGGCGGGTGGCCTGGGGAATTACGAACAACATCAGTTCGCAGCGGGACCTCTACCAGGAACGTACGGCGGCGTCGCACCCGCGAGCGTTTCTCTACGACGGTCGGTGGGAGCCGGCGCGGGAACGGGTGGAAGCCATCCAGGTGCGCGGCGAAGGGGTGCGCGAGGCGGTGGTGCAGTCGTCGCGAAATGGGCCGATTGTCGACGAGATCCTGCCGGATTTCGCGCGAGGGACGGGGCCGGTTTCGCTGCGGTGGGTCGGGGCGCTGCCATGTGGGTGGCCGACGTCGATCCTGGAATCGAATGCGGCGGAGTCGTGCTCGGAATTCGAGAGCGCGCTGCGGGGCTGGGGTTCGCCGACGCTGAGCATGGTGTTTGGGGACGTTGACGGTGGCTTTGGGTATCGAGCGACGGGCCACGTGCCGATTCGTAGTCGCGAGGAGCGGGGGTACCGCCGTGGATGGGACCCCGCCGACGCGTGGCAGGGGATGATTCCGTTTGAAGGCATGCCCGCGGTGCGAGAGCCGGAGCGGGGCTGGGTGGCGACGGCCAACAACCTGCCGGCGCCGGCGGATTTTCCGTACCCGCTGGCCAGCATGTCGCCGACCGGCTACCGCGCGCGACGCATCCGGCAGATGATCGAGACGCGCGAGCTTCACAGCCGCGAGGACATGGCCTCGATGCAGTACGACGTACTGGCGCTGCGGGCGGTGGATGCGGTGCCGGCACTGGTACAGATCCTGGACAGGGGCGACGGCCGGGCCAAGACGGCCGCGGATGCCCTGCGCGCCTGGGACCGCTGCATGGACACCACGAGCGCGGCGGCGGCGATCTTCGAGGCGTTCCAATTCCAATGGGACGATACGGTTGCCGCTGAGCGGTTCGCGGCGGACTCGTCGGCCCTGGCCGTTGGTGATTCCGCCGCCTTCGTGGCCGGCGGCATCGGTAGTTTGTCCCTGCGCCTGCTGGCTGACGACGACGTGGGCTGGTTTGCGTCGGCAGAGGCGCGTGATGCGGCCGTACGGTCGGCGATGAACCGCTCGCTCGACCAGCTCAGCGAGCGGCTTGGCAAGGACATGAGCACGTGGAACTGGGGCCGGCTCCACACCTTGCCGCTTCAGCACCTGCTGTCCGGCCGCAGAGACCTGGGGCAGTTGCTGGACCGCGGGGGTGAGCCGGTCAGCGGCAATGGCGTGGTGGTGTCGAATACCGGCTCGGCGCCGGATTTCGTCTCGCGCAGCGGCGCCAACTATCGACTGATCGCGGACCTCGCGGAGGCGCCGGCGCAGATGTGGACATTGGACGCGGCGGGGCCGTCGGGCCAGCCCGGCAGTCCGTACTACGCCAATCAGTTCGGCGACTGGCGGAAGGGCCGCTATCACAGGACTTACCTGGGGCGAAGCGACGTCCAGGAATCGATCCGAACCACGCTGAGCCTCCTGCCTCGCGAGTGACCTCGGGTTTCCCCGGTGGACTATGACGCGATCATCATCGGTTGCGGCCACAACGGGCTCGTGGCGGCGTTCTACCTGGCCCGGGCCGGGCTGCGGGTCCTCGCTCTTGAGCAAGGTCCCAAAATCGGCGGCGCGGCAACTACCGATGAGCTCTTTCCCGGCTTCCACTTCTCGACCTGCGCCCACAGTTTCGTGCTGTTTCATCCGCAAATCCTGGACGACATGCAGCTCGTGGAGCGCGGACTGCGGGTGTTTCAGCGCGATCCGGTGCAGTTCCACCTATTCGCCGATGACCAGTACCTGCTCAGCTGGAACGACCCGGAACGAACGCGCGAATCCATAGCGCGACTCTCTCGCCACGACGCAGATGCCTATGCACGCTACGGCGACTTCTGGCAACGAGCGGCCCAGCTGTTCGATCCGTATCTGCTGGATGCGCCACCAACGCTGGACGAATTCCTGCGCGCGGCGGAGGACACACCGGACGCCCGCGTCGCGCATACCCTCGTCACCGGCACCCGGCGCCAGCTGCTCGACGAATACTTCGAGTCGCCTCGCGTCAAGGCATCGCTGGGCACGACGTTCGACGCCGGCTCCACCGATAACGCCGGGGGGCTCCTGTACTTTGCCTATGCGGCGGCACTATCGCGTCGCCTGAGCAAACGCGGTCTCGCCGGATTCCCACAGGGCGGCATGGGGACCGTGACGCGGCTGCTTGGACAAGCGGCCGAAGACGCCGGCACAAAAATTCGCGTCGCGACGCCAGTGGCAAGTGTTCACGCGGTCGAATGCAGCGTCCGCGGCGTCACGCTTGTGGAAGGCACGGTCATCACCGCCCGGATCGTGCTCTCCAACGCCGACCCCCAACGCACCTTCGTGCGGCTGGTCGCGGCCGAGCACGTACCGGATTCGTTCCTGCGGTCAGTCCGCGGGCTGCGCCTGAACGCCGGCTACCTGAAGCTGCACTGCGCCACGACCGGTCTGCCGGACTGGCGGGCCGCGCCGGGGGACGGACCGCAGCACGGCGCCAACGTACGCATCTGCGAATCGCTGGACGATATCGACCGGGCCTGGAGCGAGGCCCGCGCCGGCCGGACGCCCATGTCACCGGTCCTTGGCCTGGTGTGTCCGTCCGTATACGACTCGTCCGTTGCGCCGGCCGGCCGCCACACGATTTCGATCTGGGCCGAATACGCGCCGGTGGGGCTCCCCGAGGGCGTCTGGGAAGAGCGGCGCGAGGAGACGACCGACGCTCTCATTGCGCAGGTCGCGCGTTACGCCCCGAATTTCCCGGACATCGTGAGCGATACCTTCCTGCATGGACCGCCGGAGATCGAGGCTCGGACCGGCATGACGCGCGGCAACATGCATCACGTCGACATGAACATCGATCAGATGCTGGGCGCGCGACCGCTACCCGGCTGCGCGGGCTACCGCACACCGCTCGACGGCCTCTACCTCTGCGGGTCCGGATGTCATCCAGGCCGCGGGGTGAGCGGGGTACCCGGCTACAACGCCGCCCGGACGGTCGTCCGGGACCTGAACCGCCCGGCGTAGTTGCGCACTCCGCCGACGGCCAGCAGCGACAGGCCGTTCGCGCCGGCAGACAGCTCGCGAGACAGAACCCTGCGGAAGCCATTGCATTGACTGATCGGGTCGGTTCGGACGCCGCCGGGTCGCAGCGGCACAGCGCGCTTGACGTCGCAGCAGAGCCGGCCAGGAGAGTCCACACGCCAGGCTCGGCGGCCGGGCGAGTGTCAAACGATTGCTAGCGGAGGTGAGCGGTGAATCGGGGCACCCGCATCGAAGCCCATCTCCAGACTTGCACAGGGGGACCTCGCTATTTCCGAGAACGCGCTCTATCGGCTGAGCTATAGCGGCCGAAGCCATCGACGTTCTATCCGCCGGTGCGAATCACCGGCCGACCGTGCCTGATCCTTCGCAACGGAGCCCCGCCCACCGTGCGCCTGGCAGCGCGGGTGCGCAGGGCAGGCGTTGCAAGGCCGCGGGTGGAGGGTAGGAGTGCTTCATGTCGCGACACGCCACAAATCTGCCAGTCTCGTGATGCCGCTTCTGCTAGGAGCGGGGGACGGGATTCGCGCCCGCGAAATCCAGCTTGGAAGGCTTGCGCTCTGCCATCTGAGCCTCCCCCGCCGACCGGTAAGGGTTCGGCCACTCCCATTACCAAGGAGATAGCCATGCTCGTTGTGTCCGAAAATGGACGTCCACTTGCCCGTGCTGGTGGTGCCAAGCTACTCGGGTCGCCTCGATGTCCGGTGAACGCATGCCAAAGCGACACTCTCGGCCGCTTCACTCCCACGTATCGGAGTTGGGCCCGGGCCAGATGCTCGAAACCACGCCGGCCAGCCACGTTCCACGTGCACGGATCGCCTGCTCGTTCCACTCAGCCTCGTCACACAATCGGGCGTTCAGACGCAAGTGTGAATGGTCCTTTAGCCCAGTTTTCTTGCACGCCCACGGAGCGTTGCTCAGTGCCGGGTTCAAGCGGTCGCTGACCAGCGTCAGATTCCCAATGCGATGAACATGGTCCGACCTTTCCTGCTCGAGAAGGACCTTGTCACCCGGATCAGAAGCCTCGACCGCCCAATGTTCCTGCCAGCTTCGCGGCAGCACATGCTCAATCTGCAGCGCGTCGTACTCGATGACTTTGACCGGCTCTCCCTTGTAATAGTCGTCGCGCTGAAGCCGCGAATCGACCGCGCCCAGCAAGAGTCGAAGCCGATACTGGGAAATCCCGCCGTATCCGTAGTATGTCGAGCTTCGGAACTGTCCGATCAGTTCTTCGTCCGTCGGCCACGGACATCCGTGCGGTCCCCGACGAAGCGCTTCGACGATAGCCCTCCCGGCATTGGCGCCCGCCGCTTGCGCCGCCCGAAGCACACCGGCGAACACTTGGCCGTAGGCGCGAGTCTGAGCCTTGATCGCCATGCGCCGAATTACGAACGACTCGATGGCGCGGAAGGCCATCTCCCTCTCGTTGGGAGCTAGTTTCTCGCTGGGCAGGGTCAGAAGCCACAGGAGAATGGGCGTGGCAACCGTAACGCCAAGTCGATCGATTCGCTGAAACGAGAGGCGTTCCGCGTCTGTCGCACCTTCCATACGGCCGTGGAGCCTCTCGTAGGCATCTGCGTAATGATCGAGTCCGTGAAGCGCGTTGACGGCGGTAGTGCCACTGTCGAGCAGCCAACTGCGAAACTCGCCGTACAGGCGACCGACATTGATCACACGACCGCGCTGGGCAATCAGCCAGTCACCCATCAGCCAGTCCTGTCTCGCCCTGCGGGCGTGGCCGGCCCCGATCGACTCCCGCCACCAATCGTCGGCTCTGTCGAATCGAGCCCACACCTCGTTGTATAGCTGCTCGGGATCATGGCCCTTCGTCTGGGCGCGCATGAAGAGCAGGTTCTTCACCAGATCCGTCGCCGAGAGCGGAGTATTGCGGGCGTTCAGCGCTTCGAAGATGACCTGCGCGTCGTCGACATCTTCTAGATCGATCAATACCAGCTTTACGTGCGCCATCAACGTGGACACGAGAAGCGACGCGCGTCGCTGTACCGAGTCACCCGCGCCATACGGATCCTCGGACACGCTCTCGTCCTCCAGAAACCCGATCACTTGATTGAAAAAGAACTCGCGCGCCTCAGCGAAGACTGAGTCGTTCGACGGGACCGGCTCCTCCGCAATGGCACGGCGATAGCGTACGGACTCCATTCGTCGCGGCCAGACTTTGTGTACATCGTCGCCCGACCAGATTTCCTCGTCATTTCGGGTCAGCTTGCGCAGTTGCGCCAGTTGAAGCCTCGCGGTGCCCCCAATCCGGAGAGCGTCCAGCGTTCCCATCAAGAGAAGTTGCAGCGTGATAAGACGTTGCTGACCGTCCACCACCAAGCGCGTCTTGATGTCCAAGGGGCCAGTGGGATACGGCTCGACGACTATTGCACCCAGAAAGTGAGGAGTTGCCTCATCATCTGCCACGGAGGCTGGCTTGTCCGCCAGGTGCGACGCTCGTCGGGTCTCCGCCAAGCGCTCTGCGGTGGACTCCACATCGGCCCAGAGCGGCTCCCACTGCCGCTCGCGGCCCCATACGTATGGGCGCTGGTACACGGGAACTACGAAACGCCGGTCGCCGTTGAGAATCTCTTGTAGCGTGTTGGTATCGGCTTTCATGGAGTTCTCCGATAGTTCACAGTGAACTACCTCCGCGTTTGGGCGAATATGCGGAATGCCGAGCTAAGTCGTAGAGTCCGCACGACTCGATGCGCTCGGCCTCTTGTCGGGATGTACGATTCTGCCAGAGCCCGCCGGGAACCTGGCAACGGGCGGAGTTTGTGACGGAGTGGTCGACGCATCCGCCGTAGCAACTCCCGAATCCCGTCACTTATCGTAGACCAAAGACCCGCCACTGACACTTGGTGAAGGAGAGTCTCTTCCCTATGGGCCGGGGACCGGACTACATGAACCGTCCCGTTCGCCGTGCCTACGTGTTCGCGCGCCAGTGAATCGAAGTGCGCCGGCGCACCTTGACGAGGTGCCCGCCGCGCGCGACAAAGCCGCTGATCGCGGACCTCGCGGAGGCGCCGGCGCAGATGTGGACATTGGAGGCGGCGGGGCCGTCGGGCCAGCCGGGCAGCCCGCGCTATGCCAATCAGTTCGGCGGCTGGCAGAAGGGCAGCTATCACTGAATCTGCCTGGAGCGCACGGACGTACGGCCGACAATCGAGGCCAAACTGACGCTTCAGCCGGAGGAATGACACAGCGCCCTTAGACCTGACCTAATCGTCCGGAAGCGCTGACTACCCGATCTTCGCAATTCTGGCCAGAAGACGAGACCGCAATTCGATTCCGGGGTTCCATCCGCGGTCAAGGGGCATTCGCAGGTACGGACCGGGGGAAGTGGCACTCAACGGAACAATCAATTCTCCGGGATTCCCACCTGCTTCAGGAACTTCCGCAGGGCCACCGCACACTCCCGTGGTTTTTCGAGTTGCAGGAAGTGTGTCGTGTCGGGAATGAACTCATGGTCGACGTCCGCGACAAGGTAGTCGAACGTCGGGTCGCTTGGGTCCTGTGCGGCGGGGTCCGGGGCCACGACTTTGACAGGACACTTCATGGCGTCGAAATCGACGGTCACCGCATACGTTGAGGCATGGTCCCAGATTTGCGCCTCGAACTCGGCGGAACACCTGAGCTCGAAGCCATGGCCGGCCGCCGACGCCTTGAGGGTCGTTCTCGCCACAAGTTCGAAGACTCCCGGAACGGCCCGCTGAAAATAGGGCAAATAGGTATGAAGTTCCGCCAGCTCTTCCCTGGACCGGAACCACTGCGTCCTCCGCCTGAGCATGTCGGCTGTGCTCCGGGCCCGCGATTCGAACGCTCGGTACGTGGGGCCCCTGTTGCAGAGGGGCGGGGCGAAAAGCACCACGGCGGAGTAGCCGTCTCCCCGCGACGGCGCATGCAGGCATGCGAGGGCCGAAATGGAGTGAAACACGCCAACGGTCGGTTTCTCGCCATAGCGACGGCCGATCGCCTCACGAATGCGGTCGTGGTCTCGTGCAAAGGTGTCGACGCGATGGTCCGTCCGGGCGCCGACGTTGTTCCAACCGTGATTTCGCAGGTCGTGGACAACCAAGTCGAAATCGCGGCTCAGGAGCGACCAAAACGCGTAGTAGAGGTCAATGGCCAGGCCGTTCCCGTGGCTCAGCACCAGCCTGGGGCCCTCGGGATTCCCGTGGCGTCGGAGCATGATTACGGTGTCGTCGTCCACCTGGACCGGGTGAACCGACAACGGCTTTGGGATCTCCCAGATGGCTGCGAGAGATCCGTTCACGGTCCGCACCTTCCTGATAGAACGATCATCGGGCCGCTAGCAGGCCCGCCGAGGCAGCCGCAGAGAATAGTTGCTGCTGGGCGGGTCAAGCCACGGCGACCGACGGTCCGTCCATGCCCTCTGTGGGGCTGGGGAGCTGGATCCGCTGTCGGATCGAGACGGGAGTTCGCAGCATTCGCTTCTTCGGCGTTGGTTGGGCGCATAGAATTGAGCAGCCTTGAGTACGGTTAACGTCCGGCAATTGCTCCTGGCTTCGTTTGGGGGCAGCGGACGACTTGACCACTGGCGGAGCACATGGCCGAACAGACCGCCTACGTAGGGACACGACCGCAGCTTTTTGTCGACGGCTACCTGGTATCCAAACGCCACGGCCTGACAGAGCAGACGCATCAGATGGTGAAGCACCCAGGCCCGGTGCTGAAGGCGGAGGCAGCCTGGGAACGGCCAGAGGTTGCCGGACTGGCCGGCGCCGTGAATGCGATTTACGACGAGGACGAAGGCTTGTTCAAGCTGTGGTACTACGCCCGCGGGACGTTTACCGCGGGAACGCTGCCCGGCGTGCCCAGCTTGTCGTGCTACGCGACGTCACGCGACGGAATCAACTTTGAGCGGCCGGAACTGGGCCTGACGGAGTTTAACGGCTCCACGGCCAACAACATCCTGAACGACGACATCGGGCCGGGCCACGGCATGTTGGACTGCGAGGAGATGGCCGGGATCGAGCCGGACGACATGCGCTTCAAGAGCACCCGCTGGCTGGGCTTTGACGACAACGGCTACGGGGGGCATGGCGTGACCTTCTCGCCCGACGGTCTGCGCTGGCGAACCTACGAAGGCAATCCCGTGATTCGCGGGCTCGAACACGGGGACTCAATAACCTCGGCCAAACTGCGTGACTCGTATTATCGGCTGGACGACCCGCCGGGCTTTCCCAGCGGCAAATACGCGCTGTTTCCGAAGGTGCATGTGACGCTAGGTCCCTGGCGACGGCGCTGCATCGGCATGTGCACGTCGGAGGCCGTGAATAACCGCACGCCGTTCGTCGAGTGGAGCACACCGCTGCTGGCCCTGGCGCCCGATCAGCGCGACGACGAGATGACCAAGGAGCGGCTGGCCACGACTCCCAGTCCAGAACTCCTGGTCTATAACCACCCCGACGATCACCGCTGCGAGTTCTACGGCATGGTCGCGTTTCGGCACGGGGACGTGATGCTGGGGATGCTGTGGATTTTCGATGCGGCGTTCGAGTGCACACGGCTGGGCGGGCGCAACCAGCAAGCCCTGGTCGACGTGCAACTCACGTCAAGCCGCGACCTGGTGCACTGGCACCGGGCGGGGAACCGCGAGCCGATCATTACCCGCGGCGATCCCGAGAGCTTTGACAGCGCCATGATCTTCTACCACTCGTTTCCACTCACGGTGGGCGACGAGTGGTGGGTGTATTACTGCGGTCATGCCACCGCGCATTCGTCCATCAGTTACGCGGACCCGGTGGTGCGCGACCGATTCCTGGAGGACGTGCGAGCGGGCCGCCGGCAGTTTCCAGCGATCGGACTTGCGAAGATTCGAACGGAAGGGTTCATCTCGCTGGACGCCGGAGCCGAAGGCGGATGGCTGGCCACACGGCCATTGCGCGCGGGCGGTGGCCAGCTTGCCGTCAACGCGAATGTCGCCGCGGGCGGCGAGTTGCGGGTGGAGGTCCAAGCGGCGAGCGGCGAGCCGCTGCCAGGCTATGCGCTGGCCGACTGCACGCCGATCACGGGCGATGGCGTGCGGCAGGCGGTTCGGTGGGGCGATCGGGTCGGCGACTCAAGCTGGAGCGGACGCGACGTACGGCTGAAGTTCGAGCTTCGGGACGCGGAACTCTACGCCTTTCAGTTTTCCGAACCAGCCGGCTGATCAGGAAACGGCGGGATACAGGACTGGGTCCTGCCTAGGCTTGGCGCACTCGGACGCGGACGGGCGCCAGTCCCTCAAGCTCAGCCTCAACCGACACCCCGCGAACCAGAGCTTCGGATGGGAGTTCCACGGCCGGTCCCAGCGGCCCCAGGCCGATGACGTCGCCTGGCAATAAGGTGATGGCCCGGCTCAGGTAGGCGATGGTTGCCGCGACGTCGTGGACGTAGTCGGCTGTCGACGCCTGATGGATCGCGCCGTTGACCCGCAGATGCGCCGCCCGGACGGCGGCGATGTCGGCTTCAGACCCGACCGGCGTGGCGAGGCCGAGCGTGTGCCGACCATCCCCGCAATAGCCGAGGAACCTGGAGAAGCGTCGTTCGTAGTCCGTGACCGGCGGCACAAGCCGCTCGGTTGAGCCGGCGTCGTGGATCGCAAGCAATGCGGCGAGCCCTGCCAGGCGGTTCACGGCGGTCTCAGGCGATTCCGCATACGCGTGCTCGGGCCCGAGGACGACCGCTAGATGGCAGGCGACTCGAATGGTGCCGGCATCGGCAGGAACTTCAACCAAGCGCTCCTCGCCAGTGTCGTCGCCGCGGGCAACGCTCAAGCTCGCAATGGGATAGGCCACCGGCGCGGGCACCGCTGGCGACGCACGGCCCTCGATCTCGAGCGAGGCCGCGTCGCGCTGATTGCCCAGGAGCATCCAGAGACCGTGCGGCGGTGGCAGACCGGGCAATGCGGGAGGTCCGGCATCTTCGGCCGCCGCCCGATCTGCCAGAAGGCGATCCATTGGCGACGAGCCGTCCACGGTTCCCACGAAGTAGTAGGGGCTCTGGCCGGTGCGCTCGGCTTGCTGCGGCGCATCCGGGTAGTAGACCGGGGTGCGCAAGGCACCCACGCGCTCGGCCTCGACTTCAAGGACCGTGCGACCAGAGGCACGGTCGGTGGGCGAGTCCTCGATGCCGTCCCAGCCCGCGGCAGCCAGACTCACAATCGTGCCGGGCTGCAGCGTAAAGATGTGGGAGAGGCGCTCGATCGCATCCTCCACGCCCAAGAGGTGCGCGGAGGTGTGCGAGCGGTTGCGCAGGCGTCCATCCTGGCGCGTCCACAACCTCAGGTCGTGAGGGTCGCCCACTTCGTCGTGCGTGACGATCCACGGACCGGCCGGCCCGCAGCCGTCGGTTGCCTTGTCGGCAACCTGGGTGGTGTTGTGCACGTCGCCGGGTCTTGCGGGACCGGGCGGGGTGTACACCTTGCTGTAGCCGTCGTTGGTACACAGATACCCGGCCACGTGCCGATAGGCCTGGTCGGCCGACACCCGGTGGGCCGGGGCGCCAATCACGAATCCCAGCTCCGCGCCGAAGCTGAGCTGCGCATCCGGCGGCAAATAGATCGGTTCGTCCTGGCCCAAGAGTGAATTGACCGGCCGCACTCGCTTGGCCGGGACGCGCGTCATGATGTGCTGCGTCGGGTCCATGCCCTCCTGTTTGCGCCACACGGTGGGACTGTTGCCGTGCAACACCATCCACAGCGGCGAATCCGGCACCGGGGTTCGCAGTCGTGCACGCGATGCCGGCACCAAGGCTGGTTGCAAGAGGGCGTGGTCGTCGCCGCTCAGCGCCAACCGGCGCACGGTCTCGGTGAGCTCCCGCAGCGCCGCCAGCGCCGCCGGGCCTCCGGCCAGAATCCGGCGGGTTGTGACGTGTCCTTCGAAGGGAAGCCCAAACATGGCGGCCGGCCAGCGGACGCGGGCGCCGGCCGATGCAAGGACACGTTGCGCCGCCGCCACATCCAGGAAATAGCGCGCAAACCCCCGGGTGGGCGCATTTGGATCCGGGGGCGAGTCTGTCGACGCCGACTGCGCGTGGTGAGCCGATCCGTCCCAGCCGTCGGGAAGATCGAGCACGACCGCCGCCCGGTCCTGGCCCGCGCGCACAATGGTGGTCAGCTTCATGTCACGGAAGGTCCATCACGCCGGGCGATCGATTCTGCCCGGCAGAGCCCGACTCTGACAGGCGATAGACGCCGGGGCCTGGGCACATTACTCATCGACGAATTGAAAGGCGTAGAGCCGCGCGCCGCGCATTACGACGCGCAGGCGCAGGGGCTGGCCGGCCTCGACGGGCAGCGCCGAGTCGCCGTGCCAAGTGACGATGTGCCGGATGTGGTTGCCGAGCACCCGATCGCAGGCGTCCAGCGTGAACCCTTCGACGGCCCGCCCCTCGGCATTCTGTAGCTCGACGCGGGCCTCGCCGCTGGCGGAGGCATCGATATTGAGCACCAGGCGACGGCCCGCGACATTCATTGGCTGCGTGATCAGCTCACCGCCGCCGTAGGCCGCCTCCGCGCCGACAAACCCGTCCAGGCGCTGCTCGGTCCAAATGACCTGGCCGCCCGGGTTGTTCGAGCGTTTGAGCCCATGCGACTGGTCGTACGCGGTGCCGTACTGGTAGATCGAGTGGTTCCGGACGACCATCCCGAGGGCCGAGTAGATCATCTGCGAGCGGGGTCCGGCGGGATCGAGGCGTACGTATGGCCGACGGTCCGGGCGATCCCAGGTGATCCCGTCGCGGCTGACGGCCAGCTGAATCTCCATCAGACCGTCGTTGTTCGGCGGGTTGGCGTCGCGGATTTCGAGCTCGGTGAAATGCCTGTACGTCGAGAAGGTCGAGATGTACACGTCATCGGCGCCCGGATACTTCACGACCGAGGGTGTGTAAATGTCCATGTCCGGTGGATCCAGATCGTCCAACGCGAGCACCGTCGGAAGTTCGGTAGTGAGCAGGGCGCTGTCTCCCGGCTGGACCGGCGAATCGGTCAGCTGCCAGCCGTCGCGCGATGTGAGGTCGTTGGTTTCCCAGCGCGCAACCGCGCGCCGCCACGGCCCAACGGCGCTCAGCCACTTCTCGTCACGACCGGTCGGGACCCACTTGCGGAGGTAGGCCACATAGCGTCCGATACGCTCATCCCAGAAAACCTGGTTCTGCGTATCCCCGATCAGCTGGACGCCGTTTCCGCCGATCCACGTGAACCGAAGGCCGTCGGCCGACGCGAAGTAGCCGAGTCCGAGCGAACCGACGTCCGGGTCTCGGTTCAGCCAATAGCCCTTGTAACGCTCTTCCGAGGGGGCCGTGGGGTCTTTGAAGACGCTCCCCGGCGTTGCCGGCAGAAGGTTGTTCGCCCAGTCACGGTCAAGCTCGACCAGGCCGAGGTCCGGCTTGTTCCAGTGGATCCCATCGAGCGACTCGGCATAACCCCAGCGAAAGGTGTTGAGATTGCCCGCACCCATCTGGCTGGACCCGTACCACATCCGCGCGAGACCGTCGTCGTCGATCACGGTATTCGGAAAGTGCAGGTGATGCTCCCAGGCCCGATCTCTATGAATCGCCACCCCGCCAACGCGCGGTGGGTTCACACGCAGCGAGACGTCATCGACCTGATCGACGAGCGAGAAATCGATGAAGAGATGCTTCCGGGAACCGAGCGAAATCGGCTCGCTTGCGCGGTGTGTCACCCTGCCGTCTCGATTCTTGGCGCCGACCGAGGCTGAGCCGACGCTATCGGGTTGGGGGCGTTCTCAGCGCCGGCCGCCTGATGATGCCCACGCAGCGTCGTTGAGACCGGGAATCGCAGGGGCTGCCCGATGGTTACCCTCTGATCAAGCTTGAGAACGTGCCATCCGGTGCTATGTCTCGCCATGACCGAGTACTTTCAACCACCGGCCGCGCTGGCGTTAGCCGTTTTCGCTGTCAAAAAGACGACCGGCCTCAGCGCCGCGACTATCAGCCGCCCTGGGCCGACTTCGCCGCTTCGAGCTTCTTCGCGTAGCCCTCTTGAATCTTGCGATGCTCTTCTTCAGATGCCGCGGGCCCATATAGGCCGGAACGACTCATGTGTTTTCCGCTTCCACGGAAGTCAAAGTCATCGCTGGCTTCACAGCCTGCAGCGACCACGAACGTCGATATACAGAACACCACGGCCACGCAGGCTACGGCCAGATTGCGACGCATCCTCGCGATCTGGATAACAATCACGTGCGAGCCTTTGAACCACAACCACCTTCACCCGTAAGCGCGCTGCCCAATGTCCGGTGGACGCAACGGATGCCTCGACTCCCGGGCGACCTAAGGCGTGGCCGACGCAAGAAGACGTGGGAGCGACTCACGCTAAGGCTCTCATCGTCGGCTGGATCCAAGCTGCACGTCCTTAAGCGCTCGCCACCACTGTAGGTGCACCACCGACTGAGCGGGCACCGGCACGTCAGCCACCCGGGTGACTCATTTGAGTACGAAAAACCAAAGATAGAATAGCTGCGCCCTACATGAGGCCGCAACCGATGAAGATAGATCCCGAGCAGTTTCTCGACGACGGATTCGTGATTCTGAAGCACGTCATCCCGCCTGAACGTCTGGATGAGCTGCGCGCCAGTTTCGAGACGCTGGTCGACCGTCAACAGGCGATCTGGGCGCGCGATCCCGAGGACCCGCGCAGCCACGCCTACAAAGTCAAGCAGCCGCGCCTAGCATTCCAGACGGTGGTGGATGCGGCAACAGCCAATACGGTGGAATTCTGTCTGCACGACAACACGCTGGGGGTCAGCCGTCAGGCCTTGAGGGGCGCCGAGGCGGCACCCATCGCGATGTTTCTCATGTGCAATCCAGCAACCCACTATGGGCCGGATCTGTGGCATCGCGATATTCAACCGCGGAACCAAGCCCCGCTGGCCGGCTTGCAGGCGGACCTGGTGGCGAACGGGCCAGGCTACGTACAGTGGAACATCCCGCTGTATGACGACGACGTGTTGTGGGTCGTTCCCGGCAGTCATCGCCGCCTGAACACGGCGCAGGAAAACCGCGAGCTGCTGAACGACCGGCGCGCGCCGCTCTCGAGCGGGATGCCGGTCAAGCTCAAGGCGGGCGACGGCGTAATGTACATCAATACGATCCTGCATTGGCCCAGCAACTACAGCACCAAGCTGCGACGGGTTATCCACCTGGGGTACCGCTCGTTCGGCGGCGGGCTGTATCCCTACGCCCGGAGCTTCTATTGGGAGCCGAGCTTCGTCACACAGCTGTCGGCCGACGCGCGGGCAACCTTCGAGCGATTCACCGAACTGGCCGAACGCGAGAACGATCGGATCGAGGCGTTCTTGCGCGCGATGCTCGACCAGGATCCGGACGGATTCCGCGAGGCGCTGGCCGCGTTGCACCCCGGTGAGACAGGGCGCATGGTTTGCGTGGTCCTGCTGTCGAAGCTGGCGGCGAGGATCGGCACGCTCAAGCGCCCGGCTGTCGCCAGCCTGCCGGACCCAGAGCGGGCGCAGGCCGTCGGCGAGGTCTCGTGGGGATCGTTCAGCATCTTCGAAGAGCTGGCCGGACGCTTCACGTTAGCCGAGGCCGAACTTCTCGGGCAGCGCATCGCGCCGTTGAACGCCAGGCTGCACGCGCAGACCGAGCAATTCGTGCCCGGGTTTCAGAGCGGACCGACGCCCCACGTGTTTGAGGACATGCCGGCCGGTTTCGGTGTGGACGAGTTCATCGCAAGCTGGAGCAAGGCTGGTTAACCAGACCTGGCTCTGATACGCCTCCGCCTGGAACGACCTGGCAACTGGCTTGGGGGAACCTTCGCCGCGCGGCCTGAGAAATAGCGCGGGAGGGCACGCTGGTGCGTGCCCTCCCGGCTGTCGTCAGGGCTCTGACGCCTAGCGCTCCACGTCGCCGCGGTCGAGTCGCTCCTGCCACCGCTTCATGATGGCGCTGGTGGCCTTCGTCGCTTCCTCAATAGCCTCCGTCGCCGTGGCTTCGCCGGTGAGCGCCTTGCCAAGCAGCGGCCCCTCGACCTGGAGGAGCTCCAGCATGGTGGGACCACCGGGCACGTACCACTGGGAGTGGCGCAAGTACGGCGAGTCATAGCCCGCATAGAGGTAGTGCATGCCCTCCGGAGGCGGGGCGACGGCCTCCGGCTGGTTCTTCACGTCGTGATGCACCGGCTGATGACCGCGGTCAATGCCGACGCGGCCCTGAACCTCGGGTCCAGCCAAATAGACTCCGAAATCGACGGTCTGCACTTCGACGCCGGTCACGGCCGCCGACGCAGCGAAGATATTTGGCTGATCGCCGTATTCCACATTCGGGTGATCGGTCACATTGCCCCACACCAGCGGCGCCAGCGACCAGCGGAAGCGATCCGCGATTCGCGGGATAGCAAAACCCACGGTGCGGAAGCGGCCGCCCCACCAGAAAACCTGCTTGCCGGCGGCAAACGGGCTGCCAATCTCGCCTGATATCTCGGCCCGTTGCTCCGGCCTGTACGCGACCTGATGCTCGAACATCAGATCCGTCACCCACTGCAGCCCTCGCCAGCCTTCACCGATAAAGTACCCGTCGACCTGGTGGCCTTCCGGTCCCATCACCCGACGCTGGCTGTCGTTGTAGCCCAAGGCGCAGTTGAACGCGGTGCTGAGGCTCGCATCCGATCCCCAGACTCCCTGCTCGTGGTCGGTGACCTTCTTCATCTCCTCGAGCAGTTCGTCATAGCGCATACCTTCCCAGGGCTCATTTGCGCCGGCGGCGGCAACGGCGTCGATGTTGTAGAGGAGCCCGTTGAGGCCGCCCTGGTACATCATGCCGTGGTTGGGACCGTTCATGACCTTGTTCCACTTGCCGTAGTTATTTTGGTCCCGGTTGTCGGAGTGCTCATCGGGCGAGAACAGGTAGTCCTCCGGTACGAAGCCATCCTTCTTCGCCAGGATGTCGTTTGCTTCCAGCCAAGCGCCAGCGGATAGGAACTGTCCGTATGAGTGTCCACTGAGCAAGTTGATCTCCGACAGCGTGTCGGCGGCCACTTCAACGGCGATCTTTTCGTAGAAGATGTGGTCCTGCGGGATGAACTTGATCTTGACGTCAGGTCGCAACTGCTCCCAGCGCTCAATGGCCCACTGCATGGCCTTGCCGCGCGGCCCGGAGGTGTGGTCGGTCGCGTACTCGAGCTTCACGGTTCGCTGTTCGGGCTGGGCCTCCACCATTACTTGAACTTCGCGGGTGACGACCTTCTCAACAACGGTCTCGACGGCCACCTCTTCCTTAACGATCTTCTCCACGACTCGCTCGACCGGGACTTCCTTCTCGACGATCCGCTCGACCGGGACTTCCTTCTCCACGATCTTCTCGACCGTCACAACCTGCGTTTCACCACAGGCGGCCAAAGCGGCGAGCCCGGCGACGCCGCTGACGCCCACCACGGCATTGCGCAGCATGCGCCTTCGTGAAACGACTGGATTCATCATCGGCCTCCCCATCCTCCTCCGTAGAGGCATGGCGACGTCCGGTCCACCTCTCGCGCCTCACCAGAGGCCGCTCGAGAGGATCGGGGTGGGCGTCGCGCCGCCTCTCAAATGCCGAATTAACCTATCACAGACTATTCGGGAACCAACTTTCGGAACGCGAACCGCAGCGTCTGGCATGTCAGCGGCCGGACGCACCGCATAGGCGGCGATCATGCAGCGAATACACTCGCCGTCACGCTGGGTTGAGACCCGGGATTCGACGGCGCTGTGGCTCGAGCGCGCGACGTGAATACGACCGACATTCGCGACGCCATTCGGCTGGGCTGCCGGACCATGCCCAGCGTCTTTAATTTGGCGCCCAAGAGGATGCCGTTTGGTGGCGAGAGCCAGAATCGAACTGGCGACACATGGATTTTCAGTTAGCCCAGCCGGAGCGCTGTGCCGTCTTGAAGTAGACCCCGAGCGAAACGCGTTCAGTTATCGGGTGAAATAAACGGGGCGGATCGGACCCCGGCGAGGTTCTGACCTCCGTGTATCGTCACTACGATGCGCGTCCGCTTTCCGGAGTGACCTGGGCTTCTGATCCGCGGTACGTGCCTGGCTCGCACACCGTTCGCGCCGAGGCGGTAATTGAGCGCGACGGCTCGATCCTGCTCATCAAGGTCGACGACGCCGGGTTCGTTCACTACAGCCTTCCTGGCGCCGCCGACGGGGTGAGACAGGCTCGACACGGGGCCCGCCGGCTTCGCGCCCATGGCATGTCGCGTGGGGCGCTGGATCTGACCCTTGTCCGCTAGTGATCGGCGCCGATTCGCGCCAGTTCCCCTGGAAGCCACTCCGGATAGCGTAGTTCCATCGGCGCCGGATCCGGCTCACCCAAGCCGG
>JAPPLN010000118.1 GCA_028874175.1 Chloroflexota bacterium
GATGATGGAAGCCTCGGCGCGGGTCAATCAGGTACTGGCCGCCCAGTTTGAGGGAAGCCTGACTGCATAGCTGGGGCGGATTTCCGCTGCCGTACTCACGAAGGCGCGCCGGTGATTCCGTACGACGTGGCTGCGGACGATCGGCGTCCACGTAGTGGCTTACTCGACCACCGCAAACCCGAAGGGGGTGGCCTGGCGGAGCTGGAATCTGAGCACGACCGTGCGGCTGGCGGCTCGGAGCGCCTACTTCGCCCGGCTGGCGCTAAAGTCTGCACGCGCCCGGCGTCGGCCTCGCGAATAGTCTGTGTAGCCGTCCGAAGCGAGCTTGCCCACGCCCGCCAATAGCAAATACGGGAGTGAGCCGCTGGAGGTCCATCGGCTTCAAGCAGTCCCCCGAGCTGACGCCACTGGGCGGTCGATTGAGCTGGCGATCATGTGGATCGCCTGGTCCTGGCTTAGGTCACGAGCTGTTGGGCGCACCACCTCGGCGAACGGACGACGCCGGCTGCTTAGGAGTCAGCGCTTGCACGTCCGAGGATTGTCCGGCGGACACTTGATTCACCTGGATCGCTTGAGTTCGCGACTCTACGGGTGTGATGCACATCGAGTTTTTCGTGCCCATCTGAATTTGGCCGGCGCTGGTTGTGCCGGTCGAAGACCTTGACGATCGAACCGGAACGCGGGTTCGCGGACTTGATCGCGAAAGTCGACCTGACTCGTCGACTGAGAGATCGCCAGCGTCCCGTGAGTCTGCCTCGAGGAGTTCCAGGGAATACGGAATCCTTGATTGGCCACGGGGCCTACAGTCTGTTCAATAAGCGCTGATGGGCGTGCACGTGTTCGCAGCCAGTCGATTGAGCCTTCCAAACGCGTCCGTGTCCGGGCACCGAACGACGACAGGCCCGGGTCGTCGTCCGCGGGCAGACTGGGAGCGACGCGTCGAACACGCCATCCGTCACCTGCGGAGCGCATGGGATCTCCAAGGCAACTCCTTGTGCCAACTTTCGGCAGTGAGGGATCGCGCATCGCCCACCTACCGCGGTCGACCTGGGGCAGAGGCGCTTACGCTTCGGGAATTGGTCGAAGAGGCTGTCGGGCTCGCAGGTGACTTGCTCGCGCCCCCGTACGAGATGTTTCTGCGTCGCTGGGTGGAAACGGGCAACATTGCCGCGGTAGCTCGGGAAATGGGCAAAGATCGTTCGCACCTGTCGCGCGATCATCGCCCGCGAGTTGTGACGGTCGTGACCGATGTGTTCATGCGGCTCTCCGGCAATGGCGACCGATACGGGCGCAGCGTCCGCTCGAATCGGGGGCGCCCCCTCCGTTAAGGTCAGGCGACGAGTCAGCCTCGTCCTCGACTGCCCACCGCGGTGATCACTGCCGGTGGATGGGGCATTCGATCGGCGATTCGTCCCCAGAGCACTGCGGTGGTGAGGATCGACCCCTCATTCTTGTGGTGGCGCAGTCGCGATCGTCTTGCTCACATATTGTCATACTGCGACGGATTCAGGCTGCCACGCATTGCCACATGAGCGGGTCTGACATTCCGCTGCGGGCGTCCTCCGGGGCGTGATCATTGCTTAAAATTGTGGGCGTATTGGACGCATATTTGCCGAGCGAGCGACAGCAAGCCTGCTGGGCTGGGGCGGACGCGAAGGCGGTGTCTCAAACCTGTTAGTGCGGTGAGCTCGGCGGGTTCTGGACCAATCGTGCTTCCAAGCTGGATGACGCGGGTTTGGGTCGCGTCGCCGCGCCCCAGGGAGGTGGAACGGACAACCAGCCGGTTTGCAATGTGGCTCGACATTGAGCTTTCGGCTCCATCGGATCACACACGCAACGCTAATCCCACAGTCGCCGTACGCCCTAGACATGCGTCCGTGCACGGAGCGGGACTTGGACCGTTTCTATGTGACACTCTCTTAGTTGCTGCGAGCAGGGAACAAAAGGCCGCCGAACCCCCACCACACCATAATTGAACGCGTTTCGCTAGCGGTCTTCTGGTTACTGCCACAGCGCTGGGAGCGAAATCCTTGGTAAGAACGAGGTCTCCGGTTCAAATCCGGATGTGGGCTCCACGCACGGTTTACAGGTTTAGGAGCGTCGGTCCGCTGGCAGTTTGGTGGCAACCGAGCCTGCCACAGCGCTTGAAGACATCATAACTGCATACCTCTTTTGGCGTCTTCGCCGCGCTCAATAGCGCCCTGCACCACGGCCATCTCGCGGTAGCCGAGGCCACTGGGAACAGGTGACTGGCCACGCTCGACAGCTGCCGACGTTTAGTCCAGCCGGTCATTGCGTCGTGTCCGGCGGCCAAGAGCGTGTGGAGGGACATCACGGCGATCCAGCGTGAGCACCGCGAGCCTGTCATAGCGGCTGAACGTGATCGGCACTCGCCCTCGACGGACGGCATTAGCTTCAGCTGTCTTCGGCAGATCTCGACGAAGCGGTGGAAGACGTGCGGTTGTGGCCTTGCCGACCGACGCATGGGCTCACGGAGGCTCGAAGAGCTCGATCAGGAGATCCCGGCGGTCAGGATTTGGCGGTGCTCCCAGAGACTTGCCTATTCGGACTGAGAGTTGAACGCGGAATCGCATCGGAACTGGCTGACTTCCATCCAATCGAATGTGAGTCGTCCCGGTGGGACAGTAACGGAACTTCAGTTGTGATGCGCAAGTCTCTGACTCGGCGAGAGGATCGGCTCCCGGCGCGACTCATCTCGCCGCAGCCTGTGCGAGCAGTCGCGTGCCTGGCACTTCAAACTCCGTCTTATCACCTGCCGAAAGAGGTGTTCCTCCGTGGCTTCGGATTGCGGCTACGCTGCATCGGCGTGCCGATGAGTGTTAGAGGCTCGCGTCGTGGCGACGACAAAGTTCGACTAGCGGAGCATCCACCGATGATACGCACAGATCATGGTCGTCGGTTGCAAGCCTAATCGTGCCGAGGAGTCTGGACTCTAGGATTGCGTGCACCAGAGGCAGCAGTCAGACTCCGCTAGACCGCGTGATGGACGAGGCCGCACTATCCGTGATAGTGCGAGCTGTCCGAATCGGCTGAAGAGCGCAATATCAGCCAAATACGAAGCATCAGTACGAGCAGACTCGCAGGACACGACGCTGGACGGGCGCATTGGCACGCAATCCATGCATGCGACGCATGATCCCCGAACTCGTTCTGCTCAAGCGCGGGCGGTGTTTCTCCCTCGCTTCGAAGGTGCAGTCGATCGGGACGGCGCACTGGTTACAGAGGAGCGCAGGCGACGGACTGTGGCATCGTGACGCGCATACTCAACCCGTCTGGTGCGGCGGTCGGCAGAAGCCACGCGTCACCGACCCGGGAGCCAGCCTGGCCAACGTGTCGAATGATGGGTTAACGCGAAACGATCCGCGCAGGCCGTTTCAGGCATAGGCGTGATCGGCTGCAGCGTCCGGGTTGCAGAAACGCCAAGCGGATTCCCGATGACCGGTGGAATTCGCCAAGGCGAGTGGGCAAGCCACCAAGGCGCCGGATACGTGCGGGATCGGTTGCCTGCGCGATCGCCACTCGCGTGCAAGTGAGACGGACCGATCACTTGGCAGCTACGAGCCTGGGTGGCTTGAGGAATGCGCTTCGCGCCGCCCGAGCAACTGGTGACATGCGGAACCCTGGAGGCTTTGGGGACTACTCGGCGTCGGCTACGTGGTCTGCTTCCAGCTCGCGATGAAGTCGTCCACCTCGAAGTCGGGCGGCATGTGTTTGAGCCGGTGACGGGAGGGGCCACCTTGAAGACCAGGGACGAACTGCTCGGTCTCCGTGTGGAGCTTTGCGTCGAGCGCGGCGAAGCACTGGACGAGTAGCTCGGTCTCGGCGGTTGTGAAGCGGTCGGTCAGCACGTCGACATTGCTGATGCTGAAGGTTTGCTCGCCTACCGTCGCGGCACGCTCTCGTTCCGGCAAGCCCGCGCCTCCGGGCGCTCAAGCGTGCCAATCTTGGCTGCCAGCTTCGACAGCAGGACCACGCAGACCATTCGTCCCGTCTCACCGGGATGCAGCAGGGCCAGGCATTGTCGATAAATTGGGGAGGCACGAGCGCTCCGCTCAGCCGATCGGCTCGAAGAACGTCAGGTCGGCGCCGAAGTTGTCCATCGCGGTCACCGTGTCGCCCCGCAGCCGGACGCGAATCTCCGGGTCATGCGGTACGAGAACCAACTCTTGCTCCGGGAGTGCGAATGAGATGCTGACTGTCTGCCGTAGCGGCGGCTGCGGCAAGAAGAGGTAGCCGCGGGTGACCCGGTACCCGCCTGCCATGCCGCCGACCGTGACCCCTCCGGCTGGAACCCACGGTGGCAGCCGGACAAAAAGCGGCCCGGGCTGTTTGAGCGTGATCGTTAGCGCCCGGTGGGTGTAGATCGACTCGACCTTGATCGCCTCGGTCTCGTGGTCGAATAACAGGTTGACCCAGTGGCCCGCTTGATCGAATCGTGTGACATCCCGGTAGGCCTCGCACAGCGATCCAACCGCGCCGCCCACGATATCCATATTGAAGGAGATTCGTTCGATGCCCAGCGGCTCGTGGCCATAGGGCGCCGGGAACCCGAACGCGCCGCGGTGTCTGTTGGCCAGGTCCCGCAGACCGTCGGCACGCGTGGGATTCGGAGGATCGACGATGAACGAGGTGTCACGCAGCTGCGAGGGCAGCAGGTGCCCGCGCAGGATGCGCTCGGCGTCGTGGTACGCCGCGGGATAGCCCCACCGGCCCAGGATCAGGGCCGTTTCCAGGATGTCGCCCGTGTTGTTGGCCTCGCCCCGGTCCGGGGCGTGCAGGTTCTTGTCCCCGCTGTTCTCCATCACCCAGCCCAGGGCGTCGCGGATGCGCCACAGCCCGCGGTCGTAGAAGGCCTTGACCCGTTCCAGTAGCACGACATCCGACGTCAGGTCCGCCAGTTGCGCGAGTGACGACATCACGCAGGTCGTGGAGTGGGTGTGCGTCCCGAACCGCCGCGCCTCGTACGAACCGTCTGCCAGGAAAAACTCCGCCGTCGCCTTTTCCTTCAATACGATGGCCAGTTCAAGCGCCGGTCCGTAGCCGGTCGCGCGGAAGTACTTCACCAGCGGCCCGATGGCCCGCGCCAGGCCGACGATGAAGGTTTCGGTCGGCTGAAACTCGAGCCCATGTGCGCGTTCGAGTCGATCCCGATCCCATCCGGTGTCGGGATCCCAGGTCGTGAAGATGGCCGCGATACTCGCCGCCGCCAGCTCCTGGGCGCGCTCCGAATCGCGGAACTGGGCCAGGGCGCAGAGGGCGTGAAACCCCTCGCGCACGTTGTGTGCATCGAACGCCCCCAGGCGGCCGCCGCTCGCGCTGCGACCCAGTGGGAGCGCAACTGGGCCGCTGTACGAGAAAAACGCGGCGCGCGCGTGCTTCGCCACGGCCGCTGCATCAATGGCAACGCCCGCCGCATCTTCAGCGTTGAGCAGTGCGTTCAGGTGCCGGCCCGGTACGTGTGCATCTGAGAGGCCGCCGCCGCTGAGGCGAGGATCCGGCCGGACCTGCGAGCCGAAGTACGGAAGGTCATGGTCGTCCGCGTTGAACACGCTGGCCATGGTCCGGCAGCCCAGCCGGATGGCGTCGCGAATGTCGGTCGTACTCACGTCGCGCACTCGAGCCACAGCGCCGTCGAATCCCGGGTCTCAACCCAGCGTGACGGCGAGTGT
>JAPPLN010000119.1 GCA_028874175.1 Chloroflexota bacterium
TCGAATGAACTGCCGATTGGTGCCAAACGATGGGTCTGCCTGGAACGCCTGACTTCGATGTCGACATACATAAGGCGAAGGAGATGATCGAAAACGGTGAGGTGGGCGTGGTGGACGTCCGCACCCAGTTTCACGCGCCGGCCATGCCAGGCGCCGACTACGTGCCGCTGGACGACATCCTGGCGCGCCCCGCCGAGGTGATCCCGTCCGGGAAACCGCTGCTGTTCATCTGCAACGTCGGGCAGACCAGCGCCGTCGCCACCCAGATGGCACGGGCGTTGAATGTGACCGAGGCGTACAACATGGCCGGCGGCATGACCGAGTGGGCCGAGGCCGGTTACGAAACCGAGGAACCACCCGCCGGGCACTAAGCGCCGGCATTACCTGGAAGGTCCCGAATCGTGTTCACCGTTGAGCAAGTTCAACGCTACAGCCGCCACATGTTGCTGCCCGAGGTTGGGGCGGCCGGGCAGGCGAAGATTCTGAATGCCAAGGTGCTGGCGATAGGCGCGGGCGGCCTTGGATCGCCGGTGCTCTACTACCTGGCCGCCGCCGGGGTGGGCACGCTGGGCGTAGTGGACTTCGACACCGTCGACCGTTCGAATCTACAGCGACAGATCCTGCACCGTGACGACCGTGTCGGCATGCCCAAGACGGCGTCCGCTGAAGCGACACTGACGGGGTTGAACCCGGACGTGTCGGTTGTGCGCCACGACGAGCCGCTGACCTCCGACAACGCGCTGGAGATCCTCGAGCCGTACGACATCGTGGTCAACGGCTGCGACAACTTCCCAACGCGGTATCTCGCGAACGACGCCGCCTACTTCCTCGGTAAGCCGCTGGTGGACGGGAGCGTCATGCGCTTCGAGGGCATGGCGACGGTGTTCGAGCCCGGCACGGGCTGCTACCGCTGCCTGTACCCCACGCCGCCGCCTCCGGAAATGGCGCCGAGTTGCGCCGAGGCCGGCGTGCTGGGTGTTCTGCCGGGCCTGATCGGGCTAATCCAGGCTAACGAGGTGCTCAAGCTCATCGTGGGCAATGGGACGTCACTGACCGGACGTTTGCTGCTGCTCGATGCCATGGAAATGGAATTCCGTGAACTGAAGCTGCGGCGTGATCCTGAGTGCCCAGTCTGCGGGGATGCCCCAACGATCACGGAACTGATCGACTATGAGGAGTTCTGCGGTTTTGCCGGCGGCGACACGGCTCCGGCCGCGGTGGAGGCGGTGGCCGTCTAGCGGGGACCGTTGGGTCCAATCGCACTCGGTTGGCTGAGGTTTCGGTCGTAGCGACGTAGGCAGTGGTTCCGGGCGTATGCTGGGAGCGCCCACTGTCAGGGGGCAATCCGCTGGCTCGACCCGCCAGTCGCACACGTCGTCAGAGCCTCGGCGAGTGGCTCGCTGCGGAGAATCGTCGCCGCGGCGGCCTGGCCCGTATCTGGCCGCGCCGGGGCGTTCCCCTTGCGCTCGGTCTGACTCTGTGGGTGACCGCACTCGTAATGGCCACGACGGTTGCGATGCAGCCGTTCGAGTACGGGGCAACGGTCGTACCGGCTGAGCGCGGCCAGTGGCTGATCGAGAGCGTGACGCCGGGCGGACCCGCCTGGCGCGCGGGGCTTGGCGCCGGGGAGGTGGTTGCCTGGGATGGCCCCACGGGAGAACCGATTGGGCGACCCGTCGAGCTGAGCGCCGAGATCGGCACAGGGGCGCTTGCCGATCCACGGACCAGTGCCGAGATCGCGATCCCAGGTCTCGATCCGGCCGTGCGGGCTACCACGCTGGTGCTTGCGACGGCCTTTGCGGCCGGCGGCGCGGTTGTCGCCCTCTACGGACGGCGCCGAGTGCTGAGAGCGGCGACCGCCGCCATGTTTGCCGTGGCCATTGCCCTTTCGCTGGGCTCCGTCGCACCCGACGCCAACGGCGTGCTGACGATACTGGTCTTTGCGGCGACGGGCGCGACTGGCGTCGCCTTGCTGTGGTTTGCGGCTGTCTGTCCCATCCGTGGACCGGCGTTCATCGTGCCGTACGTTCCGGCTCTGGCGGTTACCGCCCTGGCCGGACCGATCGCGGTGCTGGTGGCGTCATATCAGGGCCGGCCAGATCTGTATAACGCGGCCTGGGTCACGGTCGCGATTCTTCCCGCCCTGGGCCTGACGGCGCTTCTCGCGAAGTGCCTGGTCACGCTGCTGGATATCACGTTTCCACGAGACCGGCGTGTGGCCCGCGTATTGCTGGCGACGTTTCTGACCGCCGCGCTGCCGCCTACCGCACTGTCGCTTGTGCCGGCGGTCGTGAGCGGCACCGAGATCCTTCCGTATTCGGTCTCCCTGCTGGCCATCGCGGCAACCGCGCTGGGAGTCGTTCACGTGGCGGTGCCGACCTGGCGCATTCGATTTCAGCGAGTGCTCCGAACACTTTTCCTGCACGGCGCGGCCTGGATCCTGCTCTTTACGTTTTACGCGCTCCTGGTCGGCGTGATCGGTCGCTACCTGACGGACCGCGCCGGCGCGCTGCCGGTGGTGTGGACGCTGGCGGCGGCGCTGGTTGGCATCGGTGTGACGGCGCCCTTCGCGCGCTGGGTGGTTCTCCGAGCGTTGTCCGGTTGGGTGTATCAGGACAGCTATGACACGCAACGGCTGATGCGAACAGCCAGCGCCGCGTTGGCGTCCACCGCCTCCGTCGAACAGCTTGCCGAGTCCGTGTTGGCTCCGGTGCGTCGTGCGATCGGCCTCGACTGGATTGCCGTAACTCGCGCGGCCCCGCCGCATGACCTGGCGGCCATCGCGTTCAACAGCCTGGCCCCGACGCCGGACGACGCGCAGGTGCGGTCGGCCGTCGTAGCCGCCGGGGGCGGAGGACGCTCGGAAATCGCCGCCGTCGTCGTTCCGTGCAAGATCGGCGAGTCGGTGGCGGCCTATGTCGTCGCCTCGATCCGGGAAGAGTCGTTTGGCCTCAGCCAGGCCGATGCCGACCTGCTGGACGCGCTGGCCAGTCAACTCGCCAGCTTCATGGTGCGCGTGGATCTGTGGGGGCAGCTGCAGGACCGTCTACGGGAGCTCGACGAGACCACGCAGCACTTGCAGGACAGCCAACAGACGTTGAGCGACCTGTACGACCAAGTCAACGGAATGTTGGAGGCCGAGCGACAACGAATTTCACGCGATCTGCATGATGAGCCACTGCAGAAGCTGGTGCTGCTGCAACGCGCGTTGCGCTCGGCCGCGCCCGGGCCGTACCGCAGCCGCGATGCTCTCCTACGCCTGGTGGATATGGCTGCCGGCGACCTGCGTGAAATCTGCGAACGTCTGCGTCCGCCGGTTCTGGACGACCTGGGGCTGGAAGCGGCGTTGCGCTGGCTTGCGGGCGAGGCCGGGCGAGCCGCGCCGTTCACCATTGACCTGCAAATCGACGGTACGCCCGACGTTCAGCGACCTGACGCCGACGTGGAGACGAACATCTACCGAGCGGCCCAGGAGGCGTTGAACAATGCGCTCCGGCACTCACAGGCGTCTCGCGTTCGGATTCGCATGACGCGCGCGGCCGATGCCATTCGATTATCCGTGCATGACAACGGCTGCGGCTTTGCCGCTACGTCGGATCTGGCCGCGTACGCGGCTACCGGACATCTGGGGCTGGCCGGCCTCCGGGAACGATTCAGCCGGCTTGGCGGTCGTGTGGATGTCGAATCGCAGATCGGAGGGCCAACCATCCTGACCGTTGAGGCGCCAATGCATCCGGCGGAAGTCGCTCGCACGTGACCGTCAGACGCCCGATCCGTGTTCTGCTTGTCGACGACCACGCCATGGTGCGTGAGGGAACTGCTGCGGTCTTGGCGGATGTCTCCGACGTCGAAGTCGTGGGTACCGCCGGCGACGCGGCCGCGGCGGAGCGTGCGTGCCGCAGCTGTGCACCGGACGTCTGTCTGCTCGACTTCCGCATTCCTGGCGGCGGGCCGGCCCTGGCTCGTCGTCTGGCACACATTGCGCCGGCCACCCGGATTCTGGTGGTGTCGGCGTATAGCCAGGCGGACTATGTTCAATCCATGCGCGACGCGGGCGTTGCCGGATACGTCCTGAAAGACCTGGATACGGCGGGTCTCACTGACGCTGTACGGCAGGTCCACGCCGGACGATCTGTCTTTCAGGAATTGCCGACCGTCGAGTCCGACACGGGCAGCGGTCGGTCGCTGGCGGAGCCGCTCACGATGCGCGAACTGGATGTACTGCGACTCGTCGCCGAGGGCGCGTCCAATCGCGAGGCTGCGGCCTCGTTGAGCGTTTCAGCCAAGACGGTAGAAGCCCACCTCAGCAGCGTCTACGGCAAGCTGCGCGTTCGCTCACGCACGGAAGCCGTGGTCACGGCGGTCCGCGACGGCATCATCAGCGTAGATCGGTCCAGCGGCGAGGCGTAGCGGCGTCTCCTCGAGTTCAATCCTGCGGCGCGCGCTCATCGCTTCGTACACGGCGTCGGCCAGTTGCACGGCGCGCGCACCGTCTTCCACCCTGGCCAGCGGCTCGCCATGGCCGGCGACCGCATTCACGAACGCGCGCAGACTCTTGTGCTGTGGCGCGATGGCGTCGAGGCCGGACTTGGGCTTGAGCCGGCTGGAACGGCCGGCTGTGTGCGATGCGCCGCCGAGCAAGTCGCGGTGCGTGGTCGCGGATACCGCACCGTCCGTTGCCCAGATGCGCCACTCGGAGCCCTTGGAAGCGCGGCCATATTCGCCGACGATCACCCGTGCCACACCGCCGTTTGCAAAACGGATGCCTGCGCAGACCGTATCGGCGAATGCCGCGCGGCGCACGTGCCGGCCGCCCAGCGCGTGCACGAAGCGCGGCCTGGAGCGCATGAGAACGCAGGCCAGGTCCAACGCGTGATTGCCTATGAGTCCCAGCACTCCGCCATGCTCGGCCGTCCCCATCCACGAGCCGTGGAGGGGATCGATTACCGCCTCGATCTGGACGAACGTCGGTCTCGGGATCCGGCCATGGATCATCCGTACGCCCGGCGCTTCGCGCCTCCAGAAGTTCAGGGCGACCACGGTCTCGGTCGCGCGTGCATGCGCCAGGACCCGCTGGGCGTCGGGGAAGCGCAGGGCCAGCGGAGCCTCCAGGAATATCGGCAGGCGGCGCTCCAGCGCCTGGTGCGCCAGCAGCGCGTGGCTGGCAAGAGGCGTTGCCACGATCACGGCATCTACGTCGGGACGGCGCAGCGCCGCGTTGACGTCGTCAGTCCATGTTGAAGCGCCCAAAACACGAGCGCCTTCTTTGGCTCGCCTGATGTCTACGTCGACCACACAACTGACGGATACGCCAGACAGCGTCTGCAGCGTCAGTCCGTGTGCACGACCGGCCTCGCCGTAGCCGATAATGGCAAACTGCATTCGGGAGCCTTTGGCGTGGGATTCCCCGGATTCAGCGTACTCGCCGAGCCTTGGCAGCCAGGATCCGAGTGGCTGCCGCGTAACGTTTGGCCGCGATGCTTCGCTCTGTACTCGGAGTCGACAGAGAAAGTCCAACGGACGAATTGGTCCACCGCATGGATAGCTGTCGTATAGTGAGCATTCCGCTCGACATAACGCTAACTTGGCTTGATGTCGTCTGACCCTTCCCGCAAACCAGTGTCCGGCCGCGCGAATCGCCTCCGGCGGGCCGAAGTCATCAGCGTCGCATCAGCCGGCGCCGTGTTCGTCATCGTGGCGGTCCTGGGCGTCATGGTCTGGCTTCGGTCCGGAAACGCGCCGGAGGTCGCCGTTGCTCCGACGCCCACGGTCGCCGTGCCACGGACGCCGGCGCTCACCCCAGTTGTCAGCGCCAGGGCGTCCCCCTCCTTTTCACCCTCGCCGATAGTGGAAGCGAGTTCCACCCCTGAGGCTCCAAACCCGCTGGACCTGATCGCCGACTGGCCTGAAGACCGACCGTTCAGCGTGCTGTTTCTGGGTCTGGACCGGCGTCCGGGCGAAGGAGGCGGTCGAACGGACGCGATCATCCTTGCCCACGTTGAGCCGCGGGCTCGAGCCGCCACCCTGGTTTCTATTCCGCGCGACATCTGCGTCGCCAACTGCCGGACAGATCCGTTCCGAATCAACTCCGTGTGGCAGGCCGAGGGTCCCGAGGCACTGCGCCGTCGCGTGGCCAACCTGCTCGGCGTGCAGGTGGACTACTGGGTCACGCTGGACTTCAACGGGTTCAAGCGGCTTGTCGATTTCTTCGGCGGCGTAGAAGTTGACGTGGAATCGACCATCTACGACCCCTCGTACCCCAACGCAACCGACACGGGCTTCGAGCCGTTCCACGTTGAGGCGGGTCCCAATCACTTCAACGGGGACAACGCGCTGCGCTACGTGCGCACCCGGCATCAGGACGGCGCATTCGCTCGTGAAGTGCGGCAGCAGCAGATCCTGCTGGCGTTGGTGGAGCAGGTAATCTCGCCGCAGACTCTTGTCGAATCGCCGGCCTTCCTCAGCGAACTCAGCAACGCATTCGAGTCAAACCTGCCGCCGGATCTCCTGCCCTCAATGGCCAAGCTGGGGATGCAGATTGGCTCGGCTCGAACCGTGTCAGGCGCGATCCGCCCTGAGGACGGCATGGTGCGCGCGGTCGTCGCGGACAACGGCGCCTACGTGCTACAGCCCAATGTGCCTCTCATCCATGCTTATACGGCGGACCTGATGCGGCGCAGCGAGTCACTGCCGCCGCCTGATGCGGAGCCCCAGGTGGAACTGGCCAACCGGCAGCAGCCGGCCTCCTAGGGCCGCCGCGCCACGACGTAGAGTTCCGACGGCTCGTAGGCAACCTCAAGGAATCGCCGCACCACACTGGCGATCCGCGCCAATTCCTGCCGTGTGTGCAGCAGGCCGTCGGATACATCGTGAATGGCGCGTTCGAGATCCTGGCCGTAGTCCGAATCGGCTGGTCGCGCCGCGACCCCGCGCGACGCCCGTGAAGTGGACGGGCTGGACGCGCCTTCGTCAGGCGTTGGCGGCTCTAGGTCCAGATCAGCCAGATCGACCGGCAGACCGCGTTCGGACTCCGGGTTGACCCCGGCTGAGACCGTTTCCAGTCCCGAGCCGGTGGTTAGGAATTCGATCAGTTCCCAGTCGTACGGTCGCACGTGGGTTGGATCGCGCCAGAACTCGTGGGCCAAGGTGGGAAGGCTGCCCGGGTTGAGGGTGGCGATGACGAGCCTGCCGCCGGGCCGCAGCCGGTCCGCGGCAAGGCGAACCAATGCCTCGGCCTCCCGCACCGCCAAGTGCTCGATGACGTGGAACGCGGTGATCGAGTCGTAGCGGTCGGGGGTGCTTTGCAGGAAGTCCAGCGCGTCTGCCTCGCGCACCGGCAGTCCGTGCGCCTCGGCAAGCATGGCTTGATCGTGATCGAGACCGAGCACGCGGTGGCCAGCCTCGGCGGCAGCCCTCAGAAACTCGCCTCGTCCACAGCCCAGGTCCAGCAGGTCGCCGGGTTCGGGGATGAACCGCAGGTACCAGGCGCGTGCCCGCCGCACGGTTTCCGGCGCGAACCCGCGTTGTGCGTACCAGTCGGCGCCCATACGCTGCCAGCCTCTCCGCGTGCCGGGCCGCAGGCTAGCATCGGATTCCGTGGGTCACCTTAGAATGCCTGTCGGACGACCTACCCGGCGGCTGGCGCTATGAACGACGACGTTGAGATCTTCTCGATCGGAACGGAACTCGTTTCCGGCCTTGTGCTGGACACCAACTCGCATTGGCTGGCGGGCGAAGTCTCGGTCGCCGGCGGCGACGTTCGTCGAATTACGGCGCTGGCCGACGACCTCGACGCGCTCGTCGCGGAGTTGCGCGCCGCCGTGGCGCGCAAGGCGCGGGTAATCCTCACAACCGGCGGCCTCGGTCCAACGCCAGACGACATGACGGTGGACGCTATTGCCGCTGTCGCCGATAGCGACATTCACACCCCGTTCGAGGTCATCGAAGACTACGCCCAGCGACGAAACATGACGATCGAAGAGGTTTCGGTGCCGCCGCGCCTCAAGATGGGGTCGATCCCGCGGGCGTCGACTGTGCACCTCAACCCGGTTGGGTGGGCGCCGTGCTTCTCAACGGTTATTGATGAGACGACCATCTGGTCGATGCCCGGGCCACCGCGCGAAGTTGAAGGGTGCTTCGAGACGCACATCCGGCCGGCGCTGCACGGACTGTTCTCCTCCCAAACCGCTCGCATGCGCGTGTTCATCGACTCGTTTGAATCCGAGACTTCGCCATTCATGCAGCGGGTGATGCGCGAAGTTCCCGTCGCCTATCTGAAGGCCTACGTGGGACAGTCGCGTGTGAATGGCCTGCCGGTTGACATCGTGGTTCGCAGCACCGAGGGCGGCGATCCCAAGGTCCAGCTGGATGCCGCCTACGACCTCTTCTGCGCCATCGCCGCCGAGGCCGGGAAAACCGTGACGCTGGAACCAACGGCGCCGCTGCGGGACTGACCAGGCCGGAGACGGTGAAATCCCGATGGTCATCTGAGGCTGCCGCGGGCCTGGACCCGCTGGCGCTGCGCGTGTTCACCTCGCGCTTGCTGGGCGCCGAGCCTTCACTGGTTCTCTTTGGCGGCGGCAACACGTCGGTCAAGCACGAGGTTGCGGACCCGCGCGGCGGTGTCCGACGAGCACTCACGATCAAGGGTAGCGGCACCGATCTGGCCACCATCGGCGCCGACGGGTTTGCCCCGCTTGCACTGGACGATCTGACCCCGCTGCGGGAGCGCGACGTCCTGGACGACGAGACCATGGTGGAGTTGGTCACGCTGGCGCTGCTGGACACGCGGGCGCCGCGTCCGTCGATTGAAACGCTGCTCCACGCCTTCATCCCGCTGGACTGGATTGACCACAGCCACGCCGACGCGATCTTGACCCTGACGAATCAGCGAGACGGCGCGTCGAGGGTGCGGGAGGTTCTGGGAGATTCCATTGGCCTGGTTCCATATATCAAACCCGGATTCGAACTCTCGCGGGCGGCGGCCGATGTGTTTGACGCCGATCCGTCGGTCGACGGCTTAGTCCTCGATAAACACGGCCTGGTGACGTTCGGCGAGAACGCCCAGCAATCCTATGAGCGGCACATCGAGCTGGTGTCGCGAGCGGAAACGCGAATCGCGCGTTCCTGGTTTGGCCCGCGTCGGCCATCAGCCGAGCCCCGAACCGAGGCGGCCCGCATGGCCGTTACCCTGCGCGGCCGGCTGAGCCGTCGCCGACACATGATCGTCCGTTCGGACACCAGCCCCAGGGTCCGCGCCTTCGTTGACCACCAGGACGTATCGCTCTGTTCTCAGCAGGGTCCCGCAACGCCCGACCACGTATTGCGCACCAAGCGATTGCCGTTGGTCCTGCATTCGGATGATCCCGCCGAGGCCCCTGATGCCGTGGATCACTATGAAGCGGCGTACGCCCACTATGTGCGAGAGCACGCCGATCCAGCCGCCGACTTCAGGCACGACGCCGGCCCGCGCGTGGTTTTGGCGCCTGGCATCGGGATGTTTACCACCGGCCGTTCGGCCGCTGAAGCGGATGCCGTGGCCCGGATCTATCGCCAGACGATGGACGTGATCGAAGGGGCGGAGTCCATGGGGGGCTACGCGGCGCTGCCGGCGCGCGATCTCTTCGACATCGAATACTGGCCGCTGGAGCTGTACAAGCTGAAGCTGGCGCCACCCGAGCGGGAGCTGGCCGGGCGGGTAGCCCTGGTTACTGGAGCGGCCAGTGGAATCGGCCGCGCCACGGCCCGCCGGCTGGCCGCTGCAGGCGCCCACGTGTTTGTCGCCGATATCGACGCGGAAGGCGCCAGGGCTTCAGCGGCTGGTATTGCCGCCGACGAGGGTGCGGCCGAACCCCTGACCTTTGACGTGACAGACGAGGATGCTGTCACAGCAGCCATGCGGGCGATGGTGCTTGCGGTGGGAGGGGTTGACATCGTGGTCTCCAATGCCGGGATCGCTGACGCGGCGCCGATCGACGCTCTACTCCTTTCGGCGTGGCAACGGAGCCTTGACGTCAATGCCACCGGACACTTCCTGGTGACGCGGGCGGCAGTTCGGGCCATGCGCCAGCAAGGCCTGGGGGGAAGCGTGATCCTTGTGTGCACGAAGAACACGTTTGACCCAGGCCGCGACTTTGGGGCGTATAGCGCGGCCAAGTCGGCGCAGCTGCAGCTGGGCCGCGTGCTGGCCATCGAGAACGGCGAGCATGGGATACGCGTCAACATGGTCAACCCGGATGCTGTGTTCACGGATTCGCGCCTGTGGAGCGACGATCTGCGGGCGGGCCGCGCTGCGGCTCATGGCGTGACCGCTGACCAGCTTGAGGACTTTTACCGCCGCCGGAACCTGCTGCAAACGCCGATTGGCGCAGACGACGTGGCGGAGGCCGTGCTATTCCTCGCCAGTGACCGGGCGGCCAAGACGACGGGCGCCGTGCTGCCGGTTGACGGCGGAGTCCGTGGCGCCTTCCCGCGCTGAAGCCCCCACTTTCTGAGCCTAGGGAACGGCGGCGCCCGAGACGAGCAACTCACCGTCTGTTATCACAAGCGTTTCAATTGCAATCGGCAGTCGGGGCAATCCGGCGTCCAGGGTGCTTTCGGCCAGTGCAAGGACGAGTGAGCGTGCGAAGCCGGGCGCATACATTTCACCCACCTGGAATCGCGTGATCTCGGCCGTGCGCTCGCTGTTCTCGGCCGAAACGGCGATGTCGAGGCGAAATGGAAAGCTCAAACCAACTGAGTGCAGAACGCCCGTCAGCGTGAGGGTCCGCGGGCGGAACGTGAGCTGCAGGTCGGTTGCCGAACCGAAGCCATGCTCCTGCCCGGCCCAATCCCGGAGAAGCGCCGTCATCTCGTCGTGCGTAAAGGCAACCTGAGCCGGGATTGCGCGGCCGGCCAGGCGCGCCTGCTCCGACGTCTGGCCGAATGCGTTGAGTTTGGCCTCAGCACGCGCGCGCACGAGTGAGTCCGGCTCGAGGCGTGCCAGGTCCGAGATGTCAACCGAGCCGCGAGTCGCGAAGACACCCAGCACGACTACGACTCCCGCCAATGCGAGGAGCAACCAGATGCCAAAGACAAGTGCGCGACGCACGCCGACTCCCCCATTTCGCCGCCGCGCCGAGACATATCGGCATTGTGCAACGGCTGCACAAGTCAGATCGCAGCGAGGCGGCGCGCGTGATGCACGGCGGGCCGCTCCGCTGGAATGCGTATGCTAGCGCCCGACCGTTGTCGCGCCGCCGCCTCAGGAACCCTGTGACGAGAACCGTGTCCTTCGGTGCCGTTCGCAAGGCCGTAGTGCCCGTAGCGGGCGTGGGCACCCGCCTGTTTCCGGCGACCAAGTCACAGCCGAAAGAAATGCTGCCGGTCGGCCGCAAGCCGGTCGTTCAATACGTGGTGGAGGAACTGCGCGCTGCGGGGGTTGAGCAGATTCTGTTGATCACGGGCCGAAAGAAGGCGGCGATCGAGGATCACTTCGACGCCGATCTCGAACTCAGCCAGGTTCTTCACCAGGCGGGGAGTGTGGATCCAGCCGATCTGCCGATTGCCGACGGGATTCGCGGCGTCTTCTATACACGTCAGGGAACGCCCAGCGGCGTCGCCGACGCGGTGGGCCTGGCGCGAGACTTTGCCGGGGGCGAACCCTTTGTCGTCGCCTTTGGCGACACCATTATTCACGGCGGCGATCTGGTGGCCCGGCTGATGGCGGCCCATAGGGAAAGCGGCGCAAGCGGTGCGGTTGCCGTTGAGCAGATCGCGCCGGAAGATGCCTTCCGCTACGGCATCGTGGATGTGCGAGACGTTGATGGCTCGCTCGTGGCGGTCGACCTGGTCGAGAAACCGGCTGCGGGCCGCGCACCCAGCGACCTGGCCATCGTGCCACGCTACGTTTTCGAGTCTTCCATCTTCGACGCAATTGAGGCGACCCGACCTGGGTTGGGCGGCGAACGCTGGCTGACGGATTCCATCTCGATCCTGGCGCGGGAATCGCCGCCGGTACGCGTCGTTCCTTTGGAGTCGAACGAGCGCCGGTACGACATTGGCAACTTTGCGTCGTACTACCGGGCGTTCATTGACTTCGCCCTCGCCGACCCGCAATACGGCGCGGGTGTCCGGCAGTATGTCAGCGAGCTTGGCCAACGGCTGTGACACCGCGCACTCCGGTCGTCGCATCGGCGCCCGGGCGGGCCGGGTTGCTCGGCAACCCCAGCGACATGTACGGCGGGACGGTTATTGCCTTCGCGATTCCGCGACGGGCCTACGTGGCAATTCGACCGGCTCCGCGGCTGCGTCTGCTGGCGCTGGACGCGGATCTCGATCTCACCGTGGAGTCTTCAGACGACCTGCGTCTCGTCGCTGCCCCGAGCGGGCTCGCGGCGGCCCGGATGGATCAGGAAGCCCTTGCTAAGGCCCGCCGCGCGACTTACTTGAACGTGCTGAAGGCTGTCGTGGCCGCGCAGGATATGCGGCACGAACAGGTCGAGCTTCGGTGTTGGAGCGAGGTGCCACCGGGCGCCGGACTCTCGAGCAGCAGCGCGCTGTTGGTCGCCGCCCTTCACGCCACGAATGCGTGGCTTAATCGCAAGACCCCGATGCATCATTTCTCTGAAACGGCCCGCGAGATTGAGTTCAGCCGCATGGGTATAACGTGCGGGTTCCAGGATTTTTACGCCACGACCTTTGGCGGATTGATATGTATGGATTTCCGCGACAAGGAGAACTGGCGTGGACCAACCGTCGATCCCCTGGCGACCGTTGAACCGTTGCTTGAGCCGGACGTGGAGCTTCCGTTCGTGCTGGCCCACACCGGGCGACAGCGCGACTCCGGCGAGACTCACCGTCCCCTGCGGTCCCGTTGGGTCGAGGGGGATCCGGATGTCCGTGCGGCCATGCGGACCCTGGGATCCATAGCCCGGAAGACGAAGCGCGACGTGCTGGAGCGCAACTGGCCGGCGGTAGGCAGGGCCATGAACGCCGCGCATCGTCACATCTCGGCTGTTGGCGGGTCGGGACCCGTCGTTGACGTGTTGACTGAAAAGACTCTCAGACTCGGCGCGTACGGGGCCAAGCTGGCCGGCGCAGGCCTGGGCGGCACCATCGTCGCGCTGCATGACGACCCGAGGTGGCTGGCTCGAGCCATCGTCGAGCACGGCGCCGCATCCGCGTTCCCGGTCCCCCGAGCGGCGCCGGGGGTCCGTCTTGAGCCAGCCGATCTACTTATGCCGAGCTACGGTCCGGCATCTCCCGCGCAGGCATGAGTCCTCCGGCGGTCATTGGGCTGGATCTTGGCACCACGGGCGCTCGCGCCGTTCTGGCCGATGTCTCGGGAGCCACGCTGGCGGTTCACGAAGCGCCGTATGACCTGCACACCCCGAGACCTGGCTGGGCCGAGCAGTCCCCGGAGGACTGGGAGCGGGCTGCCTTCAGTGCAATCTCGGCGGTAGCCTCACGGGCTCGTCGGGAGGACGACATTCGAGCGATAGGGCTCACCGGTCAGATGCACGGACTGACGCTGCTCGACCGCGCCCAGCAGCCGCTGCGTGACGCCATCCTGTGGTGCGACCTCCGTACCGGACCGCAGCGTCGCGAACTCGAGGACGCCATCGGGGTGCCCACGCTCGTCCGCCACACAGGCAACCTGCCGCTGGAAGGATTCCAGGCGCCCAAGATCGTCTGGGTCAGGCAGCACGAGCCGGATCTTCTTGAACGCACGGCTCACGTGCTGCTGCCCAAGGACTTCATCCGCCTGCGGCTGTCCGGTGAGTGCTTGACCGACGTATCCGATGCCAGCGGGACTGGCTACTTCGACTCGGCTAAACGCCGTTGGTCCGACCAGATGATCGACATGCTGGCGATCGATCGGGCCTGGCTGCCCGAGATTCGCGAGTCGCCGGAGCCCGCCAGCAGGCTGACGCCTGCTGCCGCCGAACGGCTGGGGCTGCGACCCGGGATCCCAATCGCGGCCGGGGCGGGCGATCAGCCGGCTGGGGCCGTGGCAGCCGGAGTCGTCTCCGAGGGTGACGCGGCCGTCACGATTGGTTCGTCCGGCGTGGTCTTCGCCGCCGCCTCCGCTTATGGCGCGGCGCCCGATGGACGCGTCCAAGTCGGGGCCCATGCCCTGCCTCAACGCTGGTACTTGATGGGTGTCACTCAGGCGGCCGGTCTCTCACTGCGGTGGCTGCGTGACACATTCATGCCGGGCACTTCGTACGACCAACTGGTTCCTGAGGCCACGGATTCGTCGCCGGGCAGCCGGGGCCTGCTGTGGCTGCCGTATCTGCAAGGGGAGCGAACCCCACATCTTGACGCGGAGGCCCGAGGCGCGCTGGTGGGCCTCACGACCGCCCACGGCAGAGCCGACATCGTGCGGGCAGTACTCGAAGGGGTGGCCTTTAGCCTGCGCGACGCTGCCCAGGCCATTCAGGGCGTCGGCGCGGCCGTGGACCGGTTCAAGCTGGCGGGTGGAGGAGCTCGCAGTCCGCTCTGGCGGCAGATCGTCGCCGATGTGTTCGATACTCCGATGCGGGTTGAGCCGGAGGGTCGCGGTCCGGCCTTCGGGGCGGCCTTGTTGGGCGCTGTTGCGTCGGGGTTGTTCGCATCGGTCGACGAGGCGGTGCGGGTCACGGCCGCATCGCACGAAACGATTACGCCCAGTGCCGAAGGAACCGCCGCGTTGGATGCAGCCTATGCGCGCTATCGGGACCTCTATCCCGCGCTGGCCGCGACAAGTCGTTCCGCGGCCGCGTTTCAGGCGGCAGAAACTGGAGACGCGTAACCAAGCCTGCGTTGCGCCGTTGCTATATTCGACGTAAAGCCCGAGCTCAACTAGCCGGGCGCGAGCACATGCCCCATGCCTGTTGATCGATCGACACCCGATGCCGTCCTCCGTGCCTTGGCCCGGCACCCCCTGCTATTCGACGGCGCCATGGGCTCGACGCTGAATGACTTTCCGGATCGCGACTGGGAGGCGCCGGAGGAAGTCACGTTCCGCTTTCCGGATCGCATGGCCGGCGTGTACGAGGCATATCTGGATGCCGGAGCCGACGTTATCTCGACCAACACGTTTGGTGGCAACCTCATCCGCCTTCAGCGGGCCGGACTGACGGAGAAGTCCGAGGCGATTAATCGAGGCGCGGCCGAGCAGGCACGGGCCGTCGCTGGCGATAACGCCTGGGTTGCGGGGGATATCGGACAGAGCGGCGACTTCCTTGAGCCGCTCGGAGACATAACCGAGGCCCGGATGTCCGAGGCCTTTCGGGTGCAGGCAGAGCAGCTTGCGGAGGGAGGCGCAGACCTCATTCTATGCGAGACATTCAGCGACATCCGCGAAGTCCAGATTGCAATTCAGGCTGCCAGCTCAACCGGTCTGCCGGTCTTCGCCACCATGACCTACGACATCAACCTCCACACCATGATGGGCGTGGCGCCTGCGGACGGCCTGCGCGCTTGTGAAGAGGCGGGCGCCGCCGTGGTTGGCTGCAACTGCGGCAACGGGCCGGAAGAAATGACGCAGGTGCTGGACCAGATGCTGGCCGCCGGTCCGCGGCGCCCTCTCATGGCCCAGTCCAACGCTGGCGTGCCCGAGCTCATCAATGGGCGAGTCTGTTACCTGTATCCGCCAGAGAAGATGGTCGAATTTGCCCGGCAGTGGATCGAAAGCGGCGTATCCGTGGTCGGTTCCTGCTGTGGAAGCACCCATCAGACCACGAGTTTGCTGCGGGAGATGATTGATCGCCTGCCCGCGCAAGTTCCTGCCTGAGCTTCCGTACGAATCGCCAAGGGACGCCAATTGGCTCGGTCCCGGGTGCTCTTCGCACCTCGGCTACCATGCATATGGGAGGCATGGCCTCTTTCGGTTTCGGCGGTGAGGCGCTTTGGCTGAGGTCTTTCGGCACATGTGGTGGGCGTTCGCGCAGGTCTACTACGATCTCCGCGCATTGGCACTCGTCGGGAACCTGTTCTGGTTTCTGGCGATGCTCCCGTTGGTCCCCATCGTTGGGATACCCGGCGCATACGCATTGCAACAGGCTGTGCTGCAGACGGACGCCCCTGTCACCGGCCTCCAGTTTTTCGTGTTCATCGTCGGTGGCACCGTCGTTGGCGGTGTGCTGGCGGGTCCCGGAACGGCCGCGCTCTTCCACGTGGCGCACCGTCACGTCGAGTATGAAAATATCGAAGCTCGAGACTTCTGGGTCGGATTTCGGCTGAATTTCGCGAGGGCCTGGCTCCTATTCGTCGTGGACATGTTCCTGCTCTACGGCCTGATCGTTGGGTTCATCTTCTATACCGGCACAGGTCAGCTGCTAATACAGGCCCTCGGGTTCCTCTCGCTGTACTTCGTTGTGCTGTGGACGGCCGCCCAAGCCTACCTGTTTCCAATGTTCATCCGTTACGACATGTCGATCTACCACCTGTTTCGTAACGCGGCGGTCATGGCGCTGAGTTCGCCTGGTTCGTCAATCGCGTTCTTTATCATTGTGGTCGTCAGCATTGTGCTCAGCATGCTGCTGATCTTTCCCGCGGTGTTCCTTATGGCCAGCACCCTGGCGCTGGTGGCATTGCGAATGACGCAAGACCGCCTCCACGCGTTCGGCGTGGAGCCGGAGGGGCGAGTCCTGTGACGACTCGCCGATCGAAATCAACAGAAGGCTCGGAGGGGTTCGATGGCTGACGTACAGATTCGAGACGCTCGGGTGATCTTCAAAGAGGACTCAGACCCGGCGGCCGTGATATTCGGCCAGATGGGTGGTACGCCCGAAGACGAGAAGTCCGACCTGGTGGGCCAGGCCAACTACCACGACGGCAATATCCACGCCATTGACGGAGTGGACCTCGACATCCACGACGGCGAGTCCATCGCCATTCTTGGACCGTCGGGCTGCGGCAAGTCCACCATGCTGCGCGTGGTCGCCGGCCTCATCAGGCTTGACTACCCCAACAGCGGGACGATCCAGTACGGCGAGGAGGACTGGACGCTGCTCGGCGCCAAGGAGCGGCGCGTGGGCATCGTGTTCCAGAACTACGCCCTCTATCCGCACATGCACAGCAAGAAGAACCTGGGCTTCTTCTTCAAAATGCACAAGCGCGAGGAGGAGGTTGACGAGCGCGTGGAGATCGTCTCCCAGATCATGGGCGTCGGCTTCGATCAGCTTCTGGACCGTCGACCGAAAGCGCTCTCCGGCGGACAACAACAGCGTGTGGCCATCGCTCGCTGCATCGTGCGGGACCCGACGGTCTTCCTGTTTGACGAGCCGCTCTCAAATCTCGACGCCAAGTTGCGCAGCCGTACGCGGGTCGAGATCAAGCGGCTGTTGCGCCGGTTCAACATCACCACCGTGTACGTGACGCACGACCAGACCGAAGCCCAGGCCATGGGTGACCGAATTGCCGTGATGCAGGCCGGCAAGATTCAACAGCTCGGCACCTACCGCGAGATCTACGACAACCCGGCCAACATGTTCGTGGCCGGGTTTGTGGGCCTGCCGCCGATGAACCTGATGCCGGCCAAGGCCGAACGCGGCGGTGTCCGCGTGGATGGTCACTTCGTCGACCTGCGGAACGACGCGCTGGGCAGTCGCGAAGGCGCTCCGATAAACCTGGGAATCAGGCCTGAGTCGATCGAGTTGACGCACCACCAGGTGGATGGTTCCGTGCCGGTTGACGTGTATTGGGTGGAAAGTCACTTCTCCGAGCAACGCAAGGAGGTCACGTTTGACCTCGCTGGATCACGAGTGATCGCCAAGCGGCCGCTCGAAGAGGAGTGGGACCGCAACACCACGGTGTACGCCAAGGTCCCGGTGGACGAGGCGTATGTCTTCGACGCGGATGAGAACCGGCTGATCTAGTTGTTGGATTGGTTACGGTCGGGCAGTCGGTTGTAGGATCAAGCTTGGCCCATGGGCTACCTTTGTAGCTTCAAAGCCATTCCTCGTGGTAGATTCGCCCAAGCTCAGCAGGCAGTGCTAAACTACGTTTAGCCGCATTGTCTGCCATGGGCGGGCGAAGGTCCGTCCTTTTCCCGGGGGAGGGAAGCGGTCCAAACGTCCTGAGGAGGCTATCCCGTGCGCAGTGACTTCATGTTGGCGCTGCAGCAGCTTGCCGACGAGAAGGGCATTCAGATCGAAGCGGTCGTTAATGCCTTGCGCACAGCAATCACCTCAGCCTTTGAGGACTACAACAGCGACTACGACGACATCGATATCGAGATCGACCCGGAAACGGGGGACTCGACCGTATATGCCAACAAGACCGTGGTGGAAGTCGTCACCGATGACGTTCACCAGATCTCGCTGGCCGAGGCCCGTAGCTACGACGAGACCATGGAGCTCGGCGAGATCTTTCAGATCGACATCACCCCGCCAAACTTCGGACGTATCGCGACGCAGAAAGCCCGGCAGGCTATGCAGCAGGCCCTGCGGGACGCGGAGCGACTGGAGGTTTACACGCACTTCATCGAGCACCAGGGCCAGTTGCTGGTTGGACGGGTGACCCGCGTCGAGAATCGCGGCGTCTTTGTTGATCTCGGGCGCGGTGAGGCGATCATGCTTTCAGCCGATCAGGTGCCCGGCGAGTTCTATCGCTCCGGTCAGCGCATGCGTGTGCTGCTTCTCGACGTGGCCGAGGGAGGTCGTGGCGCGCAGTTGCGCGTCTCACGCTCGCACGCGGATTTTGTCCGCCGGCTCTTTGAACGCGAAGTGCCCGAGATACAGAACGGTCTGGTTGAAATTGCGGCAATCGCACGCGATGCCGGCGTTCGCACCAAGCTGGCAGTTCGCTCGCGGCAAGAGGGGCTTGACCCCGTTGGTTCGGCGGTGGGCATGCGCGGGACGCGCATCCAAAACGTGCTCCGCGAGCTCGGACAGGAAAAGGTCGAGATCATCCTGCACGACGATGAGCCGCGCGTATACGTGGCGAACGCGCTCAGTCCCGCCCGTGTACGCAACGTGCACGTCGATCTCAGCGACCGCATGGCCGATGTGTTTGTGCCGACCGATATGGTGTCGCTGGCAATTGGCCGCGAAGGTCAGAATGCACGACTGGCGGCGAGGTTAACGGGGTTGAAGATCACGATCCGGGATGCGTCGGAGCCGGCGGAAGCTGTGGATGTCGCGGTACCGGAGGGCTCGGACGCCGGGGAAACGGAGCCCTCCAGCACACCCGATCCACCCGATCCACCCGATGCTCCCAATCCCTCGTCGGATGCCACTTCGACGCCAATGGCGGAACGAGTGGGCCGAGGCGCCCTCGGATCCGGGAGTTGACCATCGCCCGCGCCGAGCCTGCTCGCACGTGTGTCGTCACGCGCGTGAAACGTCCCAAACGCGAACTCATCCGAATTGTGCGTACGCCCGAAGGCGGTGTGCGCTGCGATCCTTCCGGTCGGCTGGATGGGCGCGGCGCGTACGTCTCCATGGAGCCCGGCTGCGTGCAAAAGGCGCTCGCGCACGGCATCCTAGGCAAACAGTTGGGAGTGTCCATTGATCGCACGCAGGCTGAGAGCTTGATCGAACACGTTGAGCGCGAGCGCCTTGTCCGGATAACCGGGAGCGCTCGCTAGCATGGCGCGCCGCCGACGCACGCGTCGACGCCCGCCGCCGCGGCCGCGCGCGAGGCGCCGCCCCCAGCAGCGACCCGGTCCGGCCACTGAGGAGCGGCCCCCCGAGCCGGAGGAAACGCCGGAAGTCGAACTTCGCCAGGTCGCCATGCCGACTTCCGCCGCGATTGCCGACATTGCCGAGCGCGCCGACGTGCCGCCGACCAACATCATCATGGAGCTGCTCAATCGAGGCGTGCTGGCCACCATCAACGCGGCCATCGATCGGGATACCGCGCGCGCGGTCATGCACAATCTCGGTGTTGCGATCGTTGCCGAACCTGTACATGACCGTGTCGCTCCCGTGGCTCCTCAGGAACCACCGCAGCCCGATGTCGCAGATCCTGTGGAGGGCGAGCCGCGTCCGCCCGTCGTGACGGTGATGGGCCACGTCGATCACGGCAAGACCACGCTGCTGGATGCCATACGAAACACCAGTGTGGTCGACACCGAGTACGGGGGGATTACCCAGCACATCGGGGCCTACCAGGTTTCCGTGAATGGCGGTGCTATTACCTTCATTGACACACCGGGTCACGAGGCCTTTACGGCCATGCGTGCGCGCGGAGCGGGGGTCACCGACATTGCGGTGATTGTGGTTGCCGCCGATGACGGGATCATGCCCCAGACCGTTGAAGCCATTGGGCACGCGAGAGCGGCCAGCGTGCCGATCATCATTGCCGTCAACAAGATCGATCTGGAGACCGCGAATCCGAATCGTGTGCTCCAGCAACTTACGGAACATCAGATCGTTGTCGAGGACTTTGGTGGAGATGTCGTGGCGGTTCCGCTATCGGCCCTCCAGGGCGAAGGAATCAACGATCTCCTCGAATACATCAACCTCACGGCCGAGCTGGAAGAGTTGCGCGCGCCGGTGGACGGGCCGGCTCAAGGCACGATCATCGAGACACGGCTCGACCACAGTCAGGGGCCGGTGGCGACCGTGCTCGTGCAGCGCGGAACCCTAAGGGTTGGTGACACCCTCACGACTGGCGAGATCAACGGCCGCGTGCGAGCGCTGTTTGACGAGAGTGGCGGGCGCCTACGAACGGCGACGCCATCGACACCTGTCCAGGTCATGGGTCTGGACGCGATGCCGGACGTTGGCGATCCGATCAATGTCATTCCCCGTCAGCGCAAGCGGCGCCGACAGCAGGGCCGAACGCCAACTCGAGGAAGTGGCGACCAGGCCATGCGTCTGAGCCTCGAAGCGCTCGCCGCGCAGATGACGGCGGGCCGTCTCCAGCAGATCAACCTGGTCGTAAAAGCGGATACCGCCGGATCTGTTGATGCCGTTGTCAAGTCGATCGACCAGCTAGGCGACGACCGGGCTCGCGCCATGGTGGTCTTCGAGGGCGTCGGATCCGTCACCGAGTCCGATGTGAATCTCGCATCGGCCGCCAAAGGCCTCGTGCTTGCATTCAATACGCGTGTTGACGCGACGGCCGCCGCAGAAGCCGAACGTCAGAATGTCGACGTGCGCACCTACCGCACGATCTATGAACTCATTGACGACGTGGACGCGGCGCTCAAGGGCTCCATCAAGCCTGAGCAAGTCGAGGTGGTTGACGGTCGTCTGGAGATTCGCGGCGAATTCCGGACCGAGCGCACGCGCCAGATCGTGGGCGGCATGGTGCTTTCGGGACGCGTCTACACCGGCGCCCAGGTCCGAATCCTGCGCGGCAACGAGGAGATCGGCACCGGCCACATTCTCACGGTGCGCCGCTTCTCCGATGAGGTGGACGAGGTTCGACAGGGCTTCGACTGCGGATTGGCCATCGAAACGACCACCAAGATTCAACTTGCCGACATCATCGAGGCCAGCCACACCGAAGAACGGCTCCCGTAGCTCCGGAGGCCGCCCCATCGCTACGCGCCGTGCGCAACGGATAGAAGCCCAGATCGCGCGAGAGATCAGTGGCCTCATTGAGCGCGAGCTCGAAGACCCGGCCATCGGTTTCGTCACCGTGCAACGTGTGTCGATCTCGCCCGATCTGGGGCAGGCGGTCGTGTTCGTGACGCCGCTGGGCGACGCGCACAATGCCATGGAGTCGTTGGCCGCTCTGCAGCGGGCGTCAACGTTTGTACGCCGCGAACTGGCGGCCCGCATTCGCGTATATCGCATCCCGCGCATCCAGTTTCAACTCGACCCCGAGATGCTGACCGCCGAGGCCATCTCCCAGCGCCGCACCGAAGGCGAGGCAACCGATCAGGGGGCTCAAGCCCTTACGGTTCAACCTTGCGATGGCCCGTGAAGGTCAGGCCCCGCCCAATGGCGGATTCATCAATATTTACAAGCCAATCGGCGCCGGCTCCACACAGGTAGTCGGGCGTGTCCGCCGCGCAGTCCGCGTTCGACGGGTTGGGCACTGCGGCACCCTGGACCCACTGGCCTGGGGCGTGCTGCCGCTGGCGATAGGGCGCGCCACTCGGCTGAGCAGCTTCGTGCTGGATATGCCCAAGACGTACGAGGCTGCCGTACTCTTCGGCGTCGAGACGCCCTCCTCCGACCTGGAGACACATCCGACATCCGAGCCTCGCCCGCCACCAGGGCCAGGAGCCGTGGAGCAGGTACTTCCCTCGTTTACGGGCGCGATCGAACAGCGTCCGCCGGAATATTCGGCCCTCCGAGTTCGTGGCGTGCGCGCCTATCGCTCGGCCCGCGCCGGCAGGCAGGTGGATCTGAAACCGCGTCGAGTCCACGTTCGCGCACTGCGGCTCGTGTCGGCTGGCCGCATCGGCGTTCGGATGATTGACGGTCGCCTTCAATTCGGCAGCGGGGAGGGCTGGAGCGACGCTCTGCTGGCCGGTCTGCGTATCGAATGTTCGTCGGGCACGTACATTCGCGCGCTGGCCCGTGATCTGGGAGCGGCGATCGGCTGCGGCGCCACGCTATTCGGCCTGGCACGTACGCGAGTGGGGCCCTTCACCCTGAGTGCGTCGACCGAGATGTGGCAGCTTGAGATCGCGGCACGCGAGGGCTTCCTCGACACGCTGCTCCACGCTCCGGACACAGTGGTCGAGCACCTGCCGTCAGCCATCCTCAGCGACACGGATCGCGTTGAATTCAGTCACGGACGCTCGCTGAACCGCGCGGCTTCCGGGCTGCACCGTCTATACGACGGCAACGGCAGCTTTCTCGGCCTCGCGCAGGGCCAGGCTGGCTGCTGGACACCCCGCATGGTGTGGAAAACGCCACAGTGACGCAGGCCCCGAACGCTGGCCACGTGCGCGTCTTCCGGGAAGACGACCCGTTTATTCCGCTGGGCGGCGCGGCCGTGACAATTGGCCGCTTTGACGGCGTGCACCGAGGTCACCAGGCCCTGCTGCGGGCAACTTGCAGGGCAGCCGCCGCGCAAGACGGTGGGCGTGCGATCGCCGTCACTCTCTGGCCCCCGCCCGAGTGGGTGCTGCGGCCGTCCGAGCCCCGCCAACTGTTGACGACCCTGGACGACCGAATCGACTTGCTGGCCACCTCGGGAGTGGACGACGTCATCGTATTGCGCTTTGACCGGCAGTTTTCACGCCGGTCGGCCAACGAATTTCTCCGCGATCTGATCGAACGGCTGGCCATGCGGACGCTCGTTACCGGACCTAATGCGGCGATTGGACGGGATCGCGAGGGCACGCCGGATGTCATTGCGAGCCTGGCGCCACGCTTGGGGTTTACTCATGTGGCTGTGCGCTATGAGGGCGAACCGGGCGCCATTTCGAGTAGCCGAGCCCGAGAGACATTGGCCGCCGGTGAGGTGGACCGGCTTCACGCAATTCTGGACCGCGCACACAGTCTGTTTGGCACGGTTGCCCGGGGCGATGGTCGAGGCCGCGACCTGGGCTTTCCAACGGCCAACGTCCAAACTCCCCCATGGCTGGTCCTTCCGGCGGACGGCGTCTATGCAGGAACGGCGCTCGTGGACGCAGATCCCACGCTCTACCCGGCACTGATCAGCGTGGGCACGCGCCCGACGTTTGGCTTGAGCCACCGTCTTTTTGAAGTCCATCTCCTGGGATTCGACCGCGAAATCTACGGCTGCGGGCTGCGCACCTTTATTCGTGCCTGGTTGCGCGGTCAGCAGGCGTTTCACTCGGTTGAGGAGTTGGTGGCCGCCATGCATCGTGATCGCGAGGCCGCTGAGAGGATCGATCTTGGCGGGTCGGAACAGGCGATGCCGTTTCTTCGAGCGCCGGGCTGATGGCGTCGTCACGATCCAGGAATTGCGGACGCCAAGCAACGGTAGGGCTGTGCCACCATGTGTGCTGAACAACGAGGTCGTTAGTTGAATCTCGTCGTCGGGGACATCGGCGTCTCTGGCTGAGATGACGCAACAATTTCGGGCGGTACGCGATGCGTGACTCAAGGCGGAGCGCCGCACGGCAGGCTGGTCGATCCCCGGATGCCGGCGCGCTGAAGCGACACTACCTGCAACAGGTTGAAGTCTTTCAAGACCTTACCGAGGCGCAGATCCACGACGTTGAGCGCAGCACGCGCATGTCGACTGTTGGTCCAGGGCGGATCCTGCACCAGCCGGACGAGAAGTCCGAGATGCTGTTCCTCCTGAAGTCCGGCCGAGTTCAGATCTACCGCATCTCACCCGATGGCAAACGCTTCGTCATTTCCAACATCGAGCCAGGGATGTTTTTTGGCGAGATGGCGCTGCTGGGACAGGCGGTCCACGATTCGTTCGCCGAAACGATCACGGAATCGACCCTGTGTGTCATCAGCCGACGAGATTTGGAATACCTCATCGGCCGTTTCCCGACTATCGGCGTTCGCATCATGCAGGCGCTGGCCGACCGTCTGAGCGAAGCCGAAACACAGCTTGAGGATCTTGCGCTCAAGTCGCTCACTGCGCGACTGGCCACGTTGATCCTGCGTCTTTCGTCAGGCGCCGATGGACGAGTCACGGGGCTAACCCACAACGACCTGGCCGAACGTGTAGGCACATCGCGCGAAACAGCAACGCAGGCCTTGAACGAACTGAAGAACGCCGGGCTGATCGCCATTGGCCGCAAGCGCATTGATGTCCTTGATCGCCAGGCCCTGGAGGACGTGGCCCAGGAGTACTGATTCCGCGAACGGTGGCCATGCCGGCCCGTATGCCCCGTGGATGTGCCACGATGCCTGCGAGCGAGCATCATGCGGCTTTTCACCCATCGCAAGGAGCTAAGCGCCCATGTTCGGACGGCGGCCAAGCGTCACCTCCCGTCGCGGTGTAGTCGCGGCGGCGCATCCTCTCGCGGCGCAGGCAGGCGCTCGCATCCTGTCCAACGGCGGCAATGCGTTTGATGCCGCTGTTGCAACGGCAGCGGCGCTTAACGTGGTTGAGCCCTACATGTCAGGGTTGGCCGGCATGGGCACGGCCATGGTCTACGTGGCTTCCGAGCGTCGCGTGCGGTGCTTGGACTTTACGCCGGCCGTACCACTCAAGTTCGACCCAATCGCGCGACGCTACGACGATCTGACCCGAGGTCCGCACGGGGTCGGTCCGCCCGCCAGTCTGGCCGGGTGGATGAAGCTGCTGGACACCTACGGCACGTGCGGTACCGCTGAACTCTTTGCCGATGCCATCGATCTTGCACGCGGCGGCTTCCCCGTCTCCGAGGGCAACGCCCACATGATCGGCGGCCGCCTGCAAGACATCGCTGAGATCTTTGCCGGTTGGTCGGAGATATTCCTGGACGACGGCGAAGAGCCCGATGCCGGCTGGGTGCTGCATCAGCACGACCTGGCCGACACGTACGAGGCTCTGGTCAGCGAAGGTCCTGACTACCTCTACCACGGGCCGCTGGGCCAAGCCCTCGTCAACGAGATCCAGGCACTCGGCGGTGCGCTTTCGATGGAGGACCTGGCGGCCGTGGAGGCTCGCTGGCAAGAACCGATCCGAATCGCGTATCGCGGCCTGGAAGTCAACGGCGCTCCGCCGCCCTCCGAGGGCTTTCAGATGCTGATGACTCTGGGCCTCGTGAGTCATCTAGACGTCGGCGCGCTCGAACGAAACGGCCCGGAACATCTGGACGCGATGATCCGTGCAATTCGGTTGTCATCCCGAGCACGCTTCCGCTACGCCAACGCGCCGATTGAGATCGTTGAAGAGATCCTGGGAGACGAAAACCTGGATCGCCTGCGCGGCCTGCTGGACTCGCCGGAGGCCATCAGCGGACCCACCGAGCAGATTGGAGCCGCGCAGCCGCCGGGCTCGCAGCCGGATCCGATGCTTGAGCACACCACCTCCTTTTCGGTGATGGATGCGGAGGGCAACGCCGTGTGTCTGACCCAAAGTCTCGGTGCCGGGTTCGGATCCGGCATCGTCGTCCAGGGACATGGGGTGCTGACTAACGATCTGCTTCGGTGGGGCGATCTGAACCCGCTCAGCCCGAATCACCTCTACCCGGGCGCGCCACTGTCCTTGCCAATTGCGCCGACCATCTCCCTGCGCGATGGCGAAGCGGTCCTGGCGCTCGGCACGCCGGGCAGCTACGGCATTTGCCAGACCCAGCCGCAGGCTCTGGTGCAGCACGTTGACTTCGGGCTGGACGTGCAGGCCGCCATCGAAGCCCCGCGCATGCGGCTGATGGATGGCGACCTGGCGCTCGTTGAATCTCGCATTGATCAAGACGTGATTGACGCTCTTTGTGCCCGCGGCCACGGAGCTGAGGCCACCGAACCCTGGACCATGACTGTCGGCGGCATGCAAGGAGCCAGCCGCAACCCAGCCACCGGCGCACTCCAGGGAGGCGCTGATCCGCGACGGGATGGCTACGCCATCGGCGTGTGACCGCGAGCTTGAGGTGGTGAGATATCGGACCGCGATGGCCGATGCGTCCTCGCGTGCGGAGCGTCACGTGTTCAAGACGTCACCAGGTGCAGTCACGGTAGGAGTGCCGTCAAAGTGCGCATAGTCCATGCGGCAGATATCCATCTGGACACCCCGTTTCGGCGTCACGACGCGGCGTTGCGGCAGCGGCTCCAGCAGGCGGGGCGCGAAGCCTTCCACGCTCTGGTCGATCTCACCCTCGAAGAGCGAGCGGACGCCCTGGTCGTAGCCGGCGATCTGTTCGACAACGAGTGGCTGACTATCGCCACCGAGCGCGTCCTGACGAGGGAGTTGGCCCGGCTTACCGAGGCCGAGGTCACCGTGGTGTACGCCACCGGCAACCACGACCCGGGTCGTACCAACTACCGCGCTGCCCACATCGACTGGCCATCCACCAACTTTCATCTGCACAGTTCGCGAACGCCGGGAAGGATTCCGATCTATCGCGGCGACGTACGTGTCGGCTGGGTCGTCGCCGCAGGGCATCAGACCACCCACGAATCGACCAACCTCGCGTCAACCTTTCCCCCGGCACCCGGCCCTCAGCCGGTGGTCGCGCTGTTGCACGCGGACGTTGGAGGCGCGCTGGGGGCGCCGGACGACGAAGCAGGAAATGTGTACGCACCGGCCGCCCTGGCCGATCTGGATCCCGGCTACGACTATTGGGCGCTGGGGCACATCCACAAACGCCAGCGTCTGCGCGAGGACTCTCCCGCCTGGTATCCGGGCAACCTGCAGGGACGGGACTTTGGCGAGACCGGCGCCAAGGGAGCCCTGGTAGTCGACCTCAATCCGCCCCAACAACCGAGCGTGCGCTTTCACCCCCTCGCTTCTGTCCGCTGGGAACGGCTCACGGTCTCGAACCTGGACGAGGCCCACGCTATCGGTGACGTCCACACGGCCGTACGCGCGAACTTCGATGGCCTGAGGGAAACCGACGATGCTTTGCCTGGTAACGAGGAGTGGATCCTGCGGGTGGAATTGTCCGGTCCGTGCCCGCTGGCGGCACTACTCCGCCAAGACGAAGAACGCGATGGCCTGGCCGAGTACTTGTGCGAAACCCTGGGCGCGCTGGATGTCGAGGTTCGCGATGCCGGGCTTTTTCCCCCAATTGACCTGAGCCGCCACGTTGGACAGCGACACGTGCTTGGCGAGGCCCTGGAGCTGATTAGGCAGGCACGCCTCGACGACGGTCTCTTGTCCCGGCTGGCCCCGCCGGAGTTGGCTCTTGGCGACGAGCACGCCGAAGAAGCCGAGCGTCTGGAGCACCTCCGGGGGCTGCTGAGCGGACTTGATGCGGCTGCGGCGGAACGTCTCTTGCGGAGCGACTCGGCGTGAGGATCGACGGCTGGTCGATCGGCGCCTTCGGACCGATAAACCAATGGGTCGTGACGGACCTGGCGGAAAACGACGTCGTTGTGGTGCTGGGACCCAACGAGTCTGGAAAGAGCGCCTTGTTCGAGTTCTTTGCCAGCGCTCTCTTTGGCTTCTCGCCCGCCCGAGCCGAGGCGCATCCCTACCGGCCCTGGGACGGTCGCTTTCTCGACGGTCGGCTCGACCTGGCGCTGAGTGGCGGAGAGCAGATTCGAGTTGCGCGCAGGCTCACGTCCAGACCCGAGGGCCGCATCATCCAGGCGCAGGCGGAGGAGCGGCTCGCCAATCGGCCTATTCCGTCTGTTGGCCTGATGACGCGCGACGTGTTCAAGAACGTGTACGCCTTAACCCAGGAGGAAGCGCTGGGTCTGGATGCTCGGGCCTGGCAACACGTTCAGGATCGGGTGCTGGGCGGCAGTTCGTACGACTTTCTGCGCCCGTCGCGCGAGGTGGTGAACGCGCTCGACTCCGAACGCCGGCGTCTCTGGCGGCCCGATCGCCGCGGCAGACCAAGGGCTCGTGAGATCGCTACCGAGATCAGAGGTATGCGGGACGGTCTTCGTGAGGCCGCCCAACGGCGTGCGCAGATTGAAGCGGTCGACGAGCGACTACAGGAAATTGCGACGGCGCTCGCCGACAACACCCGCACGTTGCAACGCATCGAACTGTCCCTGGAGCGAGACGCCACGTTGGCGCCGCTGGTTGGGCGCGTTGAACGCATGGGCCAGTTGCACGCACAGGCGGCTGACTTGCTGCCTGAGAATGTTCTCCCCGACGACATCCCGAACCGGCGCGTTGCCCTCGTCGCGCGACTCGAGGAACTCACGGAGGCGCGAGAAGCGCACGTGCGCGAGATCGAGGCTCGTGAAGCGGTGATCGAGATCAATGAGCCGACCGGTCGCCTACTGGAAGCCCGCGAAGCCATCGAACGGCTGGACCGCGAACTTGCGCTCGCCCGCGCGGATCAGAACCGAATCGACAGCATGAATGCGGAGCTGCAGCGCCGCGACGGCGCCCAGCGCGAAGTCGCGGTGCGGGTGCTGGTCTCTGAAGTCGTCGACTCTGACGCGCGCGACGCGATTCTCGGCCTCTCAGTTGCCGAGTTACGCGGACGGCTTAGCGCCTCAAGCGAGGCGCGGCGCGGTTTCGATTCGGCGTCGGAAACCGCTCGCGCGGCCGAGACTGAGCGTGCCCGGCTCGAAGAAGCGCTTGCTGCTTCGCAGTCAACGCCAGGCCGTGCCGAGCTCGATGAGCGCCTCCGGTCGCTTCGCGAGATTGAAGCCGCGCGCAGAGTGGAGGCCGAGCGTCCCTCGCCGCGCCGGTCGTTGCCGACGCCGTTGCTCGCTGTGCTTGGGCTTGTCGGCGTGGCTCTGCTTGGGCTTGGCCTCGGAGTCGGTGGCATGGTCGGTAACGTGCTGGCCATCGCGGGCGTGGCGGCCGTGGTCGCCACTGTCATTCTTGCTTTGTCGCGTGCCCCGACCAGTTCGGCAACGGGCCTCGACGTTGACGCAAGGCTCCGAGAGCTTGGCCTTGGTCCGACCGTCGACATCTCTGCCGAGATCACTCGTACCCAGGACGCACGCGACGCTGCGATGCGGCGGGAGATGGATGCCGAGCGACTGACGCGCGCCCATGAGGCCGCGACTCGAGCCGGTGAGATGGCGCAAACCGCGGAGGCCGCCTCCCACGCCGCCCGCGACGGGTTTCTTGGTGTGATTGCCAAAGTTCCGGTTGCGCCAATCCACCGCGAGGCCCCCTCGGACGGCTTGGTTCGCGATCTGGAAGAGATGCGCCAGTCGATCGAGGGCACGATGCGCATAACGCGCAATCGAAACGAAGTGGTCGAGCGGCAGACGGCCTGGCGCGCCGAAGTCGATCGCCTGCGCCAGACACTCGAAGTGGAGTTGCCCGCCGATCCCTTTGAGGCGGCCCCAACTGCCCGGCGTGCGCTGGATGTGGCGCTGGATGCAGAACGTGCGGCGTCCGAAGCCGCGGCGGAGCTCACCGAGATTCGACAGCGTCTCGCGTCCTGTGATCAGGAACGAGACTCCGCGACGCTCGAGCTCGAGCGGATTGACACGTCCTTGATTGCTCTCCACCCGGACGGTTCCGACCCGATGGTGGGGCTCGAACGATTCCAGCAGGCGCTTGAATTACGGGGCGAAGCTCGGCGGGTCCTGGCCGATCTCGAACGTGATATGCCGGGCTGGCGCGAGCGTGTATCCGAGGCCGACGCTCTGCTTGCCGCGGGTGAGTCGATAGGTCTCAGCGATGCCGAACGCGTTGATCATCGTCTGCGAGCGGAAGAGCTGCGCGCCGCGGGACAGGACCTGGCGGCTGAAAAGGGCCAGCTGACGACCGAACGCGATCAGTTGTCCGCCGAGCCGGGGCCCGCGCACATCATGGGCGCAATCCAGGCTGCCGAGGAGCAACTGGCTTTCGTGCAACGCGAACACGACCGTCTGGCCCTGCTGCGCCAGGTGGTGCTGAAAGCCGAGCACTCGTTCCGCGAGCGCTATCAGGCGCCGCTGCTGACGGCCGCGGGACGCCACCTGCGCCATTTCACCGGTGGACGGTATGACCTGCTAACCGTCGATGACGCTTCGTCTCGAGACGTCAAGCTCCAGGTCCGTCGGACCGGTGAAGACTTTCCGCAGGATGTGGATACGCCGCTGAGCCGCGGAACGATTCAACAGATTTACTTTGCGTTGCGGCTGGCCATGGTCGATCTCGTGGAAGGTGACGAACCGCTTCCGCTTTTTCTGGACGAGATGTTCGTCAACTGGGATCCAGGCCGCACCACCAGCGGACTGGCGGCCTTGGCCAGCATGCCGGGGGACCGGCAGGTCTTTCTGTTCACCGCCGATCCGTTCTGGGCCGAGCGCGCCGTGCAGGATGTACCTGCTCACATCGTTCGCACGCCGGCCGCCTAGGCGCCTAATTCAGGTCGGCGAATAGCGGCGTGCGTCGCGTCAGACGCGCTTAGGGTGTGAAGTCGTCGTCGGCCGAGATTCGGTTCGCAAACTCGGCCAGCAGCGTAGCGGCTGCATCGGCGTCGGACAGCGCCACGATTTCGGACGGCGTGTGCATGTAGCGCAGCGGCACGCTGATGAGCCCCGTGGCCACCCCGGCCCGGGTCAACTGGATCGCGTTCGCGTCCGTTCCGGTTCCGCGGCCAGCCGCCTCCATCTGAACCGGCATATCCAGGGCTTCAGCGGCTTCGATCAGCTTCGCGACGACCACCGGGTTGAAGTTCGGCCCGCGCGAAATCGTGGGACCGCCGCCCAGCGTCACGTCGCCCGCCGTCTTCTTGTCGACGTTCGGATGATCGGTCGCGTGCGTCACGTCGACCGCGACTGCCACGTGGGGCGCGATTCCAAATGCGCTCGTCTCCGCGCCGCGGAGGCCAATTTCCTCCTGAACCGTGGCCACGGCGTGGACGGATGCCTGGAGCTTCGTATCGTCGAGCCGCCGCAACGCCTCCCCGACCACCCAGGCGCCCACTTTGTTGTCCAGCGCGCGCCCGGCCACGACACCGTTCCGCAGGTCCTGGATGCCCACGTCGTATGTGATCGGGTCGCCGATCTGCACCAGGCCGAATGCCTCGTCCTTGTCAGCCACCGCGATGTCGATCCAGATGTCCTCGACCTTGGCTGGCTTGCCCCGATCGCTTTGAGGCGTGAGGTGGATCGCCCGCCGCCCGGTCACCCCGGCGACAGGACCGTTGCGTGTGTGGATCACCACTCGGCGGCCCGGAATGACGCCGGCGTCGTGTCCGCCGATCGTGTTGAAGTAGATGAAGCCTTCGCTTGTGATGTAGTTGACCTGGAATCCCAGTTCGTCACAGTGCCCGGCGAACATGACACGCGGGCTGCCTTCCGGATTGCGCGAGGCGATGACGTTGCCGTGCACGTCCGAGCGGACAGCGTCGGCGAAGCCTTGGGTGTATTCGTGGTAGACGCGACGTACCGGCTGCTCGTAACCCGATGGGCTGGGCGCCGCAACGAGGTCATTCAGGAATCCGCGTTCCGGATCGTTCATTTGATTGGGCCTTCGGGATGCCGCGCCACCCTAGCCGGAGCCTTCTCGCTTTCGCGCCGCCATCGCGACGATCTGCTCCTGGATGTTCGGCGGAACTTCCTCGTAGCGTACGAACTCGCGCGTGAAGCGCCCGCGCCCCTGCGTAATTGAGCGCAGATCCGTCGCGTAGCGCTGGACCTCAGCCTCCGGCGCCTCGACCTCAACGATCGAGCATCCCGGCTCGCCGTCGGCCGGCGCCATGCCCAGCACGTGACCGCGTTTTGAACTGATGTCGCCGATCACGTCGCCTGTGTTGCCATCGGGAATCAGGATGGCGAGCTTGAGAATGGGTTCCAGGATCACCGGGCCCGCATTGGGAATGCCGTCCTCGTATGCCAGCCGCGCTGCGATGCGGAACGACTCGTCCGATGAGTCGACCGAGTGATACTGCCCGTCAAAGAGCGCGGCCTTGAGGTCTACCACGGGATAGCCTGCCAGCAGTCCGCGGTCGATCGTCTCATTCAGCCCTTTTTCAACGGCCGGGATGTACTGGCGCGGTACCCGCCCCCCCACGACGCGATCTTCAAATTCGAAGCCCGAGCCGCGCGCCAGCGGTGAGAACTCAATGTGAACATCGCCGAACTGGCCATGGCCGCCCGACTGTCGCTTGTGGCGGCCATGTGCGTTGACTGTCCTGCGAATGGTCTCGCGATACGCGACCTGGGGCACGTCCGACTTCAATCCAACCCCAAACTTGCGGCGCGCTCGTTCCAGGCTGATGCGCACGTGCGACTCGCCCAATCCCGCGAGGATCGTTTCCGACGTTTCGTCGTTGCGATAGGTCTGCAGCGAGGGGTCCTCCTCGGCCAGGCGGGCAAGCGCCGTCCCCATCTTGTCCAGGTCGGCGGTTGTTTCAGGCGTAATCGACGCCTCGAAGAGTGGGCGAGGCATGGCAAATGCAGGAAGACTGATCGACTGAGAGTTCGCAGTCAGCGTGTCCCCGGTCGTCACACCGTCCAGCTTGGTGACAAATGCAATGTCGCCCGCAGCCATATGCCGGGCGGGGGTCCCTTCCTTGCCGGTCGCGAACTGGATGTTTGCCAGTCGTTCCGTTTCCCAGGTTCGCTGGTCCACGAGCTGCGCGTCACCGTCAATCTGGCCCGCAAAGAGGCGGAACATAGAAACCTTGCCGACGAATGGGTCGGCCAGTGTCTTGAACACTTGCGCTACGACCGGCCCATCAATCGGTGGAGCGTCGCCATTCAACCGTGCGTCGAGCCCTTCGGCTGGCGAAGGCGCGAGGGTCGCCAGCGCCTCCAGCGTCTCTCGAACCCCCTTGAGGTCCGTCGCCGCAGTGAACAGGACCGGGAAGATACTTCCCTCGGCTATCCCGGCCCGCAAGGCGCGTTCCAGGTCCGCGCGCTGCAACTCCTCGCCCTCCAGATATTGCTCGAGTAGTTCGTCGTCCGTGGACGCCACTGCTTCAACCAGTTGCTCGCGAGCGTCTTCAACGGTGTCCGCAAGGTCATCGGGCGTGTCTTCCAGCGACGACCCGTTCGGGCCGAAGACGCGCGCCTTTCCGTCCAGAAGGTCCACAATGCCCCGGAAATCGGGTCCGTCACCTATCGGCACTTGGATGGGCGCGACATTCGCGCCAAATCGCTCGCGCAGGTCGTCGACAACCGACTCGGTGTCGGCGTTGTCCCGGTCGACACGGCTGACGATCAATAGGCGGGGACGGTTCAGATCGGAGGCCAGGCGCCACACGATTTCCGTTCCAACTTCGATCCCCGCCGTGGCGTCGACTAGCACCGCGGCGGCATCGGTCGCGTTGAGGCCGGAAATCACTTCGCCAACGAAGTCGGCGTACCCAGGCGTGTCGATCACGTTGATCTTCGAGCCGTTCCACTCGCAGGCCACGGCGGCCAGGTTGATCGACATGCCGCGCTCGTGTTCGTCCGGGTCGTAGTCGGAAATGGTGTTGTGTTCTTCCACTCGCCCCAGGCGAGACGCCTTGCCGGTGACGTAGTAGAGGGCCTCGGCCAGCGAGGTCTTGCCCGCGCCGCTGTGGGCGACAAGGGCCACGTTTCGAATGCTCTGCGTGTTGTATCGGTCCATCGCCTCGCTCATCGGCGGCCATGCGGCGACCGGCGCCACAGCCGCGGGCCGCCATTATAGGCGTGAGACCGCGACCACACGGCGCGTCGCCTGACTACAATCTGTGCGCCGCTTCTCCGCAGGCTAGGGGCCGCTGAGTGACGTCACACGGATCCCGTCGCATCGTCGTGAAGTGCGGCACGCGCCTTCTGGCTGGAAGTTCGGGTGTCAATCACGCCTTTGTCGCCAACATGGCGCGGCAGATCGCTCAGGTCCGAGCTCAGGGAGCGCAGGTTGCGCTGGTCACCTCCGGCGCCGTAGCGGTCGGGCGATCGATCGTCGCGCTTCCCGGCGACGCGCTTGTGACGCGACAGGTTCTGGCCGCGATTGGCCAGGCGCCCCTGATGGCGCAGTATTCGCAGTGCTTCGCGGAGCAGGGCATGACCGTTGCGCAGACCCTGCTGTCCCGAGCTGACCTTCACAACCGGACGGGCTATCTGAACGCTCGCAACGCTCTCGGCGGATTGTTCGATGCGGGCGTCGTGCCAATTGCGAATGAGAACGATGTGGTGGCAACTGAGGAATTGCGTTTCGGCGACAACGACCGGCTTTCGGTGCTGATAGCCAAGCTCGTTGGTGCTGATCGGCTCTACATCCTCTCGCGCACGGCTGGCCTATACACCGCGGATCCGGAGAGTGAGCCCTTGGCTGAGTTGATTCCAGACGCTGGTGCTATTCCGCGTGCCGACTTGGAACGCATTGCGGGTGGGGCCTCGCATGGCGGCTTGGGCGGCATGCGTTCCAAGTTGCAGGCGGCGCTCGAGGCTTCGGCCGACGGCATCGATGTCGTTATCGCCGGTGGCGACGAACCGAATGTGATCGTTCGACTTGAATCGGGTGAACGACTAGGCACCCGCTTCGCCAGCCAGGGTCCTCGCCGATCCAGCCGTGCCCGCTGGCTGAGCTCAAGCGTCGCCCAGCGCGGCTCGATCGTCGTTGACGACGGCGCCCGTCGTGCGCTGGTTAGTAATGGAAGCAGTTTGCTCCCGGCCGGGATTACTCGCGTGGAGGGCGCCTTCGAGCGCGGTGACCTGGTCAGCCTGATGGATGCGAGTGGCAACGTCTTCGCGCGGGGCTTGGTGAACTACCCATCAACGGATCTGGATCGTATCCGCGGAAAGCCTTCCGCTGTGATCGGCGCTATTCTTGGAGCCTCAAGCGGTGACGAGGCTGTTCACCGCAATAACCTGGTCCTAATCGACCGCGACGCCGAGCGAGGCAAATGACGACCGTTGCGCCAACCCGTGCCGCAGTTGATCTCGCATCCATCGGCGCCGCGGCGCGAGAAGCCGCCCGAGGACTGGCGACCCTGTCGACCGGCGCCAAGAACGACATTTTGTCGGCTATTGCCGAGGGGTTGACCGCCCACACCGCCGAAATACTGGCCGCCAATCAAGTCGACATTCGCGCGGCCCGCGAGGCGGGTATCACCGAGTCGTTGATCGACCGGCTCACCCTCACCCAGGATCGGCTTGCCGACATTGCCTCGGCCGTTGGGACGGTCATTGGTCTGGCGGATCCGGTGGGGAGCGTGGAAGACGCTCGGCGTCTGGGGAACGGCCTTGAAGTCGGACGACGACGGGTGCCGCTTGGAGTCGTGGCCGTGATCTTCGAGGCCCGTCCCAACGTGACCGTGGATATCTCGGCGCTCTGTCTCAAGGCAGGTAACGCCGTGATCCTGCGCGGCGGAAAAGAAGCGCTGCACAGCAACATCGCGCTGGCCGGTGTGATCGCCGCCGCGGCCGAGTCGGCTGGGGCACCGCCGGCCGCCGTGCAACTGATCGCCGATCCCGACCGTGGGCTGCTCAATGACTTGTTGCGAGACCGGGAACACATTGATGTCATCGTGCCTCGCGGAGGCGCGGGCCTTATCGATTTCGTGACCGAGACGGCCACCATCCCCGTCATCGAGACTGGCTGGGGCGTCTGTCACACGTTCGTGGACGCCGGCGCGGACCTTGAAATGGCGCAGCGGATCGTCGTCAACGCCAAGACGCGTCGCCCGTCGATCTGCAACGCGCTGGATACGCTGCTGGTGCACCGGAGCGTGGCCGCGGAGTTTCTGCCGTTGGTCACGCGCGAATTGGCCGGGCGCGGCGTGGAGCTTCACGCCGGTTCCGACGTCAGCGAGTTGGCTGACGAGCTGGCGCGGGTGGAGCCCTTGGGCGCTGGCGACTTCGATACCGAATGGCTGTCGCTACGAATGTCGGTTGCGGTTGTCGACGGCATGGACGACGCGATCGCTCACATTCGAAGGCACGGCGGCGGACACTCCGAAGCGATCGTGACGAACTCTCACGGCAACGCGCGCCGCTTCACCGACGAAGTGGACGCCGCGGCCGTTTACGTCAATGCCTCCACCCAGTTCACGGACGGCGGCGAGTTTGGCCTCGGGGCGGAAGTCGGCATCAGCACCCAGAAGCTGCACGCGCGCGGTCCGATGGGGCTGCGCGAAATGACGACGTACAAGTGGGTCGTGTTGGGCGACGGGCACGTCCGTCCCCTGTGACTGCAAGTTCTTGTAGCCCTGGGCGAGGCGGTTGACGTGACCGCGGGCGAGGGACCCTTGCGCTGACGCCGTTTCCCAGGGTTCCGCGGCTACCGCTGCCGCACCCGGGACCGGCACTACGGCCTCTGGCCATTGTCGGGCTGCTCGTGTTTATCGCATTGGTGATTGTGGGCCAGGCGGTTGAGGGGCCGCCCGGCCGCTCGGCGCCGCTGCCGCTGCCGCGAGACGAACTGGAGCTCCGCGTCTTTGACGTGGGTCAGGGCGACGCCATCCTGCTGCGGTTTGGTGATAACGCACTGCTGGTGGATGCGGGGCCGGATCCTGAGACGGCACGCGAGGTGCTGTTGCCGCGACTGGCGAGGCTGGGCGTCGAGGGACTCGACGGCCTGGTGTTGACGCACGCGGATGCCGACCACATAGGCGGCGCTGCCGACATCCTGAGGGCTCTTCCGGTTGCAACTGTGTGGATGGCGTCGTCCAGTCAAGATCATCCCTTGCTGTCAGTCATCGAAGACGCGGCCAGGCGGGGGGGCACATGGATTGAAGAGCCAGTTGACGGCCAGGCTTTGGGCTGGCATCCGGCTGTTTCCGTTCAGATGAACATCGCAACACTGAGCGTGGCCAGCGGGGACAACAACCAGTCAATGGTGCTGCACGTTCGATATGGCGAGTCTGACTTTCTGTTGACCGGTGACATCGAGCGCGCGGCAGAGCGAGCGCTTGTGGAGGCGGTTAGCAGCTTGGAAGTCGATGTGCTGAAGGTGGCGCACCACGGGGCGTCGACGTCGAGCTCACCGGAGTTTCTGGCTGCGGTGAAACCGCAGGTGGCAGTGATCTCGGCCGGGCTGGGTAATGCCTTCAATCATCCGCGGGACGATGTGCTGCGCCGGCTGCGGGCAGCGGGCGCGCATGTGTACAGGACGGATCTGGCGGGAGATGTGGTGGTGCGGACGGACGGGCACGAGATCACGGTGGCGCTGGAGCGTTCGTAGGTCAGGCGACGGCGATCATCGCGACGCCGGCGGCGACGAAGATTGCGCCGCCGATGCGTTCGCGGCGGAGCGGTTCACCGAGGAAGAGGACGCCGAGGACCGCGCCCATGACGATGCTGAGTTCGCGGGCCGCTGAGACATAGGGCGTTGGCGCCATGGTCAGGGCGATGAGCACGAGGGAGTAGGCGACGATGGAGAGCACGGCCAGCGTGGTGGCCTGGACCCAGGGTCGAGGCTGCCGAAGTGCGGTCCAGTCGGGTGGGCGAACGGCGAAGATGATGAGCATGCCGACGACTGACAGGGCGTACATGAAGTAGATGTAGACGAGGGGATGGATGACCGAAACGCCCTGGTTGTCGATCAGGGTGTAGGCGGCGATGGAGACCCCGGTGGCGGCGGCGTATCGGCCTTCGGGGCGGGTGAGAGCCTGGATGGGGGCCAGCCAGGAGGCTGACTGGTTGCGCTGGATGTTGATGGTGTAGATGCCGAGGATGACGGCCAGGACGCCGGTGACGCCGAGGGCTGAGACCGGTTCGCGGAGGATGCCGACGGCGACGATCAGGACGAGGGCGGGGCCGAGGCCGCGGGCGATGGGGTAGGCGACGGAGAGGTCGGCGCGGCGGTAGGCGGTGGCCAGGGTGGCGAAGTAGAAGGTGTGGATGATGCCGGTGAGGATGATCCAGATCCAGCCCTGGGGTGGGAACGGGTTCTGGATGAGGAGAACTATAAAGGGGGCGAGGAAGATGACGGTGCCGGCGACGATGGCCTGAAAGAAGAAGAGGGAGCTGCCGCGGTTGTGCTTGGCGATCAGGTTCCAGCTGGCGTGGAGAACCGCGGAGATGAGGATGAGAGCTAGCGCGCCGAGGGGCACGGGGCGCTCCCAGTAAGTTGTCCGCCGGAGGGCGGTGTCAGGTTCGCCGGATTAGCCCTCCCAGGGGTTGCCGCGGGATTCGAGCGGCAGGTCGAGGCGGCGACCTTCGAGGTGGCTGCGCTGGGGGCCGATGATCATGTCGACGACGACGGCGGCGTCGTGGATGCCGCTGGCGTCGACGGGCGCCCGGTTCTCGCGGAGGCAGCGGACGAGTTCGGCGCCGATGGTGCGGTTGCTGCAGGCGGTGGATTCGCGGCCGGGCCAGTCGGCCCAGTAGGGGGCGCCGGGGTCGTCGGCCGGGGGCGTCCAGTCCGCTGGGAGGAATGGCTCCCAGGCGCCGAGTTCGGGCTGGGGAAAGATGTCGCCCTGGGGAAAGATGTGGATTGCGGCATCGGGCTTGGCGCGGGTGGTGACGACGGCGTTGCGGAAAAAGAGGTCGCAACCGAGGGCGTCGCCGCCGTTGGAGCCGTCGCCGATGGGGAGGGATTCGTAGGTGCCGATGATGCCGTTGGGGAAGGTGTACTGAGCGTAGACGCGGTCGCCGACCTGGGGTCCGGATTCGTACATCTCGTCGTCGGCGGCGTCGCTGAGCGTGGCGGGGGCGCCGTTGGTGAGGACGGTGCCCCAGCAGGAGGTGGGGTTGGCCTCGGCGAAGTAGAGCATGGTGTTGAGTTCGTGGGTGCCGAGGACGAGGGCGTCGACGACGCCGCAGCGGTGGTCGCCCTTGCCGCGGGCCTTGATCTGGACGAGGGGGCCCCACTTGCCGGTGGCGGCCTGGCGCTTGACTTCGCGGACGGCGGGGTTCTCGCGTCCGCGGTGGGCGAGGACGACGCGGGCGCCGGCGGCGTCGGCGGCGGCGACCATCTGGTCGGCGTGGGCGGGCTGGGAGGCGATGGGCTTCTCGATGACGACGCCCTTGACGCCGGCGGCGATGGTGTCCAGGAAGGCATCAAGCCGTTCCTGGTGGTAGCGGTGGACGGCGATGATGGCGATGTCGGGGGACTCGGCGGCGAGCATGTCGCGGTAGTCGGCGTAGCCGGTGGCGGCGTCGCAGTCCTGGCGCCAGTGGTCGCGGTGGTCGTCGGAGGGGTCAGCGAGGGCGACGGTTTGGACGTCGGGGTTGATGTCGAAGGTGCGATGGAGGCTGTGGGAGGGTCCGCCACGGTCGTTGGTGCTGTCGGTGATGACGACGGCTTTGAAGTCAGGCATGGGGCATCGGGTTGGTGAAGGCGCCGCGGGGATTCTATGCGGATGGGGGCGGTTGCGCTGTGGGGATCGGTGGCGAAAAGGGGCTTCGCGTGCGCAATAAGAGTTTCTTCTAAAAACTCTTGAGGCTGCGCGGGGTGATCAATTGGTGAATTTGGGGGGCGACTGGCGACGGGTGGTTCACCGGTCGGGGGTGCGCGGAAGACCCTGCACCGCATTCCGGCGGGGATGCCGGAGGCTGCCTCTCGCCCAGGAGGGGGTGGAGAGTGGCGCACCCCTTGGATGTCTTGGTCGGTACTCGGTCGCTGGCGCGTGATATCGCGACCGTTTAGTCGGATTTTTTGACGGGTCGGCGACGAACGTCGGGGCTGTGAGGGGACGGCAGAAAGGACCCGGGGACGCGGGCGTGGCGAGGGGGTGGGGAAGGAAGGGGAGACGGGAGAGCGTAGAGGAGTGAGACCGGAAGGGGATGGGAAAGAGGCGGCTGAGGGCGGCGAGGAGCTGGGAGATGAGAGGGAGGGCGATGGGCATTGGGAGGGTGCTGGGAAATTTACTCAGTTAGTGCACACTAGTGGGAGGGAAGTCAAGATTGTGACTGGTGCTAGTCGGTGAGGGATGGGGTCGGGAAGCAGGGACTTGTGGTTAGTGGCGAGTGGTCGGTGGCTGGTGAAGGGCGTGGGTGCGGGGTTGTTGGGGCCGGCGATGAGGGGTGCTGGCAGTGACGGCAATGCCGGCAATGCAATCAGTGCATGCGTTGCCGGCGGTGCAGGCAGTGCTAGCAGGGTTGGCGTGGTCAACGACGGATCGGCGGATCGGGGCGGTTGTGGTTCGAGAGGCTCACCATGCCTGGTGAGGCGGAAGCGCGGTCGGATCGGGGGAGCAGGGGAGTGGAAAGCGGGAGGAAAGCGCTGCCCTTGTAGGCGCTGCCAAGGGCCGCTAGCTTGGTCGGTCGAGAGTCGCACTCGCATCGCGGAGGTCGTGGGTTCGAATCCCATTCGGTCCACCAGGCTGGAGTGACTATAAACAGTCCCGGAATCGGAAGGAATACCACCTGTGAAAGATGAAATCCTAACTGACTTGGAAATGTGCGGTCGTGAGCGCATGTCGTTGCAGCGTGGGATGAATTTCAGGCAGCCGCCAGCTATCGGGACCATTCTAATGTCTCGCCGGACCAACGCGCCTTACGACGATGAACTCAGCTTGGACGAGTCGATACTCATCTATGAAGGCCACGACACTCCCAGAACGACTGCCGTGCGTGATCCCAAGACCGTAGATCAGCCTCGATATGGTGCAAGTGGTCGACCCACGGAAAACGGAAGGTTTGCAGACTGGGTAGACAAGCAGAAGTCAGGCATTGTTTCTCAGGCTACGTTTCGTGTTTACGAAAAGATGCGCCAGGGAATCTGGACGGACCGAGGTCTTTACTGTCTATAGGACTACAATTATGTGCCACAACGAGGACGCAGACTTTTTGAGTTCACACTTCGGCAAGCATCCTTTGACTCAAGAGACCACGATGTATCAGCGCACGTGCCCTTGACCGACAGTCGACAGATTCCTTCAGCCATTAAGCAGGAGGTCTACAAGCGGGATAACGGACGCTGTGTGATTTGCCAATCAAATGATCAGCTCCACTTTGACCATGACCTCCCGTTTTCTCGAGGTGGAACAAGCGTTCTGGCAGAGAACGTGCGAATCTTGTATGCACGGCATAATCTCGGAAAGTCCAATCGGATAGAGTAGTGGATTCCATTGGCTTCTCATCCTGCCTTTCTGGCTCAAGCGCACACGAATGGACCCAACCTGCTTCTGAGAAGTCGAACACGCTCAGGCCGATATTCCGGAATCGGTGACGCGACGAGATGCGAGGTCGTCATAGACCCCGGACGAACGAGCTGACGAGCGCACGGGCCCGATGTGCCGCGCTGCGTTGCCGCTGCGAAGACGATGGCAGATGTTCTCGTGCTGAACCGAGGGGCTATCGATCTCTACGAAGAGGCGCTGGAGGAAAACGGATACACGATTCCGAGCGCGCAGGCGCACAAAGTGACCGAAGCCTAGCCGTCTGGAAGGATGCGATGGTGGGTGTCATGCACTCCTGTTCGGTCTTCCAGGACCAATAGCTCTGATCATCTCGCCCTTCTGGCCGACTGCTACGTTCCCGCGCCAGCTATCGGCCAGCGCCTCAATGTCACCCCTTATGTGGCCCTTATTCTGGCCCGCTGAACACAGTCAGAAAGTCACTCATCTCGGGGCAGTCTTGGAGCGCCCTTTGCTCGGCGGCATTTGAGCCAATAGCCGATAGGGACACCAGTCTCATCTTCGACCAAATAGCCTGCCGAGAAGACCGTTTTGGCTCCTACTGAGGTTTCTGGCAAGGAACTCTTCCAATTCGGGACGGTTCAAGACGGTTCGTCCGCCGACGCTGGCATTGTCGTCTATGAGGGTGGAGGGAACGTTCTCCCAATCGAACTCACGACGCCCGAAGGTGTCGGTCTGCTCGATCACGATGACCTTCTCTTTCTCAAGAATCCAGCCGGTGGGGTGATTGCCCTCCTTATTCATCCTCGTGGCGGGCCTGAGCAGGTGGTCCACCTGGGCCTTGACCCTCTCATGGCGCTTCTCGGCGTAGTCGTTCCACCTGACGGGGGCGCACCACTTGGGCGGAGTTTCCCTCAGCAGGTCGGCGATTAGCCCTGAGAGGGTGGTGGAGGAGAACTCCAGCCAGTCGTCGGGCACGGGCGTTTCGTCGAGCCGGGCCAGCATCCTCCTGAGGTACTCCCGGTACAGATTGGTGGACAGGCCTCGGCGCACCCTCTGTATCTTCAGGTGCAGCTCGTGACGCAGGCTCTCCTTATAGGACGGGAGGGCCGTGGTGGTGTAGATCATCAGGCTGCGCTTGACGATCTGGTCGGTGAAGGCCTTGAGTTCCTGGTTCATGGAGAGGACGAAGCAGGGGTACTCGGAGACCAGCGGCGGCACTTCGTCCTTGATTACGTCCTCGCCGTGGTTACGTATGGCGGGCCTGCCGATGTCGTCGAAGACGGCGGGGAACCGCCGGTAGGCGTGCTGAATGTCCCGGAGCCGGCGCTTGGTGAACTCCCGCTTGTCCACGTTATAGGCCCTTCCGAACATGGAGGTCATCAACGTGTCGATGAGGCTGGACTTCCCGCAGGAGGGCTTGCCGTAGACGATGGCGAACGACGGGTATCTAAAGATGTCGCCCTCGTGGCCGGCCAGGGTTCGCATATCGCACATGAAGGGCGAGAAGTAAAGCCACGACCAGAGGATGAAGTAATCCCGCTGGAGTCTCTCCACCCCCATGCCACCCTCAAAGGTGCCCTCGTAGTTGCCAAAGAACTCCACCAACAGCTTCGTGTCTTTCGTGGCGGCGTCGAGGTCGGCTTCCAGTGAGAATGGCTCGCCGAAGAATGTGACGGTCTTTGCGTCTCTGTCGATGGACAACTCGCGGTGGTCGGCCTCCTCCTCCGTCTGGACGACCCGGATGCGGCTGAATTCCTTGACGATCCGGCGTCTGATATCGCGAGGTATCTGCTGCCTTCCGTTGCGGGGCGCCGGGATGAGGCTGGCCACCACCGGCGGCACGGCAGCCTTCATTCTCTCGATGCGCTCTATCTGGTGAGGGACGCCTATGTGGACGGCGTTGCCGTCCGATCCCTGCTCCTCGGCCGAGTCGATAACCAGGGTGGCGTGATCGTCAGGGGCCAGGGCAGGCACCTCAACGAGGCTTATCTCGGCATGCTCGATCCGCTCCGGCGGCAGGGGTAACTCGTCTGAGGCTTGGTTCCTGATGGACTGGTACATGCCCAGGTAGTGGTCCCAGGCGGCATCGTCATCGTCGAAACAGACCAGCGTCTCGGACTGTCGTCCGCCGAAGGCGGTCTCCGACAGGTTGGCAGAGCCGATGAGCACGCGAGTGCCGCCGGACTCGGTGTTGTCCAACAGGTACAGCTTGGCGTGGGCAATCTGCTTGCGCAGCACCCGGAACCGGGCCTGCCCCTTTCGAACCCGAGTCAGGATCGAGGCGTGGCGCTCACCGGACAAGTTCTTGATGGCCGCCCGGGTGTCGCCGATGGCGACCTGCTGGAAGGCCATGACGTCTCGAAAGCCATGCAGGACGCTCTCACACCCGAAGACACACTCGAAATCGCTAAAGCCGTGCTGGTCCAGGAGGCGCACGATGGCGCTTGCCCCTGCCGAGTAGGTGAGGATGCGGATGCGGTCGTAGCCGTCAAAGAGCGACCAGGAGAATTCGGCCTCGGACTGGAACCGGGCACGGGCCACACGCAGGCCTGAGCCGTCATCCAGGTCGAGGCTCAGGGTCTGCGCGGGTCTGGGGTCACTATTCTTCAAGCCGTTCTCCACAGATGCTGCGGCGGCTCGGTCGATTGGCATTGGCTGGGCGGGGGCCGCCTCTCCCTGCTTGTGGGAAGCCATAGCTTATTCCCATCGCACCCGGATCTGCGTAGATCAATCCCTCGAGGTTGTCGCGGAGATATTGCAACCAACGGTGGCCCCGACCGCGGATGGTGGGGCGATCTCCGGTAGCACCTTTCAGAGGACGTTCTGGCTGCGGTGCTGGGTGCTTGGGACAGGAGAATCTAGGGCTCGCGGCGGGTTCTCCGGGAACGAGTTTCGTGGGGTTGGGACGCGCGCTCTCCGAGGTGGCGTGGTTGATCGGCGAGACCTTGCCCTGGGTACCCACAAGGGGCACCCCTACGGATATCGAACACGCCTGCCAACGACGGGGGCGGGGGCGCCATGAATGGTGGGTTCTCGTTGGGTAGAGCGGAAGGGGCCGGTCTGAGACGTGGACCCCATTCGGCAAGCTGAGGGCAGGCCCCTTCGACAGGCTCAGGGCAGGTTCTACGCAAGACCGAGTCGGGGACGCATGGGAAGGAGGGGACGATGACGAACACCGCCAGGTTTCCGCCTGGACGGGACGAAGCGCGTGTCCAGCGCCTGCTTCAGCACTACGACTCGCTGAGCGAGGATGAAGCGGTTGCTGAAGATGAGGCCGCGTTCGAGGATTCCACGCAGACGGTGATGGAGATCCCCACTGAGCTGGTCCCCACCGTGCGGGCACTGATTGCTGAAGGCTCGGCGTAGTCCTCGAAGGGCCTCCAGGGGCGCATGGGGCGTGTGATCGACAGGTGACAGCGCTTTACCAGAGGCGGTGGATGCCGTAGCGGTCGAAGGTGGTTTCGTTGGAGATGAGGACGAGGTTGCGTGTCAGGGCCTGGGCGATGAGCATGCGGTCGAAGGGGTCGCGGTGGGGGCCGGGCAGCGCGCCGGCGCGGGCGGCTTCCTGAACGGTGATGGGCAGTTCTTCGAAGTCCTGGTCGGCTATGGCACCGGCAAGGTCGGGTGCCATAGCCCCGGCTTCATCCAGTCTGCCCAGATGGTATTTGGTGGTTATCTCCCAAGCGGAGGCCGCGCTGACGAATATGACGTTCGTATGGCTGTCGATGGCGCGGCGTGCCCGCCGCGACAATCGACCGCTCCCATTCACCCACCAGATGAAGGCGTGGGTGTCAAGCAGCAACCGCAACTACGGGCCGCCTTCCCACAAGGCCAACTCGTCAGGCGGCAGCGGCTGCGAGACAAGGTCGCTTAGCTCCTCCCATTCCTTGTTGCCCTTCATAGCGCCAAACTGTCGCTTGCCGCGCTTTTTGCAGGGCACCAGCCGGGCGACCGGCTCGCCGTTGCGGGCGATGGTGACTTCTTCACCCGCTTCGACCTGCGCCAGCAGGCGGGACAGGTGGGTTTTGGCTTCGTGGACGTTGACGGTTGCCATTTCCGGTTCCTCGGGCGCCGCGGCTGTTTGCTTGACTAAGGATATGACTAAGGCGGAGGGCGTTCAAGACGCGGGGTACGGCGGTGAGGTTGCCGGGATCCTGAGTTGGTGGTGGATCCAGGTGGCGGTGGTGGTGGCGGATTCGCGGATGGCGTCGTGGTGGGTTCCGGAGGCGTCAGGTGGGAGTTGGAAGGCGTGGTCGGCGTCCTTGATGACGTGAAGGGTGTGGTTCGACACGGTCCGCCGGGGACGGCGGCCCGGCTCACCACGAACGGATCCGGGGGCGAGGTCTCCGATCACTCGTTGGAGTTCGTTCAGGTCGCAGTATTCGGGGTCGCGGGCGCCCTGGATGAAGAGCATGGGGACGGGGACGTGGGGGAGGTGGGCGAGGGTGTCTGGTAGGAGGGCGCGCCAGCGGTTGGGGTAGACGTAGCAGATGAGGCCGCGGACGTGGGGCAACGGTTCCCGGGCGAGGAGAAGGGACATGACCTGGCCGCTCATGGAGCGTCCGGCGAGGAATAGGGGGAGGTCGGAGGCGAGGGCCTGGGCGGCCTGGATGGCGGCGCGGGTGGTGGCGAGGAGGACTTCGAGGGGGTCGATGAGGTCTTGGGTGTAGCCGGTTTCGAGGCTGTGGCTGTAGGGGTAGTCGTAGCGGAAGGTGGCGATGTGGTGGTGGGCGAGGGCTTCAGCCATCTGGTGCATGAGAGGAGCGCGCATGGGGGTGCCGGCGCCGTGGCCGAAGACAAGGAGGGCGCGGGGGTTGTTGGGTTGGAGGAGGAGGGCGGGGAGGTTGGGGCCGGATGGGGTGGCGGGGAAGGTGGTTTCGATGACTTTCACGGCGGGGATGGGTTTGAGGCCGGGTTGGCTTTGCAGCCTAATCTGCGTTGGGGATGTTCAGACGGTGGGGTGAGCGGTGAGAGTGGTGCGGGACTAGAATCCGGCCGTTGGTTGTTCTGGGGTGTGGCTAGTGCCGGAGATTCCGCGGCGGCGATTGGGGCGGTTTGGGTTGGAGTTGACGGAGATCAGCCTGGGGGCGGCGTTTATTGGCGGGCGGACGGATCCGCTGATGGACGACCCCGAGGCGATGACGCGGCGGCTGGACGGCGTGGCGGTGGCGGCGGTGCAGCGGGCGCTGGAGTTGGGGATTACGCATATCGACACGTCGCCGCTGTATGCGCCGAGTGAGCGTCGGATTGGGATGGCGCTGGCGGAGGTGGACGCGCCGGGGCTGACGATTTCAACAAAGGTGGGGACGCACGCGGAGCGGCGGTACAGCTATGCGGCGGACGATATCCGGTGGTCGCTGGAACAGAGCCTGGAGTTGTTGGGTCGTGACCGGGTGGAGGTTGTGCTGATTCACGATCCGCCGACGATGGATCCGGTGTTCAAAGCGGGGGACGGGTTTGACGCGCTGGACCGGCTGCGCGACGAGGGGTTGCTGGATTACGTCGGGCTGGGGGCGCGGGATATCCCGTTTCACGAGGCGGCCATCGATGCGGGGCGGGTGGACGTGATCCTGACGTTTGCGGATTACAACCTGGTGCGGCGGCAGGCGGCGGGGCTGATCGACAGAGCGGCGGCGGCGGGCGTGGGGGTGCTGTTGGGGTCGCCGCAGATGCTGGGGCTGCTGGCGAAAGGGGACCCCCGAGCCACGGCGCGGATGCGGGGGTATGGCTACTTTCCGGAAGAGGACGTGCACGGGGCGACGGCGTGGTGGGAGTGGTGCCGGGAGCGCGAGGTGGAGTTTCGTCACCTGAATATGCGGTATGTGCTGGACCGGCCGGGGATCAGCGCGGTGCTGAGCGGGGCGGCGACGTCGGAGGAGATCGAGACCAACGTGCGGGAGGCGCGGACGAGGATTCCCGATGAGATCTGGAACGAGGCGCTGGCGCGGGTCGAAGAGCTGGACGCAGGCTCCGCCTGACTCGCTGTAGTTGGTGGGCATGGCGAACTGGGTGGAGCGCGTAATAGGCGATCCGATCCGCCTGCGGAAGATGCGGTGGCATACGGACGTGCCGGCGTGGCAGGTGGACGGATTCGTTGCACTTTCGAGCGGCGAGCGGCTGGATGTGCACGTGCCGAAGGGGACGATGTACGAGATGCCGGGGCGGGAGCTGTGGGTTTCGGACCACGGGGAGGACCTGAGCTTCCGGCGCGGAGCCTGGTGGCACGTAATGCACGCGGAGGCGCCGGGGGTGCACTGGTACTGCAACGTGACGACGCCGGCGGAGTACGGGGGCGGGGTGCTGACGTGGACGGACCTGGGGATTGACGTGGAGGTGTATCCGGGTGGCGACGTTGCGCTGGACGACTTGCCGGAGTTCCTGGAGGTGCGGGAGGCGCTGCCGGCGGGGGAGTTTGATAAGGCGGTGCAGGCGACGCGGGGGCTGATGGACGATGGGGCCGCAGGGAGGGCGCCGTTTCGCGCACCGGGCGGACCACCGGCTTGGATCGAACAGAAGCTGTTCTGGTTGGCGCCGGGTCTGGGCGATGGGTTGGCGGCGGTCGGGAGATCGGCCGAGGCGCGGCAGCCGGAGGTAGTGGCGCGAGTGCTGGAGACAGGAGATCCGGGCGCGCTGACGGGTTTGGGCGCGGGGGCGCTGATGGGGCTGATGGAGACGGCGGCGCCGCGGGACGGGGTGACGGTGCTGGCGGCCGAGGCGGAGCTGGCGGCGGGGTTGGAGTCTGTGCGGTTTCTGTTGCAGGTCTGGGGGCCGGGGCTGCACGTGCGGCTGGTGCTGGTGCGGGATGAGCCGGGGGACGTCTCCAAGGAGTTCGAGGCGGCGCTGCGGCGGCCGAGACAGTCGGCGACGATGCGGTTGGCCGGGGCGCTGGCGCAGGGGTTGCCGGAGCCGCATGGGTATGTGACGGCGAGCGGGTTTGTGGCGGCGGTGTGGCGGTAGGACTGTCAGTGGTGAGGGATAGAGGCCGCGCGCTCACCAGGGTTCAGGCGGCGGTCACCTCGACTCTGAGGCTGCGTCCAACGGCTCGGAGCGCGCGTTGGAGATGGCCGACATGGGAACGGTGGTCGGGGTTGGCGAGCTTGCGAACGGCGGACTCGCTGATCCCCAGCCTGCGGGCCAGTTCAACCTTGGTGACGTGCTGCTCCCGCATGGCCGAGTAGAGGGCGAGCTTTGCGGCGACGATCGTTGGCACCCTGACCAACGCCTGACCGGGGAGAGCCTCGCCGGGTTCCGGAATGTCCCGTTTCTCGTGCACGTAGCCGGCCAGCGCCGTCCCGAGCGCATCCTCGGCGAAGGCCAAGGCTTCCGACCGATTCATACCGCCGGTGATGGCTTCAGGGACGTCGGCAAAGGTGGCAACGAGGCTGCCATCGTCGTCTGGCGTCAGGTCGCATGGGTATTCGTAGATCATGGTTCAGAAGTCCCTTCGGTCAATGTTCAGCTGACGCAGCATCGCGGCCAAGACACCCCTGGACAGTTCGCCGTGCTTGAGCGTGGTGAACCTGGGCCCGACGTAGACGCGTCCATGGCTACCTTTTCCGCGAGCCGGATCGAATTGGAAGGCTTGTCCGGATCGGCGGGCATATCTCCTTGCACGCCTCACGAACTCGCGGCTGGTTATTGGTCAATTATCGCACCTTTAGGTGCGAAGGGTGACGACTCAGGTCCAGGATGTCGGGTCGAGGATCAAGGGCCTGAGCTGCGTTGCGGCGATTACGGAGCGTTTGGTTAGGCTGGCGGCAATCCGTGTGTCGGCGGGAGGGCGTGATGGGGCGAGTATTGATTCGGGAGTCGGAGGCGGAAGTGTTCGATCGAGGCGGCGGGGTGCGGAGTATTCCGCTGATGAGCGGGGCGAAGGGGGCGCAGAACGTCTCGACGGGCATGACGATCATGGCGCCGGGGGCCGGGCTGCCGCTGCACTTTCACGACACGGAGGAGTGCATTACGTGCGTGGAGGGGGTGGCGACGGCGGAGATAGACGGCGAACAGCTGACGCTGCAGCCGTTCGATCACGTGTGGATTCCGGAAGGGGCGCATCACCGGTTCTGGAATGACGGGGATTTGCAGATGCGGATCGTGTGGACGTACGGGAAGCCGGAGGTAAGCCGGACGTTTGTGGCGACGGGTCAGACGGTGAAGCACATGTCGGCGGATGATGTGGCGGAGCCGCGGTAGCGGAGGAAGCCAGCCATCCGCGGACGCGCTTTCGCTACCTGGGCTTGGTTGCCCGGAAGACCCCTCGCACCAACCCTCTCCCGGGGAGAGACCCTTGCAAAAGCCGGGTACGCGGCTGGAGCGGCGGTCCGAGCTCATCGACTGGGCGCAGCGCCCGGATCGAACGGGTGCAACGGCCGGTGGAGCAAGTGTTCGGGACGTCGAAGCGCTCCTACGGCTACCAGCGGGTGCGCTCCCGCGGCCTGGTCCGCCATACCACCGAGATGTGGTTCAAGCTGCTGGCCTGCTACCTGCGCCGCGCGGACCGCGTGCTGACCGGCGCCTCCATGTCGCCCTGGGCGCACTGCGCCCTCACGCCGGGGCGGGGCGGCGTCAACCCGACTCCACGGGCAGCCACCGGAGCTGTAGTCCCCCTCGCCTCATTCCCTCTTGTACGTTCCTAGGGCCTTGGATTGACCAAGGTCAGAGTGCCTAGGCCGGGACAGACCGATTCCCTCTGGGTCGTGAGAGACCGTAGGTGAGCAGGGTCGTCCCGGCCTAGACGCTGGCCCAGAGCCCGAACAGGTGCCGGGGCCCTCAGCGTGAGCCCGAGTCTGCAAGAGGGGGCGGGTGGCCAGCGTCGTTGGAGGGTACCCAATGGCTGGGCACACGGAAGTCGTGGTCGGGATCGATGTGGCCAAGGCGCAGTTGGACGTCGCGGTCGAGCCCACGGGCGCGACCTGGACGGTGCCGCGCACGCGGGGTGGCCTGCGGCGGCTCCAGGGACAGCTCCAGGCGCGGCGGCCGACCCGCATCGTGCTGGAAGCCAGCGGCGGCTATGAGCGGATCGTGGTGGCGACCTTGGCGGCGGTCGGCCTGCCGGTCGTCCGCGTCAATCCCCGCCAGATCCGCGACTTCGCGGGCGCCCTCGGCACCCTCGCCAAGACCGATCGGAAGGACGCCCAGGTCCTGGCCCGCTTCGCCGCCGAGGTGCGGCCCGCGCGGCGCCCCCACCCCTCGAAGGCGGAGCGGCGGCTCCAGATCCTCGTCCGCCGCCGGCACCAGTTGGTCAAGACGCGCGTCACCGAGCAGCTGCAGCGCCCCCACCTGGAGCCCGAGGAGTTGGCGGGCAGCGACGCCCTCCTGGCCGTGGTGAGCGAGCTGATCCAGCAGGCGGACCGGGATCTGGCGGCCCTCGTGCAGGCCGCGCCCGGCCTGCGCTCGCGCGCCGCCTGGCTGCAGAGCATCCCGGGCATCGGCCCGGTGACCGCCGCCACCTTGCTGGCCGAGCTGCCCGAATTGGGGCGCTGCTCCCGTCAAGAGATCGCCGCCCTCGTCGGCGTGGCCCCCTACAACCGAGACAGCGGCACCTGGCGCGGGCGCCGGCGCATCTGGGGCGGCCGTGGCCGGGTCCGCGCCGCGCTCTACATGGCCGCCCTGACGGCGGTCCGCAGCAATCCCCGCCTGCGGGCCTGCTACCAGCGCCTGCTCGCCGCCGGCAAGCCGCCCAAAGTCGCGCTCACCGCCTGCCTCCGCAAGCTGCTGGTGATCTGCAATGCCCTCTGCCACAAGCAGACCACTTGGGACCCCACCATGGCCTAACCCTTGACACCCCAACACAGGTGCTCACCTCTCCCCTCGCCTCCCCCCACCCCAACCCCGTAAGGTGCAACCCACCAGCCCCTAGCGCCTGCCACCTCGTGCCCCACCCCAACATCCTCCTCTTCATGACCGACAGCATGGACGGCCGCGTCATGCGCCACCTCGGCCATCCCGCCGCCCACACCCCCAACATGGACCGCCTGGCCGCCCTTGGAACCTCCTTCAGCAACGCCTACTGCAACTCCCCCCAGTGCGCCCCCTCCCGCGCCAGCTTCTGGAG
>JAPPLN010000106.1:0-24574 GCA_028874175.1 Chloroflexota bacterium
CCCCCCCCCCCCCCCCCCCCCCCCCCCCCCCCCCCCCCCCCCCCCCCCGCCACCGTTCCCCCCTTCACCCCCCACGCCTCGCGTCCCCTCCCAACGTCCCCGGACCGCCGCCGGTTGACGAACGCACACGACCACCCCAGCATTAGCCGCCAGCCGCCGACCGGAAGCCACTCCATGAACGTCGTCCTCGTCGTCTTCGACACCCTCCGCAAAGATCACCTCGGCGCCTACGGCAACGACTGGATCCGAACTCCTCACTTCGACGCCTTTGCCCACCAGGCCATCCGCTGCACCCGCGCCTTCCCCGAAGCCCTGCCCACCCTCCCGTTTCGCCGCGCCCTCCACACCGGCCAGCGCACCTTCCCCTACGTCGGCCACCGCGACTACAAGGGCGACTTCTCCGGCGCCCCCGGCTGGGGACCCATCCCCGAGGAGCAGGACACCGTCTCCGAACTGCTGACCGACGTCGGCTACCGCACCGCCCTTTTCACCGACTGCTACCACCAGTTCAAGCCCAGCAAGAACTTCCACCGCGGTTTCGCCGAGTGGCAATGGATCCGCGGCCAGGAAACCGACCGCTTCCGCTCAGGCCCCGCCCTCCCGCCCGACGCCATCCGCCGTCACGTCCCCGAGCGCTTGCCCGAAGCCCACCAGCGCCGCGAGTTCTTCACCCAGTACCTCACCAACAACCTGTTCCGGCGCGAGGAAGCCGACTTCTACCCCGCCCGCCTCTTCAACGACGCCGCCCGCTGGCTCTACGACAACGACGACGCTGACGACTTCTTCCTCGTCGTCGACTCCTTCGACCCCCACGAACCCTGGGAACCCCCCGCCAGCTACCGCCGCCTCTACGATCCCGACGACGACGTCACCGACATCATCCAGTCCCTCTACGCCCCGAACGGAAACGTGCTCAACGAGCGCGAAGTCAAGCGCATCCAGGCCAACTACGCCGGCGAAGTCACCCTCTGCGACCGCTGGTTCGGCCACTTCATGGAACAGCTCGAACTATCGGGCCGTGCCGACGAAACCATCGTCATCGTCGCCTCCGACCACGGCCACAACCTGCGCTATCCCGACGACAAGGACCTCATCAGCAAGCAGGGCCACCCCCTCACTCGCGCCGTCGCCGACCTCGTGCTCCTCGTCCGCTACCCCGACCGTGCCCGTGCCGGCCAGGTCTACGACGGTCTCGTCACCAACACCGACATCGCCGCCACCGTCCTCGCCGCCGCCGACATTCAGGCGCCCACTGAAGGGCAAGACATCGGCCCCGCCCTCCGCGAAAACCTGCCGTCCCACCGCTCCCACGTCAGCATCGGCTGGGGCCCGCTCATGACCGTCGTCACCGACGACTGGTGGTGCAACGCCACCATTTGGGGCGAAGCCCCGCTACTGCATAAGCTCCCCGACGACGACATGCTCCGTACCAACGTCGCCGACGATCACCCTGACGTGGTGGAGGACCTCATCAACCTCGCCATCGCCGACGCGGGCGGCCAAATCCCCGCCCAATTCGCCGAGTTCAAAGACCGCCCCGGCTGCACCCCCTACCTCACCGCCATCCAAAAAGGCGAAGACTACGTAGCCCGCCGAAGGTAGAAGCTAGGCGACAAACTCCTCCAACCGAACCATCCGCCCCTCGTCGCTGCTCCGCACCCCCGCCGCCGCAATCCGGATCGTGTTCAAGTTGTCCCGGCTCGACGTCAGTGGCTCCCGCCCCTCGTTCAGCGCCGCCATCAATTCGCCCATGCTTCCCCCGAACGCCTCTGGAAACCACGCCCCCTCGATCGGAAACCGCACGCGCCGCTCGGGCTCATCCCGCCGCGTCACCTCTACATACTGCGGCGTTGCGCTGATCGAACCCTCGGCCCCATCGATATGCCAGAACTCCGATTGCCCGGCCTTGCTCTGCACGATGTTGTTGAAGTGGTCGATCGCCGTCAGGTCCCCGCTGTCAAAGTGCAACGCCAGCGTGTGACTCAACGGCGAAACCGCGTTCTGGCCCTGCATCATCGCCGTCGTCGCGCTCACCGCGTCCGGCGTCCGCCCGCTGAAGTGACGAATCAGGTCCAGAAAATGCACCCCGTGGTCCACGATGTTGAAATTCACCACGTCCCGCCACCACCTGTCCGGCTGGTCCTGGTAACTCCGCCGCACGTGCGCCACGCTGAACAGCGGGCCGCAGATTCCCGAGTCGATCAACAGCTTGATCGCCGCGTGCGCCGGCGCCCACCGCGCCTGCTGGTTGATCATCAGCGTCACCCCGGCGTCCCGCGCCGAGTTCGACATCCACGCCGCGTCCTCCCAGGTCATGGCAAACGGCTTCTGCGACAGGATCGGCTTGCCGGCCTCCAGCAGCCCCGGCCATAACTCCAGCCGCGCGTGCGGATGCACCGCCAGGTCGATCACTTCCACCTGATCGTTTTCGAGCACCACCCGCGGATCGGTTCCCGCCGACTCGATCCCCCAGCGCGCCTGCGTCGACTCCACCGCCGCCGGATCGATATCGCTGCACGCCACCACCTCATAGCCGAAGTCCCGGTACGCCAGCAGGTGCGCCGCGTTAGCAACCCCGCCGCACCCGATCAGCCCGATCCGGTAATGCCTGCCGCTCGGCGGCTTCGGACGATAGTCCTCAGGAGTCAGTCGCAACTCGTCCAGGTTCATGCCAGCTACCTCAACGGCAATTCACGAGAGAATGCCACGCTGGCGCCCGTCAGAATCCGCGGTCGTCAACCCCGCTTTACCAAACCCGGCATCATTGGCCCCGCCGACAACCCACGTCGCACCTCGAGGTAACCGCTTGATCACCAACCCGCTCGATCAACGCACGCCCGCCCCCGGCTACCAGGGTTCGCACCGCGCCTACGACTCCATCGTCCTGCCCGATGTCTCCATCCCGGCCCGCGACGGCGTGCAACTGGCCGCCGACATCTACCTCCCGGCCCTCAATGGCCAGGCCGTCGAAGGACGGTTTCCGGCCCTCATCGAGCGCACCCCCTACCTCAAGGACGCTGGCCGCTACGCCCGCAAGGCGCACTGGTACGCGCGTCGCGGTTACGCCGTTGTGATGAACGACGTCCGCGGCCGCGGACGCTCCGGCGGCGAGTGGTATCCCTTCGCCAAGGAAGCCCCCGACGGCTACGACGCCGTCGAATGGATCGCGGTCCAACCCTGGTGCAATGGTCGTGTCGGCACCATGGGCGCCTCCTACGCCGGGTCAGATCAAAGCGCCCTCGCCACCCTCAACCCGCCGCACCTTCGCGCCCAGGTCGTCGGCCAGGGCACCAGCAACTACCTCATCTCGTCCATGCGCCAGGGCGGCGCCCTCGAACAGCGCTTCATCAGCTACGCCTACCGCATGGCCCTCACCAGCCAGGAGGCCGAAGCCGACCCCGACCTCGAGCGCGTCCTCCGGGCCGAGTTCGAACGCGTGCCGGAAATCCTCGGCCCGCCCCTGCGCTTCCGCCCCGGTCACACCGCCCTTCGCTTCCTGCCGCTCTACGAACAATGGGCCTGGGACATCCTCACCCACGGCGGCAGCGGCCCCTACTGGTCCCAGCGCGGCTACACCATCGACGAGTACTGGCACGAGCACGCCGACGTCCCCGTCCTCTTCCAGAGCGGCTGGTACGACACCTACCCCCGCGGCGCCATCTCCAACTTCCACGCGCTCCGGCGCCTCAAGTCCAGTCCCATGTCCCTGCTGTTGGGTCACTGGCGCCACGGCGAGCCCACGACCGAGGAAACCTCCGCCGGCGACGTCGACCTCGGCCTCGAATCCGCCCTCCCCCTCTACGACGACCTGCGCCTGCGCTTCTTCGATCACCATCTCAAGGACATGGAGACCGGCCTCGACCGCGACCCGCCCGTCCGCTACTTCGTCATGGGCGGACAGCTCGGCCGTCCGCCCGCCGATCTGGAAGGCCGCCTCTGGCACGGCGGCCGCTGGGAATCGGCCGACCAGTGGCCGCCCCCCGATGCCGTCGAGACTCCCCTCTACCTCCGGGACGACGGCACCCTTGCCGACTCGCCGCCCGACCAGCCCTCCGACCCCACCCGCTTCACCTTCGACCCGCGCAACCCCGTCCCCACCACCGGCGGCTCCATCAGCGCCGCCGAGGAGGCCCTGCCCTCCGGTGGCTTCGATCAGCGCGGCCAGCCCGGCCGCTTCCACGGCCACCACGACACCCTCTCCCTGGCCAGCCGGCCCGACGTCCTCAGCTTCGAGACCGCCCCCCTCGACCAACCGTTCGAGATCGCCGGCCCCGTCCAGGTCGTGCTCTTCGCCTCCAGCAGCGCCGTCGACACCGACTTCACCGCCAAGCTGCTCGACGTCTATCCCCACAGCTCCGAAACCCCCGGCGGCTACGAGCTCAACCTCGCCGACAGCATCCTCCGCGCCCGCTACCGCAACGGCTTCGACCGCGAAGACTTCCTGGAGCCGGGCGAGGTCTACGAATTCCGCATCGTCCTCTACCCCACCGCCAACCGCTTCGCCCCCGGCCATCGCCTGCGCGTGGACATCTCCTCGTCCAACTACCCCCGCTTCGACGCCAACCCCAACACCGGCGAACCCCTGGGCGTCTCACGTCGTGTCGAAACGGCCCACCAGGCCATCTACCACGACCCCACCCACCCCAGCCGCCTCCTCGTCCACGTCCGGCCTGTTGCCGAGTGACCGCAGGCTGCCAGGAGGAATGGAAGTGACGGAGCTACTGGTTGGCAACACCCGTCTAACTTTGGTTCAGGGTGACATCACCCTCCAGCAGGTCGACGCTATCGTGAACGCCGCCAACGCGGCCCTCAGGGGCGGCGGAGGCGTCGACGGCGCCATCCACCGCGCCGGCGGCCCAGACATCATGGCCGAGTGCCGTCACATCGGCGGCTGCCCTACCGGGGACGCCGTCCGAACCACCGCCGGCCGTCTACCCGCCAACCACGTTGTCCACACCGTCGGTCCCGTCTGGTCCGGCGGCAACGCCGGCGAGCGTGACCTGCTCGCCTCCGCCTACCGCCGGTCCCTCGAAGTCGCTGCCGATCACGGCGCACGTACCGTCGCCTTCCCGTCCATCAGCACCGGCGTCTACGGCTACCCGAAGGAGTTGGCTGCCGAAACCGCGCTGGATGCCGTCACCGCCGCCCTACCGCTCCTGGACCTCGACGAAGTCCGCTTCGTCGTCTTCGGCGGCGACGACCTCGCCGTCTACCAGCAAGCCATGCGCGCCAGGACGTCCGAATGACCGCCGACGCCGAAGAGCGTGCCGCCCGCCGCACCCGCGAGCACTGGGAAGCCAGGTACCGGCAACGCGAAACGCCCTGGGACGACGGCCATCCATGGGGCCCCCTGCCCGACCTCCTCGACCGCTTCGCCCCACCCGGCGGACGAATTGTCGACATCGGCTGCGGCCTCGGCGGCAAAGCCGCCCAGATGGCATCCCTCGGCTATCGCGTCCTCGGAATCGACATCTCCCAGGCCGCCATCGACGCCGCCCACCGCCTCACCCCCGTCGCGGAAGGCTCCCTTGAGTTTCGCCGCACCGACTTCCTGAACGAGACACCGGACGCACCCTTCCACCTCGCCTTCGACCGCAGCGTCTGGTCCACCTTCGACGAACCCGGCCGCACCGCCTTCGCCCGTCGCGTCGCACACTGGCTCGTGCCCGGCGGCCACTGGATCAGCCTCACCGGCTGCGCCGACAACCGCGATCCCGCCACCGGCGAACCCGACCCGCGCGGCTACCCCCGCCACTCCCTCCAAACCATCGTCGCCTGCTGCGAACCCCATTTCGAAATCCTCGAAGTCACCTGCCAACCCTTCGGCGCCACCCCCGACACCGACTTCACCGCCTGGGTGACCATTATGCGAGTCCGGGTTTGATCGATCAGCTGCGGTGTCGGCAGAGTCTGGGTGGCTTTCTGGGGGTACTCGGCGGCATTGGCGGGGCAGGTCGGTTGTTTCGGAGCGCGTGGGACACGAAGCCACAAGTCCATTTGTGCGCTACATGACTAAACATAGAAGTGGAATATCAGGACGGGCGGAGGGTTGTGCACGTGCAGCTGGGAAGCGGGATGGATCGCAGACTGAGCAGGTTCTCGGCCGATCTCGGGGGTTGGGGTTGGTTACTGGCGCGGTTGAGGGGACGTTGGAGAGACTGCGTTGATCGGCGGCGTTTCGCACGGCGCTGCAGGTGTGGACGGGCCCGAGTGCTCCGCCCCAGGCGGCGGTGGCGCACGCGAACCTGGGGAGCATGTTGCTCGGCATGGCAGAAGCGAACGAGCCCGACCTGCTGCGCTAAGCGGCGTGTCACGACGAGCGGGCGCCGGCGGTGTATACGGCGGCGACGAGCCCACAGCAGCACCGAGTGATTTCGAGCAATTTGGCGTCGGTGCGCCGGTAGGGGTTGGCTAGAGGGAATGTGGCACTCTAATTGTTCGCGGCCACTTGCGGCGTGTAGCCAGTTGGCTGTGGATCGTTTGTCAGCGATCGTCGAGCCGGCTTGGCAGGGGCGGCGGCTCTGGGCTGAGCAGAGCGCCTCGGTTCGTTGGGGAATGAGCGAGCGTACCGCGCACCATGCAGCGTCAGTTGAAGCATTGGTGAGAGATGCCAGCGGCGCGAGTGGAGTTCCCCGACTGATTAGGCCTGAGACGCATGGATCGATCCGCAGCCGCTGCAGTCTCCGTAGAAGCCAAGCAAAGTGGACCGCCCCCTGTCGCAGGGTGCCATTCGATACGACTGCTCCTGCAGCCTTGGAAGTCGTAGCTAGGCCCAGTGAAAGGAGGACCTAGCTGAGCGTCGATCCGTCAGTCCTTCCCGGCCTGCTATTGCTGGCGCTCGAACTGTCGGCGCTCACCGCGTTCGGCTACATCGTCGCGCGGATAGCGCTGCGGCAGGACGATCATCTTTCGGCGCTGGCCCAAGGACTGATTATTGGTCCGGCCCTCTGGGGACTGGCAGCCAACTTTGTCCTGCGTGCGGTTCCCGGGGAAGCCGGGGTGCTGGTGGTCTGGGCGGGCACTGTGGGCGTTGGAGTTCTGCTGGCTTGGCGCGAGCCGTCCACCCTGCGGGTGCCGCTCCGCTCAGTCGCATGGTTTTCCGTCGTGGTGTTCGCCATCTTCTGGGCTGCGCTAGCCAGTCGACAGCTGCTTAAGAGTCCCGACCCGATCCATCTGGCGTTGGCAGCTTCCATCAATGCGGGAACTTGGCCGCCAGAGTTGCCGTGGAATCCGGGGCAACCTCTGCCATACCACTACGGTGTCAACCTATTGATCGGACTATTAGCCCCACCGTTCGGCCCCGACCTACCGTTCACAACCGAACTTCTGGGTGCCTATGCGTGGACTAGCTTTGCCCTCGTCACGGCCACTTTGGTCATTCAGCGCGGCGGCTGGATCAGCACGTTCACTCTTATGCCGCTGCTGTTGACCGCTGGCGCTTGGGGACTGGTCATCTTCCCCGAAGTACCGGATGTCCTGAGGGTCTTGCTCCCGACGGGGGTGCCCTCAGCCGGTTTGCGCGCAGCACTGAGCGATACCTATTTCCCTACGGCTGCGTTGCCGTGGGCACCCGAGTTCAAGGCAGTACCCCCGAACATCTGGCGGCCAGGATTCGTGCTGGCCTATGGGCTAGCGTTGACGACGTTCGAGCGGATCACTGCCGCGCCTGGCGCATCGTGGCCGGCAAGGCTCGTGGTGGCGTCATTGATTGGATTCATGGGGCTCGTTGATGAGGCGGTAGCGCTGGTTGTCCTTGGGCTATGGATTGCTCTGGAGACCGTGCGGCTTTTCGAAGCCGGACCGTCGCGCGCGACAATTCCACGACTTGCTCTGCCCTCCGCTGCAGGCCCGGCGTTGGCCATGCTGCTGCTGGCAGTGGGCGGCGGCGTTATCACAGGCCTGTTCACGGGATTGGCTGGCGGCGGCTTGTCGTTGGGGTGGAGCGCTGACCCAAACAGTCGGGGGCTGCTTGGATCCTTTGAGTCGCTCCCGGGTGGCATCGGCCTCTTGGGCATTGGCCCCGCCATTGCCGCCGGTGCGAGCGTGGTCTTGGCTCGACGAGACTTACTGACTCTGACGCTCGCCGGTGCGAGCGGCGCATTTCTGCTTGCCTCGCTCATACTCCAGTATGAGTTTGCCGAGCACGATGTGGTCAGGCTCGACGGTCATGCGCGAAACTTTGCGCTGTTGGCCCTCCTTATCGCGCTCAGTATGCGCTTGCCGGCCTTCGGCGCCCCTTGGCGCACCGTCACGGTCGTGCTGCTGGCAGCCTTGGTTGTCTGGCCGACTGCCTGCGAGCCGACACGCAATCTCGGTTTGGCGATGAGCCAGGGCGTGCACGTCTCTAACGCGAATCCGACGGACAATAAATTTGACAGAGCGTTTTGGTGGATGGGGCGAGACGCGCCTGAGTCCTTTACCTCCGAAGCCGTCACGACCTGGATTCGGGATCGCACTGCGGCTGACGCGAGAATTCTGTCGCCTCATCCACACGCCACAACCGCTCACACCGGTCGTCCGAATGCTTCAGGGTTCGCGGAGTTCGTTCATCTCTTTCCTGTGACTGGGCCGGCGTATCACGACGCGATTACTTATCTTGAGCCTGCAGCGCTTCGGCGCCTAGGAGTTGCGTATCTGCACGCGCCAGATACGTGGGTAGTCGGGCTGTCCGATCAAGCCGCCCGCCGACTGGCCAACCCTGATTTCTTCGAGCTATTGGTACGCGGCGAGACTGACGCCCTCTACCGGGTGCGGACTGCTTTTCTTCGACTGGACTCGAGCCCGGCGGCTGGGTCCTTTGAAGCTTTGCGTCAAGCTGTCCCAGCATTGACTACGGTGTATCTGACTCGCGACACCGACCCACTCGCCGCAATCCGCGTCGCGGCGGCGCTTCCCCAGGCCCAGGTGCTAGGTACGGTGTCAACGGCAAGCTTGCATCCCCTGACGAGAATCCAAACCGAGCCGTCTGGAGACCAAACGCCTGAGATCGTGGTAGCTGCAACTCAGTTGCCTCCAGGAACGATTCCGTCGGGCGATGCCGTACCGGTATGGAGAACTGACCACATAGCCGTTTACGATCTGGGCGGTTCAGTCGTCCCGATCATGCCCCCACCCGCACCGCCTCGGCAGAGCGTCAAGCTCTCGCGCAGTTCTATACGCGGTGACCGGATAGATTTTGCAGTAGCATTCACCAACCCAACCTCCGAGCGATGGATTAGTCAGGACTGGGTCGTCTTAGACGCGGACGATTCCCTTTGGGAGGTTCTCCAGAGTCTCGAGGCTGGTCGGGGCACGCCGTGGTTCGGCGGCCAGATCGATCCCAGACCAGGATCGACGACTTTCGACTATCAGTTCTGGGCCACGACAGGCGAATTGTTCGTCCGCAACGCCGACGGCACTCTCCGACGCGTTCCTTCCTCAGGGCACGACCTAGACTCAGGGGTGTGGACACTGACTATGCGCCTACGTGACAGCCATCGAAAGGCGCATCTCTTTCCGCTGATCAGGTACGAGATTCTGGCCGACGGCGGCGCTCGCTACGAGGCCAATGGGGTTGTGCTACACACCGCCCAGACTTCCTGACACGTCATGCCGCCCCGAGCGTTGTGCTCATTCGTTGCCGACAGGATCTCCATGAGTGTCAAGATCACGCCTAGTGGCAGCTCGCTAAGACCAGCGCCTCCCCTACGCGCCTTTTCGGAGGCGATTCTCAGCGCTGGACTCGGAGAAACAGACGGCTTCCCGTGGCCGGTTTGAGGGCACCCATGAAGGTGTACGCGCTTCTGAGTCCGGTAATTTCGTACCGCGGCCGCGAGCAGGAGTGGCTGTGGTCGTCCGGTTGTGCGCTGTTGCGACACCTGTCCACCATGTGTCCGGTCTGGACAACCTAAGAGGCGAAGGGGAAAGCGGTGGTGAATTGGAACTGGGTTCCGGGTGCGGACCCCGGAATGACGGAGGGAGAGTAGGGGCGATGCGGGCTGAGGAGACGGATGTTGCGGTAATCGGTGGGGGACCGGCGGGGTCCTCGGTGGCAACGTTGCTTCGGCAGAGCGGATACCGGGTGACGCTGCTGGAGCGGGAGCGATTTCCGCGCCCGCACGTGGGCGAGTCGATGTTGCCGGGGGTGCTGTTCGCACTGGCGAAGACGGGGGCGCTGGAGCGGGTCGAGAAGGCAGGATTCACGCGGAAGTACGGGGCGACGTATATCTGGGGCCGGGGACGGGACCCATGGACGATTCGATTCTCAGAGGTGCCGCAGGACCGCACGTTTACCTTCCAGTGCGACCGAGAGGTGTTCGACAAGCTGCTATTGGATCACGCGCGTGACGAAGGGGTAGACGTGCGGGAAGGTCACCAGATCACTCGTGCGCTGATGACGGACGGACAGGTCACGGGGCTGGCGTATACGAACGACGAGGGTGCGTCAGGCGAGGTTCGGGCGAGGATGTGCGTGGACGCCTCGGGTCAGTGGTCGGTGCTGGGACGGCAGTTCCGCCTACGGGAGCACAACCACAATCTGCGGCACGTGGCGCTGTTCGGGCATTACCACGGCGGGCCGACGACACTGCCGGACGTGCTGGATGAGATGGAGCCGACTGACGCGGGGAATGTGTACGTGGTGGCGGTGGACGACGGGTGGTTGTGGCACATCCCGCTGGCGGGCGGCCTGCGTAGCATCGGCCTAGTAACGGACCCAGAACGGATCCGCGGGATGACGCGGACGGAACGGCGAGTGTACTGGCAGCAGCAGATCGAAGGGTGTGAGGAGTACCGCGAGCTACTTGAAGGCGGACGCTGGGCAGGTGACTTCGACATCGTCTCGGACTGGTCGTTTATCTGTAAGCGGTTCCACGGGCCGGGGTACCTGCTGGTGGGGGACGCAGCGTGTTTTGTTGATCCAATTCTGGCCTCGGGAATTGCGCTGGCGTTGCAGGGGGTGCTGCGGGCGACGAAGGCGATTCGCACCTCGCTGGAGGCGCCGGACCTGAACAACCTCGCGATGAACTGGTACCAGGAGGGGTACCTGGAGCAGGCTAACGATTTCGTGGACATGGCGAATCACTGGTATCACGGGCAGCGGTTGCAGGAGTCGTGGTTCTGGACGGCGCACCGGTTGGTGGACCCGAGCCAGAACCTCTCGCTACGGCAGGCGTTTGTGTTCATTTCGTCGGGCCTGGCGAAGGATTCGTCAGAGGAGTCGATCCGGTATATGGGCGGGTTTACGCCGGGACAGCTGGCGGTGACGTATGAGGCGCTGGCAGACGACGACGCGACGGGTGCTGCGCATCCGGCGGTTGATGCTCCGGCCCCGGAGCTGCGGCGACCAGGAGTCGCGGTGAGGCCGGAGGAGGCGCTATTAGGGACGCCGGCGTTGGTTAAGGGGACGGACGTTCGGGCCTGGATGCAGGAGACGGAGACGGGGTTGCGGCCGGTGACGCGGGTGAAAGTGCCGGAGACGTTGAACGGGGACCGGCGGGAGATTCTGCTGTCGCTGCCGACGCTCTCGGTGCTGAATCTCATGGACGGGCGTCGCAGCGGGGCGGAGGTGGCACAGACGCTGGCGGAGCGGTTTGCAGGGAGCGTGCCGACGGACGCGGCGGCGATGCGGCCGATCGTGAGGTCGGTGATTGTGGATTTGGCGGCGGAGGGGGCAGTGGAGTTGGGCTGAGTAGGGTCAGGCGCGAAGTGGACTACTGACCAGGGATGAGTTCGGGTGGTGCGGTTAGGTCCGGAACGTTTGGGCACGAGTGGAGTGGGGTGAGTTCCCAGGTTCGGAGACCCTCGCATAACTGAGGCACCTCTCCGTGCTGGGTGCTCCCGGTGTGGAGCCGAGGCTGACGGAGCCACACAACCCGGCGGTCAGGCATCCCCGCCGAATCAGGCGCATGGGCGGGCCGCGGCGGCGGTGCGGGGCCATCAGGCCGCACCAGCAGCTAGCTTATCCGCCGCCCGCAGGTTGGAGACCAGCGGCTTGAACAACAACTCCACCAGGTGGCGGTCCAGCCTCGGCGCGCACCCGGTGGTATCCGTCGCTGCGCCTGAGCGTCCCCTTGCTCCCTCGTCCCGAAGCCATGGAACGATGTCGACTAGTCCCGCGTATACATCTATGCAACCCCCCTCACGTGAACGGGGCGCAAGACCGCCATTGACTGAAGCACAGGCCATCCAGCGCTGCCAGGCTGGCGACCGTCGAGCCTTCCGCCATCTCGTCCACTGCCACCAGGATGCGCTCTACTTCGCCGCAACCTTGATGACCAGCAGCCAGACGCAGGCCGAGCGACAGGTCCACAATGCCTTCCACGTGGCCTGGCGCGGCATCCATACATTCAATCTCGCCTGCGCGGTCCAACTCTGGCTCATACGCATCCTGCTGCGCCAGGGCTCGTCCGATCGCCGAGCGTCATCGTCCCCTACCGTTCCGGCGTCCAACCGGGACAAGCCCCCCAAGAACTCCCCTCCGCCTCCGGCCGGGCAGGCGGATCGCGAAACCCAGGCTATGCGCCAAGCCTTCGCGGGACTGGAGCCGGGCCAGCGAAACGTCCTGATCCTGCACTACTTCGCCGACCTTAAGGGACCCGATTTGGCTTTAGCCCTTGACGCACCCAGCGAAACCGTCGATCCCCTGCGGCGCCAAGCGCTCGCCAAGTTGCGCGAACTTCTGGAGTCCACCACCGCATCAAACCCCAAACCCACGACGCCGAATGTTGCTTCGGACCGGGCTTTAACCCAGGCCCTACGCAGATTTTTCACGACCACAGCCTTATCCTTACGCGCACCCGCAAACCTATGGGACTCCCTCTCGGGCCCAACGGCCGGTCCCTCGCGTCCTTTGGTACATGTCGCTCTGGCGGCAATTGCGGAGGACCCCGGTCATGAGGCCGACCCAACGCCATAGGCAGGAACGTCGCGGGGGAAAGGCAGCAGGCGGCGTCTCTCAGCGGCGTATTCCAATTGCACCCCCCGCCCCGTGCCCTGATCATGCGCCCTTGGCATGGCCTTCCTCGCGCTCCACATCGTCTTCAACGTCGGCTTCGCGCTCAGCACGCGCGTGGCCCAGTTCAGGCGTTACGACTACTTCCTCGTAGCCGCCGTCAACTACACCCTGGCCGCCGTGCTGGCGTCGCTCTGGGCGCTTCTGCGCGGCGGCTGGGACTTCGACGGCCCAACCCTCATCTTCGGCGCCGTCCAGGGCTTTCAATACGCCGCCACCATGATCGGCGTCTACCTGCTGCTCGTGCGTTCGGGCGTCGGCGTCACCTTCATCGTGCTGCGCCTGACCGTCGTGGTCCCCACGCTCTCGGCCATCGTTTTCTTCGGCGAGCGGCCCAGCGCCGCCGCCATCGGCGGCCTCCTCCTCATGTTGATCTCCATCCCGCTGCTTGTCGGTCCTCGCTCCGCCGTGCGCGGGCCGCGTTCACGCTGGTACTGGCCCTTCGTCGCGCTGATGATGTTCGTCACCGGCGCCGGCCTTACCGCGTCCAAGGCCTTCAACGAACTCTCCACGCCCGACCGCGCGCCCGACTTCGTCATGTTCTCGTTCCTGGTCTCCGTACCCGTCGCCCTCGTCATCTTTGCCATGCGCCGCCGCTTCCAGGCCCACACGCCCCCGCTGCGCCAGAGCTTCGCCACAGCCGGTCCGCTCGCCACCGGGGCTGCCATGGGCCTCTGCAACGTCATCCAGCTGGCCTTCCTGGTGGCCGCCCTCGAAGTCATCCCGGGCACCATCGCTTTCCCCATCCAGACCTCCGCCTCGGTGCTCCTCACCACCGCCGCCGGCGTCATCGTCTGGCACGAACGCCACGGCCCCATCGTCTGGGCCGGCGTCGCCGCCGCCCTCGCCGGCATGGTCATCGTCAACTTCTGAGCGCCGTCCACCCGAAACCCACGGCGCCCACGCTCGGCTCACTACCGGCGCGCCGGCCCCAGTCAAACCCAAACCTCGAACGCGGAACACGGTCCGATGCCGACGCCGCCTACTGATAGTGCCGGGCTTGCAGTTCGTACAGCTCGGCGTAGAGGCCGTCCCTTCGCATCAGATCGTCGTGACTGCCTTGCTCCACGATGCGCCCCTGGTGCAGAACGATGATGTGGTCGGCCATCCGGACCGTCGAGAATCGGTGTGAGATGAGCAGCGTCACGGTTCCCGTGAGCTGACCACGGCGAGACGCCGCCGCGATGCGTTCAAAGACGCCATGCTCCGTCTGCGCATCCAGCGCGGCCGTGGGCTCGTCCAGGATCACCAGCAGCGGGTCCCTGCGCATGAACGCGCGTCCCAGCGCCAGCTTCTGCCACTGACCGCCCGAAAGTTCCACCCCGTCCTGCCATACCCGCCCCAGTTGGGTCTCCAATCCACGCGGAAGCGAGTCGCGGAGTTCGTCCGCATCGGCCTTTGCGAGAGCGTCGGCGACGGCCTGCGAGTCCTCGATCCGTGCCACATCGCCAACGCCCACCGACTCCCGCACCAGGAACTCGAACTGGCAATAGTCCTGGAATCCGGCACTCAGGCTGGACCGCCACGCCTCCACCTCGAACTCCTTCACGTCAACGCCATCCGCGCTGATTCGCCCCGCCGTGGGTTCGTAGAAGCGCGCGAGCAACTTGGCCAGGGTGGTCTTGCCGGCGCCGTTCTCCCCCACCAGGGCCACGACCCGGCCGGCCGGCAACTGGAGGTCGATGTCCTGAAGCACGGCCGTCTCGGTGCCGGGGTATGTGAACGACACGTCTTCGAACGTGAATCCGTTGCTGAGAGCGCCGGGTACAGGCGCCCGAGTCGCCGGTCCGCGGTCAACCTGCTTCGCATAATCTGCCAGCCAGAGATAGCGCGACGCCTCTTTGACGATGCGTAGCCACGAATTGCCCGAGCTCACCAGCTCGCCAACCAGATCCTGCATCTGGGCGGCCAACGTAATCGCCAGTAAGACATCCCCCGCTGTTACCTGGCCCTCGAGGGCCCGAGCCAGGACCAGGGCAATGGCGCCGCCGTAACCGGCCGCCAGCAAGACTGCCGCCAGGGCCTGCAGCACCAGCCCGTTCCACAGCGGGCGGGTCTGGATGCGCAGTTGCTCGGCGCCGTCGGCGCCGTGACGGGCGACCATCTCCCCTCCCAGGTCGAAAATCCGAAGCTCCTTGCCCGCCGCTGGCGAAGTTGCGAGACCGAAGAAGTGCATCTTGCGGCGGCGTAACTCAGCCGAGGCATCCATCGCTACGAGGTAGCGCTGCCACGCCCGCCGATCGGCCAACAGCGAGCCGATCGCGAAGAACGGCAGCAGCAGCAGGCGCGGGTCCAGCGTGGCCAGCAGAGCGGCCGTTCCAGCCAGGTGCAGGAGCTCCTGGACGGCGTACAGGGTCGTACTCGCCATTTCCCCGAACCGGCTGCGGTCTTCTCGCAGCAGGTCCATTTCGCGCAGGTAGTCAGGACGCTCGTGGTGCGCCAGCGTGGAAATCCCGGCGCTCAGGCGCATGAGCTGCCGGTCAACGAAGGCGCTGGTGCGTTCGGTCACCATCTGCCCGAGGTTGAGCCGGTGCTGCCCCGCAAGCGCCCCAACGACCTGCAGACCTGCGACCGCGAGCGCGGCAAGCACCACCAGGCCGATTTGCTGGCCGATCACGCCCTCGGCGAGGAGCTTCAGCCCCCAGGCAGTCCCGAGACTTGCCAGGACGCTGAGCAGCCCCAGGCAGAACAGAAGGACAACTTGCCAGGGCGCTGCCCGGAATCCGAAGGCGAGCAGCACGCGAAACCCGCGGAACCCCTGGCTCACGCCGGCCCGCCTTCCGCGCGGAACCGGCTCGCCTGCAGCTCATACGCATGCGCGTACTGGCCGCCCAGCGCAACCAGTTCCTCGTGCGTGCCTTGCTCCGCGATGCGCCCGTCGGCCAGCACGACAACACGATCGGCCTGTCGGACCGCCGAGAAGCGGTGGGAGATCAGGATGGTCGTGAGCCCCGCGGTGATGTCGAGGAACCGCTCGTAGAGTGCGGCTTCCGCACGTACATCCAGGTTGGCCGTCGGCTCGTCCAGGATGAGTAGCCGGGCGCCGCCCTCAACCGCCATCAACGCTCGCGCCAGCGCGATGCGCTGCCACTGCCCGCCGGATAGCTCCGTGCCGCCGCTGTACTCCCTCGAGAGCACCGTCTCCCACCCGTGCGGCAACGACTCAATCAGATCGAGAGCCCCGGCCTTCACTGCGGCTTCTCGCAGCCGTGCCTGCTGGTTCGCCATCGTTCGGGCGCCGTAGCCGACGTTCTCGTGCGCGGTGACGTGGAACCGGGTGAAGTCCTGGAATATGACCGCCACGCGCTCGTACCACGAGTGCGCATCTAGATCTCGAAGATCGGATCCGTCAACCAGGATCCGACCCTGCAATGGGTCATACATTCGGCACAGGAGTTTGATCAGCGTGGTCTTGCCCGCGCCGTTGGCGCCGACAATGGCCAGCGACTGCCCGGCCGGGATCGACAGATCCAGTCCGTCCAGAACCTCGAATTCCTGCCCCGGATAGCGGAACCCAACGCCCTTGAATCGCACGCTCTGTCTGGGTGAGTCGGCAGGAAGCGATCGCCGGCGACGCAATTCACGAGATCGAGCGGCCCGCTCCTCAAGCTTCCGGAACGCCGGGAGCGACGACGTGCCTTGCACGATCTCGAAGAGCGCGTGGCTGGTCCCGCCGAGCGCGGTGCTCGCCAGAACGGCGCCAGCGAAGACCGCAACGGCGCCCAGGTCGATGTCGCCGCGCACGCCGGCCCAGCCGATCAGCGCTAACGCGGCGAGTTCCACGCCGGCCATGCCAAGAAAGGTCAGGATCACCGGCAGGCGGTTGTGGCGGCGTTCTTGCCAGACCCTGGTCATGGCCCGCTGCCACTCGCTGTCGAAGCGCCCCAGCAGCCAGGGCAGCAGGCCCCACACCCGCACCTCCTTGGCCGCGTCAGGCGTAAGGGCCAGGTCGCGGAAGTACTCGGCGCGTCGCAAGACGTCGGACTGGCCGACCGCCATCCTGGTTGCCTCGTAGTGCACCCGCTGCATGCGGTGCCAGATCGCCAGTCGCCCCGCCAGCACAATCAGCGCCAGCCACCACTGGAACGTCGCCAGCAGCGCGATTGCGCCCAGGCCGCGTAGCCAGGCCGGAATCACCCCGGCGAGCCCGGTAACCGCGGCTCCGGGGTGGTAATAGGAGTCCCAGACGCCCTGCGCGGTCCGGATCTGGTCGGCTACCTCGGGATCCTCCAGGTGGGCGATCCCGCTCGGCGCCGTGACGGCGGCAGCGATTCGCGCCTGGATGTACTGGTTGAAGTCAAGTCGCAGGGCCAGGGCTGCCGTTCGCTGAACGGCGCGGACCAACCGCGTCACCAGGAACAAGCTTGCAGCGATGACCAGCAGCGTCACCGAACGCTGACTGGCCGCGGAGTCCGGGCCGTCTCGCACGGCGTCCGGAATGGATCCCACAAGCAGCCCGGTAGCCACCGTAAACGCCAGGGGCAGCGCCGCGCTGAGCAGGACGCAGACCGCCAGGGCGGCCGTCGTGCGGGGATTCACCCGGGGCATCATCCCCAGGATGGTGATGCTCCCCGTGATTACGGGTGGCAGGCGGCCCTTCAACTGTTGAAAGCTGCCGAGCCCAAGACGCCGTCGCCGGTGACCCATCGGTTGGAACTCCAAACCAGAACGATACTGCACGGCTGGGGTCGAGGGGCTCGCTTCCACGGTCGTCGCGACCGCGGTGGGGACTAGGGGACACCAGCGGCGTGTGCTTGGCCGTCGCAGCTGATGCCCACGCGACGTGCGGATGAACGTGCGGCAAGCCGTGTCCGGCGCCGAGCCAAACCTCTTCCGTTAGTGGCTGGCCACGACTGCTGGCAGACCAAAACTAAGGAATGCGGAGGTGTTTTGCCCCGTCAGCGACGTCCCCATAAAGAACGCTTCCGTCGAATCTGAACCGCCAGACCAAGGTCGCCGTAAGCTTCGCTTCAGTGACTCGCAGCACCCCGGCTTCCCGCCATACCGCACCCACGTCGAGGCTTTCACGGCCTGTGGTGACGCGGCGACCCGCGAACGCGGAACTGAGCCTGCGTCCGCTCCCCAAAGGGCGAGTCTCGCCGCAGTGCCGATGCGGCGTAGTGCGTTGTGAGAGTCGTCGAGTCCGCTTGCGCCTCAGCCCCCAAATCCACTGCGTACTCGTGCCGCTTTCTTGCAGGCGCCGCCCTACGCCGTAGCCCGCGCTGATACGATCGCATCTCTGGCGTCTCAAGCACCGAACGGCGCTCTCGGTGGCAAGACTGCAGTCATCGCAGCCGAAATGCGAGAGTCAGAGCGCCGAATTCGCATCTGACGAGCGTCCAATGGATGGAAAGATTCCGCCGCTGCTCGTCATCGTCAACGGTGCGCCGGGGAGCGGGAAGACCACCCTGTCGCGTCGGCTGGCGGACGCGCTACAGCTTCCGCACCTGGAACGGGACGGCCTGAAAGAAATCCTAGCCGACCATCTCGAGGTGGCCGACCTCCGCCAGAGCAATGCCCTGACCCCGGCGGCGGTAGGGATCTTCTACGCGCTCGCGGCCGAACTCGCCAGGGCGCGAGTCGGGATGGTTCTGGACCAGGCGTACCGCCGCGGTCTCGCAGAGGACCAGCTGCGCCCGCTGCTCGCTTCCTGTCGGACGGTAATCATTCACTGCGTCGTGCCCCGCGAGGTAAGCGTCAAGCGTTATATGGGCCGATTTGAGCGCGGCGCCCGCCACGCCGCCCACTTCGACGGCGAGCGAATTGCGCTATTCCGCGCCGGCAAGCTGCAAGTCGACTGGAGCAGGTCGGATCCACTGGAACTGGATGCACCAACGCTCCTGGTGGATACGGTGGACGGCTACAAGCCTGCGTTCGAGGAGATCGTGGAGTTCGTTAGGCTGAATTCTTCTGGCTGAGACGCCGCGTCGCTGTGCGCGATTGGAAGCGGCGGACCCACGAGAGCTCAAGAGTCAAATCGGCGACAGCGACCCGATCCTCAGTCAAACCGGAACCGCCAAACCCCGATCACCGTAAACACCGCCGCGAAGATCAGCAGCACGCACGCTTCCAGCCAGACGCCGCCCAGGCCCTGGCCCCGCACCAGCACGTCCTGGTAACCCTGGATCGCCCAGGCCTGCGGCGTGATGTTTCCGATCTGCTGCATCGCCTCCGGCATGATGAAGCGCGGCACCATTACCCCGCCCAGCGCCGAAGTCGTTAGCACCACGATCACCGCCAGCCCCGTCCCCTGCGTCTCCGAACGAGCCACGCCCGCCAGCGCGATACCCATTCCAGTGGCTACGAGCGCCAGCGCCGCCGACACCACCACCACGGCCGGAATGAATCCCAGGTCCAGCCCGAACGCCAGCCGTGCGATTGCGAACATGATCACGATCTGGATCAAGTTCACCACGTAGAACGGAACCAGCTTGCTGATCACAATCGGCGCTCGCCCCACCGGCGCCGCCCGCAGCCGCCGCATCGCTCCGCTCCGCCGCTCGCGGAAAATCGACTCGATCATCACCGTGGCGATGAAGAACACGCCCATCACCGTGTATCCCGCCGCGTTCTGCTGGAACTGGTCCGGGAACTGCTCCCGCTCCACCCCCGGCGGAACCCGCCGCCTCGTCGTCACAGGCAGCGCGCCCTCGCCCTGGCCGTCCGGCTGCATCGAAGCCGCCAGTTGCGCGCGAACTTCGGCCGGCAGACCGGCTGCAACCTGCTCGAACCAGGCAGCCGCCCCAGCTTCGCCAAGCCTGCGCCCAACCACCTGCTGCAGCACCGCGCTTAGCGCCCCTTCCAACGGTCCGGTCACCTGCGCGGTCGTCGCCGGATCCACGATCACGTCCACCTCCAGCGGCTTCACCTGCTCGCCCCTGAGGATGCGCGGATCTTCCAGCAGCGCCGTCAGCCCGTCGGGAAACACCACCCCTACCGGATACGCGCCGTCCGCCACCAGTTGAGCCACCGCTTCTGCAGTCAACGCCTGCCCGTCCTGCTCCCGGATCATGGCCAGCCCCTGCGTCGCGTCCAGCTGCTCCACCACCTGCTCGGCCACCTCGCCCGCGCCACCGATAGCCACCGGCACCTCGAGCGCCCGCGCCGATCCGCGTGCAGCGCCCTCCTCGAACAGTCCGCCCAGCGCCAGGCTGAACACCACCATGAACATCACCGGCATCATGAACAGCACAAACAGGCCGCCCGGATCCCGCAGCAGCAGCAGGAACTCCTTGATCGTGAACGCCAGCGTCACCCGCATCGCTCAGTCCCTCAGGCTGCGACCTGTGTAGCGCAGGAACACGCTCTCCAGGTTCGGCTCCAGGATTCGCACGGTTTCCACTTCCAGCGCCGCCGCGTTCATCGCCTGCATCACGTCCACCAGCGCGTGCCGTGCGCTGCTCGCCTCGATGTTCAGGGACTTTTCGTCCGGCCCCGGGCCGACGGCCTGCACGGATGCCAGAGCCGAAAGGCTTTCCGTCACCTGCGCCCGCTGCGTCGGGTCGATCCCGATCTGGATCACCCCGCCGCCCAGCGACTCGATCAGCGCTCGCGGCGAATCCAGCGCCACGATCTTCCCGTGATCGATGATCGCCACCCGGTCGCACAGCCGCTCGGCTTCTTCCATGTAGTGCGTCGTGTAGACGATCGTCACGCCCTGGTCGCGGTTCAGCCGCTCCACGTTGTCGAATATGTGATTGCGGCTCTGTGGGTCCACCCCCACCGTCGGCTCGTCCAGGATCAGCAGTTCCGGCTCGTGCAGCAGTCCCGCCGCCAGGTTCAGCCGCCGTTGCATGCCGCCCGAGTAGGTCCCGGCCTGGTCGTTCCCGCGATCGCTCAGCCCGACGACCTCCAGCACGGCTTCCACCCGCTCCCGCAGGCGTCGCCCGCCCAGGCCGTACACCCGTCCGAAGAACCGCAGGTTCTGCCGGCCGCTCAGCTTCTCGTACAGCGCAATGTCTTGCGGCACCACGCCGATCCGCCGCTTCGCCGCCCGCGACGTCGGCGCCAGCTGCCGGTCACCCACCGTCACCTGCCCGGCCGTCGGTTCGAACATCCCGCTGCAAATTGAAATCAGCGTCGACTTGCCGGCCCCATTCGGCCCGAGTAGCCCAAATACCTCGCCTCGCCGAACCTCCAGCGTGACGTCATTGACCGCTGTCAGGTCTCCATACCGGTGCACCACCCCGCCCGCGCGCAGCAGGACTCCGTTCTCGGCGCTACTCACCGGTGCCGTCTCCGCAAGAACACACGCAGTCCTACTCCGCAATGCCAGTGCAAGGTTTGTAACACAAAGTAGTTTGCCACAACCAGGGGCCGGCCGCAACCCCGCGGATTCCAGTCTGTCGCCGGCGCCGCCCAACGCCGCGAACGATCCAAGAACTCCGGTCGCGCGCCCTCGGCGCTCCAGAGTGCGCGTGCAGTCAGCATGCGGCTAGGCGGCCCGCCACGCAACTCCTGGCCGGAGTCGATTGAATCACGCTATAGCCCCGGTGCTACGTTGACTGGGTACCGGTGCAGGGAGCCGTCTCATCGCTGACCTCGACTCCACCGAGCTGCACATCCGCGACACGCCCCAGTACTTCTTCGACACCGGCATGATCGAGGAGATCCAGAACATCACCCGCACCGTCCACACCCCGGTGATGTTCGAAGGCAACCCCATCCTGACCCAGGACCGGCCCTGGGAGCACCACGTCAACATGCACGCCGACGACTACCAGGTCTGGCGTGACGACGACGGCCTCTTTCACCTCCTCTACACCGACTTCGACATCGACCGCGAGAAAGCGAGCCGCACCGGCCGCACCCTGATCGACTACGACGTGTCCCGCTTTCGCGTCTGCTATGCCCGATCCGAGGACGGCCTCACCTGGGACAAGCCGCCGATGGGTATCGTCCACGAAGACGGGCACGACACCAACATCGTCATGGGCGACCGTACCCACGGCAACGTCTGGGGCCTGGCCCCACTGGACGATCCCATCGAAACCGACCCGTCACGCCGCTACAAGGCCATTTACGAGATCGGGCCGCCGGGCTTTCGCGTGGCCGATGAGCTTCCCGGGGCAAACGTCCGCCGCGCATATTCCGCCGACAGCATCCACTGGACCACCTACGACGAGCCGCCCATGTTCGAAGGTCTCGGCGCTAAGCAGGGCGACAGCATCTACCCCTTCTTCGATCCCTCCACCCGCACCTACAACATCCTCACCCGCCACCCGCTCATGGAAATGGCCCCACGCCCGCGCGCGGGCTTGGTCGAGCGCGCCCTCGCCGGCGGCTCAACCACCGATCCCGCCCACGGGCTGTCCAATCGCCGCGGCATGCGCCGCATCTTCCAGTCGCAGAGTCGCGACTTTCACCACTGGAGCGAGCCCCGCCTGGCCCTGGCCCCCGACCCGGCACTGGACAACCTCGACGACTCGTTCTACAGCATGCGGCCCTACCGCCTCGGCAGCCATTGGGTCGCCTTCTTGGGCGTGCTCAACATGACCACCGGCCTGCTCGTTCCGCAGCTGGCTTTCAGTCGCGACGCGCGCACGTGGGATCGCCTGCGGCCCACCCACGCGTGGATCGGCAGCGGTGGCCCCGGTTCGTTCTATGAACACGTGGTGGCGGCGCCCCACATGGTCGAAGTCGGCGACGAGTCCTGGTTCTACTTCGGCGGAACCGGGAGCAGGACTTCGCGCGAGCGCAGGCCCTACGCCCTCGGTCTGGGCAAGCTCCGGCGCCACGGCTTCGTCTCGGTCGGAACCAACGCCGCCCACGTGGGCATGCTGCTCACCGAAGCCTTCATTGCGCCCGGCGACCGCCTGCTCATCAACGCCGCCTGCGGGCCGAATGGCTACATCAAGGTCGAGGCCTCGGACGTCACCTACGCAGTCATCGCCGGTCGCACGGCCGCCGACTGCGACGTCTTTACCGGCGACTCCGTCGCCCACACCGTCGCCTGGAACGGCGACGCCACGCTGCCCCTACCCCGGGGAACCGACTCCGGCACCGTCTACCCCACCTTCATCCCCCACCGCCGCCTGCGCTTCTACATGCACGACGCCAAGCTCTATTCCTTCCAGATTGCCACTTCCGCCAGCTGATCCGCGCCGAGCGATCCAGCTGACTGCCTAGTGGTCCGCGCGCGCCCCCGGCGCTGCCCACCGCCGCAAACTGTCCGAAGCCTCCAGCCCGGCGTCCTGACCGCTCGCAAACGCGCTGGCGATCAGGTTCCGCTCGCCGGCCACGATGTCCCCTGCCGCCCACATGCCGGGAATCGGCTCCCCGGACGAATCCAGCACCTCATGGTCGTCGCTGCACCGCAGCAGCCCATCGTCGGAGTGCGCCACGTCAAACCGGTGCAGAAACTCGTCGTTCGCCTTCAGCCCCTCGTCCACGAAGAACCCGTCAAAAAACAGCTCCCGCCCGTCCGCCATCCGGAATCCCAGCAGGTTCAGCCCCTGCCCGATGTGCGCCTCGATCCGTCCTTCGTCCAGTTCCGCCCCCCGCTCGCGCAGCGCCGCCAGCACGTGCGGCGACATCCCGTGCGGCCGCCCGTTCGTCAGCACCGTGATGCGGTCCGTGAAGTCCTGCGCGCCCTGCACAACGTCGAAGATGTAGTCGCCCACGCCCACAATCGCCACGCGCTCGTCCACGTGCAGGTGACCGTCGCAACGAATGCACAGGTGCCACCCTCGGCTGTTACCGGCATATCGGTAGACCAGCTGGTACTTCCGGTACATCCGGTCCGCCGCGTCGTTGATCTCGATGTCCGGCCACCCGTCTTCGAACCCGCTGGCCACAACAACGGTCCGGCCCAGCGCCGTCGTCGTCGCGCCCACCTCGCCGTCCCGTGTCAGGGGTTCCGTCGCATACGTCAGCCGAAAGGTCTCGTCAGCCAGCCGCTCCACGTCCAGCGCAAATCCGTCCGCCCGCCGGATCCCCGCCATCCGCTCCTCGCCGCCGCGCCGGATCGCCCGTTCCGGTTGTCCTTCCGTCCATTCCCGCAGCGACTTCGCAAACTCGATACCGGTAATCCCCGCAAACACCGGCGCGTCCTCGATCTTCACCGTCTTCGACCAGTACGCCCGCCCGCGACGCCGGCTCACCTTGCTCGCGTCCAGCAACAGCACGTGCCGCATCTGGTGCGCCGCGCTCACCGCCGCCTGCGTGCCCCCCGGTCCGGCGCCGATCACGAGGACGTCAAAAACCTCGCTCATCTCATCCGTCCGCGTCGCGCTGCGCACTGCCTCAGCTGGTCGGCTTCGGCGCCCACTCCTCGGCTCCCGTGATCTCGTCGATCATCTTCATCGTACGCACGGCGTCGTCCAGCGTCGGTGCCGGAAACGACACAGCCTCGCCCGTCTGAACTGCCCGCAGGAAGGCCCTCGACTCACCCGGAAATCCCGGCTTCAACCGCCGGTCAAGTCCCGTCAGACGGAATTGCACCGGCTCGCGCCCCGCCCGAACCAGCGTGCATGAACTCAACCGGTCGCCCGGGGCCCCCCCAGTGGGGGCCCGCCGGAAAAAACCCGGGGCGGGGCGGGGCACGGAACACTTGGCCGGGCCCTTGGGGCCCAAATTGTAACC
>JAPPLN010000106.1:24584-50046 GCA_028874175.1 Chloroflexota bacterium
AAACCCGCGGTACACGGCCGGCAACAGTTATTCCCCCGGGCGGGCCCCCCCCCCAACCCGGGTTCAATAAACAAACCGGGGCCCCGGGCGCCCCTTTTGGGGGCCCCGACGTCAATACCGCGGTCGCGGTCCGTGCCTCGTACCAGTGGCCGGTCCCTTTCGGCCCAAAGTGATCCGCGATCGCCCGTCCGACCGCGCCCGATTCGTACTCCAGCAGCGCGTTGAAACTGTCCGGCTTCGGCAGTCGCCGCTGCCGCACCGCCGACGTCACAGTCTTGACGTCCCCGCCCAGGTACCGCAGCAGGTCCAGTGCGTGAATGCTGTTCGCGTACGCCCAGCGCATTGCGACTTCCGGCGGAAACTTCGTGCCCGCCCACTGGGCCGAAACATCCTCGTCCGCGTGCACTGTCACCGACACCACGTCCCCCGTGTCCAGCAGCGCTTCGCGCCCCGCCTGCAAACACGTATAGAACCGGCGGTTGAGCCCCACCATCGCCGTCCCACCTGTCTCCCGCGCAGCTTCAGCCAGCCGCTCCGTGTCCGCCGAATACAACCCGGGTGGCTTCTCCAGGAATGTCGGAACCCCCGCCCGGATGAACCGTTCCGCCACCTCCGCCACCGCCAGCACGCTCACCAGCACGTACACGGCGTCAAACTCGCCCCACGCCTGCAGCTCATCCACGCTGGCAAACGTCCGCTCGACGCCGAATCGCCGCGACGTCTCCGTCACCGCCTCCGCGTCGATATCGCACAGCGCCGCCACCTCAGCCTCCGGCAGCGCCTGCAACACTGGGATGTGCTGGGCGGCGATGGTCTTCGTCCCAATCACGGCGCAACGAACGGGGCTCGGCTCGGCCATATCACCCTCCCTGGCGTGCGGCGTATCCTCGCACGGCCCTCAGTATCTACCCGCCAACTATGGTCCTCACCCAAGACCGCATCGCCGCCGACCTGCGCCGGCTCGGAGTGCAATCCGGCGACGTCCTCATGATCCACAGCTCGCTCCGCAGCATGGGGCATGTTATTGGCGGCGCCCCGACCGTCGTAGACGCCCTCCTCGAAGTCCTTGGCCCCGCCGGCACCCTCGTTGGCCCCTCCTTCAACTACGAAACGGCCCTCGATCCCAACTTCGTCCTTGATTTGCCCAACACCCCGTCCGACATGGGTGCCATTGCCGACGAAATCCGCCGCCGCGCCGGCAAGAACCGAAGCCGCCACCTCACGCACAGCCTCAGCGCCATCGGACATCACGCCCAGACCATCGTCACCGCCCCGGGGCCTACCGCCTGGTCCGCCGACGGACCCCTGGGTACCGTCTTCAAGCTCAACGGCCGCTTCCTCCTGCTCGGCGTCACCTACCAGAGCTTCACCGCCTGCCATCTGCTCGAAGTGGCCTTCCGGCTCCGCTACCGCAAGCTCGACACCCTGAGCCGCAGCCTCTGCCGGACTGACGGGTCTCTCATCCCTTTCGAATCCATAGTCTTCCTTCGCGACGTCGGCTATCCCGGCTACGACTTCAATCGACTCGGCCAGGCCATGGAAGACGTCGGCCTGACCTCCGTCGCACCCGTCGGGAACGCCATCGCCCGCCTCATTCCGGCCCGGCTGCTGCGCGAGTTCGCCACCCCGCGCGTTCAGCGCGACCCGGACTATCTCCTTCAACAGGGCTCCGGCGTCACCCCGCTCACCTGCGGCGTCACCCTCACGCTCCCCGGCGGCGTCCTCTCTGTGGTCGATCCCGGCGGAGTGTTCCGGGCGCCGCGGACTTGACTGAGGCCCGCGGTGCGCCCATTTGTGCTAAGCATTGAGATGAAATCCTCGGATGGAGTCCGTCATGCGTCGTGACCGGACGAAAGAACCCGCTCCCGCCCCACAACGCACCCGCCGACGTGTTCTGCTGGGCGGTGCCGTTGCCGCTGTGGCCCTCGGCCTGTTGGCGGCCTGCGGCGACCAGGAAGTCGAGCACGGCAAGTTCAAACTCCGCAGCGGGGCCAGCTGGTAGTCCACGTCGCCTCGGTAGCTCCGCCGGGTCGCCTCGTAAACCGCTGTCGCGGCTCCGGCCCTCGTGGCAACCGTTGCGGTCGCTCGTCGTCCCTGCGGCGGTTGACGTACCAGGCCGGTAGCCTGTACCTGGACGACTCGTCTGCGGCCGGGAGCTTCGACAACCCCGAGTTTCCACAGCGTTCTCATTCGGTTGGGATATGCTCGCCTGGATTTTCCGTAACCGCGCGAACGCGCTAACATTCGGTCGGCTCTAACCATGCGCCGCGGGTCCTTCGGGACGCAGGAGGGGATATGCGGAATCTGACACGTCGAGAAATGCTTCGAGCCGGGAGCGCCGGCGCTCTTGGAGCCGTTGGCGTTGCCGTTTTGGCAGCCTGCGGCGAAGGCGAGACCATCGAGGTCGTCAAGGTCGTCACCCAGGTCAAGCAGGTCGAAAAGATCGTCGAGAAGGAAGTTCCGGTCACCGTCGAAAAGACCGTGATGGCGCCGACGGCCGCGCCTGTGGCGGAACCGGTCAGCGTTCGTTTCGCGACGGACCACACCTCCGGCCCGCGCGGCAACGCCATGAAGTGGGGCATGGAGCAGTACTCGCAAAAGTTCCCCAACCACCCGGTCAAGATCGACGTCATTGGCGGCGACTACTTCGACTCGGTCAACCTCCAGTTGGCGGCCGGCAGCATGGCCGAGGCCATCCTCTTCGAGGGCAACCTTTTCCAGGCTCACTACGCGGCTGGCTACTTCCCAGACATCACCGACCAGGTGAACAAGCTCGGGTTCTCCCTAGATGACTACTGGGTTCTGCCCACCGGCTGGCTCCCGTGGGAAGGCGCGCTCTACCAGGCCAACGGCCGTCTCCACGGCCTCCCCTTCCAGGGCGGCATGAACGGCATCGTCTACAACGTCGACCTCTTCGATTCCAACGGCGTGGGTCAGCCAGCCGAGGGTTGGGACTGGAACGACGCTTTGGAAGCCTCCCGGCAGCTGACGGACGCCGACGACGACCAGTACGGAATGTGGGCGCCCACCAGCGACCAGTTCGGCTGGGGCCCCATGCTCTGGTCGAACGGCGTTGAGTATTGGTTCAACGAGCAGGGGGAATCCCAGTTCGACACGTCGGAGTCGATCGAAGCCCTCACCTGGGCCCACGGCACAATGCACACCGAGGGTGTCGCGTTTACCAACGAAGCTCGGCAGCGCGTGGCCGGTGAATTCGGCGACCCGTTCTCCGCCGGCAAGGTTGGCATCTGGCCCGGCGGCCGTGTGTACAGCAGCGGCTACGGCATTCCGCGGATTAAGGACCGCTTCACCTGGTCCATCGGTCCCATGTACGCGTCCCCCAACACGGGTCACGTGCGCCATGGTTGGAACGACCAGCCGCACATCGTCACAATTGCCGCCGAGCGGTTGGGCAACCTCGAGGAGACCGTGCAGTTGGTCACCTTCCTCGCGGGTCCGGAATACCAGGCACGCGTAGGAATCGACCGCGGCCACTTCCCCGTTTACAAGGAAGTCGCCGACCTGCCAGAGTCCTTGGCCGGCCCGCCCGAAGGCATGCACTGGCTCAAGACCTACGCCACCACGCCTGAACCGCGCACCCCCGGCTACTTCCCCTACTGGGACGAGTTCCGCGGCGCGCACCGCGTTTGGCAGTCCAAGCTTTGGGTCAACGAGGTTGGTCCAGAGGAAGCGGCCGTCAACATGGCCAACGACACCAACGCCGTCATCAACTCGTACGGCGACTGGGCGCCGATCCCGGCCTAGTCCACGACCGTTCGCCACAACGGCCCGCCGCCCACGCGGCGGGCCGTTTGGCTGATTTCAGCCCTTCCATCGTTCCCGCGCAGGGAGGCCTTTGCATCACTGAGGGACCTCTCCTCGCTTGCGGGCTCCCGGTGTAGAGCGAGGCTGATGGGGCGACACGCCCCGGCCGGCCGAATCGGGCGCACGGGTGTGCTGCGGCGCGCGGTCGCTAGATTGCGCGCAGGATCACGTTTTCGGACTCGAGCGCCCAGGTTTCGTGGTAGACGTGGGGGCGGGGGCGTTGCAGTACGAGGGGCTCTGGCGGCGGGTTGTTGGGGTCCCAGAGTTCGAGGCGGTCGCGGCCGCGGACCTGGTGGAACCACTCTTTTTCGCTCTCGGCCGGCTCGATTTCGCGGCGGAGGATGAACTCGACGTAGTCGAACTGGCTCAAGGCAACCTCGGCCAGAAACACGCGGTCCACGCCCTCGCCGTCCCAGGTGGCCATGTCGGGAACGATGACCGGTCCGCAGCAGAGCTGGAACTTGCCGGAGTCGGGGTGGAGGTTCATGAGGCGGATTGGGAACTCGACTCGAATGTCCAGTCCGGTGGCCTTGTCGCGGTAGGTGGTCTGGCCGTTGATGACGGCGCCTGACTGGGTGGCTTCGTTGACGGCGTGGCCGTCGAGGAGCCGTTCGGCGCCGGGGAGTGTGACGGGTTGGAAATCCATGTCCGCGTAGCGCTCGAGCACCGGCCTGCGGGCGACGGGCTCGGGGACGTCCGACGGACCCCGCGCGATCGGCACGCCGTGCTCGCGGGTAAAGACCGCCCGCCACTCGCCGCTGGGGATCATGAAGAACTGCTCGGTCGCGATGGTCAGCTCGGCGCGGCAGGGGTAGTTGAGGTAGTGGGTGATCGACGATCCAGACGGAGTGACGATGTCCATGGTCGAGTCGACCTGCATGCGCACGCGGTAGACGTCGCCAAGATCGCCGACGAAGCCGCCATCCCAGCGGTAATACGGATGGGGTTTCCTGGGATGGGTGGTCCAGGTGATGAAGGAGCGGGTGAAGTCAAGCATTGGCGGACCAGCCGTGAGGGTAGTTGCGGTGCGGAACTTTACACCCAAACTTGATCTGAGGGGCTACGGGCGATTGCCGTGAAGTCCTGGCTTACCAGCGGCTCAGCCCACTCCTGAAAGCCGGGTGCGCTTGCCACCCATTCCTTGCCGAATCGGTGGCCAAACTCCCATATGAGCAGGCAGTCGCGCAGCATATACAGCCGAAGGCGCCTTGCCGCGTCCTCGCGCAACGGCTTGCGGCTTACGTAGGCACGCAGGAAGTCGCAGGCCGCCCCGGACCGGCGCGAGATGTCGTTGAACAGCGTTCGTACAAGGTCCTCTTCCGGGTCACCGACGTAGGCCTCCATCAGGTCGAAGACGCCGCCGAGGGTCCAAGCGGTTGAACTGCGGTTGACGACGACGTTGGACGTGGTGAAGTCGTGATGAACGAAGGTTGGCTGGAAGGGCACGTCGAGTGCTGCCTGGTTGTGTTTGCGGAGCCGGCGGAGCCAGTGCAGATCTGAGTCCGACAGCGAGTCGAGGCGGGCGCATTGGGACACCAGATCGTCGATCTCGCCCAGGACGCGCTCGCGGTGGCCGACTGCGTAGGGCACAACGTCGTCCGCTTTGAGCGCGTATGCGCCCGCATGGGTCCAGGTCAGCTCGTGCAGCATTGTGAGACCGGCGCCGAGCGCCCGAGCGATTGCTGTCTCTTCAGCCGGAGTCAGCCGCGCGCGGACAGCCGGATCCGAGAGTTGGAGGCCGGGCAGGTACGGCATGAGTGCGTAGCTCCAGCCGAAGATCTCGCGACCTGGTTCGATGAGATAAGGCCAGGGGGCGCGAATGCGCGAGCGCGTGGCGATCTGGCGCGCGAAATAGCGCTCCCTGGGAAACTGCCAGTCGTAGTGTGGGCAGCCGCGCAGGATCCAGGCGCCCGACTCGGTCGCTACGCGCACGTTTTGGCCGAACTGGCCGCCGGGGATTGGCGCGGCGTCGACCAGACGGCCGAGATCGAACCGATCGACGGCGGCCTGCAGCTGGGCGCCGGTCAACCGTCCAAGTCGGTGTCCGTAGTCGCCGGTCAGCGCTTCGGGGTGCAGGCGGGCCACTTGCCAGTAGGAATTTTCTGCGGCTTCACGTGAGCTTATCGAGGGCTACGCGCGACCGGCGCTCGGGCGTGTAGCTTGGGCAGCGGGGTACGGGCCAGGACGGAGACGGTCATGACTGACTTGCGCGACAAGATCATGGGGTGTTTGCTCGGCGGGTTGTTGGGCGACGCGATGGGCGGGCCGGTCGAGGGGCTGCACTACGAGTTCATCGCGGAGCGCCATGGCGAGGTCACCACGCTCAAGGAGCACCGAGGGCTTCAGCCGGGCGCGGGCACCGACGACTCCGCCCTGAAGCACATGTTGTGCGAAGCGATCAGGCGAACGAACGGCAACGTCAATGCGGCGGCCTGGGCCCAGGTCTGGCGCGAGCGGATGAACCCGTTCAAGTTCTATCCGCCGGTGGCCAGTTCGTTTTACAAGATCTCGGTTGGCGGGGTCAGGGCCCGAGAAGCCGGCATCGGCAACATGATTTCCAACAGCACGGCGATGTGCATCTCGCCGATCGGCATCATCAACGCGGGCGACCCGCGGCGGGCGATGCTGGAAGCGTACGAGGTGACGAGCCTGATCCATCGCGGCTCGCCGCAGGACGGCGCCCTGGCGATGGCCGCCGCCACCGCCGCGGCCTTCGATCCGAACGCCGATGCAGAGTCGGTTATTGAGGCGGCGGTCAGCAACCTGGATCCCGAAAGCGATATGCCCGCGGCCATCGATACGGCGGTGAGCCTGGCGCGGGCGACTGGGGACTTTGCCGCGTTCCGCGCCGCCTACTACGCCGATCATCTCTGGGATTGGCCGCAGCAGCCCGAAGAGGGTCACAGCAACGCTGTGGACCCGCGCGAGTCGGCGTCCGTGGCGCTGGCGCTGCTGCTGCTGGCCGACGGCGATCCCAACGAGGTGGCGTTGATGTCGGCGAATTTCGGTCGGGACGCCGACTCCATCGGCGCCATGGGCGGCCCGGTGGCCGGAGCAATGGCGGGGGCCAGCGGTATTCGACCGGAATGGGCCGCCCAGGTGCAGGCGGCGACGCCGGTGGATCAGGAGGAGTTGGCGGATTCGCTGCTGGGAGTTCTAACGATGAGGTTGAACGCCGACCGGGCCCGGAGCGAGACGCTCCTGGCGTAGGTCCAGACTGCCCGCACCGGTCTGGGCGGGTCCGGCAACCCTGGTCCGGCTCGCGCGGCGTCGTGGGCGGCCCTAAAGTACGGAGTCATGGCGACACCCCGCGTTCCTACGGTCACCCGCTTCTATCCCGCGCATGCCGAGCTGCAGGCGCGGTTTGACCGCGAAGCGCGGCGGATGCCGGTGGACGTCAGCAGCCCGACAGCCTTCGAGGCGTGGCGCGGGGAAACGCGCCGGCACCTGTCGGCCATCACTGGCATTGACAGCCTGCGTCCCGCGGATCCGGGTCCCGTCGTGACCGAGTCGATGCAGTGTGAAGGCTATGTGCGGCAGCGGATGGAAATTCATACCGAGCCGGGCGTCGTGATGACCCTATACGCGCTGCTGCCGGACGACCTGCAGGCCGGCGAGCGGCGGCCGGTGGTCATCGCACCGCACGGGCACGGCAGCGGGGGCAAGAACATGACCGCCGGCCGGCGCGACATCCCGGCCGTGGCCGACACCATCGAGAAGCACAACGGCGCCTACGCGGAGCGCTATGCGCAAGCCGGGCTGATCGTGTTTGCGCCCGACGCGCGCGCGTTTGGCGAGAGACGCGAGCCGGTGGGGCAGGCGAACGACGAAGATTCGTTCATGCGGTCGACGTGCACGCCGCTGAATTTCGCGGCGATCTCGCTGGGGCAGACCGTTACGGGCATGTGGACCTGGGACCTGATGCGGCTGGTCGACTACGTGCAGACGCGGGACGACTGCGATCCCGAGCGTATTGCTTGCGCCGGACTGAGCGGCGGTGGGTTGCAGACGCTGTGGTTGGCCGCGATGGACGACCGCATCTGCGCCGCCGTCGTCAGCGGCTATTTCTACGGCTATCGGGACTCGCTGCTGGACATGAACAGCAACTGCGGTTGCAACTACGTCCCAGGGCTTTGGCAGGCCGTGGACATGGGCGATTTGGGCGCGCTGATCGCGCCGCGTCCGCTGCTGGTAGAAACCGGCGACGAGGATCCGCTGAACGGAGCGCGCGGGCTAGACAACGTGTACGAGCAGGTGGCGATCACGCGCGACGCCTACGAGTTACTGGATGCCGGCGACTCGCTGGTGCATGACGTGCAGGCGGGCGAGCACCAGTGGTTTGGGGTGACGGCGGAGCCGTGGTTGGTGGAGCGGTTGACCGAGGCCATCCCGACCGCGTGACAGACGACTGCGCCACAGCGCCTGGCGGCAGACTTCAAAGCAACGAAGGGGAACGAGGCGTCGTCTACTACGGAGACAATTTGCCCATCCTGCGGACGATGGCGCCGCAATCCGTCGATCTGATCTACACGGATCCGCCGTTCAACACTGGCAAGAAGCAGGCGCGGACTCAGCTGCGCACGGTCCGAGATCCTGGCGGTGATAGAACGGGTTTCAAGGGACAACGGTATCGCTCAATTAAGGTTGCCGAGCGTGCGTTTGACGACGACTTCGGCGATTACCTGGCATTCCTGGAACCTCGACTTGAAGAGGCCCACCGTGTACTGAGTGATTCAGGTTCCTTGTATCTACATCTCGACTATCGCGAGGTGCATTACGCCAAAGTTCTGCTGGATGGCATTTTTGGACGTGATTGCTTCCTCAACGAGGTGATCTGGGCTTACGACTACGGAGGCCGAACAAAAAGAAAATGGCCGCCGAAGCACGACAACATCCTGGTCTACGTGCGCGATCCCGAGCAGTATCTCTTCAACGTCGAAGAGGTGGATCGCATCCCGTACATGGCGCCTGGGTTGGTCGGACCTGAGAAGGCGGCACGTGGAAAGCTCCCGACCGACACCTGGTGGCACACGATCGTGCCGACGAACGGCAAGGAGCGCACCGGCTACCCGACGCAGAAACCGCTTGGGATTGTGCGGCGCATCGTCCAGGCATCCTCGAAACCCGGCGACACGGTGCTGGACTTCTTCGCGGGCAGCGGCACGCTTGGGGATGCCGCGTACGAGCTTGGTCGGAAATTCGTGCTGATCGACGACAACGACGAAGCTGTTGCGGTCATGGCCAAAAGATTCACCGACATGGAAGCCGTGAGGTTCGTAGGAGGCAATGGACGGCAAAGCCAACTCGTTGAGAACCAAGGCCAACTCCTTTCTTAGGTCGGCATAGGTATCGCCGGAACGGTGGGCATGACCGGACTTGATTCCACCGAACTGATCATTGGCGAGCGGCCGCAGTATTTCTTTGACAGCGGGTTGGTCGAAGAGATTCAGAACATCAGGCGCACAGTGCATGCACCCAGGCAACTCGAGCGGAACCCAGTACTGCAGCTCGACCGGCCGTGGGAGCACTTCACCAACTTTGGGGCGGACGACTGGGCGCTGTGGCGAGATGACGACGGAAGGTTCCATTGCCTCTACACCGACATGGCGCTGGACCGCGAGAAGCTGGCCCGCGAAGGCGGCACGCTGATCGACTGGCACATCAGCCGCTTTCGGGTGATGTATGCCCGGTCCCCGGACGGGCTGAGCTGGGAGAAGCCCGGCATGGGCATCGTGCAAGAAGGTGGGCACGACACGAATATCGTCTTTGGCAGCGAGACGTACGGGAACGTCTTGGGACCGGCCGTGCTGGACGATCCGGTGGAGCAGGATCCGGCCCGCCGCTACAAGATGCTCTATGAGTTGGGCGTTCCTGGATTCCGGATGGCCGACGAGACGCCGGGCGCGCACATCCGGCTGGCGTACTCACCAGATGGAGTTCTGTGGACGGCAGCGGATCAGGTGCCCAGGTTCGGGTCGCTGGGCGACCGGCTCGGCGACACGATCTTCCCGACGTTCGATCCCGATAGCGGCGTTTATCGCATCGTCACGCGCCATCCGCTGATGGAACTGGCGCCGCGCACGCGGCCGACCCACGCGCCGATGGTGGGCGGGGCGCCCAGCTTTGACGCGGTGATGGCTACGCCCAATCGGCGGGTCGTGCGCCGAATCTTCATGTGCGAGAGCCGCGACTTCGTGAACTGGAGCGAACCGCGGCTGATCCTGACCCCAGACCCCAATCTCGACAACCTGGACGTGGCCTTCTACGGGATGCGGCCCTTCCGTCTGGGAGGGCACTGGATCGGATTCCTGGGCGTGTTTCACCAGGTGTCCAACACGTCAACCGTGGAACTGGTGCATAGCCGCGACGGCCGTCAGTGGGAACGGCTGGCGCCCACGCATGACTAGATTGGCCTGGGGGAGCCGGGGAGTTGGTGCGCCAACCAGATTGGGATTCCACGCATCCTGGATGTGGGCGACGAGACCTGGGTTTATTTCGGCGGCGCGACTTCGCAGCACGATCTCTGGTACGCAGAGGATCAGGAGGAGCCGGAAAACCAATCAGCGGGGGCCGCCAGCAATCCCCGGTACGCGCTGGGCATCGGCAAGCTGCGGCGCCATGGGTTTGTGTCGATCGGGGCCGGCGCGATGCGTGAGGGGATGGTGGCCACGCAGCCGTTCGTGTCGGAGGGGGACCGGCTGGTCATCAACGCCGCCTGCGGTACCGGCGGCTACCTCAAGGTCGAAGTTCGCGACACCGGCGATCGGGTGCTGCCCGGTCGCGGACTGGACGACTCCGATACATTCAACGGCGACAGCGTCCGTCACACCCTTACCTGGCAGGGCGACGCCAACCTGCCGATCCCCGAGAATGTCGACTCCGGCACCGTCTACACCCGGTTCATCCCGCACCGGCGGTTGCGATTCGTGATGAGGAACGCGGAGTTGTATTCCTTCGCGGTCGAGCAGTCGAGCGGTCGAATACAGGGTCGTCAGCCCAGACCCGAGTGATGACTACCGCAGCCGTGGCCTTTTCAGGTTCCGACGAATCGGACGATTAACCCGGTGATGGTGGCCGCAGCGGTCACCGATCCCAGCACGGCAATGACCATCCAGCGGGTCAAGCTGTGGAGATCAGACTTCCACTCGGCGCGCGAGGCCTGGATTTCGGCTCTCAGCGACTGAATATCGGCTTTCGTCGCGAAGGTCGGGAGCGCGGTCTCAATGGCGGTTAGCCGCCGCTCGATCTCGATGGCGGTCAGGTCCACCGTCATTCCGGTTTTTCCCTCTACCGCCCATGGTTGTCCGTATCGCAGTCTACCGCCCAGCGTGGGGACACTTCCTTGGAGCGCGTCAGAGCGCCAACGTCGATGCCGCTTACACTCGCCTCATTCCTGACCGGAGGCTGTGGTTCGTGTTGCAAGACGTCGAGACCATTCCCTTCGCCGCTGAGCCGGCGGGCGGCGGCTAGCTCCCGTGTCCGCGTCATTCGCGGAGGCCCTGGAAGCCGGGGACGTCGCCGCCATCCGAGGCGCGGCCAAGGCCGACCTGCACTCGCACCTGTACTTTGCCGCCCCGATTGCCGACGTCGAACGATGGCTGGGCCGCGCCATTGACCGTGCGCCGCACAGGATGGATGGGCTGGACGGAATGCGAGATTACTCGCGCCAGGCTATTGGCCCCTACATGGACAACTGGACGGCCTTCGAATTCACGGCAGGCGCCGCCGTGCGACACGCGCGTAGCGACGGCGTCGTTCTGCTTGAATCGAGCTTCGATATCTGGGCCGTCCGGCACCATCCGGATGGGCTGCGCGGCCTTGCGGCGTTTGCCGCGTCGCTGGCCGCACAGTTCCGTGGCCAGGTCGACTTTCGTCCGGAAGTGGGGTTCTCACGCTCGTACGTGGCAAAGGACGATCTCATGACTTCGCTTTCCGAAGCGATCGAGACCGGCGTCTTTCGGTCGATCGACATGTACGCACACGAAGACGACTGCAAACCCGAGACAGTGCGATGGATATACGAGAAGGCGCGGTCACACGGCCTGAAGCTCAAGGCGCACGTCGGCGAATTCGGGGGCGCCGACGAGGTAAAGCGGACCGTCGAGATTCTTGAGCTTGACGAGGTGCAGCACGGGATCGGCGCCGCGGAGTCCACGGCGGTAATGCACTGGCTGGCGGACCATCGAGTCCGGCTGAACGTATGCCCGACGAGCAACGTGATGCTGGGTGCGGTGGCCGACCTGGAGTCGCACCCGATTCGCAGGCTGTACGACCACGGGATGGACGTAACCATCAACACCGACGACCTGATGATCTTTGGGCAGAGCGTTTCGGACGAGTACCTGAATCTCTACCGGGCCGGGGTGTTCACGCCGGAAGAGCTTGAGGAGATTCGGCTGCGGTCTCTCCGCCGACAGTCGGAGTCTCTGACGTAAGCGGAATTGAATCTGTTCAGGAGCATCGGCACTCGTGTCCTTGCAGCCGTGTGCCGTGCACGGGCTCCAGTCGATTACCTGCGATCCGGCGGTAGTAGCAGCTATGCCGCGCCACGCCGTCCTGGACCGTGTGGCATACGCCTTCCTTGCGCAGCCTGACCAGGTATAGGAGCGAGTTCTGCTCGCAGTTCACGCGGACTTCGACGAGGTCCAGGAAGTTGCCGGAGGTCTCGCCCTTTATCCACAGGCGGTCTCGCGACAGACTCCAGAAGGCTGCAACGCCGTGCTGCAAGGTGTAGTCCAGCGCCGCTCGGTTGGCATGCGCCAGCACGAGGACGTCGCGCGACGTGACGTCTTGCGCGACCACGGGTACTACCCCGTCCCCGCTCGCGGAGGAAAACCGCCCGAAGTCCAGCGCGATGTCGCTGCCCTCCTCGAGCTCGGTCGTCGTCAGTGCTGGTGGGTCTCGCCAGGCCATATTTATCTCCGCGGATTGAGTCGGACACGCAGTAGTCGCATGGAGGCTACGTGGTCCTCAGCTCCAAATGCTCGGCACGAGCGGGCCGGGTATTGGCTATGTCTCCCGCCAGGGCAGCCGCCATAGGCCAAGGCCCATCGCGGCGACCGCATAGGCCGCTAGGACGCCTAGTTCCAGCCAGACGTCCACGCGACCGCCCAGCGAAGCGGCGATGGCGTCGGCCGCGTAGCGGAGCGGCGACACATAGCCGAACCACTGCAAGACAAGCGGCGCGGACTCCATCGTGAAATACACCGGGGACACGATGACGAGGGCAATGGCGATGAGGCTAGCGATGATGTTTCCGACCGGCAATGACGGTGCGAAGCTCATCACGAACAGGACGATACCGGCCAGCGCCAGAACCGTCAGCAGCAACGCGGGGGCTAGCGCCCAGGTCGGGGCTATCTCCACACCGGCGATAAGGGCGAAGCCCAGTAGAAACAGTGCGGAGAGAGTTCCCGACACCGCGGTGTACAACAGCGTTCCGACAACATAGGCGGCCTTGGGGACGGGCATGGTGATGACGAGCTTGAGATGCCCCATGAATCGCTGCGCCACGATCTGCTGCCCGACGAGCATGGCGGTGCTGAAGGAAACGCCGAAGATCAGCGTTCCGGCCAGCAGGCGCTGCCAGACGACCGCGTCGTCGGGCGCGATGGAACGAAAGACGTAGAACATCGGGATCGGAAACACCAGGGTTCCCAGGACGATGAGATACCACTGGCGGACCATCGGAAGCGCATGGATCTCAAACACCGCCAGCGAATCGCTTACGAACTTGCGCGGGCCGGGAGTGCTGAGGCGGCCAGTTCGCGGCATCGTGCCTGGTTTCTTCATGAGCGTCTGTCCGGAAAGTCGGCGACTAGTTCCACGAGCCGACGGTTACGACAATCCACGGCCGCAACGGCCGGCAGCCCAAGCTGGGACCAGATCTCGAGCGCGGCGCGATCGGTCAACCTGGCCAGGTAGAGGGCCATAACCGTTCCGTGCGTCACCAGCACCCAGGGCCCAAATGTTCGCGTTGTGACGCGGTCGATAGCCGCCGTGAGGCGCTGCAGCGCTTGACTGCCTGACTCACGACCGAACACGACATCGTCAGGATTCGCGAATAGCGCTTGCAATTCCTGCTGCCTCGTTGCCGCATCGCGCCACTTCACGCCGGTCCGGTCATGCTCGCGCAGGTCGGGCACGACGTTCACAGCGAGGCTGCAGTGCCGCGCGATGATCTTCGCTGTGTCGGAGGCTTTGCGTTCGTCACTTGAGCAGATCAGCCTGGGATTGAATCCGGCGACGTATTCCGCCGCTCGAGCGGCCAGCCTCCGTCCTTCGTCGCTCAGCGGCCAATCCCGGTAGCTCATGCCGTCCGCAATGCATGGAATTGAATGCCGGACGAGCAGCAGAGGCTGGCCGCTGGGTCCCGTCGCGGGGTCTCGCGGATCACTCTGCTGCATTGGCCTCGCCCTCATCGCGCGTTTTCTGCGTCAGCGCCAGGTACACGTCCTCCAGGCTCGTGCGCATGACCGAGTACTCGTCGACACCCTGGGCCCTTAGTTGGCCGGCCAGGGCGAGATGGTCGTCGCCGTAGACGGTCTGTTGGCCCTCGGACGACTCGTAGACCAGCTTGTATTCGTGCCCGATGGAGGACCGCAGGTTGGCGATGGTGTCCAGAGAGATCAGGCGACCGTCCTGGATGATGCCAATGCGGTCGCAGAGCGTCTCGGCCTCTTCCATGTAGTGGGTGGTCAGGAGCACGGCGCCGTCGCGCCGGCGGTAGCTCTGCAAGACCTCCCAAAGTCGTTGGCGGGACTCCACGTCCAGGCCGACCGTAGGTTCGTCGAGGATAAGCACGTCCGGCTCAGCCAGCATAGCGATGCCGACCAGGAGGCGGCGGCGCAAGCCGCCTGACAGCCGTTCGCTATTGAAGTCTCGGTGAGCCGTCAGGTCGAGTTCCTCAATCAGTTCGTCGGCCCGCATCCGTGCATTGCGCCGCGATAGCCCGCGCAGGACGCCGAAGATGCGCAGGTGCTGGTACACCGACAGCCCGTAGAAAAGCCGGGCCTCCTGCGGCACAACCCCGATCCGCGACTTTGCGTCGTTCGGACTCGCGATGGCGTCGATGCCGGCCACCCGCACGTCACCTGAGGTCGGGATCAGTTCCGTGGTGATCTGCCGGACGAGGGTGGTCTTGCCGGCACCGTTCGGTCCCAGTACTCCAAGCGCCTCGCCCCAATTGACGGTCAGCGAGATGTCCTGGTTCGCGTGCGGGCCGTCCTTGTAGCGCTTGTTGAGGTTGCGGACCTCAACGGGCGGGGGGCGCTCGGTCACGCTCAAGTGCCTGAGCCGGAGCGGCGTGCGGGCGGGCGGAGACGAGTGCCCATGTCCCATGCCCTTGCGATCAACCCAGACGCACCTTCAATCTAGCGCGCCGAGTTCTGGCAGACCGCGAGACTTCGCTCTGAAGCCTTGCGTGGAGCAATGATGGTGGCACCACCTCAGATCGCCGACCGGCCAGGTATGTCCACGACCACACGACGTCTGAAGCTGCCGCACCCGGAGCTGGCCCGGCTTGTCCAGGCGATCAAGACCAACGTGAGCGGCGAGCGCACATGCACCTTGGACGGAACGGAGATCCGTTACCTGGTGTGCGAACCCTGGCCCGATGAGGCCGACCTGGCGATGTATGACGAGGACGGCAGCATCTACATCCCGCTGCAGTTCGCGAACAACAACCCTGAGCGTGCCGACCTAGCTGCGCTTCACGAGCAAGTCGAGGTTAGGCACAAGCTGGCGGGCCGAAGTCACGCCTATGCACACCGACGGGCAATTCTGATCGAGTTGCTGGCCGCGAAAGCGATGTTCGAGGGGCCGAGGGCGTTGCGCGGGCACCTCACATGGCGGATCGGCGCGTACCCCGGCTGGAAGGTGCCGGACAAGCCGAGCGTGGTGAGACAGCTTCACGATTTGCTTGATGCGGAGAGGCCGCTGCGAGGTCGAATCCTGGAGGTCGTAAAGGCAGCCAGGCTCTAGCCCCGGCTCCGGTAGCGGAGCCCGACGCCGAGGCGGCCCCAGATTGGAGGGCTGAAGCGGACATCCGCGCCCGGCCGAACCGCTTGCCTAGACTTGGCCGACGCGGCCACATCTCCGCAGGAGCCGAGGCATGAAGCTCACTCATCAGCAACTCGCCTTCTTTGAAACGTTCGGCTACCTGGGCTTTCCAGGGATCTTCGCAACGGAAGCCGAGACGATCACCGCGGAATTCGAGCGCCTCTGGGCCGAGCGTGGCGGCGGCCACCACGGTAGGACCCACGATCACCAGCAGCGCTCGGCCCTGGTTCCATTCATCGATCAGAGCGAATACCTGAGCGCACTGCTGGACGATCCTCGGATCGACGACGCGGCCAGCGAGGTGGTGGGTGAGGACTACAACTACGCGGGAAGCGACGGAAATTTCTACGTCGGCGACACCCGCTGGCACTCCGACGGCTATGCGCGCAGCAAGTACCGCAACGTCAAGTTTGCGTTCTATCTGGATCCGGTGGAGCGCGATTCGGGATGCCTACGAGTGATTCCCGGCAGCCACCACAGGGGCGACGACTACGCTGAAGGCCTGCAAGGCATTATGTCCAGTCAGCGGGCCTGGACGATGGAGGAACGCCTTGGCGTTACTGGCGCGGCGATGCCGGCCGTGGCGCTGGAAACCCGTCCGGGCGACCTGCTGATGTTCAACCAGGACCTTAAGCACGCGTCATTTGGCGGCGGAACCCGGCGGCGCATGTTCACCATCAACGTGTCCGAGCGATTTGCCGAGGAGGACCTGGACGAACTGCGGCAGGACATCGGGCACGCGGCCCGCTTCTGGATCGAGCGCGCCTACGGCGACGCCATGATCCGAACGGCCGGTCCGACGCGCATGCGTCACCTGGAACAGCGCCTGGCCAACGATGGCCACTTGCCGGAACTCGCGCGAAAGGCGCGCAAGGAGATGGGCGAGCCGTCGCGGGGGTAGCCACTCGCGCCTGCTAGGCGAAGGAGGCGTATTCGTGGGGCTTCGCCGTGAACTACGCATGTACACGTGGGCGCGTTCCCGCTGCTATACTGTTTTACGGAATAGTGAAATATGGCCTAGCCACTATGTCGCCGTCCGACCAGCTTCGCCTTGGCAGCCTGGCCTATTGGGCGCTGCTGGCTCTGAGCACGATGCCGGACCACACCTCACACGCCTATGCGTTGTTGCAGGAGTTTTCCAAGCAGTTCGGGCGCCAGCCCTCAAGCGCGGCGCTCTATCAAGCCCTGCGGCAGCTCGTTCGGCGTGAGCTGATAGAAGACGCCGGACTTCATCCCTCCTCGAAGGGACCGGAACTGCGACTGTTCACGCTGACCGCAGCCGGACGCCAAGTGGCACTTGACGAAGCCGCTTCCCTGGAACGTATTTCCAGCGCTGTTCAGTCGTCACTAAACCCATCAGCGGACAAAGAGGAGAGCCTGCGGTGATTGAGCGGCTGGTCGCGGTTCTTTTTCCGCCGTCGACCGAATCCGGCATCGACTGGCGGGCCGACGCGATCGCGCTCTGGCAACTCCAACGAAGCGAGGCTCCAGGGTTGCGAACACGGGTTTTTCTCGACCTGCAGATCGTGGGCCACGCCCTGCATGAACGCGCCCGTCAACGGGGGACTCGTGCAGCCAAGAATCCAGGTGCGCTCGGTCGCCTGCTCGTGGCCTCCGGTCGCTTCGTCGAATCAGCCGCCGGGATCAGCGCTCCTGTCGACGATCCGGGTGAAGAGGCTCGAGCCGTCAAGGCGTTGGGGCACGTCGGCGTGCCAGCACGCAAGGCGCGATCGGAAGTCCGCCGGTACTTCCGGCGAGTTCGAGCTGCGGTTTCGCCAGTGCGTGACGCTTCAGTGGCGGGCGTGATGGCGACCGCTGTTTTCGCGCTCGGACTCCTGGCCGCCCTGGGAGCGATTTCCGTCATCCTTGCGATTGTGGTCGGCCTGGGCCAGATGGAGCAGCCGTTCTACGTGACTGACGGAATCTCCGTGGAGCTGGTCCGGGCCAACGCGCCGGAGGGAACCCAGAACGACGCACCGTCGTTGCCGGGGCTGGGGCTCGTGCTCGCCGCGGTCGTAACGGCCTTCGGCATCGCTGCCGGACGCGCCGAGCGCAACCATTGGCGCCGTACCGGGGTGCATCGCACCTTCCGCGAGCTGGAACCGGACGGCGCCCACGGGGTTGAGATCGCACTCGTGACCGTCATAGCCATCGCCGTAGCCTCACTGTGCGCCCTGCTGGCTTACGGCGGGCAGGCCATGGTGCTGGTCTTTGCCGTCATCATCCCCGGAACGCTGCTGCTCCTGGCGGCGGGGCGCGCGGTTTTCGCTCCGCTCTTCGACTGGATCCTGCAGCATGTGTCTCGACTGGATGCGGCCGCCTTCGCCCGCCCGCTGGTCGAGCGAGACATCGCCCTGGAGGTCGCGGCCGAGGGGAACTTCTACGGACGGAGTTCGTTCAGCCAGGAAACACCGGCCGGCAATTCGGCGGCAAGTCTCTGGGCGGCCCAGACGCTGGCGTCCATGGGCATCGATCCTGACGCGCGGCGGGCCGCCCTGCAGCGGCGGATCCAGAGGAAGACGGCCAGGGCCGCCAAGGACGGCCTGACGCGTCGTGATCAGATGCGCTATGCGGGCGGCGGGTTCGGCGTCACGTTTGCGGTCTGGCTTCTGGTTCGCTTGATGGCCTGGCGCATCTACGAGATTGACTTTGCGCCGTTCAGGACGGCCGCAGGTCTGGACGCGATAGCGCTGGCCACTGGCGCGATGTTCGCGGCCGCGCTGGGCTGGATTCACCGGCGCCATCTGGAGGTCGTGTGATGAGTCGAACCGGCATGTACGCGCGCTCGCGGCGAACGGCACTTCGGATTCTGGCGGGTACTCCCGCGCTGCTGGCACTGGCCGCTTGCGGCGAGGCGTCGCCGGATCCAACCACCCCACCTCCCAGCACTGGCCGCAGCGACCTGGATGCCGCGCTGAGGCGCGCCCAGACAGTCGCGGCGACCGTGACCGAGCAAGCTCCGGACCCGGGATCATCGCTTCCCAAACCCGGTGAGAGTCGCAAGGTCCTGGTGGGTGCGCTTCCGCTTGAAATCGCTGGCGGCAGGCTATTCGCGTTGTTCGCCAACGGATTGCCGGAGGCCGGTCGACTTTCCGAGGGGCGCTATGACTTCGACGCCATCCCCCTGGACCGCTACGAATCGGACGAGTGGCGCATGAGCCGCGCACTAATGGCTGCGGAACCCTCCGCGCCCGAGCTTATGGCTCACTTTGGCACCGATCTGGATGACCTGGTTGGGCACGATCAGCTCTTGCCGCTGGACGACTTTCTGGCCGCTGATCCCGATTTCGATGCCGGGGCCTTTTGGCCGGGCGCCCTGGAGACGGGCCAGCGCGAGGGCGTGCAATTCGGGCTTCCCTTCGCCGTCTCACCCGACTTCACATTCGTCAACGGCCAACTGGCCGCGGAGCGCGGTATCGAACTGCCGGATCCGTCGCTGCAGGCTTTCACCACCGCGGCATACCTGAGAACCGCGCAGGCTTTCCACGAGCCCGATCCTCCGGATGGGGGAGTTGGCACACGGGGAATCCTGGGCGTCGTTCTATCAGAGCCGACGGCGCGCGGCGATTACATCGTGATTCCACCTGTGACCGACGCCCTACTCTCCGCGCTGGGCGAAATTCGCGACTCCGCCGGAGGCTTTACTCCGCTTCAGAGCGAAAAGGCCCGTGACGTCCTGGAGTTCTATCGCGACCTGACCCACCGGCATGAGCTGCTTCCGATCGGCGGCTTCGACCTTGACCGGTATCGGGAGGCCGGCACGTGGGGGCTGGGCTTCACTACCATCGCGTTCTCGCAGACGGTTGATTTTGGTACCAACAACCGGGTCTATCCGTTTCCAAACTTCGGCTCGGGACGCAATCCAGCGGGAACGTTTCTGTTGAGCGTGGTGAAGTCGGCCAAGGACCCGGATGTTGCCTACGACGCGTTTCGCCATCTGTATTCGGTCATGGCGCTCGAATCGAGCTTGCCTCCCTATCGCGTCAAGGCGGAGGCCATTCGCAGGCTGATGCCAGAGCTGCATGGTGACGACGAGCATGTGCTGGTTCACCTGCTCGAAAACGCGGTGTTTCACGACCTCTCGATGGACGAGTTCCAGGTGCTTGGCAGCACGCTCGTTCGCGACGTCCTTCTGGGCGACACCGATCCCGGCGAGGGGCTGCGGAAAGCGATTGAGGAATTGCAGGCGACCTCGTCCGGCAGCTGATTCGCGCAGGTACGGCATCGCAGGTAAGCCGTTACGCTTAGAGCACTGGGCGTTTGGAATCCGCACTCGGGAGGCAAGCGTGTCCACTCCAATGGTCGAGTACGTTGACGTGTTCTTCCCCGGTCAAGGCGACACGCTGACCCAGGCGCCGGCCTATCACTGGGATCGGACGGAGGCGCCGGCGGAGGTTTCGGCGAAGGAAGGTCTCTCGGAGCAGAACGAGCCGGATGCGAATGCGATTCACACGTACGGGGTGACCGCGAACTTCTATACCAGTACTCGAGACCCGAACGAGCTTCTGATTGCGGTCATCAGCACCGACCGGCCGATGCGCAAGCGGATGGCTCAGGCCAAGGTGACCGTCGATTTCACGAACCTCCTGTACCACAACTACGACGGCTTCGGCGTCGGCATGCCCGGACTGATCGTCACGGGCGCCGGGAACGTGGTCGCCGTGTGTTGCCGGCGCCACGATTCAATGAGCGACGGCAGCCATGAAAACGACCTCCTGTCGGCACGCAGCGAGGACAGCGGCAAGACGTGGTCGCGACAGCAGGTCATCCACGCCGAACCAGGCCAGTACACGTTCCTTGGGGCGATTGTTGAAGACCGGGTGACGCGGACGATTTTCGTGACCTTTTGGAACATCCCCGCCGATGTCCGGGATGACCTTGGGTACTTCAGCACGTACGCCGCGCAGGGCGGCGGGTTCGGGCTCGTCAGGAGCACCGACGACGGCCGGACCTGGTCAGAAGCCGTGCGCGTCGATCCGAGCCCAAACGCCGAGGGCTGGACTGGGTGGCCCAACAACAATGAGCACGGGATTCAACTCGTGTCCGGGCCGCACCGCGGTCGGCTAGTGATTCCTGGCTTTCTGTACAAGGAAGGCGAGCCCGGACAGGTTCCGGGCGTGCGCGGCGGCCTGCTCTACAGCGACGACCACGGAACGACGTGGACGGTCGGCGCAGTCCTACCGGATGGATCCGACGAGGCGTCGCTGGTGGAAACCACCGGCGGCGAGGTCTACGTCAGCTATCGCCGAAACACGCAGCGCCGGGACGGCCGAACCTATGCACGTAGCCGCGATGGCGGACAGAGCTTCTACGAACTCGGCGAGCATCCCGATCTCAGTGGCCGGCCGGTCAACGTGGGCCTCGCCCGCCATGGCTCGGGCGACGCCAACCGACCGGAGATTCTGCTGTTCTCCCATCCGGTCGGCGTCAACCGCCGCATCCCCGGCGGTACCGAAATGACCATCTATGCGAGCACGGACGACGGGCGCACGTGGCCGATCTCGAAAGTCATCGACCCCCGACCCTGCCGCTACTCCGACCTTGCCGTTACCCCCGAGGGCACCGTGCTATGCCTGTATAGCGTGGGCAACGTCCGTGACCTCGAAAAGATCACCCTGGCCCGTGTGCATCTTGACCAACTCATTGCGTGAGGCGGGCTACGGCCCGCGGGATTGATCGGCCAGAGACAAGTGAGCATGCGGACGGTCGTCATCGAGGGACGCAGTTCACACTTCTGACGACGAAGTAGCCTTTCAGTCTGCGGCGGAATCGATCTGAAGTCAGGAACCCATGTCCAGCGACCGTTTGAGCATGCTTGCTCACTTGCATATGCAGCGGGACTTTACGGCGGAGGGGATTGAGTACCGGGAGCCGATGGCGGACGTTCCCGGGCGGCAGGTGGACATTCCGAAGCTGAAGCGGGGCGGGGTGGATTGCATCTGGCTTTCAGAGGGGGCGCCGGGGGAGTTCACGGCGGATCCGACGCCGGCGCGTCACGCCTCCGAAAACCCGAGTACGCAGCTGTTCCGGCGGACGTTTTTCGAGGGGGCGCCGGGTGTGCAGCGGGTGCTGCGCGGATTCGACGCGGTGCGGCGTTTGTGCGAGGGGTCCAAGGACCTTGAGCTGGTCACAACGACCGAGGGCATCAGGGCCGCGGCGGCCGTGGGCAAGATTGCAGTTTTGCTGCATACAGAGAATCTGCTGATGGCCGAGGACCTGGCGATGCTGCGGGCCTACTACGAGGTCGGACTGAGGGTCACTGGACTGGTGCATGCGGCGCCGCAGAGCTGGATCGACTGCGATAGCGAGCAGCGCCTTCCAGGCGGCTTGACCGACTTTGGCCGGGGGGTCATTCGCGAGTTGAACCGGTTGGGGATCCTGATTGACGTGTCGCATGCGTCGGAGCGGGCGATCGACAACGTGCTGGAGGAGAGCCGCAACCCGATCGTGGCCTCGCACTCGAACCCGAAGGCGATCAGCGGGTTGCAGCGGAATCTGTCGGACGAGCACATTCGGCGGATCGCGGATGGGGGCGGTGTGATCGGCATTCACTGTTCGTCCGCGTTTGTCGACATTGCCTGCCAGCACGGACGCGGATCGGGACCGGGCTTCGACGAGTCTGAGCGGGTGCGGGGGATGCAGTTGCTGGCCGATATCCGGTCGGGGGAACTGGATCCATTTGAAGCTGAGGCCGGGGTGCGAGGGGGTGAAGCGAAGCCGCTGTGGACGTCATTCTCGACGGTGGGGCTGGAGGGGCTGGTGGACGTGGTGGATTACATGGTGAACCTGGCCGGGCATGAGCACGTGGGGATCGGGACGGACTTCGAGTTCCTGGAGGATGTGGTTGAGGGGTTTGCGGGCGCGCACGAGACGTCGCAGTTCCTGGCGGCGCTGGAGGCGCGGGGCTACAGCGGGCGGCAGGTGGACGCGATTGCGGGCGAGAACTTTATGCGGGTGATGGCGGAGGTGATCGACTAGGGCGATAGGGCGCCGGCGGCGGCTTCGCGCCCAGCGATGCGGCCGAAGGCGAGGGCCATGGAGAGGCCGCCGGTGTAGCCGCGGGTGTAAATGCCGCCGGCGTCGGCGCCAGCAGCGTAGAGGCCGCCGAGCGGGCGGCCGGTGGAGTCGAGTACCTGGGAAAGGGCATCGATGCGCACGCCGCCGTAGGTGACGGTGATGCCGGGCAGGAAGCGAATGGCGTAGAAGGGCGGCTGGGTTAGAGGTTTCAGATCGCTGGCGCGGGGGATTGGGAGCATGGTTGCGTCGCCGGCGTCGGCGGCGGCGTTGTATGCGGCGAGGGAGGCCAGCAAGGGGGCACGGGCGACACCCCAGGTCGTGGACATCTGTTGGGCTAGAGAGTCGAGAGCGGGGGCCTCCAGGATTTCGGTCCCCACGGATCTGACCGTTTCGAGCGCGGCCGAGCCGATCTGGGTGGCGGCGTCGGTCTCGCTGTAGATCATGAAGCCAAGCGCCTCGGGTTGGTGCGGGAGGGCGTGGACGCTGACTTCGTCGCTCTCGGACTCGTCGACGTAGCGTTCGCCGCGGAGGTTGACGAGGATCGCGCCGGGCAGCGCTCCGCCAAGGTGGACGCGCGGGAATGACGGGAAGTCAACGACGGCCGGCGGAGCTACGACCCGGTGGCCGTAGAAGCGGCCAAAGGGGCCGGCGGTTCCGGCGCCGACGGCCTGGGCGGCCTGGAAGGCCTCGCCGGTGCTGTAGGGGTTGGCGCGCAGGATCATGCGGTCGCTGTTGGGGCCGAAGTAGCGGGCGCGAAGCTCCGGGCTGCCCTGGAAGCCGCCGGTGGCCATGACCGTGGCCCTGGCGTTGATACGGAGGCGATTGTTGGGGCCCTGGGCTTCCGCGCCGACGACGTGTCCGGCGGCGTCCTGAAGGAACGTGCGGATGGCGGTTTCGGTAAAGATGCGGCCGCCAGCGCCCGCGATGTTGGCGGTAAGGCGATCCATGCCGGCGCGGGGGTTGGAACGGCCGTCATCGCGGCGCTCGAGCTGGAAGGCCACATAGGGGAATGGCGGGTTCCAGCCGCTTTCGCCGAACTCAAAGGGATCCAGGCGAACGTCCTGGGTGCGAAGCCACTGGATTGCTTCCGGATAGGTCGTGACCAGAGCCTTGCCGAGGGTTGGGTCGCCGCCGGGCTGGACGGAGAGCCAGCCGGCGAGGTCGCGGGCGGTCCAGACGATGCCGGCGGAAACGGCGGAGGATCCGCCGGTTTCGGGACCTTTCTCCAGGACGACTACGCGGGCGCCGGCTTCCTGGGCGGTGCGGGCAGCGGTGAGGCCGGCGATGCCGGCACCGCAGACCAGTACGTCGGCGTCCAACGTGGGGAGGTCAGTCATGTGAGCGTCCATTCGCCGCGGGCGGGTACGGGCTCGGCTCGGCCGCTAGCGGCCGAGCGGTAGGCGGCGTGGACGACGCGCAGGGCCTGGAGAGCATCGAGCGTTGACGTGGGAGGGTCGCCATTGCCCGCGGCCGCCCGCAGCGCTTCGTGCATGAGGGTGTCGTAGCCGGTGATGAAGTCGGAGTCGTAGTCGATGCGTTCGCGTGGCTGGTCGGCGTAGGCCGGCAGGTTGCTGTAGCAGGTGAGCGGGGTGCCCTCGTGCGGGTCGATCTGGAGCCAGCCGTTTTCGCCCCAGACCTTGAAGAGGGCCTGCTTGTCGTCGGCGACGTCGTGCTGGTCCAGGTAGTAGGCCGAAGTGAGCGAGGCCAGCATGCCGTTGTCGTAGCGGAGCGTGAGGACGGCGGAGTCCTCGACATCGATGGGCTGGCCGCCGGCCACGTTGGTCATGGCGGTGACTTCGAAGATGTCGTGACCCGTCACGACGTGCAGCATGTCGACGAAGTGGATGCCGAGCCAGGACAGGTGGCCGCCGCCGCCGACGCGCTTCTCGAAGAACCAGGTGTTGGAGGATCCGGTGCGGCGTTGGAGCTGTTCGACGTCGCGGATGCGGGCCTGGTCGGCGATGTAGTGAGCGGTGACTCCGTAGAGCGTTCCCAATCGGCCCTCGTCGCGAACGATGCGGGCGGCATCGCGAACGGCGGGTTGCTGGCTGCCGGCGAAGGCGAGCATGAGGTGGCGGTCGCAGGCGAGCGCCTTGCGGGCGAGGGGTTCCAGCACGGTGTCGGAGACGCTGGCCGGTTTCTCGGTGAGGACGTGGGCTCCGGCGTCCAGCGCCGCGTCGATGATCGGCGGGGAATCGAGCGGGGGAACGGTGATGACGGCGAGTTGGGGGGATTCGGCAGCCAGGAGTTCGGCGGGATCCTCGGCGACGGTTCGCACCTTGTCGCCGAGCACGGACAGGATGGAGTCGCGGCGCTCGCCGTCGGGGACGGCCACGGAGACCGAGGCGGCGCCGTCGTTGGCGGCGAGGCGGTCGCGATAGCCCTGCCAGTGGGCGGCTTCGTCGTTGACGACCAGGACTACGTGGATGCCTTCAGCCATTTCGGGCCTCCCTTGGGCCATCAATCAACTCCGCAGCGCCGCGACGGCGTGGGGGTGAAGGGGGGAACGGTCGCGGGGGGGGGGGGGGGGGGGGGGGGGGGGGGGGGGGGGGGGGGGGGG
>JAPPLN010000101.1 GCA_028874175.1 Chloroflexota bacterium
AGCCCGAACCCCATAGGGGTTCGGGCTGCCGTGCGACCGCTAAGGCGGATTTTTTGGGGGCCGGCGACGAACGTTGGGGCTGGGAGGGGACGGCCGAAGGGCTCCGGGGACGCTGGGTGCGCGGACGTGGCGAGGGGGTGGGGCGGAGGCGTGTGAGCGGGAAGGGTCGAGGGGAGAGGGCAGAGAAGTGAGACCGGAAGGGGACGCGGAAGGAGCGGAGCGGGAGGAGTGCGAGGAAGTGGGAGAGAAGAGTCGGGAGGGGACGGGCGACGGGCATCCGGGGAGGGGTTAGGGATTTACTCAGCTAGTGTACATTATCTGAGGGCAGGTGGCAAGGGTAGGGGTGGGGGAGCGGAGGCTCGAGAATCGGAGCGATGGTGGGCTCGGGATGGTGGGGAGATCAGGGTGTGTTCGACAGGCTCACCATGAACGGGGGTGCGCTGGGATTGTTGGGTGCTGCTGGGTGCTGCTGGGTTCCCCATTCGACAAGCTCAGGACAGGTTTTCCGGGGACGCCGGGATGAGGGGGATGTGTTCAGTCGGTCGGGGCGATGTGTTCAGTTTCCGGGCGAATGTGTTCAGTTTTTGGCCCGATTTGTTCACTTTCGAGGGCAATGTGTTCACTTTGGCGGGCGAGGTGTTCAGTTTTCGGCGTACGCCCTGGTTGGGGATGGAGCACGGAAGGAAGGCGAGAGTCCCCCTTCGACAAGCTCAGGGCAGGGTCTCCGACGGACGGCGGCTCGGCTGACCACGGACGGAGGGGTGGGTTGCGCGGAAGACGGGCGGGTCAGAGACCCGCCCCCATTCGGCAGGCTCAGGGCAGGCTCTACGCAAGAAGAGGCTGAAGACGCCGGGATGACGGGGATGTGTCCACTCCGTCAGGCCGATGTGTCCAGTTTTGGGCCCGATGTGTCAACTTTTTGGCCGAATGTGTCCAGTTTCCATCCGAATGTGTCCACTTGGGCGGGGCAAGTGTCCAGTGAGGAAGAGGGAGGGGAGAGGACCTCGGGGATCGACGTTGCCACACGGCGGAAGGGTCGTCGCAACTCGGAGTGAGTCACTACCGTGGCGTACGTCTCCGTATACTCGACGCTGGCGCCCATCGATTCAGTTTGCGCCGATCCCTTATCGCCGGGAGAAGTTGAGTCGTGCCGACCTACGAATACGAGTGTTCGGACTGTGGCAATCGGTTTGAGGAGTTCCAAAGCTTCAGCGACGCCCCGCTGACGAGTTGCGAGGCGTGCGGCGGCAACCTCAAGAAGGTGTTTCACCCGGCCGGCATCATTTTCAAGGGCAGCGGCTGGTACGCAACCGATAGCCGATCGGCGTCCGAGCGGAAGAAATTCAAGGAAGACGGGAAGCCGCCGGAGAAGTCCGACTCCAAGCCGGTCAAGACCGACGGGGCCAAGAGCAACGGGAGCGCGACCGACAGTGGGGCCAAGGCCGGCGTGTCCGCGGGCGGGTCTGACAAGGCCTCAGGCTCCGGCGGCAGTTCCGACTAGCCGGTCCTCCGGCCGCATTCTCGAGGTTCGGATATGCGAGCGGTCGTCCAGCGCGTCACGAAGGCCTCGGTTCAGATTGGCGGTCGCGAACACGCCTCGATCGGTCCCGGACTCGTGGTGCTGGCGGGGGTGGCTCGCGGCGACGAGGATGCGGATGTGACTTATCTGGCCGACAAAGTAGCGAACCTGCGCGTGCTGGCCGACGATGCGGGGCGGATGAACCGGTCGGTGCTGGACACAGGCGGCGAGGTATTGCTGGTGTCGCAGTTCACATTGATCGCCGACACACGGAAAGGACGGCGTCCGAGCTTTATCGGCGCGGAGGCGCCCGATCGGGCGGCCCAGCTGATCGACGACCTGGGAGAAGCACTGACGGCTCGCGGCGTACCGGTTCGCAGCGGCGTATTCCAGGCCGACATGGCGGTGGCGCTGGTCAACGATGGGCCGGTGACGATCATCATCGACAGCCATGACCGACGCACGCCGCGTCGGCAGGCGTAGGCCCTGTCGATGTCCGGCTCAGCGGTGCAGTCCAGCAGGCCCGGCGTGCAGATCGTGCACGGGGCCGAGCAGGTGCGGCGCACGCTGCTGGCGCGGTCGCCCGAACTGGTGACGATCGACGAGTCGGCGGTTGCGGCGGCGTCGAGCGTGTTCGGCGAGACGCTCACGCCCACGGCGTTCGTGGAGCGCGTCATTCGCGAGGTCCGGGACGAGGGCGATGGCGCCGTGCGCCGGATTGCCGCGGCGCTAGGCGACCACGTCGGGACAACCTTCGAGATCGGGACAGCGGAACTTGCCGACGCGAGCCGCCGGATCGATCCGGAGCTGCGAGGGGATATCGAGCTGGCGGCGGAGCGGATTCGCGACTACCACGAGCGCGAGATGCCAGCCGGGTTCGACCTTCCAGGGTTGGGGGTCGGCCAGCAGTGGATTCCGGTGGACCGCGCGGGTCTGCACGTGCCGGGACAGGCGGCGCCGCTGGTTTCGAGCCTGCTGATGGCCGCCGTGCCGGCCCGCGTGGCGGGGGTGGGCGAGACCGTAGTTACGACGCCCGTGCGGTCGGAGGGCATCGCCCCGGCGCTGGCGGCGGCGGCGGAGGTGGCCGGCGTGGACCGGGTGTTTGGTTTAGGCGGCGCCCAGGCAATCGCGGCGCTGGCGCTGGGCACTTCGAGCGTGCCGCGTTGCGATGTGATCGTGGCTCCGGGCAACGCGTGGGTGATGTTGGCGACGCGGGCGCTGTATGGGGTTGTGGGCGTCGATCTCTTGCCCGGGCCAACCGAGACGCTGGTCATTGCCGATGCCGCGGCGGACGCCGCCGAAGTGGCCGCCGACCTAATTGCCCAGGCGGAGCACGGTGGGCCGGCCAGTCCAATTGCTCTGACATCCGACCCCGGTGTGGCGGCCGAAGTAGCACGCGAGGTCGAGATACAACTCGCCACGCTCCCCCGTGCCGATGTGGCCTGGGACAGCTTCGAGCAGCGCGGCGGCGTTGGCGTCGTGGACGATCTGGCCCAGGCAGTCGAGCTATCCAACGAGTACGGGCCGGAACACCTGTGCCTGCTGGTGGAGGATCCGGAGGCGTTGTTGCCGCTCGTGCGACACGCCGGCGGCGTCTTCCTGGGCAGCGCCTCGCCCGAGGTGCTGGGCGATTACGTGGCTGGGCCAAGCCACATCATGCCTACCGGCGGCACTGCCCGTTTCGCCTCGCCGGTTGGCGTGCGGTCGTTCCTGAAGACGGTCTCGATCGTGCGCCTTTCGGCGGACCGAGCGGCGGCACTGGCCCCGGCGGCGGCGCGCCTGGCGCGGGCCGAGGGGCTGGAAGGCCACGCCAGGGCGGCCGAACGCCGGGCTGCGCCGTGACTACAATGCCGCGACCCCTAGCGAGGCGAGACTTGCATGGCTGAACGGCAAGCCAGCGTTGCGCGCACGACATCCGAGACGCAGGTGGACGCTTCGGTCGCTATTGACGGCAACGGCGACTTTCGCGGCGCGACCGGCGTTGGATTCCTGGATCACATGCTGGCGCAGCTGGCCCGCCACGGCTTGTTCGACATCGAGGTGAATGCGGTGGGCGACCTGCACATCGACGCGCACCACACCGCCGAAGACGTTGCGATCGTGCTTGGCCGGGCGTTCAGCGACGCGCTGGGCGACCGGCAGGGCATCCAGCGCATGGGCGATGCCACGGTGCCGATGGACGAGGCGCTGGCGCACGTCGCGGTTGACCTGGCCGGACGCGATTACGCCGCCTTCGACGGCGAGTTCAAGCAGGATCGCATCGGCGACCTGGAGACCAGCCTGCTCCCGCACATCGTCGGGTCCCTGGCACGGCACATGGGCGCGGCGATTCACGTGCGCGTGCTGGCCGGCGACGACGACCACCACAAGGCCGAGGCGATATTCAAGGCCCTGGCGCGGGCGCTGGACCAGGCGACGGCGCTCGATCCGCGCAGGGCCGGCGCGGTGCCCAGCACCAAGGGCACGCTTACCGACTGACGTGGGCGATCAGACCGCTGGTCGCCGCCTTCGTCTCGACCACCTGCTGGTGCGCCGCGGCCTGGCGCGGAGCCGTAGCTCAGCCCGGCAACTCGTGAAGGATGGCGAGGTGGTCGTCGCCGGAAGCGTTGAGAACCGGCCAGGGCGGCGCGTCAGCGTCGACGTGCAAGTCGAACTTCGCGACCAAGCACCCGAGTACGTGAGCCGGGGCGGAAGAAAGCTGGCCGCGGCCCTTGAGTACTTCGGGCTGGGCGTGGACGGGGCCGTCGCCCTGGACGTTGGAGCATCGACCGGAGGGTTTACGGACTGCCTGCTGCGAGCGGGTGCGCGGCGGGTCACGGCGATAGACGTGGGTCGTGATCAGCTCGCGGCGAGTTTGAGGGGCGACGCCCGGGTCCGGGTGCTGGAGTCGACCGACGCGCGTGACCTCCCGCCGCTCGATCCGTCGCCTGACATCGTGGTGGTCGACGTCTCCTTTGTTCGACTACGCGATGTTTTGCCGGCGGTGCTGGCCGCGACGCCGGACGCCCGCTGGGCCCTGGTTCTGCTCAAGCCGCAGTTCGAGCTACCGGGACACCGTATTCCGCGAGACGGAGTCATCAAGGAGCTGAGGGATCGGAACCTGGTGCTGCTGGACTTCCTGGCCTGGGCTGCGCGACGGGGAATCTGCGTGGCCGGTTCCGTGGCCAGCGCGTTGGCCGGGGGTGACGGCAACCAGGAGACCTTCGTGCTGCTGCGAGGACCGTGGCCAAATAAGCGGGGTACGGGCAGCGACTATGATGGATGCGACGGCGATGACGTGAGTGGTTGATGCGGGTTGCCCTGCTGTTTCAGCCGCGCATTGCCGCATCCGTCGACCACGCGCAACGCACCCAGCACCGGCTTCAGCGTCGCGGCCTGGACGCGTGGTGCGTGTCGTCCTGGGAGATAACCGAGCGGCCCGGCGATCTGGCGGGCGCCCAATTGGTGGTCACGTTCGGGGGCGACGGCACGCTTTTGCGGGCGGCGCGCGCCGCGGCTCCGTATCGAGCTATCTGCCTGGGCGTCAACTACGGACGTCTTGGATTCCTGACCGAATTCTCACCGGACGAGTTCGATGAACGTCTCGACGACGTGCTCGACGGCGGCTACTGGATCGAAGAACGCGTCCTGATCGACTGGACGCACCACGATGTCA
>JAPPLN010000009.1:0-2232 GCA_028874175.1 Chloroflexota bacterium
TCCCTACGTCGAGTACCTGGTGAAGTGGAACGAGCTACGGCAGTTCTTCTTCAAAGATCCCGTCATGCCGGTCAACGGCATGATCAGCCCACCCGACGCACCGGGAGTCGGCGTGGAGATCGACGAATCCAAGGTGACCGCCGAGCGCGAATTGAGCTGGCGCGAGGCCTGACAGACCGTCCTCTGGCTCAAGCGCGGATCTACCCGGAAGTCTGCCCGCGGATGACGGCGATTTCCTCGGCGCCCAAGTAGGGCGGATCGCCGACCGGCGTGTTAGCCGCAATATCGTCGGCATTCGACAGTCCGACGATGCAGGTCGACGCGGCCTCGTGGCCCAGCACGAAGCGCATCGCGGTCTCGTACGGCAATTCGTCCCGCAGGTCCGCGATGTCCTGGATGCGTTCGCGCGGACCGGCGGCGTCGGCCATGCGTTCGCGGAACATCTCGGACTGGCGCCAATCGCTGGCCGGGAGCGCGGCAAGCTCCGCTTCGCTCAGAAGGATTAACCCGTTGGCAAACGGCGAGCGCGCGAAGACGCCCGTTCCATGCTCAGCCGCCAGCGGCAGGAGTTCATCGCCGGCGCCATCGTCCACGGCGTTGAAGGGCGTCTCCACCACGGGCGCACCCCAGCGCCGGATGGCTTCCACGGCGGTCTCGGGCTGGCCGGTCCGGGCGGAAATGCCCCACCAGCGAATCTTGCCGGCGGCCTGTAGTTCCTCAAGTACGGCGAAGGGCGCCTCGTGCTTGACGATGTGCAGCGGCGGGTCGTGCAGGAGATACGCGTCGATGTATTCCGTGCGCAGGCGGCGCAGGGCCAGGTCGCAGGCGTCCCGAATCCGCTTGGGTGAGTAATCCCGCGGCTGCTTGGCGCCTTGAATGGACTGCGCGCCGTCGGTTCCGGGCAGGTAGCCGACTTTGCTGATGATGAAGGCATCGTCGCGGCGGCCGTAGAGCGCTTCGCCCAGCAGGACCTCGCTGCGGCCGTTGCCGTAGACCTCGGCGGTGTCGAAGGTAGTGATCCCGGCGTCAAACGCCTGCTGCACCAGGCGAACGGCATCCCAGGCTGGAAAGTCGCCCCAGGCCTGGCCGCCGATCTCCCAGCAGCCCATGCACAGAGCGCTCACCCGCTCGCCCGTCGCCCCCAAGCTCCGCATTTCCATGTCTGATCTCCCCGGTTATGCATCGGCCGGCTGACGTGACGTTGAAGAAAAGGATCCAGCTCGCGCGCTGCGGCTGCGAACTGCGTCGATCCTGCCGAGCCTGGCGACGATGCCGGACCGGGAGCATAGACAACGCAGCCGTGTGGCGACACGCGGTGTGGCGGTACCTGCGGGAGGACTTGCGTCGCGCCGCGACGGATATTTGACCTAGAGTCGTTGTGGGGAACGTGGCGAGAACGGTACATGCAGGATCGAGACCAGGACGGGAGCTCGGCAGCCAGCCACCGGTACGTTGCGCTGCTGCGCGGCATCAACGTGGGCGGCCACCACAAGCTACCCATGCGGGACCTTGCCGCAATGTTCGCGGCGGCGGGGTGCGAGGACGTCCGCACGTACATCCAGAGCGGCAACGTCGTGTTCCGGGCGTTGCCAGAACTGGCGGACGGGCTACCGACGCGGATTACCGCCGAGATTGCGGCCAGCCACGGCTTTCAGATTCCGGTCGTCATGCGGACGGCATCAGACTTTGACCGGATTGTCCGCGACAACCCGTTCCTGGCCGCCGGCGTGGATCCGGCCAAGCTGCACGTCGGATTCCTGGCCGCGGCGCCCGAACCCACGCGACTCGCGCAACTCGACCCGGACCGCTCACCGCCGGACGCCTTCGAAGTTCGGAAGGGGGAGGTCTACCTGCACTTTCCCGCCGGCGTCGCGCGGTCAAAGCTGGACAACGCCTACTTTGATCGCACTTTGAACACGGTGTGCACCATCCGCAACTGGCGCACTGTCGGCAAACTGCATGAGATGCTGCGCGGGGTCTGAGCGCGGCGGCCCTGGCAAGGCGGCGGCGCGACACTGTAGCAATCGTCGGCTCCAATACGACCAAGAGATCGAGCCTAGAGACAGCCTGGGAGAACTTGGCCCCAGACCCGTTCTTGGCTCGTGCCTGAACGCGTGAAGAGCCCCGGGGGGGGGGGCGGGGGGGGGCGGGCGGCCGGGGGGGCGGGGGCGGCCCCGCGGCGGGCGGGGGGGGGGCCGCGCGGCGAGCGCGGGGAGGGGGTTTGTGCGCGCG
>JAPPLN010000009.1:2242-25243 GCA_028874175.1 Chloroflexota bacterium
AAACACCTCGACCCTAGACACCGCGTGGTACAACTTGCCCCCACACCCTTTCTGGGCTGGGCCCGCCCCCCCCCACCCGCCCGGGGGCCGGGGGGGGGCGGCCCCCGCCCCCGGGGCGGTTGTGAGCGACCGAGTCGCGCGCGGGGGAGGGAACGCGCGACTAGGCCGTCGAGGGGGTTTCTCCGAGCGGAAGCGTGACCTTGCCGGAATCTGACGTAGCGCCAGCCGCGTCTCGGCCGTGCCCGCGTCCCCAGCCGCGTGAACCGGATTTGCCGTGACCCTTGCAGCCGGGACCGCCGTCAGCCTGCAGGGCAGCGTCGACGCGCTCGCGCATGTCCTGGCGCAGCTCGTCCGCCTTGTCGGCGCTGACGCGGCCGTTCTCGATCGCCGCGGTCAAACGGGTCTCGTAGGTCTCCATGGCGGCGTCCGTGATCGCGGTCAGGTCGCCGTCGGCTTCTTCAACCACGTCGGCCAGGCTCTGCTCCTCGGCCAGCTTGGCGCGGATGTCCTCGACCGACACGCCGGTCTGCTCGGACACGATGGCGATCAGACCGTGGCTCGTGCCGCCAATTCGACCGCGCCCCTTGCCACCGAAGTGGCCGCGGCCCTTGCCACGCTTGCCTTCATAGGTGCCGGCCAGCCAGTCGCGCACGCGCTGCTCAGCGTTGGCCTTGTAGTCATCCACCTGGTCAGACTCGAGGCGGCCGGCTTCCACGAGGGCCGCAACCTTTTCATCCAGGCCCGTCAGGGCGGCGGTAACCACCGCTTCCAGGTCGCCGCCCTCGGCCTCGATGATGTCCGCCAATGATTCGCCACCTTGCAATCGAGTGCGCAATTCCTCCTGGCTCAGGCCGGTTTGCTCTTCAATGGCGGTGGCGGCGTCGGCCTTGCCGCCACCGCGGCCAAAGCCGCCATGTGCGAGGACCGCGCTGACTGTCACGACCGTCAAGAGGACCACCGCGGCGACTGCGGCGACCAGAGTTCGAATTCGGGGTCTCACGACGCCTCCTTTCGCAAGCGCCGGCCATTCCGAGGCCAGCGCAACGTTTACGAAAGGCAGTGTTGGGGCGGCTGATGAACAGACGATGCACGGCGAATGCGAGTTCCGTGCATTTTCTTGAGTGGCTTCGAGGGCCGCTATCCGCCGCTCGGTTGTGCGAACCGATAGCCGACGCCGGGCACGGTCAGTACATATCGCGGTCGCGACGGCACCGGTTCAACCCGCTTGCGCAGATTGCGAATGTGGCTGTCGATAGAGCGCGGCAGCGTGGGGCGGTCGTCATCCACGATGCGCTCGACCAGGGCCTCGCGGGTGAAGACGCGGCCGGGATGTTGCATCAGCGAGGCCAGGAGATCGAACTGCACCTTGGTTAGCTCAATCGCCTCGCCGTCGCGCCGGACCTGGCGGGTGCCTGGGTCGAGCGTCATGCCATCGACACGAAGCGGTCCATCGTCCGGATCCGAACTGGCTGCGCGGCGGAGCAGTGCGTGAACGCGGGCCACGACCTCGCGGATGTCGAAGGGCTTGGTGACGTAGTCGTCGGCCCCCAGTTGCAGTCCGACCACTTTGTCCGTGATGTCGTCGCGGGCGGTCAGCATCAGCACCGGGATCTGCGACTCAGCTCGCAGTTGCCGACAGACATCCCAGCCATGTACGTCCGGCAACATCAGGTCCAGCACCACGGCGTTGGGCCGGCGTTGGCGCGCCAGGCGCAGCGCCTCGGCGCCGTCGCCGGCCGTGATTACGCTGAACCCGTCCCGCTCAAGATAGGCGCGAACGACCCGCCGGATGTCCGGCTCGTCGTCTACGACAAGGATCAGTCCAGAACTCGGCATGTCAGGCCCGGTACACGTTCCAGCGCATGTTCCCGCACGTTTGATTCTTACACGGGGTCGTGTTGGTGCTTGGAGGTGACGGAAGTCGCCGTGCCGCCTGGAATACCCACGCCAGGCCGCGTGCATTGCGTATGCACATGGCGTGCACGCCGGGTCGATACCCTCACGGTTGGATGGGAGCCGGGAGCAAGCCGAAGGGCGGATGAGGGATGAGCCTGCGTGTGCGCCTCACTCTGGCCTTCGTGGCGGTCTCGCTGGTGGCCGTGGGTGTCACCGCGCTGCTGATCAATCGTTCCATTGCCACTAGCTTTCATCGCTACGCCGCCAATGCGCGCGAGCGGCAGCAGACGGCCGTTGCCGAGCAACTCAGTCTCACGTACGCCGCCACCGGTTCGTTTCGGTTGCGGCGTTCCGGTCCTGGACGCGGATTGCCCTATGTAGTGGTGGATCCAACCGGCGCGATCGTAGGGGGCAGTGTCAGGCCTGAGGAGTCCGACCAGCCCCCCGACTTCAGCCGCTGGCGAGCCATACCCATCAATGTGGACGACCAGACGGTGGCCACGGCCTACTTTGCCGATATTGGGAGCCGAGGTTTGCCGCGCGAGGCGTTGGCGCAGCTCCAAATCGCCGAGGACGTGTTTATGCGAGAAATCGGCATTGCGTTGATCCTGGCCCTGCTGGCTGGAGCGGCCGCGGCGGTGGCGATGGCGATATATCTCGCGCGCCAGGTCGCGCGTCCGGTTCACACGCTGCGCGAATCCGCCCAAGCCATTGCCGAAGGCGACTTCTCGCAGCGTACCGGTATCCAGCGAAACGATGACATCGGCGCCCTGGCGCGATCGTTCGATCAGATGACCGAGACGCTGGAACGTAATGAGGAGTCCCGCCGCCAACTCTTCGCGGACATCGCGCACGAGTTGCGGACTCCCCTGGCTGTGATCCGCAGCACCGTGCAAGCGTTGGGCGACGGGGTATACAAGCCCAGCGCGGGGCACGTTGAGACCGTGATGCGCCGGGTGGACATGCTCACGCAACTGATCAATGACATTCGGGACCTCTCGTTGGCTGAGGTCGGTCAGTTGCGACTTGAACGAACAGACGTCGCCGTTGGAGGCTTGCTGGAGGCGGCTCACCAACGCCATACGCCGTTGGCTGCTGAGCGCGACCTTAAGCTGCGTATCGAGAACGCCGCCGATGATGCGCTGCTTCGGGTCGATCGAACCAGGATTGATCAGGCTCTCGACAATCTCGTGCGCAACGCGCTAACCCACACACCCGGCGATGGCGCCATCGCCGTCCGGGCCAGCCGGACGACGGACGCGCAGGGACGCGACTGGGTCTCGCTGGAGGTCATTGACTCCGGTCCCGGCTTTGGGCCGGACGAACTGCCGCGCGTCTTCGACCGGTTCTATAGGGCGGATAGTTCGCGTAGCCGAGCCCAGGGCGGAACCGGGTTGGGCTTGCCCATCGTCCGCGGCATCGCGCAAGCGCATGGGGGCGAGGCTGTCGCCCGCAACAACGCCGTCGGGCCGGGCGCCACGGTAAGCCTGCGGCTTCCAATCGAGCCCACGCCACCATGATTGCCCCCTGGAGTGGAGAAAGCTCCGGTTGCATGGGAGGTGCACGTCGCGTGCATATTGCTTGCATAGGCTTGGTACTAAGCTCCGCCGCAGACCGGAAATCTATCGAGTGACGCCATGACGCAGAACCCGCCGGAGCACGATCAATCGCCGCCAAGAGGTGCTCGGCTGCGCCAAATCGGTCGCGTAGCCGCGTGGCCTGTACGGGCATTGGTCGGACTGGTGCGCCGTTTCTGGCTCTGGCTCGTGCTGCTCGCGGCAATTGCCGCATTCGTCTTCTACGTCGTGCTCCCGCGCGTGCAGGAAGAGGAAGTGGTGGTGGCGCCGCCGCAGCCGGTGGAAGCCGTACGACAGGATCTGCTGGTCACGGTTCCGGCGACCGGCACGCTGGATTTTGGAACGCTGGTTCAGGTCGGATTCGAGAACGCCGGGGTGCTCACCGAACTCAAGGTGGGCGCCGGTGACATGGTGTCCGCCGGCGACGTTCTGGCCCTGCAGGAAGCGGACGACCTGTCGCGCGACATCGACGATGCCGTCTCGGCCCTACGCAGGGCCGAACTGGACCTGGCTGAGTTTCTCGAGGATCTGGAACCTGATCCCGACGTGTACGCCTTGCGCCGGGCGGAGCTGGACCTGGCAGAGGCCCGCGCCGCGCTTGAAGACCTGCAGATCCCGCCCGATGCGGCCAGCATTGCGTCGGCCGAAGCATCGGTGGCCTCGTCCAGCGCGCAAGTCGCCTCCGCCCGGGCGAACGTTACCTCCGCCCAGGCGCGGGTGACCTCCGCTCAGGCGCAGGTAAACACGGCCCGCGACAACCTGTCCGATTTGCTGGCCGACGCTACGGAAACAGAAATCGCCGAGGCTGAGAGCAGCGTAACGTCAGCCGAAGCGTCGCTGATTAGTGCGCAGGGCGCCCTGACCGATCTGTTGGCCGGAGCGACCGGGCTTGAAGTGCAGAGAGCGCGCGACAGCCTGGTAGCTGCGCAGGAGGCCGTCGCGGCCGCTCAGCGCGACTTGGACTCCGCGGAGGCCGACCACCCAGCCGCCCTGACGGACGCCGAGGCCAAGCTGGCCACCGCCCAAGCGGCCGTGATAACCGCCAGGGTGAACCTGACGGATTTGCAGGCCAAGCCGACCTCAGACGACATCCGCGATGCCGAGATCGCGCTCGAGCAGGCCCGGCTGACGCATGACGACACCGTGCGCACCAGCAGCAATGCCAGCGCTGAGACCAAGGAACGCGCCGGTGTGGTCTATCACCAGGCCCAGCTTGACTATCAGGAGGCGTTGGAGCCCGCCACCCCGGAAGAGCTTGCCGAGGCTCAGGCCAACCTTTCCGCCGCCGAAGCCAACTTGGCCGTCGCACAGGCCGCCCGTGACGACTTGGCCGCAGGTCCGGACCTTGTGGAACTCAATGAGGCGATCACGACCGCCCAGCGCCACGAGGCCACCGCCACGGCGGAGTTGGAGGATCTGCTGGCCGGTGCGAGCGCGACGGATCTGGCCACGCGCCGCGCCAACGTCGCTTCAGCCGAGGGCGCCCTGGCCGTGGCGCGCGCCAGGCTGGCCGACCTCACCGCAGACGCCGACCCTGCCGATGTGCGTAAGGCAGAAGAAGACGTGCAGATAGCAGAAGAGGACGTGCACCTGGCTGAAGAAGACGTGCTTGTCGCAGAACAGAACGTCGCCTCGGCCCTTGCCGGCTTGGCTGACGCCGAGGCCAGGCTGGCCGACTTGCTGGCCGGGGCCGACGCATCGCAACTGCGCCAGGCCCAACTGGCCATCGCCCGCGCCGAGATTGATCTGGCCGACCTGCGGGAGGACGCCGAGCCCCAGCCCGATCCGCTTGGGGCCGAGCGTTTGGAACTGGCCCTGTCGGATGCCACGCGTGCGCTCGAAACCGCACGCACGGCTCTGGCCGACGCAACGCTCATTTCGCCGACAACGGGAGTCGTTCTCACGTTGGACGCCGACGTTGGTGAGCGGGTCTCCGCCGCGTTTCTCACGGTCGGCGTGTCCGACAGCCTGCGGGTTCGCGTCAATATCGACGAGAACGACATTGGGATGCTGGAAGTCGGTCAGCCCGTCGAACTCACATTCACGGCCCTGGACGATCGTGAGTACACGGGCAACGTGGCCTGGATCGCGGCCCAGGGTGAAGTGGATCAAGGTCTGGTGACCTTCCCGGTTGACATTGCGCTGGACGCGCCGGATGAGCAGTTGCGAGCCGGGCTCACGGCGGATGTTGAGATTCTGGTTGCCGAAGCGCGCAACGTAATTGTTGTTCCAAAGGCGGCGGTGCAGACGACCCCGCGAGGGGGCCTGGTGTTCGTGGCCGCTGCGGACGGATCGTCGAGCCGCCGCGTCGTTCAGACGGGCCTTAGCGGTCGACTGCTCATCGAGATTGTCTCGGGTCTGGAGGCTGGCGAACTTGTAATGCCAAATGCCGCCCAGGCCCTGGCGGAAGCGCGAGCAGCCGCCCAGGCCGCTCGCGCGGCGGCTGGAGGCGCGGAGACCCAGGGTGGCCAACCCGGCGGCCAGGCTGGTGCCCGTGCGGGCGTTACACAACCGGGTCCCGGCGGTGCGCAACCGGCACCTGGTGGTGCACAGCCAGCCGAGGGCGGCGTTCAGCCCGCCGCCGGCGAGTCCGCGCCAAACCTTCAGGGAAGCCAGGGTGGCGCAGGCGGCGGTCAATTCGGCCAGGGTGGGCCGCCTGCGGGCTTCCAGGGCCGCACGCCCCCTCCCGGCTTCCAGCCCGGTCAGTTCCAGGGTCAGCGTGGCCAAGGCGGTCAGGGCGGGCAACGGGGCCAGCGGGCCGGCGGGGGTGCCGGCGGCGGAGGTGGAGGCGCATAGCCATGGCAGTCACCTCAGGTCCCCCTCCGCCGACAATCGACGTCGTCGGCCTGACCAAGACCTACCAGATGGGCGACGTCAAGGTCGAGGCCCTGCGCGGCGTCACATTCACCATTGAGCCCGGCGAGATGGTGGCCATCATGGGCCCGTCGGGCTCTGGAAAGTCCACGGCCATGAACCTGCTGGGCTGCCTGGACTCGCCCACCGAGGGCAGCTATCGCCTCGACGGCGAGGACGTGGAAGGTCTCAGCGAGGATGCGCTGGCCGACATCCGCCTGCGAAAAATCGGCTTCGTGTTCCAGTCATTCAATCTGCTCCCGCGCATGACCGCGCGCGAGCAGGTGGAACTGCCGTTGATGTACGCCGGCGCGGGCAAGCGACGGGATCGGGCCCTCGAGGCTTTGGCCACCGTCGGGCTGGCCGATCGGGTTGACCACTCGCCCGTCGAACTTTCGGGCGGCCAGCAGCAGAGGGTCGCCATCGCCCGGGCCCTCGTCACCCGCCCGCGTCTACTCCTGGCCGATGAACCGACCGGGAACCTTGACACAGCATCCGCGGACGAAATCATGGACGCGATCGAGCAGCTCAACAACGAGCACGGCATCACGACTATCCTGGTTACCCATGAATTGGAAGTCGCGTTGCGCGCGCGCCGCGTAATCCGGTTCCGCGACGGCTTGCTGGAGTCTGATGAGGTAGTGGCATGACGCCCGCCGACGGCTTGCGCGTGGCCTTCCGGGCCCTGGCAGCCAACAAGCTGCGAACGGCCCTCACTCTGCTTGGCATGGTCATCGGAGTGGCCGCCGTGATCACGCTGATGTCGATTGGCGCCGGCGTTCAGACCTCGATTGAGGAGCGGATTCGTGAGGCCGGCACGAACCTGCTGTCCGTGAGCCCTGGCGCCAGTAACAACCGGTTTGGGGGGTTCCGCACTCGCGGCGGCACCGGTGGCGTCCGCACGCTAACCGCTCAGGATGCCGACGCCATCGCGGAAGCCAACATCCCCGGAATCACGGCGCTCTATGCCTCCAGGTCGTTCAATGGGTCGTTCGTTTCCTCTGAGGGCGCGGTTCAAGCCTCGGTTAACGGTGTCTCAGAGGTTTACCCGGCCGTGCGTAATGCTGAAATCGGTACCGGCTCGTTCTTCTCCGCCGACGATGTAGCACGGGCATCGCGCGTGGTTGTCATCGGAGACACCCTGGCAACCGACCTCTTTCCAACCGGCAACGCCGTGGGCGAGACGGTACGGCTCAATACCCAGCCGTTCACAATCGTCGGCGTCCTGGCTTCCGACGGTGGGAGTTCGTTTCAAAGCAATGACGATTCGGCCTTTATTCCCCTACCCACCCTGACGAGCCGTGTGAACCCGTCCAAGACCTCAGCAGGTGACGACGTGGTCTCTTCGATCGTCGTGCAATTGGTCGACGAGAGCGACGCCACCGTGGCCGGCGTTACCCAGGCCATCGAGAACCTTCTGCTCAGCCGCCACGACTCGGAGGAGCAGGACTTCACCGTCGGGAGCCAGGCCGATCAGATCGAGACTATCTCGGAGATCACTGCCACCATGTCGCTATTCCTAGGCGCTGTGGCCGGAATCTCGCTGTTGGTCGGCGGCATCGGCATCATGAATATCATGCTTGTCTCCGTCACCGAGCGGACCCGTGAAATCGGCATTCGCAAGGCCATCGGCGCCAAGCGGCGCGACATCATGTCGCAGTTCATGATCGAGGCTGTGGCAGTCAGCATGGGCGGCGGGCTGGCCGGCGTCCTGATCGGCGTCGCAATTTCGCTCGGGCTCAATGAACTCGGCGCCGGCGCGGAGCAGCCGACAGGCGGTGGCGGACCGCGCGGAAATCCATTTGCCGGTGGATTGACCACCACCATCACCCTGGAGCCAATCCTCCTCGCGCTCGTCGTGTCCGTGGTGATCGGCCTGGTGTTTGGCATCTACCCGGCCTCCCGCGCCTCGCGCCTCGCGCCGATCGAAGCGCTCAGGTACGAGTAGGCCCGCGCGTCTGCCGCTAGCGCCTGCGTCGGGGGGAGGACAGCGACAGCAGCGCAATGCCGAAGCCGAAGCCCGCAATCTCGCCCAGCACCAGCCCGGGCCAGGGCGAGAGGCCGGTGATGACCCAATACAGCCCCGCCACCATCACAGCCAGCACGGTCATCGCCAGCGCGGCCGCCAGCGCTTCTTCCAGCAGCGGATCAATCCGCCGCCCCCACAGCGGACGCCAGGGCCGGCGACCGGCTTGGATCGACGGAGATTCCGAGCGGGGCATATTGGAGTCTAGCCCGCCACTCTATTAGTCCCCGAAACAGCGCTTTGATAGCATGAGCGGGCTACAGAATTGCCAAGCGTCGGAAGGACAAGCAGATGGCCAAGATGATCCCGCTCATTGGATCCAGTGAAGCCGGTCCGCTGGGGGCCATGCACCTGCCCAGGCTCTGGCTCAAGGTGACCCTGTCGGCCGCCGGCGCGCTGAACGAGGAATACGACGCCTGCGGCGCCGGGTTCGACCAGATGGTCCTGGACGGCCTTGGTGTCGACCGCGACGCGGCCGTGGCGTACCTGGAGAACGAAAAGCCGACCTACCCGCAGTTCGAGCAGTGGGTGGTCGACCAGAATGGCGGCAGCATTGATCAGTCGGTGATCGACGCCTCCAACGCAGCCATTGCCGGCTATGACCACGGTGACGACATCGTTTCGGCCATCTCGTCGGCCGCCGGAACGAACGCAGACGGCGCCATCACGGACGCCGTGACGCTCAACGCGCTTGAGGACTGGAACGAGATTCACGGGGAAGTGACCGGCTAACGCCCGGACACAACGGAATTACGGGGCGCGGACGGCCGACCAGGGCCCTCCGCGTCCCGCACCGCTTAAGGGGGAATGACTGATGGCGGCTACGACACAACGGATCGGATTCGTCGGCGTCGGACGCATGGGCGCCAACATGGCCCGCCACCTGAACGACGAGGGTTTCACGGTCTCCGCGGTGTACGACGTGCAGCGCGACATCGCTGAAGCCCTGGCCGGCGAGCTTGACTGCCAGGCTCCGGACTCGCTGGCAGCGGTCACCGCGGCCTCGGACGTCGTGATCACGGTCGTGACCGATGACTCGTCAATGCGTGACGTGTTCAGCGAGAGCGGTGATAGCCTTCTCAGCGATGCTGCCGACACCACGTTCATCAACTGCGCCACCATCACGCCCCAGGTCCACGTGGACGTCGAAGCCCTGGCCGAAGCGGCCGGCGCAAACAGCCTGGAAGCCTGCATGGCCAGCAGCATCACCCAGGCGCGCGACGGCACGCTCTACCTGATGTGCGGCGGACGCGAGGACGTTTATCAGGCCGTCGAGCCGCTGCTCGAGAGCCTCAGCATCTCGCGCATGTACATCGGCCCCGCCGGTACCGCCGCCCAGGTCAAGGCCCTGGTCAACATGGTCATGAACATCAACACCGCGGGTCTGGCCGAGGGTCTCGGTCTTGGGTCCGCGCTCGGACTTGACCTGGAAATGCTGCAGACGGTGTTCTCGCAGACGGGCGCCAACTCGCGGGTGCTCGAAACGGACGGCGAGGACATGGTTATCCGCGACCATGAGTGCTACTTCTCCTCGGCGCATGCGTCCAAAGACTCGGGCATCGCCCTTTCGCTGGCCGATGACGCCGGGCTCAACCTGCCGCTGGCCCACGCCACCAAGGCGCAGTACGACCGCATGATCGAAGCCGGCAAGGGTGAACTTGACAAGTCCGGCATCGCCGAACTGACCTTTCCCGGCCGCAACTAAGGCGGCCAGCGTTCGGACGGGGCCGCCCGCGGCGGCCCCGTCTGGTTGTTGACGAGGGCCGCGCGAAGCCTCAGACCATCGCTTGGTCGGCCAGGTCCAGCGCCTCGTCCACCACCGCCAGGCCCTCGCGCAGTTCCTCCAGCGTGATGGTCAACGGCGGATTCACCATCACCCAGTTCCAGCGCGTCATCGTCGCCACGCCCCGCTCAAGCATGTAGGCGAACATTTCCTTCATGACGCCGTAGTTCTCGAACGCCGGGTCGATCTGCGGCACCAGCGGCTCGCGGGTTTCGCGGTTGCGCACCAGTTCCAGCGCAGAGAACAGGCCAATGCTGCGCGCCTCTCCGATGCTCGGGTGGCGAGCCGCCATCGCCGCGTAGTCGTCCTTCAGCGTCTCACCCAGCTCCGCCACCCGCTCCGGAATGCCTTCGTCGCGGTAGGCCTGGATCGTCGCCAGCGCGGCCGCGCACGCCAGCGTGTGCGCGCCGTACGTCAGTCCGGCCCACAGGGGATTGTCCTCGAAGTGGTGCGCGATCTCATCCGTAACAACCACCGCACCCAGAGGGACCGATCCCGACGTCAGACCCTTCGAAATGGTCATGATGTCGGGCTCCACGTCCCAGTGCTCCACGGCAAACCAGCGTCCCGTGCGACCGAAGCCGGTCATCACCTCGTCGGCGATCAGCAGCACGCCGTACTCGTCGCAAATCTCGCGGACCCGCGGCAGATAGCCGTCCGGCGGCACCACCACCCCGTTGGCGCCGGCAATCGGCTCCACGATCACCGCCGCCACGTTGTCCGGGCCTTCAACCCGGATCACCTCGTCGATGTCGTCGGCGCACCGCATGTCGCACTGCGCCTGCGCCGAACAGAACCGACAGCGGTACTGGTAGGGATCGGCGGCCCGCACAATGCCGGGAATGCCCGGCTCGGTGGCCCAGCGCCGCGCCTCGCCGGTGAGCGAAAGCGCGCCGTACGTGGACCCGTGGTAGGAGCGGCGCCGCGCCACGATTTTCTGCCGGCCGGTGGCCAGCCGGGCGATCTTCACCGCGTGATCCGTTGCCTCGGCGCCGCCCAGGGTGAAAAAGGTCTTGCACAGCGACCCCGGCGTGATCTCCGCCAGTTCGCGTCCCAACTCACCGCGCGGCTCGGAGGCGAAGCGCGGGTTGACGTAGCAGAGCTTGTCGGCCTGCGCTTTGATGGCCTCCACCACCGCCGGGTGCTGGTGCCCAATGTTGACGTTCATTAACTGGGCGTTCAGGTCCAGGTAGCGCCGTCCGTCGTGGTCGTACAGGTACGACCCCTCGGCGCGCTCCACCGCCACCGGGCTCACCGCACCCTGCGCCGCCCAGTCGAAGAACGTGTATTCCCGGTTCAGCTCGGCAATTTCGGCGGCCGTTGGTCGGGCGCTCATCGTCATGGTCATTTCGTCGGCTCCAAGAATAGGGGCGGGGGACCTTCTCGGACGCTCAGCCTACTGGAAAACTCGGGTCGGTATGCGTGCGCACTACCCGAGTCTCCGTACTGGCGCCTAGTCTTGCGGCGGCGGACTGGTGAAGGACCAGACCAGGGAAGCGACCCAGCCGATGAACGTCCATCCCAGAAAGAAGTTAAGCAGGAAGATCGGAAGCCTGTTGTGGTGCTCTCGGAGTACGGCGATCAAAGTTGGAAGAAAGTACGAACCAATGACAATGAGAACGATGATCAGGCCGGTAAGACCTTCCATGCTCACTCCGTGCCTGTGCCGGGGAGTTTTCCAGGCGTCCCCGCGGTTCAGTCGCGGCCTCTGGCTAGTCTAGGTCAGAGTTGCCGGCGAGTCTTAGTCAGGGGAATTGGGAATGAGTGCTCCAGATCCGGCGCGATTCGAGGATCGTCGAGCGCCGCGTCCCCTTGTGACTGCCCGGGTCGAAGTCAGCGCCGCCACGGAGCGTCTCGTCATTGTCAGCGACTTGCACGGGTATCGGGAGCCGCTCGAGGCCATCGACCGATGGCTGACACAGGTGTCGGAGCCCTTCTTGGTCTTCGTCAACGGCGATATCTTCGAAGGCGGTATCGATGGCCTTTACGCCGTGGAGTGGACGATGCGCCGCGCCTTGGGTCGCACTACCCGCGGCAACCACGACAGCGCGATCTTCAGGTACCTCGACGCCGACCCGTCGCTTGGCCAACGCGCGCCCGACGACACCGAACTCGGGGCTTACCGAGAGATGACGCCCGACCAGCTCGAGTTCGTCGAATCCCTTCCCGACGTCCTGGAGGTCCACTGGCGAGGCCGCACCCTGCGACTCATGCACGGCCACTTCAATCTGCGCACGCCGGAGACCACCAACTGGCGACTTCGGCCGGCTGAGCTGTCGGAGATCTTTGCCGATCCCGCCGTGGATCTGACCGTGATCGGGCACACCCACTATCCCTTCGTCAGCCAGGGCGCCGCGGGAGCGCTGGCCAACCCCGGTACGGTTGCGGCGCAGCTGTTCCGCTACCGAGACCCGAGTGGACGAGAGATCGACCGACGCGCCGATGATCCGAACCTCGCGGTCGACGACAGCCGGCCCTCATTCCTCACGATCACCGAAGCCCACGGCCGGCTCCAGCCGTCAATCGAACGCTTCGACTACGACCGCGAAGGACTTCTGCGCCGCCACGCGGACCGCGACGGTCTGCGTGTGCCGCTCGAAACACGCCGCGCCGGGATTATGGAGGCCCGGGCGCCCTGACCGCCGAACCGCTGGCCGTTGACCTAGTTTCGGAACGCCGGCTTGTCAGCCTGTCCCGGCCGCAGGTAACCCCAGCGCCGGATCTTCTCCCAACTTTCCTTCGGCGTGCCCTTCATGTATTCGGTCACCATCCAGTCGCCGTAGTCGTTCACCGGGATCCGGCCCAGCACGGCTTCCAGCTCCAGGTAGTACTCCCGCGCCCGGTCGTTCTCGCTGTCGAACAGGTTGACCTGCTCGGTGGGATCGTCGGCCAGGTTGTACAGCATGTCGCGGCCGTCGCTGGTCCAGATGTATTTCCAGTCGTCGCGGTAGTAGGCCCGCTGCGCCCGGAAGAAGCGGCGTAACTCGAAGGCCCGGCCCTGGCGCGTGACGCGCTCCAGCATGTTCACGGGAAACGCGAACTCGCAGAGGGCATAGGTCCGAGCGTCGCCGTCGCGAGCGCGAAGCAGGCTGTGGCTACTCTCGCCGAGCCATTCCTCTTGACGCTCCGCGCCGATCAGGTCGTAAACCGTCGCGACCACGTCGTGAGTCTGAGTAAGCGCCGAAACCCGAGTTCCCGGTTCGAACGCCGCCGGATACCGCACGATCAGCGGCACGTGGGCCACCGCCTCGAACACGGTCAGTTGGTGGTTCCAGTACGGCGGATGCTCCTCGATCACGTCGCCGTGATCCGAGGTCACCACCACCATCGTGTCGTCCAGCGTTCCGGCGTCACGCAGGTAGTCGACGACCCGGCCAATCAGATCGTCCACATAAGCCGCTTCGCCGTCCATCAGCGCGTAGAGCTTGTCCCGCACGTCGTCCGGCATCCCGTCCATGCGCGAGGGGTCGGCGAAACCGCCTTGCGCGCGGTTGAGTTCGCGGGCCTCATCGCGACTGACATCCGGCGCCCAGCGCGAGTGCCATGGTTCCGGCGCGATGTACGCCGTGTGCGTGTCGTTGATGTTGACGAACATGAAGAACGGGCGCTCGTCTTCCTCATGCCCGCGCAGCCAGCTGAGCATCTGTCGCACAACCTGTGCGCCGCCCTTGTCCTGGTCGGGCGCGCCGAGCGGCGGCAGCACGTAGCTCCAATCCATGAAGCCGCGGTGCAACGCTGACGAGGCGCTCATGTAGGCGTTGTTCGAGATGCCCACGGTGGCGTAGCCGAGTTCGGTCAGCTCCTCGCCGATCGTCGGGTACTCCTCGCTCAGGCGTTCGTAGCGGCCGTCGGCCCCGTGGGTGCTGGCGTAGTGGCCGGTCATCATCGAGGCGTGCGACGGCAGGCACCAAGGCGCGGACGTGATGTTGCGTTCGAAGACGGCGCCCTCGGCCGCCAGTCGGTCCAGGACCGGGGTCACCCCTCGCGGGTCGCCGTAGGCCCCAATGTTGTGGGGCCGCTGCGAGTCCATGACGATCCACAGGATGTTCGGGCGTCTGGCCATGCGGGCGCCCTCCACTCGAGGGGAACGAACGGGAGTGTAGCGGAGCGATCACTGCCATCCTCGCCGCCGCATGATCACACCCGTCCAATCCCTGACGTGCGGGTTTCTCGCCGCTGCTCGCCGCGCCAAGCCGCGATAGCTGCGCCTCGGCAGACAACGTGACACACTCGCTCAGGCAGCGGAGAGAGCCCGTGGGTCGGAGTAGGCGTCGTGGAATACCGCAATTTGGGTCGCACCGGAGTCAAGGTTAGCCCGCTGTGTCTGGGCTGTTGGAACTTCGGCAACGCCACTGACCGCGAGACGTCCCTGACCATCATCGATCACGCATTGGACGTCGGGGTCAACTTCATCGACACGGCCAATATGTACGGTCGCGGGACGAGCGAGACGATCGTCGGGGAGGCGCTGCGGCCGCCGAACAAGCGTCAGCGGGTGGTGCTCGCGACGAAGGTCCACTTTGCGATGGACGACGAGGACCCAAATGCGCAGGGCAACAGCCGGCGGCACATCCTGGAGCAGTGCGACGCTTCGTTGCGGCGGTTGCAGACGGATTACATCGACCTGTACCAGATCCACCGCCCGTCGCCGGACACTCCGCCCGACGAGACGCTACGCGCGCTGGACGACCTGGTGCAGAGCGGCAAGATTCGCTATATCGGCACGAGCACATGGCCGGCCTGGCAGGTTGTGGAGTCGCTATGGGTGGCCGAGAAGCTGAGTCTCAACCGGCCGATCTGTGAGCAGCCGCCGTATCATCTGCTGGACCGGCGAATCGAGCGTGAGCTGGTGCCGATGGCGCAAACGTATGGCATCGGCATCATTCCGTGGGCGCCGCTGGCCAGCGGGTTTCTGACCGGGATCTACCAGCGAAACACAGCCGCACCGCCCGGTACGCGGTTCGAAAAAAGTCCGGAGACGCAGGAACAGCGAAACCTGCACAGCGAAGCGGCGTTCGCGGTGCTGGACGAGGTCGCGGCCATCGCCAGCGAAAAGGGATGCAGCCCCGGCCAGCTGGCCCTGGCCTGGAACCTGGCACAACCCGGGATCACCGCGCCGATCGTGGGCCCGCGCACGCTTGATCACTGGAAGGGCAACCTGGGTGCGCTGGATGTCACGGTCACTGACGCCGACCGCCAACGGCTGGATGCCGTCGCGCCGCCGGGACGCATGATTGCGCCGTACTACGAGGCCCAGTGGGGACCTCGCACCTATCGCTAACCCGAGAGAGGACGAAGCCATGCGGGTGCACGCCAGCCTGAGCGGGGGGAAGTTCCCTGAAGCCAAGTTGGGGGACCTGAAGCCGGAACCTGCGTTTTCCAAGGTCGAGTACGAGCAGCGGCTGGTGCGGGCGCAGGCGGCGATGGACGTGCAGGGGCTGGACGCGCTGGTGGTGATGAACCCGGCGAGCGTGTTCTATCTGTCGGGCTACCAGACCTTCGCGGTTGACGGCGGCGCATGCCTGGTTGTGCCACCAGACGGCGAACCGGCGCTGGCGATGGATCCGCCGGAGTTTGGCGGCGCGATGTTGGGCGTGTGGTTCCAGGACCTCCACGGGTATCCGCCGGAGAGCGATCGGCCGGAGTACGCGGCCGGCATGCTGGCCGAGTACGGCGCGACACGTGGGCGCATAGGGCTTGATGGCGCCGCGTGGGGCGCCACGACCGCGTTCTCCGCCGGGCTGGCACACGCGTTACCGCTCGCGGAGCTTGTCGACGCGACCGATGTGCTCATCGAGTTGAAGCGGCGCAAGTCGGCGGCTGAAATCGAGCACATCCGCAGCGCGGCGCAGGCCACCCAGGCGGCGGTGGAGGCCGCGACCTCCGCCGCGACGGCCGGTGCATCTGATGGCGAGGTTGCGGGTTCGGCCTTTGCAGCCATGGCGCGCGCCGGCAGCGAGTACCCCTGCCTGTCGCCGATCGTCACCAGCGGCCGCCGCTCCGGGATGCTGCACACGACGCACAAGCGCCAGACGATCCAGCCGGGCGACAACGTGCTACTGGAGATTGGCGCATGCGTGCAGCGCTACACGGCGCCGCAGATGCGAACACTGACCATCGGTCCGCCGTCCGACGAGGTTCGGGCGGCCGCCGACGCATGTCTTGCGGCGCTGAGCGCAGTTCTCGAAGCTATGGGACCGGGTGTCGCCGCGCGAGATGCGGCGGAGGCGGGCTGGCGCGAGCTGAGGGCCGCGGGCGACGACCTGGTGTTTCACGGGACATTCGGCTACGGCATCGGGGCCGGCTTTCCACCGAACTGGGCGGACGGTTCGGGCTTCATTCGGAGCGACGAGGATTCCGTATTGGAACCTGGGATGGTGTTTCACCACCCGGTGGCCGTGCGGCGGCTGGGAGAGTTTGGCGTGGCGTTCAGCGAGACGAGCGTGATCACCGAGGACGGTTGCGAGGTGCTGACGCGCGGGCCGCGGGAACTGATCGAGCGGTAGCGTCCGTGGGTACATCCCGGGTCGGAATCGTTTGGCCGGAGCCTGTGCAGGACCGTCACGTGGCGGAACTGAAGCGGTTTATCGGGCACGGTCTCGTGTTGGACATCGAACCCATCAGAACCGATCCGGAGCCGGAACAGAACATCACGCTGGCGCTGGTGGAGGGGCTGGCGCGGGATCCGGAGAACGGGCACGCGGCGGGGCGGCTGGCTGAGCGCGGCGCACACGCCGTGGCGTTCGGGTGTACGTCAGCCAGCTACGTCCTGGGTCCCGAAGGCGACGCCGCCATCATCGCGGAGATGCAGGCGGCATCCGGCCTGCCCGCGACGACGACCTCATCGGCAGTCGTCGAGGCCCTGCGAGTGCTGGGCGTGCAGTCCGTGGCGGTGCTCTCGCCGCACATTGACGACCTGAACGCAAGACTGCGCGTCCACCTGGAGTCCGCGGGATTCACCGTGACGTCCATGGTCGGATTGAATCTGCGATGCGATATCGAGGACGTTGAGCCAGCGGAGACGCGGGAAGTCGTTGAGTCGGAGGTGGACAGACCGGACGCGGACGCCGTGTTCATCAGCTGCACGGGCATGCGCACGGCGGAGATCATCGGTGCGATGGAGGCGTCACTGGGCAAGCCGGTGGTGACGGCCAATCAGGCGACGCTTTGGCACGTCGGTCGGCTTGCAGGAGTCGGGATGGGTAGGCCTGAGCGAGGACGTCTGCTCGCAGAATCAGTTCGCTAACTCCGGCGATCTCCGGCTCAGACAGCGACACATGCGCTGCGTCAATCGTCGGCTAATTCAAAGTCAGATTTTGAATTAGCCGACATTAGCCGGTTCTCAGCAACTGCCAGGCGACCTTCCGGGCTGGAGGTGGAAAGCGGTTCAGCTCGTCCGATCGGCGTCCGCGGTTGCGAACTGGAATGAATAGAGCTCGGCGTTGCGAAGGCTGAAGCGGAGACGGCGGTAGGGGGCGCCGGGACGGCGGGGGTCGGGCTCGCCGCCGTCGCCGTGCGGGACCGCGGGACTGCCGGCCCAGGTGACGGTGTGGTCCAGTGCGTCGCCGGTGAAGACGTCGCAGTCGGCTTCGGTGACGCCGGGCAGCGGGCGGTCCTGGGCGTCGGTGACTTCGACGCGGACGTAGCCGCCGGGTCGGCAACGGGCGTTGATGCGCAGACGGTCGCCGGGAGCAACCATTGGCTCGGTGACGATCAGGCCCTCGCGCTCGCGGCCGGCGTCCAGCGACACGAAGCCGTCGGGCCGCATGCGGGCCAGACCCAGGGCATAGCCCACGTTGCTCATGTCGTTGACCTCGGGCAGGTGGTCCCAGGAGGTTGAACCGGCGTATTGCTCAGGCGGGCCGGCGAACCACCAGTCGTGGTGGTTGCGGGAGCCGCCGTAGTAGACGCGCAACTCGCCGTCCTTGGCGACGGGTGCGCTGGATACGTTGACCATGAACTGATCCCAGGCGCCGGCGGGGCCGGGCTCCAACCAGGGACGACCCGGCCATACACGGCGCCAGGTGCGCCCGTCGCGGCTATGGGTCAACTCGACGTGCATGGTGTTGCTGACCATGTTGAATACGCCCATGAAACCGAGCCATTGGGCCCCGACCCGATACATCGACATGCCGTAGAACGACGTATCGAGATTGTCGACGTCGGGATCCGGGGCCAGCACGAGTCGGGGCCGGGTCCAGTGGTGAAAGTCGGCGCTCTCCATCATGAAAATCCGGCGGCGGTTACGGCCGCCGGGCTGGTCGGTGGCCACGTCATAGGTGGGCGTCCCGCCGGTTGGTCCCAGGGGCGGAAGGCGGAGCGGGTCGGGCGCGCCGACCATGAATGGATGGCGGGTGATGGCGAGATAGGCGCGGGACTCGGGATCGACCGCCACGATGGCCGTGTCGTCCAGGCGCGCACGCTCGGCGCCGACCACCGGGGGCTCGTCCAGCGGCGTCCAGTGAATGCCATCGGGCGAGACGCCGTGGCGAACGACGCCTCCGCCGACTTCCTCTTCGGTGGGCGGCACGTGGAAATAGAGCGCCTTGAACCGACGAGATTCGTCGGTTTCCCACGGGTCGCGGAGCAAGCCCATCGAGTGCGGCGAGCCGTCGACTTCCGAGCCCATCACAACGTTGGTGTCTTGGCCATCGTGGCTGAACATGCCCATGGGAGGTTTGGTGAAGGTCTCGCCGTCGTCGGAGTGGGCGTAGAGGTAACGCATGCGCGCGTTGGCCCAGGCGTGGATGGTTCCGCCTTCGCCGCGGGCCAGCTTGTCGCGGTCCAGCCACCAGTCCTCGTACATGCAGTGGGTGCGTCCGCTACCAACGTCGTGCCAGGTCTGCCAGCCGTTGAACGAGAAGTAGGTGACGTGCTCCCAGGGCCGGTCGGACTGGATGACGGGGTTGGCCGGCGACTTGCGGGGCCTGTGCACCGTGCGCGTGACGTTGGCGACGGCGCTGACTACGCCGTTGTCGAAGAAGTATTGCGGCGCATCGCCGATCACGAGTTCCGTCGGGTCCAGGCGGGGCATGGGCTGGGTCTCAGTTGCGGAGGACGAACCGGCAGGCGCCACCATAGCGGGCGGGAGCGGAATCGGGAGTGGCGGAGCGGTCAGCCAGGCAACAAGATGCATCAGAGACCGATAGGCTGATCGAACTTCGTCGGGACACCGAACGGCGCGGTGATGCCGGCGACATAGCACCCGCCAGCAAGGCAAGGGGAACGTGTGTGACCGCTGACGGCACGCCACTCATCGGGCTGATGCTCGGCGACGCCTGTGGCATCGGGCCCGAGGTCGCCGCCAAGGCCATGGCCTCCGGCGCCGTCGGCGATCGTGCTCGCGTCGCGGTCGTCGGCGACGTACGCGTCCTCGAGCAAGGCATGCGGGACGCCAATCTGAGATGCGATTACGACGTCTACGAGACGCTCGACGAGGTGACCTGGCCCCGGCGCACCGTTCCGGTCGTCGACCTCGGCAACCTGGATCCCGACCGGATTGAGAGAGGCAAGGTCTCGCCCGAGTCTGGCCGCGTCTGTGGCGAGACGCTCAAGCACATGATCGGCCTGGCGGCGGCGGGAACCCTCGACATCATCTGCTATGCGTCGCTCAACAAAGCCGCCCTACACCGCGGCGGCTGGCGATTTCCTGACGAAGCCCACATGTTTGCCGACTTCACGGGGCACGACGGCCTCTTCGGCGAGATGAACGTCATTCCTGAGTTCAGCACGTTTCGGGTCACCTCACATGTCGCCCTGCGCGACGTGCCTGACCTGATCACGCCCAACCGCCTGGCGACCATCGTGCGACTGGCCGCGCGGACGCTGCGAAGCATGGGGAAGCAACCTCCGCGTCTCGGTGTCGCCGCGCTGAATCCTCACGCGGGAGAGCAGGGCCTGTTCGGCGACGAGGAGATCCGAATCATCAGTCCCGCCATCGAGCGACTCCAGGCCGAGGGCATTCACGTGGCCGGCCCCATCCCCTCGGACACCGTTTTCATGCGAGCGAAGCGGGGGGAATTCGACGGTGTGGTCATGATGTACCACGACCAGGGGCAAATAGCGACCAAGTTGCTCGGCTTCGGCAAAGGGGTCACGGTCCACGTCGGCCTGCCCGTCACGCTCACGACGCCCGCGCATGGCACGGCCTTCGACATCGTCGGACAGGGCATCGCCGACTCCGGCGGGCTGGAGTACGCACTCCGCCTCGCGGCCCGGCTCGCAATTCGGACCGCGCCAGGCGCCTGATCGCGCGCTAGAGACCTTTGCCAACTCGCCTGGCCCCGGAAGGTGCGGCCGCTCTTGCTCCCTCTCGTCCGGGAGGGGGGTGTGGTGAGAGGTCTTCCGGGCAATAGCCCCTGGGGTTACGCGAAGGTCTCGTTAGGTGCGGGGCAGGGCAGCCATCGGATCGCCGGTCAGCCGGAGGCCGAACGGCCGGGTCGATGTCGAGCCTGAACGATCACGCGGCGACGGGCGGTCCGCATCGCCATATCCAGATCAGGCCCATCTTCGGCCGCCGCCAGCCCAGCCAGCACCCGATCCAACGCAGCCAGATCGCCGGCGTCGAATGCCTGCTCGGTGGCCCAGGTACGGAGGGACTGCAAGACGGCACGTCGCGGTTCCAGCATTAGCGCCCTCGCTGTGGATCGGTGAACGGGGTCATGCATCGGCTCGGAGGTTGCGGGAAGCGCCGTTCTGCTGATCAAGGGCAGGGGTCCTTATCGAACTCGGGCGGAGAATCCAACCGACGATCATGGATAAATATTTGCATAAATAAGAAAAAATATCAATATTGATACTCAGTAACGGCATATGGCATACTCCAATGCTCCAATGCCAGCCGCAGTCCACTCATGGCCGAGCGTCAGCATCAGCAGCGTGACGAGTTTGCTCGCCGGCTGCGGGCCTACATGGGCTACGCCGACCGCACGCTGGACGACATAGCCCGGAGCCTGCACGCGGCCGGCGTGAGCGCCAGCGTTAGCACCATCAACCGCTGGTCGCGCGGGCAATCGATTCCAAATATCGTCGCTGCTCAGGCCTTGGGGCATCTGGTAGAGCAGGCCGGCCTGGCCGGGCCCGGCGAGGGGGTCGCTTGGCTGCTCGGCGCCGGTCCGCTCGGCCCTCCGTTCGGTGCCGACGCCGCGCCCATCAACCTCGACCGCGCGGTTCGAAGCTGGCAATTCAACACCGCCGGCCCGGCGCTCGCTGAAGCGCTGGCCGAACGCGGCGTCCCCCCACCCTACCGACAGCCTCTGGCTGACCTGCTGGCGCAGCTGCTGACGGAGATCGAACCGGAAGATTCCCATCTGCCGTTAGCCGACCGCGACGCTAATCGCTAAAATGCGAAACGCTGCCTCGTGGCGGCTTCGCGGAAGTGGCTCAGTGGTAGAGCATCTCCTTGCCAAGGAGAGGGTCACGGGTTCGAATCCCGTCTTCCGCTCCATCGCCCTCTCCCAGACCTGCCAGGATTCGCCTTGCCAAAGGCCTCGCCATTCAAGGCAGTTCCCGCGGCCGAACCATGTACATGGCCTTGGCTCGCATGCCTCACTCAGCACACCGCTCCCTCGTCTGCCGGTGCGTTGAAAGATCGACGGATGCTCGGCGCTGGATCGAAGCAACGGGCAATCCTTGGGAGGACGGCATGCCATAGTACCAAACAAAAAGCGAACACGCGCAGCGCCTCCGGTGGCACGATGACAGTCCACGGCCTTCGTAGGACAGCCAATCACGGTGTGCGCGCGCTACAACCTGCACTCGGATCAAGAGGCCCTGGCTGATTTTTTTGAAACCACCCCGACGGAGACTCTCGTCACGCTCCCGCTGCCCAACTTCAACGTCGCGCCCACGCAGCAGGTTCCGGTGGTGGTCGACGGCCCGCGACGCTTCGAGGTAATGCGCTGGGGTCTTATCCCGTTCTGGGCCAAGGACCCCCGGATCGGCCGCCGCACCATCAACGCGCGCGCTGAGACGCTGGCCGGCAAACCGGCCTTCCGGGCCGCCTTTCGCGCGCGCCGCTGCCTCGTCCCGGCTGACGGGTTCTACGAGTGGACAGGATCTCGCGGGAATCGCCGGCCGCTCAACATCCGTCGCGCGGACGGGCGCCCATTGGCGCTGGCGGGCCTATGGGAGTCGCACGATGAATTCGGACTGACGTTCACGATCGTCACGACCGAGCCGAACGCCTATATGTCGTCCTTCCACCACCGTATGCCGGCGATTCTGGAGCCACACGACTGGGACGCCTGGTTGGCCGCGGAGGAGGAAGACCCGGCCTGGCGCACCGCCCTCCTGCAACCGGCTGCGGAGCACGTGGTCACCAGCTACCCGGTCAGCCCCGCCGTCAACTCCGTCGCCAACAACGGCCCGTACCTCATCGAACCTCTGGTTGACAACCCCTTGTTCTGATCCCAAGCGGCTGTGGGTCGACCGCCCGGCCCGCAGACGACCCTACCGAGACACACCCCGACCACGGACGCCGCCGCGTACCGGTTTCCAGCCAACCGGCGCCCGCCGCGCCCTGCCGTCAATCTGGTCGATGACTCGACCTCCCAGCGGCCGAGTCGTGGGTTGTGGCTCGTACCCGTAAAGTGTACACTGAGGCCGTCACGTCCGCAACAGATTCCGGAGACCGCCTCATGCCCCTCACGCCGGCCCCTGTCCCCGGCTCCCATTCTGGGCTTCCCAGCACGCCCCGATTCGGATTCGGGCGGACCACCGTCGCGTTCGCGCACCCGCTCCAAAACGCGCCAGATTTCGCGAGCGCCCGGGGCCCCCCCCCCCCGGGGGGGGGGGGGGGGGGGGGCGGGGGGGGGCGCCAAAAAAAAAAAACCCCCCCCCGGGGGGGGGGGGGGGGGGGGGGGGGG
>JAPPLN010000009.1:25253-47015 GCA_028874175.1 Chloroflexota bacterium
CCCCCCCCCCCCCCCCCCCCCCCCCGCGACCCTTCGCCCCCCCCCCCCCCGCGCGGCCGCGGCGGGGCGGCCCGCCCCCCCGGCGCGCGCGCCAATACCCTAAAAAAGCCTCGCCCGCCGGGCGAGATTCGGGCGCTCGGCTAGCCGACGAGGGCTCTTTCGGGCTGGATCTGCTCGTGCTCTTCGAGCCAGACCTTCAGCGGCACATCCGCGTCAGAGGGTGAGGAACGGCCGAACTCGTTGGTGGAGTGGCCCATCATCTGCCGCAGGACGGCGTGCGAGTCGTCGTACCAGTCCTGCGGAAACTCCATGTCGTCGCGCGTACGAATCCAGCGATAGCCGTAACCGTAGAAGAGAACCCGCCGAGTCACGTCGGAGAAGTTGGGCGTGGCCGCGTGCCAGATCCGGCGGTCAAAGATGACGGCGGTGCCGGCCTTGACCTTGACCGGGATGGCGCCTTCCGGCTGGACCTCGCCCTCGCCGGGCTCGGGGAGGGTATTGGACAGCTGGCTTCCGGGAACGACCCAGAAGTTACCCATGCCTTCGTTGCTGACGTCGGTAAGGAAGTAGCCGACCTTCAGCGAAATGCGCGGGCGCGGATTGGTTTCCATGTCCCGGTTCATCTGGCCGGAATCCTGGTGCCAGCCCCAGGCGCGGGCGTCGGGTTCGTAGGTACCCGGCTCCCTGCCGGTGACGGCCAGGTGGGTGTGGTAGAGGTAGATATTCCAGCCCAAGATGCCCCAGACCTTGGGCAGCAGGCGCTCGTAGGCGACCATGTCGAAGAATGAGCGGTCGAGATGAATGAACCCCAGCTTGTTGATGCGCTGGGTAATGGTCTTGTCGGTGCGTCCCTCTTCAAGGACACCGCTTTCCATCAGGTCGTCGATGGTCTCAATCAACGACTCCCGCAAATCATCGGGAACGGCGTCCTCGACGACCAGAAAGCCGTCGCGCTCGAACGATTCGCGCTCGTCGTCGGTCAGGGCGTATTGCAGACAACTGGGATCCATAACCGGCCTCGATCCGTCCGGGTGCGGCAGTTCAGTATAGAAATAGCGGGGGCAAACGGTCACCTGGCGGGGCTGTCGGGTCGCCTAGCCCGCGCCGCCCGCGTCGCCCGGCTGGGCGATGGTGACAGCCCACTCGCCTTCGGCGCGTTCGACGTTGACGACGTAGCTGCCAGAGCTGGCGATCTGAGCGGTGGCGGCGCCCTGGCGGTCGAGCGGGGGAATGATGGTGACGGGGGCGACTGGGTCGGCCTGGGGATTGTCCAGGGATTGCAGGGAGGCGGTGAAGGGTTCGACCGTGCCGTCGTAGATCGCGTGGACGATTACCAGGCCCTCCCGAAGGCCGAAGGCTTCAGTCTGACCGGGACGCAGGCCGTCGAAACTGACGGGGGAATCGATAGGAGTGACGGTTGGAGTGGGGGCCGAGGTAGCCGCAGCCGGCTCGGCGAGCAGTGCGCCCAGGACGGATGAGCGTTCGGCGGGAACCGCACCCGCGACCATGAGGATGATGACCACGCCGAGCGCCAACAGGGCGAGTGCGAGGAGGGCGGTCTGCATTCGCAGCATGGGGGAGCCTGCGACGCCGGGCGGAGCGGCGTCAACGGATGGGTTCGACCTAGCGCCGGCGGGAAGCGAATAGGCGGCGGGCCACGGTGGATTCGTCAGTGTCCACCCGGCGCTGCCACAATCGGATGAAGCCCGTTGTGGGAGCCGCGCCGTGCGCTTGGTAGCCGTCCTAGCCCGTCGCGAGGTTCTGTTCGGCGCGCTGGCCGGGTTGCTGGCCGGCGTCTTGTTCGCCCTGGCGATGCAGGCCGAGCAAATGCGCGTGGAAGTGACCGGGCTGGCCGGCACGTCGACAAGCGGCGCCGGACTGGCTGTGCACCTTGTGCTAGCCGCCCTGATCGGCGCCGGCGTGGGCCTGCAGTACCGGCACGAGCCGGGCAGCTACGCGGCGCAGATCACCCTTGGCGTCACGTTTGGCTTGCTGGGCTGGATCCTGGGACCGCTGACGATCCGTCCGCTGGCGGAAGGCGTGATCCCGGACTGGTCGATTGCGGTGGCGTCGGCCGGCTTCCCGAGCCTGATGGGGCACATGTTGTACGGAGCGCTGACTATCGGCGGCTTGTATTGGGCCGTGCAGCAGTGGGGCGGCGGCGCCGTGTTGGTCCGTCCGGGCGAGCGCACGGAGGATCGCGTGCATCGCATCGTGGTGCTGGGCGGCGGTTTCGGCGGGATGAGCGCGGCGCAGACGCTGGAACGCATGACGCGGCGCCGGCGGGACCTGGACGTCACGCTCGTAAGTCAAAGCAACTTCCTGTTGTTCACGCCGATGCTGGCGGAGGTGGCTTCCGGCGCGCTGGAAGCGCAGCACATCGCGGCCCCGATCCGCGCGGCCTGCCCGTTCACCAACTTCATTCACGGCGACGTGGAACGAATCGACACCGAACAGCGCCAGGTGACGGTGCGCAGCCGCCGCTCCACGACGCCGCAGGCGGTGCCGTACGACCACCTGGTGCTGGCAATGGGGTCGGTCCCGAACTTCTACGGCCTGCCGGGCCTGGCGGAGCACGCGATCACGCTTAAGTCGCTGGAAGACGCGGTGGGACTTCGCCACCGGGTGCTCTCGCAGTTGGAACGTGCCGACCACGAGACTGATCCTGCGGTGCGCCAGCGGCTGCTGACGTTCGTCGTCGCCGGCGGCGGGTTCGCGGGCGCGGAGACGATTGCCGAACTGTTCGACCTGGTAGCGAGCGTCAGGCGCTACTTCCAGAACCTTGGTCCGGCTGACGCGCGGTTCGTGCTGGTGCACTCGCGCGACCGCATCCTGCCGGAACTGAGCGCCGACCTTGGGGCTTATGCCCTTGAGAAGCTCAGCGCCCGCGGGATCGAGTTCCGGCTGGGTTGCCGGGTCGCGGCAGCGGCCGAGGGATCCGTCACGCTGGACGACGGCACCACGATCCCGTGCGAGACCTTTGTCTGGACGGCCGGCAATCAGCCCAATCCGATCCTGCGCGACCTGGGCTGCGCGAAGAACCGGGCCGGGCAGGTGGTAGGGGACGCGACGCTGCACGTGCCCGACACGCCAGGGGTTTGGGCAGTAGGCGACGCAGCGCAGATTCCAGACCTCACGAACCAGGGCCAACCCTGCCCGCCGACCGCCCAGCACGCGCTGCGGGAGGGCACGCGGGCCGCCCAGAACATCGTGGCGACCATCGACGGCCGCCAACTGAAGCCCTTCCGCTACCGAGCCAGCGGCTCGCTGGTGGGCCTGGGACATCGCACGGCGGCGGCGGAGCTTTGGGGACACAAGTTCTCCGGGCTGCTGGCCTGGTTCATGTGGCGCACGATCTATCTCAGCAAGCTGCCGGGCCTGGAACGCAAGGCGCGGGTGGCGCTGGACTGGGCCCTCGACCTGGTGTTCCCGCGCGACATCGTAATGACGACAGCGGCCGACGGTCGCTCCGACGCCGCGGCGCAGCCAACCGCGGAGCAGAAGCGCGCGACGTGATGCGGCGCAACGACCTGGCGGCCTGGCTGCTGGCCGGCGCCCTCGCAGGACAAGTCGGCGGGCTGGTGTACGGCCTGGTGATGCGGCACCTGGGCGTGATCGAATCCATCGCCGCGCTGGTACGTCTGCCGCCGTCGGCGGTCGGTGGATGGATCGTGCACATGGTCGTGGCGGGCATCATCGGCGCCGGGTTCGCGGCACTGATTCGCCGCCAGGAGAACAGCGCGGGCGACCTGTTGTTCTGGGGCCTGATCTACGGCGCCGTCTGGTGGATCATCGGACCGCTGACGCTGGCTCCGCTGCTCATCCGACGCGAAGCGCTGGCGTGGGACCTGACCTCAGCGCAAGAGACGTTTCCGATGCTGCTGGGACACTTGCAGTACGGCGTCACCACTAGCTTGGCTTTGCTTATCTGGCGACGCTCATCCTTCGAACGACCAACGGCCGGTGCCGCGGTACGGGGTGGCCTGGCGGGCCTCATCGGGGCCGCGCTGACCGGGAAGGCGTTGGTGGACCAGGGACTGCTTGGTCAGTTTGCCGGCATTGGAGATCACGAACCCTCGGGCTTGCTGTGGCTAGGCGTTATGTCAATAGGAGTTGTGCTCGGCCTGGCGTTTTCCGCGGTGGTACCGAGCGTGCGGGACAGCGCCGGCGCGGCTCTGGTGCGCGGCTTCGTGTTCGGGTTCCTAGCCTGGATTCTCATTCCCATGACGATCGTCGGCCTGGCCACGAGGGGCATGTTGCCCTGGGGTATGGGTTTCGCTCACGATGCCTTCCCCGGCCTGCTGGCGTATCTGCTCTTTGGCGGAATCCTGGGTCTGGCCTATCAATGGCTGAGCGTGACCTGGCGGGTTCTGTTCGCCGAAGCGACCCCACATGAAGACGAGGGATACGGCACGGAGGGGCTGCGGGCACTGGGACGCGGATCAGCCGCAGGGCTTCTGGGCGGGCTCTTCTACACCGTGCTGCTGGCGCGGCTTGGCTCGTTCGAGGGCATCGCCCAGTTGATGCGGGCCGACAACGCCGCCGTCGGCGTGTTGGTGCATGTCCTGGTTTCCGTCATCTGGGGCGCGGTGTATGGCCTGCTGTTTCGGCGGCAGACCTACGGCATCGGATCAGCGGTGGGCTGGGGTGTGGCCTTTGGGTTCTTCCTGTGGGTGGTTGGACCCAACACCCTGTTTGCGGTGCTGACCGGGAACACGCCGGACTGGTCGGCGGATGGCGCGGCGCCGAGGACGGCCTCGCTGGTTGGTCACCTCGTGTATGGCGCCGTGCTCGGCGTGGGATTCCACTATCTCGAGGCTCGGCACAACCCGTGGTGGCAGCCGCGACGCACGCGACTTGAAGCGCGAGCGCGGCGGCGACGCCGGCAGCTTCAGACCTCGGCGCCGGCGATCTGGGCGCTGGTGATGCTGGTTGCGCTGAGCCTGCCGATCATCTTCGGCGGGTCCGACGAGATGGGGCGAAACGCGATGAAGGCAGAGTCCACATCGGCCGAGGAACGCGGACCGCCGATGGACGACATGCAGCCAATGCGGTGATCGCCCGGGACTTCACTGTGGGCGATTGGGAGTAGAAAAACGAGCCGCCGCAGGGTCTCTAGAAACCCTGCGGCGGCTTCGTTCAGCTCGACTTTGCCGAGTGGATTCTCGGCGTTCGAATCCGCCTTATTCGGGGTAACCGACCGGGTTGCTCAGGATGCCGTTGCCTTCCAGCTCAACTTCCGTCACGTCGCCGCTCTTCATGGCCTTGGTTGTGCCGGACGTTCCGGTGAAGATCGCGTCGCCAGGCTCAAGGGTCATGTACGTCGAAACGAAGCTGACGATCTGTTCCACGTTGTAGATCAGCTCGCTGGTGTTGGTGTGCTGGACGACCTCGCCGTTGACGCGGGTGGTCATCTCCAGGTTGCCGTGGTCCAGGCCGGTGGTGACCCAGGGGCCGAAGGGCGAGAACGTGTCGGCGCCCTTACCGCGCCACCACTGGCTGTCCGGCTCGCCGTTGGTCTGACCGTTCTGCCAGATGCGCTCGCTGATGTCGTTGGCGGCGCATACGCCAAGGATGTAGTCCCCGACTTCATCCTCGCTGACGCGCGAGCAGCGCTTGCTGATGATGACCGCCATCTCGCCTTCGTAGTGAAGGTCCTTGCAGCCCTCAAGCCAGGCGATGGTTCCGCCGGGATCGAGCACGGACGACGGCGGCGCCAGGAACGGCTGCGGTCGCGAGAAGGGCGGCGAGTCGCCCATGTGACTCAGGTAGTTGCCCGCCAGGTTGACGATCTTGGTTGGCGAGGTGGGCGTCAGGAGCTGGACGTCAGCCAGGGCCACCGTGTTGCCGGTGCGCTCCAGGTCGCCGAAGAGGTCGCCCGAGATTTCGGCGATGGTGTCGCCTTCAACGATTCCGTGGTGGACTTCGCCGCCCACGCTGTAACGCGCAAGATGCATGCTGTGCCTCCAAGTGCCTGACCGACAGTGACCGCGAAAGGATACCGCGCACACCACGGACGCTTCGTGCCGGGAGGCCAAAGCCGCTGCCAATGCGGTGCTGGAAGCTCCAGATCAGACCGGCCAGGCGCCGATTTTGCGCAGCGTGGCGTAGATCTCCAGTTGCTGACGCTCCAACGTTTCCCACTGCGCGGCGAAGTCCACGTCGGACCAGTCGAAGAAACCGCGGCCAGTCTTGAGGCCAAAGTGCCCGGCTTCCACCAGACGACGCAGGGCGTCGTGCCCGCTGTCGGCGTTGCACAGATCGGGCCAGACGCTCTCGGTGCCGTTGAGGGCGATTTCGAGCCCGGCCAGGTCGCGGTCGCGCATGACGCCCATGAGGGGCATGCGGGGCGAGAAGGAGAAGGCCGTGAGCTCGTCGATGTCCTCGGCCGAAATGACGCCCCGGTCAACCAGGTCCAGCGCTTCGCGAAAGAGGGCCTGGCGCAGCCGGTTAGCCACCTGGCCGGGCAGGTCCACATTGATCCGCACGGGCCGAAGACCGGCGCCGCGCAGGAGGTCCAACACGGTTTCCACCGTGGCCTCGCTGGTCAGTTCACCCTTGGTGACTTCAACCATCGGGCAAAGGTAGGCAGGGCGGAAGAAGTGTGTGGTCGTGAAGCGGTCGGGGCGGCCGGTGGCGTCGGCCATGAGGCGGATGGGAATGCTGGAAGTGTTGGAAGCCAGCAATGTGTCCGGGGCCAGATGCGGCGCCAGGTCTGCGTACACCGCGCGCTTGATTTCCACGGTCTCGGTGACAGCCTCGATGATGAGGGCGGAGTCGCCGACATCGGCCAAGTCGGTCGTGAACTGGAGGCGCGTGGGGACCGCGTCGGCCTGGTCCGGGGTGACCAGGCCGTACTCGACCATCAGTTCGAGGTTGCGGGCTACCTTGGTGAGGGCAGCGTCGAAGGCGGCGGGGTTGGCGTCGAGGACGGTGACCTGGTGGCCGGCAAGGGCAAACACCTGTGCAATGCCATGCCCCATGAGGCCAGCGCCGAGCACACCAATGGGGGCGCGTTGGTCAGCGATTGGAGGAATTCCCTGAAGGTTGCGTAGTCACGCCATGCTAGGCGCGGAGTTGTCATGCGACAACGGCGCGCTTCGCCATGCGCCGAAACTCCGTCGTTTCGTGCGGCTGGATTTGCCGTTTCGGCTAGAAGGTCAGCGACAGTTTGGTGGTAGGGTTGAATCCGGCCGGGAACGGCCAGTTCTTGGGGTATCGTCTAGTGGTAGGACGCGCGGCTCTGGACCGTGAAGCGGTGGTTCGAATCCATCTACCCCAGCCACGTTCGCCGCAGCGATCAAGGCGGTCTGACGCGCCGCGTGTCAAGCAAAACGGCGCACGCGAGCCCACGTCTCGAGGCGACCGATGCCGACCGAACTAACAGCCAGCGACGCCCTGCTGCTCGTGGACGTGCAGAACGACTTTTGCCCCGGCGGCGCGCTGGCCGTGGCGGACGGGGATGCGGTGGTGCCGGTGTTGAACGAATGGATCGCGGCGGCAGTCCAAGGAGGCGCCCTGGTGTTTGCCTCCCGCGACTGGCATCCGGCCGACCACCTGAGCTTCGCCGAGCAAGGCGGTCCGTGGCCGCCGCACTGCGTGCAGGAGACGCCGGGGGCGGCGTTTCATGCCGACCTGGAGTTGCCGGACGACGCGGCCGTGGTGTCCAAAGCCGATCGACCCGACCACGAGGCCTACTCGGCATTCGACAGCGGAGAACTGGGCGAGAAGTTGCAGGCGGCGAGCATCCGGCGGCTCTGGGTAGGCGGCCTGGCTACTGACTACTGCGTAAAGGCGAGCGTCCTCGACGCGGTTGAAATGCCGGGACTCGATGTGCACGTGATTACCGATGCCATACGCGCCGTCGACGTGGCGCCCGGCGACGGCGAAGCGGCATTGAAGGCAATGCGAGGGGCCGGCGCCATCCTGGAGCACGCCGAGCCCGCATGACGCCCCGGGCGCAGCCGTCCGCGCCCGCCGACGCGCTGCTGACCGACCTGTACCAGTTGAGCATGCTGCAGGCCTACTGGGAGCACGGTCTGACCGAGCCGGCGACCTTCGACCTCTTCTGCCGCCGGCTGCCGCCGAACCGGAATCTGCTGATTGCCTGTGGGTTGGAGGGGGCGCTTGACTACCTCGAAGGGTTGGCGGTCACAGCGGCGGACCTGGAATACCTGGCCTCGCTCAATCGCTTTTCGCGGGACTTTCTGAACCGGCTGGAGCGGCTCAGATTCAGGGGCGACGTGCGGGCGGTGCCCGAGGGAACGCCGGTGTTTGGGAACGAGCCGATCCTGGAAGTGACGGCCTCGCTACCCGAGGCCCAGGTCGTGGAGACGTATCTGCTCAGCGCCATTCATCACCAGACGATGGCCGCATCGGCCGCGCACCGCCTGGTGGCGGCTGCCGACGGCCTGCCCGTCGTGGACTTCGGCACGCGGCACGCGCAGGGGGCGGCGGCGGGCGTGGACACGGCTCGGGCGGCCTATATCGCGGGGGCCGCCGGGACCTCCAACGTCGCCGCCGGCCGGCGCTACGGGATTCCGGTTAGCGGAACGATGGCGCACAGCTACATCCAGGCGCATGAGGGCGAGTCGGAGGCGCTGGCCTCATTCACCGAGACACACCGTGGGACTACCGTGCTGGTGGACACCTACGACACCCGGCGGGGCGTGCAGAAGGTCATCGACCTGGCCGTTCTGCAGGGTGACGAATTTGACGTGGCCGCCATTCGAATCGATTCGGGCAACCTGGACGCCAATGCACGGCTGGCGCGGGGAATGCTGGACACCGCTGGCCTAGATTCGGTGCGGATCATCGTGAGCGGCGAACTCGACGCCGGGGCCATTGATGCATTGGTCACCGCGCGCGCCCCTATCGACGGCTTCGGGGTGGGAACGGCGCTGGCTGTGTCACCCGACGCGCCGTACCTGGACACGGCGTACAAGCTGGCGGCCTACGCGGGTCAGGGTCGAATGAAGCTTGCCGCCGCGAAGCGCACCTGGCCCGGGCGCAAGCAGATCTTCCGCGAAACGAGAGACGGCGTGGCGGTGCGCGATGTCCTGGGCCGCGCGGACGAGTCGCGCGACGGGCAGCCTCTCCTACGGCCCGCAATGGCGAACGGGCGCCGGATCGGGGAGCAGTGTCCCAGCCTCGAAAACTCCCGAACGTACAGCGCGGAGGCAACTGGGCAACTGCCCGCGCGTGTGCGCGGACTCGCACCCGCCACGCCGCCGTATCCCGTCGCCGTCAGCCCGCGCTTACAAGCAGCCTCGGACAGGCTGGCACGACGGCTGCAGGACGAGACCTAGCAGCCCCGCGACTCGCTAGCCTCCCGCGGCCGCCGGCTGCCGCGCCGCCAGTTCGCGATCGAGGATCAGCAGACCCGCGCCTTCGTCGCCGGCGATCCTCACCTGGCTGAGCAGCGTGCGAAGCGTGTCCTCTTCTTCAGTCTGCTCGTTCACAAACCAGTCCAGCATCGCCTTGGCCTGGTAATCGCCCTGTTCCATCGACTGGGCGTAAACGGCGTTGATGGAGCGCGTAGTGCCCTGCTCAAGGTCAAGCGCATTGGCGATGACCGACTCCGGACTGTCGTATTCGGTTTCGGCCTGATCCAATCCGCTCAAGGTGACCGGAACATCGCGGTCCGCCAGGTGCTCATAGATGCGCATGCCGTGGCCCCACTCTTCCTCGCTCTGGGCGCGCATCCAACCGGCGAAGCCATCGAGGTCAAGCGTCTCGAAGTAGGCGGCCATGCCCAAGTAGACGTAGGCCGCGCTGAACTCATGGTTGATTTGGTCATTGAGCGCCCGTGCCAGGCTCGTACGCATGGCCATTTGGTTTCCTCCCGATAGCCAGACGCTCTTTGGAGCAGCGTCCAAGAACCCTCATAAGACACGTATAATCTGAATATTAGTAGTAGCTAATGACTCTTTAGAGCCAGCACTACACTAGATATACGTGCCCTCCAAAAGCATCACTTGATAATAATCGCACCGCGTTAATCTGTCAATTAGCTTTGGAACGGGCCTCTTTGCTTCGTCCAAATCGTCGCAGTCGCAGCGAGTTGGCGACCACGGACAGGTCGCTGAACGCCATGGCAGCGGCGGCCAGCATGGGGTTGAGTTGAAGCCCCAACGCGGGATACAGCACGCCGGCCGCGACCGGTATCAGGGCCACGTTGTAGGCGAATGCCCAGAACAGATTCTGCCGAATCGTGCGCATCGTGGAGCGGCTGAGGCGAATGGCCGTGACCGCAGCATCCAGATTGCCCCGCACGAGGGTGATGTCGCCGGCTTCCATGGCGATGTCGGTTCCCGAGCCCATGGCGATGCCCAGGTCGGCCTGAGCCAACGCCGGCGCGTCGTTGATGCCATCGCCGACCACGGCCACACGATTCCCTGCGGCCTGCAGGTCTCGCACGATTGCGGCCTTGTCGCCGGGCCGCACTTCCGCCCGCACCTCGTCCACCCCGACCTGACGAGCAATGGCCCGGGCCGGCGCATCACGGTCGCCGGTGACCATGAGCACGCGCAGGCCCAGGTCCCGTAGCTGCGCAATCGCCGTGGCGGCTTCGGCACGCGGGGCGTCGGCCAGGGCTACCAGGCCAGCCAGCTCGCCGTCGATAGCCGCGTAGACCGGCGTTCGGCCCTGGGCGGCCAACTCCTCGCCACGGCGCGCCCCTGACTCGATCGACACACCGGCGTCAGTTAGCAGGCCAGCCGTGCCCACCATGACCTCGCGCTCGTCGACCACGGCCTGCACGCCGCCGCCGGTTACCGACCGAAACCGGGCAGCCTGCGACAGGTCAATACCGCGTTCAGCAGCGTTATGCACGATCGCCTGGCCGATCGGATGCTCGGAGTCGCGCTCGGCCGAACCGACCAGGCGCAGGATTTCCGACTCGGGCTCACCGTTGAGCGGAATGACGTCCGTGACCTCGGCACGGCCGCTGGTAATCGTGCCGGTCTTGTCCAGCACCACAGTGTCGACGCTCCCGGCGGTCTCCAGCGCTTCGCCGCTGCGCACCAGGACGCCCAACTCCGCGCCCTTGCCCACGCCAACCATGATGGCCGTGGGCGTGGCGATGCCGAGCGCACAGGGACAGGCAATGATCAGCACCGTGACCATGGCGACCAGCGCGTGGGTGAGCCGCGGATCCGGTCCGATGGCCAGCCACACGCCCAGGGTGACCAGCGCAATCACGATGACCGCCGGCACGAACCGCGCCGACACCCAGTCCGCCAGCCGCTGCACGGGCGCCTTGGAAGTCTGGGCTCGTTCGACGAGCGAAATGATCTGCGCCAGCATCGAGTCCCGGCCAAGGCGGGTGGGGCGCACGCGCAGGCTGCCGGCGGTATTGAGCGTGGCGCCGATCACCTCGTCGCCCGGACCCTTGTCGACCGGAATGCTCTCGCCAGTGATCATCGATTCGTCCAGCGCCGACGCGCCCTCGAGCACCCGGCCGTCGACGGGGACCTTCTCGCCGGGGCGCACGACGACTACATCGCCATGCCGTACGTCGTCGAGCGCGACCTCGAGGGTCTGTCCATTCCGCTCGACCCGGGCCGTCCTGGCCCTGAGGTCCAGCAAGCGCTGGATCGCGGCGGACACCCGTGCTCGGGCGCCCATCTCGAAATAGCGGCCGAGCAGAACCAGCCCGATGATGACCGCGGAGGCTTCGAAGTAATGCACGTCCGCCCCGGCCACGCCGCTCAGTAGTCCCGGCGACACGGTGACTACGAGGCTGTAGCCGTAGGCGGCACTGGTCGCAATGGCTACCAGCGTGTTCATATCGGTGCTCGCGCGGCGCGCCGCCAGCCAGGCGCCCCGGTAGAACGACCAGCCGGACCAGAACTGAACCGGCGTCACGAGGACCAGCACGACCCAGGGGTTGCGCAGGACATCCGGCGCCCAGGGGATGAACTCCACCGCCCCCCACATCGCCAGGACTCCGACGCCGAGGGCGAAGGCGGCCTGAATGCCGAGCCAGCGACGTTCGCGACGGCGGCGCTCCTCGAGCCCCCCGTCCGCAGCGTCGACGCCAGCGGCGTTCTCATTCGGCGCGTCGGTCTCAAGCACGTGGAAGCCGGCACGCCCCACAGCCGTCCGCAGCGCGCCATGCTCGGCCTGGCCCAGGGCGTGGCGAACCAGGGCCTGTCCGGAGGCCAGATTCACGGATGCATCAAGCACTCCGGGGACTTTGACCAGGGCGTTCTCGACCTGGCCCACGCATGACGCGCAGTGCATGCCCTCGACCTGGAGCGTTCGCTCGGCCGCTGGCACCTCGAAGCCCGCCGCCTTGACAGCGGCGGCGATGTCGGCGGCGCTGAGGCCTTGATCGGCGCGGACAGCCAGCGTCTCGTCCGTGAGATTGACCGACGCGTCTTGGACCCCCTCCACCTTCGCGACGGCCTGCTGGACGCGGTCGACGCAGGCGACGCAGTGCATACCCGCCACTGGCAACGTAAACGCGTGTTCGACCCCAGCGGTCATGCGGTCCGGCCGTTTCCATGGTCGTGTTGGGGCGCATCACGACAACCGAGGCTTGCCGCGACGCGTTCGATGGCCTCGCCCGAGGAGTTCACGCGTCGCAGGTGGCCGGTGCCCTTGAACACGTCCATCAACTCGGCAATGACGCGCTCACGCTCGGCGACGTCATCGGAGGCGATGGCGGTGGTTACGCAGGTCTTCAGATGTCGTTCCAGGACGCCGGCGTTGACTTTCTCGATGGCGCCCAGGATGGCCAGGGTTTGCTTGAGGATGTCTACGCAGTAAGCGTCGTCTTCAAGCATCTTTTCGACCGCACGGGCATGGCCCTGGATTGACTTCCAGCGGTTGAGGAGGTTGCGGGTTTCCTGGTCCATTCGTAGTCCCCGGGGTGTCCGTTGCCCTGATTACCCCACCCCAGGTGGGGTGGTATTTCAAGCATACGACGAGGAAGTGCGAAGTCAAACGCCACGAACCGTCCTGTCGCCGCGGCGCGGCGCGCTATGTTGCAGGCCCCGTGAGAACGCAGGGAGTCACCGTGATGGAGTACCGACGCCTGGGCCGCACCGACCTGCGCGTGTCGCTGGCCAGCCTGGGAACCGGCGGTCCGAGCAAAATGGGCCAGAACCGCGGAACAACCCCGGACGATGCCCGGAGCCTGACCCGGCGGGCGCTGGACCACGGGATCAACTTCTTCGACACCGCGGCCAGCTACGGCGACAGCGAGGCCCTGCTCGGGCATGGGCTGGCGGGGGTTCCGCGCGACGAGTTCATCGTGGCGACAAAGTACACCCACCTTGCCGACGGCCAACTGAAAAGCGTGGACGACGTTCAGGCCTCGATCAACCGCAGCCTGGAGCGTTTAGGTCTGGACCATATCGACGTGCTCCAGGTACACGGCCTTACGCCTGAGTGGTACGACGCGGTCGTGGAGCAGCACCTGCCTGTGCTGCTCGAGGCCCAACGAGCCGGCAAGGTCGGCTTTCTCGGCGTCACCGAGCAAGCCCACGCCGACGTTCACCACGAGACCTTTAAGCGCATGACCGAGGACGGACACTTTGACACGTTCATGGTCGGCTACAACCTGCTGCACCAGACGGCCGAGCAGGACGTGCTGGAAGCAGCCGAGGAATCCGACATCGGCCTGATCGTGATGATCGCCGTGCGCCGCGCACTGGGAAACCCTGAGCGCCTTCGCGAAGTGATTGCCGAACTGAAAGCCGACGGACACTTGGCGGCCGACGTGCTGCCGGACGACGATCCGCTGGGCTGGCTGGTGCACGACGACGTGGAATCGGTGCCGGAAGCGGCCTATCGCTTTGTGCTGGAGCCGAGCGCCATCTCAACCGTGCTTACGGGAACCGCCAACCCCGACCACCTGGACGCCAACGTGGCCGCCATGGCGCGGGGACCGCTGCCGCCCGAGGACCGAGCGCGACTGCAGTCGATCTTCGGCGGCCTGGCGCTGGGGCTGGGGAACTAGCGCCACAACCCGTCCCGCGCGGCTAGTCAATGGCGCCGGTGGCCCGCATGACGGTTTCCTGGACGATGCGCTCGTGCTCGAGTGAGCGCTCCGGCGCCTGCTCCCCGCGCAACGTGCGAACGAACGCCTCGAGGCTGGCCACGTAACGCGGCCGGGCCTCCAGCGTCATCGTCTGCTCACCTTCCAGGAATCCATCGCGCGCGCTGTCCAGCGAGAGCCGCACGGTCTGCGCGGGTTCCATCGGCTCCATGATGGCCCAGCCGCGCGAGCCGTAGACCTCGTAGCGCCGCGGGCGCGGCGCAACCTCGAGGCCTGCGATGTCCACGATCGCCAGGGCTCCCGGGTACTCCAGGACCGCTACCCCGTTGTCAATGAAGCCGCTCTCTGGCCGCACGCGCTGCATAAACGGCGTCACCCGATCCGGACGCCCAAGGGTCCAGACGATCTGGTCCAGCACGTGGCCGCACAGGTCATAGAACACGCCGCCGGCAAAGCTGGCCAGCAACGAGTGGGTGGCTGGCTCGACGTACGTGGACATGTGGGCGCGGATGGCGAAGACGTCGCCCAGCAAGCCGCTCCGCGCCCAGTTGGCGATGCGCTGGTAGCCGTCGTGATGGCGAAACATGTAGCCAAGCTGGATGTACAAATCCTGCTCGGCCGCTGACTCCAGCACGCGTTCCCATCTCGGCTGGTCGTGTCCGGCGGGTTTGTCCAGGAGCAGGTTGCAGCCGGCCGCAATAACCGCCTCGCCCTGCTGGAGGTTTTCAGAGTTGTCGCCCTCCGCAGCCACCGCGTCAATGCTGGCGTCTTTCAGGACGGCGCCCAGATCGTCGAGCCAGATCGTCCGGTTCCAGGGCGCGGCGCCGCCGGCTTCCAGCTCGTGCCGACGGTCGGCGTCGTCCTCGTAGACGCCCACGACTTCGACGTCCGGATTGTCGAGCATCACGCTCAGCCAGCCGGCGGCGTGGGGATGCTTGGTGCCCCACTGAACCATACGCAACGGTGAAGAGCTCACGGGACTCGGCTCCTTGCAGGGGCGTCGGATTGGATCGGCGTCGGGGACTCAGCCTAGCTGGCTTGCCGAAGGGCTGCCGACGCCATGAGCGTGGTTGTCGTGCCAGAGCCGCGACCAAATCGTCGCCGGAGCTGGGCGCCTGGATGCATCTTGAGGGCGGACCCCCGACGCCAGCCATTCCGGACGGAATCCCAGGCCATTTCGAGCTGTCAGCTCGGGTACGGAACGGCCTCCACATCCTCGATCCGCCCGTCCGCCGTGAAGCGCCAGATGCCGACGTGGCCCTGGGCGAGGTCGCCGTTCGCGTTCCAGGCAAGCGTGCCGGAGGCGCCCTGGTAGAAGACTTCACCGCCGTCGGCCAGCGTCTCCAGCGCTTCGGCGACTCCGTCGGGTCCGGCGACGACCGATTGGCCCGGAGCGACGCCGATCGAGCGCAGCCGGTCGCGGATAGCAACGCCGTCTGTGCTGTTCGCGGCCTGGGCGGCCAGCGCCAGGGCGATGGTGGCGTCGTAGACCTCGCGAACGTATGAGCCCCGGGGCGGCTCGCCATACGCGTCAAGCCAGGACGCCATCCAGGCGGAGGATGACCGACTGTCCGGCGGTACGGCAGTGCCGGCGCCATAGGTGCCCGCCAGCGCGTCGGCCCCAATCGCTTCGATCAACTCGGTGTTCTTGAGGGCATCGCCAAGTACGAACCGGTCGTACACGCCGCCGTCAAGGGCCTCGCGAACGGCGGCAATGGCCTCGGCCTGGAACAGGATCACAATCAGGGCCTGGGCACCTCCGGCCGCGGTCTCGCGCAAAGCATCGGCAAAGCCGGTCTGGCCGGGTTCGCTGGCAACGGTACGAACCGAGCCATCCCAGGCATCTTCGAAAGCTCTTGCCAGGCCCTGGCCCCAGAGGTCGTTCCGATAGATCAGGCCCACGTTGTCGAACCCACGTTGCCGGGCGATCCGGGCAAGCACAGGGCCCTGCGCAAGGTCGGAGAGGGCGGCGCGGAAGAAGAAATCGTCGTCCTCGGCGTCGGTCAGGGTGGGCGACGTGGCGGAGGGGCTGATGAGCGGCACGCGGGCCGGGCCGGCTACCCCTTCGGCCACGGGCAACGCGTTGGCGCTGGTGCTGGGACCGACCAGCGCGTGCACGCCTTCATCCTCGGTGAGGCGCCGGGCCTCGGCCACCGCGGTGTCCGGATTGAGCGCGGTGTCGCCGACGGCGGTCGCAACCGGCCGGCCGAACACTCCACCCGCCTGGTTAAGATGCGTGACGGCCAGATGGAACGCCCGCTGGCGGTCCTGGGCATTCTGGTGCGACCCGGCGCTGATGTAGGTCAGCAGGCCGAGTTTCAGCGGTTCCGCCGGCGCCGCTTCGCCACAGGCGCCCAGGCCGGCCACAAGAAGCACCAGCGCCAGCACACTTGCGACCGCTTTGGACGCACGTGGATGTCGGCGGTCGAGTCGAATCATGCCGACCGCAGGCTTTGCATCGGCTTGCCGTCCGTACGTTTCAACGGCATTGCGCAACTAGAACAGCTTCCGCCCAGGCTGGTACACGCCCGCCACTTCGACCTCTGGATCGTCGAGCATCACGCTCAGCCAGCCCGCCGCGTGGAGATGCGTGGTCGCCCACTGAGAGGTCCGCAGCACTGAAGAGGACACCATGTCAGCCTCCTCATGCAGTGTGCGAAGGCGCAGTCACGAGTATGCAGTTAGCCGATTGCTCCCACCGGCAGCATTCGTGCGGCGCAAAGGGGGTGAGCGCGAGGCACCCGCGTTGACGAATGTCAGGACTCGTAGAGGATTCGACGTACGTGTTCAATGCGACCGTCGGAGGTGTAGCGCCAGACCCCCACGTAGCCCTGGCGCAAGTCACCGTTGGCGTCCCACGCCAGCGGACCCGACGCGCCCTGGTAGACGATCTGGCCGCCATCGGCCAGCACCTCGAGCGCGCGCGCCACGCCGTCCGGTCCGGCGGTGATGGGCTCACCAAGACCCGAAACGACGCTGCGCAGATGATCGCGAATGACAGTGCCGTCGGTGCTGTTGCCCGCCTGGGCTGCCAGGGCGAGGGCAATGGCGGCGTCGTAGACCTCCCGGGCATAGCTGCCGACCGGAGGCTCGCCGTAGGCCTGGACGTAGGATTCCACCCACTCCGGAGCGGGTTGGCCAGAAGCGGACGCTCCGACGCCGTACGAGTCGGCCAACGCGTCCGCACCGATCGCTTCGATGAGATCCAGATTCCGCAGCGCGCCATTCCACAGGAATTGGTCATAGAGGCGAAGGTCCAGCGCCTCGCGGGCTGCAATTACAGCCTCGGCCGGATACAAGAGGACGACGAGGACCTGCGCGCCGCCGGCGGCGGACTCTCGCACGGCGTCGGCCAGGCTGGTCTGGCCAATCTCCACGGGCACCGACCGGATTGCGCCGTCCCAGGCCTGCGCAAAGGTCTGCGCCAGTCCCTGGCCCCAGAGATCGTCACGGTAAAGCACGCCCACGTTGTCATAGCCGCGCTCGACGGCCAGTCGCGCCAGTGCCGGCGCATACGCCCGGTGGGACAAGGTGACGCGGAAAAAGAAGTCGTTGTCCGCAGCGTCGGTCAGGCGCGCGGTGCCTGCCGCCGGACTCACGAAGGGGATTCCGGCCGAAACCGCCACGCGCTCAGCCACCGCCAGCGAATTGACGCTGGTGCTGGGGCCCACAATTGCATGCACCTCTTCCTCCTCGATGAGGCGCCGTGCTTCGTCCACCGCCCGATCCGGGTTCTGTTCGGTATCCGCAACCGCGGATTCGACGGGCCGCCCAAACACACCGCCAGCCTGGTTGAGGTGGGCAATAGCCAGATGGAACGCACGTTGCCGATCCTGCGCGTTCTGCGCCGAACCCTCGCTGATATAGGTCAGCAAGCCGAGCTTCAACGCCTGGTCGTGTCTCGTTTCGCCGCAGGTCGCGAACACCATGGCGAGAAGAAGCGTCGCAAGGACACGCAATGCCATGGTGCACGTCGTCGCGCTCGAACGGTTAGATCCAGGCGGTATCGACCCAGAACTCCAGGGCCGAGAAGTCAGCAACATGTGTGAGGTTGTTTCTGCCTCAGAACAGCTTGCGGCCCGGGACATTGACTCGCGTGCGATAGAGCGATGACCCAGCATTGATGAACAGGCTGCGCAGGTCGGCGTCGCCCCAGGTGAAGTTGGCCACGCCCTGCGGGACGTAAATGACGCCCAGGCAGGTCGCATCCGGCGCGAACACCTGTACACCGCCGGGGCCGGCCGTATACAGGTTGCCTTCGGTGTCGATCTTCATGCCGTCAGCGAGCCCGTCGCGGTCGCCGGTCAGTTCGGCCCAGACGCGGCCGTTTGACAACCCGCCGTCGGCATCCACATCGAACACGCGGATATGACCCCGCATCGTGTCGTTGATGAACAGCTGCCGTTCGCCCAGCGAGAACGTGAGTCCGTTGGGCTGGTCGAAGTCGTCGACCAGCAGCCGGAGCGCGCCGCTCGCGGGATCGAGCCGGTACACGCCGCGGACGTCGAGTTCAGGTTGACGAAGCACGCCGTAGTACTCCATCCGTCCGAACGACGGATCGCTGAAGTAGATCGAGCCGTCGCTCTTGACGATCACGTCGTTGGGGCTGTTCAGTTCCTTGCCGTCGTAGTGCGTGGCCAGGACCGTGATCGAACCGTCATGCTCCGTGCGCGTGACGCGGCTGGTCGCGTGTTCGCACGTGATCAGTCGTCCCTGCAGGTCGTAGGTGTTGCCGTTGGCCATGTTGCTGGGCTGTCGAAAGACCTGGATTCCGTCCGCGGCCGTCCACTTGCGCATGACGTTGCCTGGCATGTCGCTGAAGATGAGGCAGTCCTCAACGTGGTTCCAGACCGCACCCTCGGTGAAGTCGAATCCGCCGGCCAGTTCCTCAACCGGAGCGTCGTAGCCAACCACCTGCCGGAACCGCTCGTCGCGAATCTCCACGTTCATGGCCGCTCCTTGATCTGAAACTGCACCGTCAGTTCTCGCGCGCCGCGACGGTCGCTACTCGTCGGTCGATATCACCGGCAGCGCTTCGTTCATGGCGCCAGACCTGAATCCCTGCAGGTCCAGGGTCACGTATGTGAAGCCAAGCGACTTCAGGCCCTGAATGATGCGCTGCCGTCGTTCCGAATCCTGCGTGAATCGAGCCAATTCGGTTTCCGGCACTTCGATGCGGGCGATGCTGCCGTGGTGACGAACGCGCAACTCCCGAAAGCCTTCGGCGCGCAGGAGCGCCTCCCCGGCTTCGATCTGCCCAAGCTTCTCCACGGTGACCTCGCTGCCGTAGGCGACGCGGGACGACAGGCAGGCTACCGCCGGCTTGTCCCAACTGGGGAGACCGAGACGGCGCGAGAGTTCGCGGACCTCGGCCTTGCGCAGGCCGGCTTCAACGAGCGGCGCGCGGGCGCCGCGGGCGCGGCTGGCGGCCATGCCAGGGCGAAAGTCGCCCAGGTCATCCACCACCGGTCCGTAGAGCATGTGCTGAACGCCTCGCTCACCCACAAACTCGCGCAACCGGTCGAAGAGTTCGGCCTTGCAGTGGAAGCACCGGGAACTGTCGTTGGCCCGGTAGGCGGAGTTTTCCAGCTCGCGGGTTTGAATGAACTCGTGACGGATGCCGATCTGGGCAGCGAACCGGGCGGCATCGTCGCGCTCGGCCTGGGACAAGCTGGGCGAGACGGCGGTGACGGCCAGCGCGTGACTCCCCAGCGCGTCGTAGGCCATCTTGGCCAAGAAGGTGCTGTCCACACCGCCGGAATAGGCCACGACCGCATTCTCCAAGCCGCCAAGCGTCCGCTGCAGAAACTGCGTCTTGGCCTCGAGTGGAGCCTCAAGGTCGATGGACGGCTGGTAGACGGCAGTTGCCATGCCCGAATCCTACGTGCCTTCGTCGTCCGCCGGATCGATCACGAGCAGTGGCTCCTCGCTGATCGTCCCACCTCGCAGCCAGAAGCAGCGCATCACGGGCCGATCCGGGTCCATGAGCGAAACAATGATGAAACGGCTGTACTCGGAGTAGCCAGACTCCACGGCCTCGCGCACGTCAGTCGGGGAGGGGTAGGCGTCGCTGCGCGGGTGCGAGTGGTAGAAAGCGGAAATGTCCCAGCCCTGCACATCCTCGATGTCGCGGGTGGCGTTGAGCATGTCGCGCGGATCGATGGTGTAGTGCACGCGGCTCTGGTCGGCGTTGCGGGCGGGGTAGATCTTCAGTGCCGTTTCACCCTTCCCGCCAATGACGCCGCAGCATTCGAGCGGGGCCTCGGCGCGAGCCTGGGCAACGATCTGGTCATGTTGCGCACGGGTCAGTTGGAATGACATTGCGCAACGATAAGGGATTGCGGTAGTCGTTGAGAGATGTCGGCCGGGTGTTTCGTAGTTCGGCCAGCCTCGCTAGGATCAACGCTTGCCGGTACGGCGCGCGAACAGAGCCGCCATGACCACCGTGACTGCCGGCACCCCGGGCGGGAAAGGATAACGGTGTCCTATGCCTTTTCGTCCCCAGGGTCTCTGGCGTCACCCCAACTTCCTGAAGCTGTGGGTTGGCGGAACCGTCTCAGCGTTCGGATCGCAGATCACCTTCCTGGCCCTGCCGCTCACGGCGGTACTGGTGCTGGATGCCTCGCCGCTGCAGATGGGCATCCTGGCGGCCATCGGCGGCCTCCCGTCGCTCGCATTTGGGGTCGGCGTGGGCGTCTGGGTCGATCGGCTCAGGAAGCGCCGGGTGATGATTGTTGCCGACTACGGACGCGCACTGCTGTTGCTCTCCGTCCCAATCGCCGCCTGGCTGCAGGTCTTGCGGATCGAGCACCTCTACGCCGTGGCCCTTGGTACCGGCACGCTCGGGATGTTCTTCGGCGTCGCCAATCGGTCGATTCTCCCGTCGCTGGTATCGCGGGAGAAGCTGGTGGAAGCCAACAGCAAGCTCGCGATCGGCACGTCGGCATCGCAGGTCGCCGGTCCGGGGGTTGCCGGTGTCCTGATCCACGTGGTCACGGCGCCCGTGGCCCTGGTCGTCGACGCCGTGACCTTTGTGGTTTCAGCGCTGGCTCTCCGAGGAATCCGTCTCACGGAGGCTGCGCCTGCCACGTCTGAGACCGGCGACAGCTTCCTTACACAGGCTCGCGAAGGGCTGGTCGTCGTCGGCCGGAACCGAATCCTGCTCCCCATCGCCGTCGCCATCGGCGGGATCGCCGTCTTCAACGCCATGTTTGAAGCCGTGTGGCTGCTCTATGTCAACAAGCAGCTCGAGGTTGAACCGCTCGCCTTCGGCTTCCTGTTCGCGGTGAGCAGCGTCGGGTTCATGGTCGGCGCCTTTGTCGCGGAACGGCTGATCCGCTGGTTGGGCGCCGGTCCGGCCATGATCGCTGCGGTTGTCATCGCGGCGCTGAGCGACCTGGTGACCCCGCTCGCCGGAGGGCCGCTGGCGGCCGTCGTCGTGCTGCTTACCACCTCCATGTTTCTGTTCGGCATCGGCGCCACGGTTTATGGCGTCTGCCAAGGCAGCCTGCGCCAGGCCACCACACCGCTTCGGCTTCAGGGCCGTATGAACGGCATCATGAACACCCTGGAGATTGGGCTGGTCCCGCTGGGTGCCCTCGTCGGTGGCGTGGTCGCTGAGGCATTTGGCATGCGGCCGACACTCTTTGTCGCCGCCGGGCTTGAATTGGCGGTCGCTTTCTGGCTGTTCCTATCGCCGATTCGGTCGCTACGCGAGCTGCCGAAACCGGACGAATCGGGCGATGCGTAGCGCC
>JAPPLN010000009.1:47115-48880 GCA_028874175.1 Chloroflexota bacterium
ATTCGGTCGCTACGCGAGCTGCCGAAACCGGACGAATCGGGCGATGCGTAGCGCCGGATACGCGCAGGCGCCATACCGCCGGAAAGAGCAGAATCTCTTGACGCTCGTTTTGGCCGATCTCTACAATGGGCAGCTAACGCGATTGATTCGATCCGCGTCAGCGCGCGTCCCGGAAAGCTCGGTGCGCGTCGTCTGACTGGCGGACCAGACACGACCCCCACACGAAGACCGAAGCATCCTGCTGGCGGTCCAGCCGGGTCGAAAGGGACGACAGTATGCCGAAAGACATCCTGCTGGATGTAGAGGCCCGTTCGAAGCTGGTAAAGGGCATCGACGTGGTCGCCAACGCCGTCAAGACGACGCTGGGGCCAAAGGGCCGCAACGTGGCCCTGGGCAAGAAGTACTCCGGCCCCACCGTCACCCACGACGGCGTGACCGTGGCCAAGGACATCGACCTGGAAGACCCCTTTGAGGACATGGGCGCCCAGCTCATCAAGGAAGCCGCCAGCAAGACCAACGACATCGCTGGTGACGGCACCACCACCGCCACCGTGCTGGCGCAGGCCATCATCAAGGAGGGCCTGAAGAACGTCGCGGCCGGCGCCAATCCCATGATCATCAAGCGCGGCCTGGCCAAGGGCGTCGAGACCGTGGTCGAGGAAGTGGGCGCCCAGGCCAAGCAGATTCGCAGCCAGGACGAGATCGCCCAGATCGCCTCCATCTCCGCCAACGACACGCAGATCGGCGAACTGATCGGCGAGGTCATGGACAAGGTCGGCAAGGACGGCGCCATAACGGTTGAGGAGTCCAAGGGTCTCGAGTTCGAGATCGAGTACGTGGAAGGCATGAAGTTCGACCGCGGCTACATCTCGCCGTACTTCGTGACCAACCAGGACCGCATGGAGGCCGTGATCGAGGACGCGCTGGTCCTGGTCACCGACAAGAAGTTGTCGGCGGTGAGCGACATTCTCCCGACGCTGGAGAAGGTCACGCAGTCCGGCAAGAAGGATCTCGTGATCATCGCCGAGGACGTGGAGGGCGAAGGCCTGGCCACCCTGGTGGTGAACAAGCTGCGCGGCATCCTGAACTGCCTGGCCGTCAAGGCCCCGGGCTACGGCGACCGCCGCAAGGAAATGCTGCAGGACGTGGCCGTCGTCACCGGCGGCACGGTGATTTCCGAGGACATGGGCCGTCGCCTGGACGGCGTGATCCTCGAGGACCTGGGTCGCGCCCGTCGCGTGGTGGCCGACAAGGACAACACCACCATCGTCGAGGGTGGCGGCAAGGAAGCGGCCGTGCAGGCCCGCCTCAACCAGCTCAAGGGCCAGGTTGAGGAAGTCACCTCCGAGTACGACCGCGAGAAGCTGCAGGAGCGGCTGGCCAAGCTGGCCGGCGGCGTGGCGGTTATTCGGGTCGGCGCCGCGACCGAGACCGAGCTCAAGGAGAAGAAGCACCGCGTGGAGGACGCCCTGTCAGCTACGCGCGCCGGCATCGAGGAAGGCATCGTGCCGGGCGGTGGCGTAGCCCTCCTGAACGCCGCGCACGTGCTGGACGGTGTGGAAGCCGAGTGCGTTGGCGACGAGATCGTTGGCGTTCGCGCCCTCCGCCGCGCGCTCGAAGAGCCGCTGCGTTGGATCGCTTCCAACTCCGGTGCCGACGGCTCGGTTGTCGTCGAGGAAGTTCGCCGGCAGTCCGGCTCCAAGGGCACGAACTGGGGCTACCACGTGGTGGACGAGGAGTACACCGACATGGTGGCGGCTGGCGT
>JAPPLN010000103.1 GCA_028874175.1 Chloroflexota bacterium
CCGTTCCGGGGTCCCAGATCGGCCCCTCGCCGACTTCAGCGCGCGTTCGCACGACAAGTTCAGATTCCATGGCTCTAACCCCGGGGTCGCGGCGCGACATTCGCACGCAGTGTATGGCGACGGAATCGCCGCCCAATCAGTAGCCGTTCGTATACTCAACGCCCACTCACCATGCCGCCGCAGCCGGAGCCCTTTGTGACGTTGATTTCCAGCCTGAGCGCGCGCGAAGTCATCGACTCGCGCGGCAACCCGACCGTCGAAGTCGAAGTCACCCTGGAAAGCGGCGGCTGCGGCCGCGCCATCGTGCCCTCCGGCGCTTCAACCGGCGAGCACGAAGCCCACGAACTGCGCGACGGCGACGACGAGCGCTACCGCGGCAAAGGCGTCCTGCGCGCCGTCGAACACGTCAACGACGTGATTTCCTTGGAGATCGAAGGCCAAGACGCAGTCAACCAGGCCGCCATCGACACCCAACTCCTCGCCCTCGATGGCACCGCCAACAAGAGCTCCCTCGGCGCCAACGCCATCCTCGGCGTTTCCCTGGCTGTCGCCCACGCCGCCGCCGACGGCCTGGGTCTGCCGCTCTACCGATACCTCGGCGGCGCCGGAGCCACCACGCTGCCCGTCCCCATGCTCAACATCATGAACGGCGGCGTCCATGCCGCCGGCAGCACCGACTTCCAGGAGTTCATGGTGATGCCCGTCGCCGCCGGCTCCTTCACCGAAGCCCTCCGCACCTCGGTCGAGATCTACCACCAACTCCACGACGTCCTGACCGAACGCGGCTTCGGAACCAGCGTCGGCGACGAAGGCGGCTTCGCCCCCAGCCTCGGCTCCAACGCCGCCGCCTTCGAGGTCATTCTCGAAGCCATCGACCGCGCCGGCTACGAAGCCGGACGCGACGTCTTCCTCGCCATCGACGCCGCCGCCTCCGAACTAATCGACGACCAGGGCCGCTACGTCCTCGCCCAGGAAGGCCGCACCCTCACCGGTGCCGAGCTTGTCGACCTGTGGACCGAGTGGGTCGACCGCTTCCCCATCGTCTCGATCGAAGACGGGCTCGACGAGAACGACTGGGACAGCTGGAGCGCCCTCACCGAGGCCATCGGCGACCGCGTCCAACTCGTCGGCGACGACCTCCTCGTCACCAACACCGACCGCCTCCGCCAGGCCATCGAACGCAAGGCCGCCAACTCGATCCTCGTCAAGGTCAACCAGATCGGCACCCTCAGCGAAACCCTCGAAGCCATCGACATGGCCCACCGCGCCGGCTTCACCGCCGTCATCTCCCACCGCTCCGGCGAGAGCGAGGACACCACCATCGCCGACCTCGCCGTGGCCACCAACGCCGGCCAGATCAAGGCCGGCGCCCCCGCCCGCACCGACCGCGTGGCCAAGTACAACCAGCTGCTCCGCATCGAATCCGACCTCGCGGATGCCGCCCGCTACGCCGGCTCACGCGCCTTTACCAACATTCGCCGGAACTGGACGTGACCCCCGAGGAGCTTCGCCGGCTCCTGGCCGAGGTAGCGACGGGCGCCCTTTCGACTGACGACGCCTTCGAACGCCTCCGCACCTTCCCCACCGACCACCTCGGCTTCGCCCGCGTCGACACCCAGCGCACCCTGCGCACCGGCATCCCCGAGGTCATCTACGCCGCCGGCAAGACCCCCGCCCAGGTAGCCGAAATCGCCGAGCGTCTATTTGCCACCGGCTCGCCCCTCCTCGCTACACGCGTCACCCCCGAAATGGCTGACGCCGTCCGCGCCAGGCTGCCCGAGGTCCAACACCACCAGACCGCCCGCATGCTCACCGCCCCCGGCCGCCAGCCCCTCCAGCGCCGCGGCCGTGTCACCGTCGTTTCCGCCGGAACCTCCGACCTGCCCGTCGCCGCGGAAGCCGCCATCACCGCCGACGCCCTCGGCGCCCACGTCGAACGCGTCTACGACGCCGGTGTCGCCGCCCTCCACCGCATCCTCGCCGAACGCCCCGCCCTGGATCGCGCCGACGCCATCGTCGTCGTCGCCGGCATGGAAGGCGCCCTCCCCAGCGTCGTCGGCGGCCTGACCGACCGCCCCATCATCGGCGTCCCCACCAGCGTGGGCTACGGCGCCGCCTTCGGCGGCCTCGCCGCCCTCCTCGGCATGCTCACCAGCTGCGCCCCCGGCGTCTCCGTCGTCAACATCGACAACGGCTTCGGCGCCGGCGTCCAGGCCACCCTCATCGCCCGCCGCGCCTGCGCATGACCACCGCCTACTTCGACTGCCAGGCCGGCGCCAGCGGCAACATGATCCTGGGCGCGCTGCTCGACGCCGGCCTGGACAAGACCCGCCTGCTCGCCGAGCTCCGCAAGCTCGACCTGCCCCCCTGGGAACTCAGCGACGAACACGTCCAACGCGGCCTCATCCAGGCCCGCCTCGTCGACTTCGATATCGAAGACCGCGGCCACCACCACCCCTACACAGACATCGACGCCCGCATCGCCGCCGCCGACCTTGAGCCGGGAATTAAGAAGGAAGCCCGCCAGATCTTCCGCCGCCTCGCCGAAGCCGAAGCCCACATCCACGGCACCCAAGTCAATGAGGTCGAGTTCCACGAAGTCGGCGCCGCCGACTCCGTGCTCGACGTCGTCGGCGCAGCCCTTGCGTTCCACCTCATGGGCATCGACCACGTCGTCGTGTCCCCCATCAACACCGGCAGCGGCTGGGTGGACACTGCCCACGGACGCCTCCCCGTCCCCGCCCCCGCCACCACCCGCCTCCTGGCCGGCAGCGGCGCCGTCGCCTACGGATCCGACGTCAAGTTCGAGCTCCTCACCCCTACCGGCGCCGCCGTCCTCACCCACGCCGCCGACGCCTACGGCCCCCTGCCCCCCATGCGCGTGCTCCAAACCGGCTACGGCGCCGGAACCGCCCGCCTCGCCATCCCCAACGTCCTCCGCGTAACCCTCGGCCAGGCCGCCGAGACGCACCAGGCCGACACCGCCACCGTCATCGAGACCAACATCGACGACATGAACCCCGAGGCCTACGAATACGTCTCCGCCCGCCTCTTTGCTGCCGGCGCGCTCGACGTTTGGACTGCCCCCATCGTCATGAAAGGCGGCCGCCCCGCCACCCAGCTCTGCGCCCTCGCTTCTGGTGACACGGCCAACACCCTCATTGACCTGATCCTCGCCGAGACAACCACCCTCGGCGTCCGCACCCACCAGGTCCACCGAACCAAGCTGCCGCGCCACGCCTTCAGCGTGACCACCCCCTACGGCGACGTCCGCGTCAAGGCCTCCTATCTCCACGGAACCCTTCGCGACGCCGCCCCCGAGGCCGCCGACTGCCGCCGCATCGCCGCCGAACAAGGCGTCCCCTGGCGCGACGTGTACGATGCCGCTCGAGCCGCCGGACGCGCCGCCGCGCCCCCCGGTCCCGACTCCGAAAACTAAGGCCCAGCCAATGCCCAAACCCGATGCCCCGGTCGTCCCCAGCGCCCAGGGCGACGTCGTCCGAGTCACCGAAGCCGCCGTCGGATCCGTCCGCGCCGACCGTGTCGTCTCCCAGCGCGCCACCATGCGCCACACCCACGCCCAGCATGTCGAAGCCGACCGCTCCCTCATGCTCATGAACCGCACGGACCAACTGAACGTCACCCGCGGCGCCCTCGGCGGCGCCACCTCCGGTCGAACCCAGGTTCATAACGCCGCCATGGGCGTCAACGTCAGCGGCAACGCCCGGCTCGAAAACGTCGCCGCCAGCTGGGTCGTCGCCGGCAACGTCCAGGCCGACCGCGTCCTCAGCCTCGCCATCGTCGGCGGCAACGTCTCCGGCAACGTCCGCGCCCTCTTCGGCACCCGCGCCGCCATCGCCTTCGGCATCGCCCTCGGCCTCTCCTCCCTCCTCGCCCGCCTCCTCACCCGCCTCCTCCGCTAACCAGCCGGCAAGACCGTCCGCTCTTGCGTAGGGGCGGCGTCTCTGACCCGCCCGTCTTCCGCGCAACGCGCGTCCCCTCTTGCGTAGGGGCCGGTTTCTAACCGGCCTCTTCCGCGCAACCCGCGTCCCCTGTCACACCGAACGCAGCGCAGCAAAGTGAGGAATCTCGCCCGCTCTTCGAGCCTTGTGGCCCAGGCTGCGCGCAGCCTGGGACCCTCCCCGGTGGCACCACCCCGCGCTCGCTAAAGAACCCGCCCTGACGCTGCCAATGCAACGCCAATCCGTTCGTGCTGAGCCGGGCCGAAGTCTTTCGGAGACCCGTGTCAAACCACAGCCCGGCGTCCCCGCCCTCCCCTTCGCAGCGGCTCCCATCTTCACCCTCTCCAAGGGCAGAGGCAGATTCCGGCGTCTTCGCCGGAAATCGGTGAGGGGTCTTCCGCCCACCCACCCTCGGGTTACGCAAACGTCTCTTCAGTAGGAGAAGACTGGGTACGAGTCTTCCAGTCTCGGTCCACGCGCCACCACCCGCGTACGGACTCCAATGTTCAAGAGGCACACCGCTCTTCACCCTCTCCGAGGGGAGAGGCAGAATCGGCCGTCCTCGGCCGAATTCGGTGAGGGGTCCGCCGGTCGTGGTCTCCACGCCCGCAAGCGCGTTCGAATGCAATCAAATGCAGGTCGCGCCGTTCTTCACCCTCTCCAAGGGGAGAGGCAGATTCCGGCGTCTTCGGCGGAAATCGGTGAGGGGTCTTCCGCGCACCCAACCCCAAGACCACCTGAGCCGCTCGCCGCACCCACGTCTCCCAAGCAGCACGGTCTTACGCGGCGGCTCCAATCTTCACCCTCTCCAAGGGGAGAGGCAGAACCTGTCCTGAGCTAGCCGAAGGATTCCGGCGTCTTCGGCGGAAATCGGTGAGGGGTCCCCCGCGCACCCAACCCCAAGCCCACCCGAGCCACTCGCCGCACCCCATCCACGGGGCGCCATTCTGACCCTCTCCATTGAGAGACCTTTGCAAAACCGGGGCGGGCGGCGCATGGTGACGAC
>JAPPLN010000088.1 GCA_028874175.1 Chloroflexota bacterium
AGCTGTCAGCACCCCATCCCACCCCGCCCGCCGCTCGTCACCCTCTCCGAGGGGAGAGGCAGCATCGGCCGTCCCTGGCCGAATCCGGTGAGGGATCCGCCGCGCACCCCCGACCGGCAAACCACCCCTCCCCAACCGCCCTCCAAACCCACCAAAAAAGCACCCCGCGCAGCCTCAAGAGTTTTTTGGAAAAAACTCTTATTGCGCGTGAGGCGCCCATTCCACGCCCCCCGGTGGCCTCACCCGCTGCGCTGGCGAATGAGCGTTCCCCCTCCAATCCCCCGCCCGCCGCTTGGAACTCGCGGTCGAACGGTCGGGGTGTCCCCTGCCGTCAGCGGTACGATGAGCGTCCGGCCCCGACGTGCGGCGCCGTCGTCTCCGGATTCCTGATGGACGCCAAGCCTTCCCCTTCCGTCCTCGACGCCATGGCCGGCCCCTACGACCCTGCCGCTGTCGAAGCCCGGCTCTACGACACCTGGGACGAGTCCGGCGCCTTCCAACCCTCGGACGACCCCGAGCGGCGGCCGTTCACCATCGCGATTCCCCCGCCCAACATCACCGGCCAGCTGCACAACGGCCACGTCCTGTTCGTCGCCTACCAGGACCTGATGATTCGCTGGCAACGCATGCACGGCCGCGCCGCCCTGTGGGTGCCGGGCACCGATCACGCCGCCATCGCCACCCAAAATGTGATCGAGCGCGAACTGGCCAAGGAAGGCCTGTCTCGACACGACCTCGGGCGTGAAGGCTTCGAGGACCGCTTCTGGCAGTGGAAGGACGAAGTCGGCGACAACATCAACGAGCAACTTCGTCGGCTGGGCGCATCGGTCGACTGGACCCGCGAGCACTTCACACTCGACGAGCAGCTCTCCCGCGCCGTCCGCGAAGCCTTCGTGCGCCTGTACGAGAAGGGCCTGATCTATCGCGGCCGCTACATGGTCAACTGGTGCCCCGACGACCAGTCCGCCATCAGCGACTTGGAAGTCGAGCACCAGGACGTCGAAGGCTCGCTCTGGCACATCCGCTATCCGCTGGTCGACGGCGGTCACCTGACCGTGGCCACCACCCGCCCCGAAACCATGCTTGGCGACACGGCAATTGCCGTGCATCCGGACGACGAGCGCTATGCGTCGCTCCTCGGCCGGGCGGCCGTCGTCCCCGGAATCGGGCGTGAGATACCGATCATCGCCGACAGCTTCGTCGATCCGGAGTTCGGATCAGGTGCCGTCAAGGTCACGCCTGGCCACGACCCCAACGACGCGGCCATGGGCGAGCGCCACGATCTGCCGGTGATCAACATCATGAACGGCGACGGCACGCTCAACGACAACGCCGGGCGCTGGGCCGGCCAGGACCGATTCGATGCCCGCGCGGCCTACCTGGAGTTCCTGCAAGCCGAGGGCCTGCTCGAGCGCATCGAACCGCACACGCACCCCGTCGGCCACTGCTCGCGCGACGACGCCGTGATCGAGCCGCTGGTCTCCGAACAATGGTTCGTGAATGTTCGTCCGCTCGCCGACGCCTCCACCGCCGCCGTGAACGACGGTCGCATCCGGTTCCATCCCGCCCGGTTCAAGAACGAGTTCCTGCGCTGGCTCGACGAGATTCAGCCGTGGTGCATTTCCAGACAGCTCTGGCTGGGTCACCGCATTCCCGTCTGGTACTGCGCATCGTGCGAGGCCGTCATGGTTCCCCGCGAGGATCCAACGACCTGTTCCACCTGCGGCGGCGGTGAACTCAGGCAGGATCCGGACGTACTGGACACCTGGTTCAGTTCGGGCCTTTGGCCGTTTTCAACCCTCGGCTGGCCGGACGACACCGCGGACATGCGGCGGTTCTATCCCACCGACGTCATGGAAACCGGCTACGACATCATCTTTTTCTGGGTCGCCCGCATGGTGATGCTCGGCCTAGAGCTTGTCGGCGAGGTGCCGTTTCACGACGTCTACTTCCACGGCCTGGTGCGCCATCTCGACGGATCCAAGGTCAGCAAGACCAACTACCAGCCGGGCGACGATCCGCTGGAGACCATCGAGGCCTACGGCGCCGACGCCATGCGCTTCAGCTTCGTCACCGCCGCCGCCCCCGGCAACGACATGCGCCTGGACCTGCGGCAGGTCGAGCGCGGCGGCCACTTCGCCAACAAGCAGTGGAACGGCGCCAAATTCGTCATCGGCGCCATGGAACGCACCGCGAACGACGCCCCCGGCGAACCGTCCCTGGTCGACCGCTGGATCCTCAGCCGCTTCAACCAGGTGCATGCCGACGCGATTCGCGACGTCGAACGCTTCCGCTTCGGCGAGGCAGGTCGTGCCCTTCACGACTTCCTTTGGACCGAGTTCTTCGACTGGTACGTCGAGGCCGCCAAGATCCGCCTCTACGCTGACCACCCGGCCGCCGCCGCCCGCACGGCCACCACGCTGGCGACGGTCCTGGACGGCTCGCTGCGGCTGCTGCACCCGTTCATGCCGTACGTGACCGAAGAAATCTGGCGCCACTTCCGCTCCGCGGGCGGCGCGCCCGGTTCCCGCGAGCTACTGATCGAAACCCCGATCCCACCCGCTTCCCAGAACATTGACGGCGACGCGATCACTCAGGTTCGAGCGCTGATCGACATCGTCCAGGGCATCCGCAACGCCCGGCACGAGTCGGGCGTTGAAGCGGGCCGCCACGTCGAGGCGCGCGTCATCGGCGGCGCAGGCCTTGAAGCCGAGGCCGTGTTCATCCGTCGGCTGGCCCGAGTGGACCCGCTCACGTTCCATCCGCCGGGCACAACGTTCGATGAACCCGCCGTCACGGCGCGAGCGGGCGGTGTCGAGATCTTTCTACCGCTGGCCGGGATGGTCGATCTCACCGCCGAGCGCGAGCGCCTCGCCCGGGAGTTGGCCGAAGCCCAAGCCACGCTCGGCCGGGCCGAGCAATTGCTGGCAAATCCGCGCTTCGTCGAACGCGCGCCGGAGGCGGTGGTGGCCAAGGAGCGCGATCGAGCCAGCGCGGCGCGCGAGCGGGTGACCCAGGTCAAGGAACGGCAGGCGGCGCTGGTCGGTTCGCATTAGTCCCGCGATCGCTGAACGCGCGGCGGGCGAGGTTGCTCGAGGCTTAGTCCTCTGCTCGCACGTACAACTCGCGCATCGCCGTCGGCCCGCGCAACATCTCGCCCCGCACGCCCCGCTCCCGGGCGGCCGCCACGTCCTCGATCGCTGGACGAACCTGCGACGAGAGTTGGTCGATGTAGTGCAGGGCAATGGCCTCCGGCAACATCGGCACGGTGACCGCCGCGTATTCCAGCTGACCCTGGTGGCTCAGCACCAGGTGACGCAGCAGGGTCGCGATCTCCCCGTCACACCCTGTGGCCGTCAAGGCGCGGTCCAGGATCCGCACCCCCTGCACCATGTGGCCTTCCAGGCTGCCGGCATCCGTGTAGACAATGCTCGCCTGCAGGGCCAACTCCTCCAGCTTGCCCAGGTCGTGAAGCACGACGCCCGCCAACAGCAAGTCCCGATCCAGCTGCGGATAGACCCTGGCAACCCGCTCGGCGATCTGCAGCATCTCCACCGTGTGCTCCGCCAACCCGCCGATCCATGCGTGGTGCCGGGTCTTGGCGGCCGGCCACTGGGGAAGCCGTTCGGCAACCAGCGGGTCCGCAATCACGGCGCGTAGCACGTCCTTCAACTCGGGCGACTCGATGGACTCCACAGCGTCGCGGATGGACCCGGACAGTTCTTCCGCGCTCCTGGTGGAGCGGGGCAGATATGCGGTCGCGTCCCACGTCTCGTCCGAGCGCCGCATCGTGTCGACCTTGATGTTGACGCGATTGCGAAACTCGTCGGCCCGGCCCTCAACCTCGTATGGCTTGCCCGCGGTGACGGCCGCGATCTGCGCCTCCGTGACTTGAAACATGACCGCGTCAATCGTGGCGCCGGCGCGGTCGCGCAGGCCCATCCGTAGGAAGCGATTTCCGGTGCGAGCCTCGCGAACCTCGACGGATGCAACCAGGAACACGGCATGCACGTAACTGCCCGGAGTTATATCAGCGATGTTCAAGGGCGCAGGCTTACCGTGGGCGTTGGGGGATACGCCATCCTACCGGCCGGCACCCCGCAGAGTGCGCCCCAAGCCTCGAAATGGTCAGCGACGTCGGCGAAGTGCGTCGCGAAGTCGCTGCCTCAATGACGGGCGTTGGTCAGGAAGCTCGATCACCTGCCCACGCCACATAACGGGGCTGCCTCGGCCACCGGGCGAACGGGCTGAGCGTCGCTCCATGATCCCGCGTACCAGCGCCGACGCGAACACAACGGCGCCGGCGACAGCCACGATCGACGCGAACTGCCGCAGGAAAATCGAAAGGAACAGCGCCGCAACGACCAGCACGGCCGCCGTGACCAGCATTTCTCCCGTCGTCGAAAAGCGAGCCATGATCCATTGGCCGAGAAGCTCGACGTAGTTTCGACGAGGTTGGTTCGGCTGCGGCGCCAGCGAAACCCGTCGCTTCGGCGGTGGCGCTGAGGCTTCGGCCCGATCGAGGATTTCCTTGACTTCGTCCTGCCAACTCTTCGGCATTAAGAACTTCGTGTAGGGCTCCGCTTCGAGTATATCGCCGCGCCAACATTCGCGGCGTAGCAAGGAGCTGACTTGATGTCAGCTGCCGCGAGCAGCGGCTTCCGGCAAACGCCACAAAGCTGGCTATGCTTCACCCATGGCGACGCCAGCTACCGATCCCTTCGAGATCGAAGTCTTCCGCCACCTCTTCGCCTCGGTTGCCGAGGAGATGGGCGTCACGGTTCAGCGCAGCGCGCATTCGCCCAACATCAAGGAGCGGCGCGACCACTCCTGCGCCGTGTTCGATGCCGACGGCCGCATGATCGCCCAAGCGGCCCACATACCCGTCCATCTCGGATCCATGCCCGCCTCAGTATCGGCGGCGCTCGAGACTTACGAAGGCAAGCCGCCAACCCCTGGTGACGTGCTGATCGTTAACGACCCTTACCTGGGCGGCACACACCTTCCGGACATCACCACCGTTTCACCCGTCTTCGTGGGTTCGGAGCGCCAACCAACGCACTGGGGCTGGGTAGCAACCCGTGCCCACCACGCCGACGTGGGCGGGCTGGCGCCCGGCTCGATGCCGCCTTCCACCGAGCTCTACCACGAGGGCCTCATCATCCCGCCGCTCAAGCTGGTGGACGCGGGCACGCTGGACGAGCAGCTCGTGGAAATCATCTGCCGCAACGTCCGCACGCCCGAGGAACGCCGAGGCGACCTGGAGGCGCAGCTAGCTTCCCACCGCGTGGGCGAAGCACGCCTGGCCGAGTTCGCCCGACGCTACGGCGCCGAGCCGTTGCGCGAACGAGCCGCGGCCCTGCTGTCCTACTCCGAACGACTCGCCCGGGTGCGCCTTCGAGTAGTTCCCGACGGTACATACAGCTTTACCGACTACCTGGACGATGACGGCGCCGGCGGTCCTCCGATACCAATCAAGGTCACCATTCAGGCGCGAAGCGGGCGACTCAGGTTCGACTTCACCGGCACCGGACCGGCAGCGGCCGGCGCGCTGAACGCGCCCCAAGCCGTCACGCGCTCCGCCGTCATCTACGTGGCGCGCTGCCTCATGGGCGACGACGTACCGGCCAATGACGGGGCAACCGCACCGCTTGAGGTCATCGTCCCGGCCGGCACCGTCCTCAATCCGCCGCGGCCGCACGCCGTCGCGGCGGGCAATGTTGAAACGTCGCAGCGCGTGGTTGACGTCTTATGGGGCGCGCTGGCCGACGCACTACCCGACGTGGCCCCCGCCGCCAGCCAGGGCACGATGAATAATCTCATCATCGGCGGAATCGACCCTCGACACGATCGCGCGTTTACCTACTACGAGACCATCGCCGGCGGCGCGGGTGCCGGCCCGCAGGTCTCGGGAGCCGACGCGGTACAGGTGGCAATGACGAACACGCTGAACACTCCCGTCGAAGCCATGGAACTGGCCTATCCTCTGGCCGCCCGCCGCTACGAAATCCGCCGAGGATCAGGCGGCAACGGCCGCCATCGCGGCGGCGATGGCGTGATACGTGAAATCGAAACCCTCGTGCCCTCCGTCGTCACCATCGTGACCGAGCGACGCTTGCGCCGGCCGTGGGGTGCAGCCGGTGGCGCTTCGGGAGCCTCCGGCATCAACCGCGGAACGGTCGATGGGAATGAGCGCGAACTGCCGGGCAAGGCCGCGCTGGAACTGGCCGCGGGAGACGTGATCCGGATCGAAACGCCCGGCGGCGGCGGCTGGGGCGCGTCAGGCGGCCCCGACCAACCGGCTTAGAAAAATCCGAACCGCCGCTTCGGCGGAGCCTCCACGCTGACCTCGTCCGGGGTGAATTCCACGGAGAACGCCTCGTGATGAATGGCCCCAGTTGGAGTCAGATCGCTCTCCATCAGGCTGATATGCGACACGGTGAATAGTCCTAGCCGGTCAAGTTCCATCGCCTCGAACCCGCGGCTAATTGAGCGGCGCGCAGTTGGCGCGGCCATGCGTCCGATGCGCGCGAGGGTGACGTGCGGACTGAACGGCCGCCGGTCCACCCGCAGACCCAGGCCGCGAACCGCCTCCAGCACCGCCGCCTGCAAGTCGCGCAGAGCCTCGGTCTCACCGCTGATCCCGGCCCAGGCAACCCGAGGCTCGCGATTCTCCGGAAATGTGCCCCCGCCGCTGAACCCAATGCTGAACGGATGCCGACCCCGCACTGCCGCCTGCATCCCCGACCGAACGCTATCGGTGCTCTGCGCCGGTATGTTGCCAAGGAATGCGAGCGTGAGGTGCAGGTTTTCCGGCGACACGGTTCGAATGTGACGCGATACGCGAGCCAATGACGCCGCTTCGGCAGCCAGCGCGTCCCGAAACGGCTTGGGGATCGTGACAGCCACGAATGCCCGCATATGAGATCAGTATAGTGAGGTCATACACCCACTGGTGACCCCGGTCGCTGGCCATCTGGCAACTCTCGGCCGACAAACCGAAGTCCCAATGACAGCCGCGATTCCCGAGCGCATGGCGGCTCAGCCGGCCGTTCCCGCCGAAGCGAACGCACGCGCCGCCACAATTGAGGCGCTGCGCAAACAGCTTGTCCGACACCTGCCGTCACACTCTCAGGCACTGAGCGGTGCCGCTGAACTGGCCGTGATGGTTACGGAAACCGTGGCTGATCCCGCAACTGACGTGTTCTGGGATCGGGCCGACCACGCGCTCGCTCATGACCTGCTACTGACGGGCTTGGCCGAGGAGACGGTCCTAACCACGCCTGGACGCGCGGCCTCCGAGGCGGCTGGAGTTGCCGTCGCCCGCACGCTCCAACGGCAACGTCTGCCTGTGGTCGCCGTGCTGGACGAGGCCGGCCTGGGAACCGGTCTGGCGTTCGAGGCCGTGAACCACGTCGGCCATCTACAGGTGCCCTTCGTCCTGGTCTTGGTTGACGCGCAGACGCCGCGTGGACGCAACGCCGGCGCGATGGCTCGTTATCTCACCCGCGTTCGCGGCCACGCCCGCTACACCGACGCAAAGAACCTCATCGAAACAACGCTAGGGCGAATGCCTGCCGGTGAACAGGCCGTGGAAGTGGCCCGGCGGCTCAAGAACTCCGTGCGTGAGCTGCTGGTTCCCACTGAAATGTGGGAAGAGTTGCTGGGCTTTATGTATCTGGGCCCGGTCGACGTTCACAATTTGGAGGCCCTGGGCGACCTGTTGCGCCTGGCCCTTCGGGTTGGACGCCCGGTCGTGCTGCATGTGACGCTCGACGGGCGAGGCCCCGTTCGCTCCCTATCGTCCAACGCCGCCACGCGCGACGTCGACCTGGAGCGGGCACTGGCGGCATCGTTGGCCGGGGACGAGCAGCGACTGCTCATTGCGACGGACACCAACGGCGCGCTCGATACCGCCGCCCTGGCTGAACAGGCGCCGGAGCGCTATTTCGATCTTGGCCTGGGCGGGGCGCATGCCGTGGCTTTTGCCGATAGCCTGGCGGCGCAGGGCTACCGGCCAATCGTTGTGCTCGGTGACGCAAGCGTCGAGTCTGCCCTCGCGGCCCTGACTGCTGAACCTAAGCGCCGCAACGAGACAGTCGTTGTCATCAGCACGGGCCGAGGCATGGCATTGCGTCCGCCGGTTCGCGCGGCCCTCAAGGCGGCCGGTTTCGCCTGGCACAGCCCGGACCCACCCAACGACTGGGCGGAGGCCTTGCGCACCGCCGGCGCCAGCAACCGCTGGACCTTCCTCACGCCAGGGGCGATGGACACCGACTGACGAACCGAGCCGTGCCGGACGGCACAATGCTGCCTGGCGCTATCCCAGGAACGTCACCCATTTCCCAGGCCGAAGCCAGCCGCCTGACTGAGTCCGTGCGAATTGACGTCCACACGCACATCGTCCCTCCGGACGTGGTCAATGGCCGTCGCCACTACAGCCGGGCGGACCTCTGGTTCGGTCGGCTTTACCGCAACGAGCATCGTGTGCTCGCCACGGCCGACGATCTGCGCCGGAGCATGCGCCGAACCACCCTTACCGCCAGCGTCGCGTTCGGCTTCGCCTGGCGCGATCCTGGTCTCTGCCGCGTCAACAACGACTACGTGCTCGAAGCCGCTGCCGCGAGCAACGAAGGCAGCGGCCAACTCCTCCCGTTCTGCGTCGTCCCGCCCGATGACCTTGACTTCGCCATCGCGGAGATGGAGCGCTGTCGGGCGCTCGGTGCAGTTGGCGTCGGCGAGCTGTTTCCCCAGGGCCAAAGCTGGAATCTCAACGACCGGTCCGCCGTCCGATCGTTCATGGACACAGTTCGCACCTTGGGACTCATCCTGACCGTACACACCAGCGAGCCGGTCGGGCACCACTACCCCGGCAAAGACAGCACCACGCCGGCGGCAATCTGGTCCCTGATCGAGGCTGCGGAAGGCGACGTACCGATCATCCTGGCGCATTGGGGCGGCGGTCTCGCCTTCTACGAACTCATGCCCGAGATTCAGCAGCAGGCCCAAAACGTCTTCTACGACTCCTCAGCCAGTCACCTGCTCTATCGGCCAGACATCTACCGCGTCATGAGTCAGTTGGCTTCGGGACGCGTGCTCTTCGGTAGCGACTACCCGCTGATCCGTCAAACGCGAGCCGTGCGCTTGGCGCGCGAAGCTGGATTGCCGGCGGCCGAACTGGCCGCGCTGCTCGGTGGCAATGCCACCCGCCTGGGACTCGGCGTCAATGAAGGCACAGAAGCCGTCTAGACCGTTCGCACCTTCTCGCGCTCGATCTCGGCCATGATGCGCTCGATGTGCGTGGGGTTGTAGCCGGCCGCCCGCGCCTGCTCGACCAGGCCTTCCGCCTCCATCAGCCCGTCGGCGTGCGACTCGGTCCCAGGCTCCTCGCGCACCGCCACCTGCAGCGCGTCGCGCGCCCGCAGGTACATGGACCGGCCCGCGTCCTCGGCTTCGTCCGCGTCTCCCAGCACGCCCAGCAGCCGCTTGGCCAGGATCACGGCCGAGGCCGCGTCTGCCGCGTAGCCGTCGGCGCCGATTTCGTCTGCGTAGCGCTGGGTGACCGGCGCCCCGCCGATGATGCAGTGCACCTGGTCGGCCAGTCCGGCCGCTTCCACCGCCTCGATGGTGTTGCGCATGTTCGTCATGGTGGTCGTCAGCAGCGCGGACATTCCAATAATGTTGGCGTTGTGCTCCACCGCGTTCTGGATGTACTCGTCCGGGTGCGTGTCGATGCCCGTGTCATGCACCCCGAATCCAGCCCCCTCCAACATCATGGCGACCAGGTTCTTGCCGATGTCGTGCAGGTCACCGCGCACGGTGCCAATGACGACTTCGCCCACGGGCTCGATACCTGATTCCGCCAGGATCGGCCGCAGAATCGCCATGCCGGCCTTCATGGCCCGTGCGGAGATCAGCACCTCCGGCACGTAATACTGGTTGGTTCGGAAGAGTTCGCCAACGACGTCCATGCCCGGAATCATTCCGTCGTTGATGATGGACGAGGCTTCCACGCCCTCGTCCAGCGCCACGCGGACCGTGGAATCAACGGTTGGGGCGTCACCCCGGATGATGGCGTTGCCGAGGTCCTTGAACGCCTGCTCGGTGTCGAAGCTGGACATCAACGCTCTTCCTTCAGACCGGACGCCAGAACGCCAACCTTGGATGCCAATAGGCCGCCGACTCACTGGCGGCGATACTGGTGGGCGACGTCGCGCAACAACTACGAAGCAACTCTAGCAATTAGCAGACGGGATGACGGCGAAATCCGGATGCCGCACGCCAGCGTCGTGCTGGCCAGCGGCAGCGTCCACAAGCTGGCCGAGTTTCAGCGCGTTTTCGACGGTTCGCCGATTGCGTTGGTTTCGCCGTTTGATCTCGGCTGTCAATGCGAGGTGGACGAAACAGGCGCAACCTTTGCCGCAAACGCTCGCCTGAAGGCCGTCGCCTACGCACGGGCTTGTCGGCGCTGGGCGCTGGCCGACGACTCCGGCCTGGAAATCGACGCCCTGAACGGAGCTCCCGGCGTGCGGTCTAGCCGCTTCGCCGGACCGAACGCCACCGAAGACGACCGGAATACTCGTGTGCTGGAACTGCTCCTCGGTGTCTGCGAAGACCGGCGAACGGCCCGTTATCGCTGTGCGGTCGCCATAGCCAATCCCGACGGCGTCGTCACCTACGAGTCGGAAGCCACGGTCGAAGGCGTCATCGGCGACGCGCCGCGTGGTGACGGCGGCTTCGGCTACGACCCGCTGTTCATCGTCGGCCCGGGAGACACGACAATGGCCGAATTGCCCGGAGTGGCCAAGGACGTCATCAGCCCCCGTGGTCAAGGCGGCCGATCCGGCCGTGCCTTTCTGGAACGCGTACTGCTCCGCGGCGTAGCCTGAATCCTGAATTGCCGCCGACAGGCACTTTCCCGGCGCCATCAGGCGGGCGCCGCGGATGCTTGGCCCTTACCCTTGCCTTACGGGTACTGGCGTAAGGCGGCGGCGTGACTTTCAACATGATGTCAATTCGAACCAACATCACACGACAACAGGGCAACTCAAGCGACTAGCGAGCGAACCGACGACGAAATCCCTCCAGACTGCGTCCGTGTAGTACTGGCCAGCGGCAACGCGGACAAGCTCGCTGAGTTTCGGCGCATATTCGCCGGTTCCCGAGTGCGGCTGCTCTCGCCGACGGATTTGGGCTGCGGTCTGGATGTGGTCGAGACTGGTGTCACTTTTGCCGAGAACGCACGCCTGAAAGCCATCGCCTACGCAAGGTCGTACCGACAATGGGCTCTGGCCGACGACTCCGGCCTGGAGATCGACGCGCTAGGCGGCGTACCGGGCGTGCGGTCTAGCCGATTTGCCGGACTCAATGCCACGGACATTGATCGGAATAGCCGCGTGATCGAACTGGTTCGTGGCATTCCTGACGGCGATCGATCCGCCCGCTACCGCTGCGCTGTTGCAATAGCTAGTCCCAAGGGAGTTATCGCTTACGAGACAGAGGCGACGGTGGAGGGCTTTATCGGCCATTCGCTGCGGGGTGACTGCGGCTTTGGCTTCGACCCGCTATTCGTCGTCGGACCCGGCGATACGACGATGGCGGAACTGCCCGGAGTGGCAAAAGACGTGATTAGTGATCGTGGCCAAGGCGGCCGCGCCGCGCGCGCTTTCCTAGAACGCGTGGTAGCTCGTAGCGAGTCCTGAATCTTGAACTCCCGCCGACACCCATCCCCTCGGCGCTGGCCAGATGCCGGCGCCGGCCGGCCGGCCCGGACCTAGCCTTTGATAGTCTCGCTACCCCATGACGGATGAAGCAAGGCCCCCGCTTCCGCTTGCCGGGCGAACCGCGCTGGTAACCGGCGCCGGCTCCGGCTTCGGACGGGCCATCAGCCAACGACTTGCCCGAGACGGAGCACGCGTCGGGCTGGCCGAGTTCAATACGGCCGCGGCCGCTGAGACACGCGACCTGATTGAATCCGACGACGGCGAGGCGCTGGTGATTCCAACGGACGTCACTGACTACGTTGCGATGCAAGCCGCCGTGCAAGCCGTGACGGACCGATGGGGCCGGCTGGACATCATGGTCAACAACGCCGGCATCACCAGGCGTGAGGCATTTCTGGACCTCACGGTCGACGCCTTCGACAAAGTCATGGCGGCAAACCTCACCGGCGTCTTCCACGGCGTCCGTGCGGCGGGCTTGCAAATGAAGGCCCAGGGCGGCGGCGTCATCATCAACATGTCGTCCATTCGCGCCAATGTCGGCGGCTTCATCCACACCTCCTACTGCGCCTCCAAGGGCGGCGTTCGCATGCTCACCAAGGCCGCCGCCGTAGAACTTGGCCCCTATGGCGTGCGCGTCTGCGCCATCGGACCTGGCGTGGCCGAAACCCCGCTCACGGAATCGCTCTTGGCCAGCCCGGAGGCGCTGGACGATCAGTTGGCTCGCGTTCCCATGGGTCGCCTCGGCCAGCCCGAGGACATTTCGGAGGTCGCGGCGTTCCTGGCCTCCGACGACGCCGCCTACGTCACCGGCGCCACGCTCTACGTGGACGGCGGGGAGATGACCCACTGATGCGTTCCGTCGCCATCGTTACGGGTTCCGCTCACGGCATTGGTCGCGCCTGCGTGGAACGCCTGGCGGCCGATGGCTACCAGGTAGTGGCGACGGATTCCGACGGCAGGGCCCTGTCCAATTGGGTCCAACAGATCGGCCTCCAGGATTCCGTCGAGACTCGAACGCTTGACGTGGCGGACGTCCCGGCCGGCCAGGCCCTCGTGGCCGACACAATTGCCGCGCACGGACGGGTCGACGCCCTGGCCAACGTTGCCGGCTACACCCGGCGCCAGTCGCTGGAAGAGATCGATACCGACATCTGGAACGCGATGCTCGACGTGCTCGTACGCGGGCCGGTCTTCCTGACCAAGGCCGTCGCCGAGGACATGATTCGCCGCGGCGACCCTGGCTCGATCGTCCAGGTCAGTTCCATTCGCTCCGAGTCGGCCGAACCCGGCCAGGCCCACTATTGCTCGGCCAAGGGCGCGCTGCGCACCGTGACACGTGCGATCGCCCAGGAACTCGCTCCGCACCAGGTCCGCGTCAATTGCGTAGGTCCCGGCCTGACCGCCACCCGGATGACCTCGGATGTCCGCTCCAGGCCGGAACTGTTCGAGCAGCGCAGGGCCACGGTGCCCTTGGGGCGCTATGCGTCGGCGGACGAGATTGCCAGTTGCGTCGCCTTCCTCTTGTCGCCGCGCTCGGCTTACGTGACCGGCACCACGCTCTATGCGGACGGCGGGTACCTGGCGTCGCTGGGCAAAACCCGTTCGTGGTGAGGCTTCGCGCGAAACTCATGGCGCATCCGGCGGAGATCGGGCCCGCTCAGCGCTGACCGGTGTGATACTGGGGCGTGAGCACCGCCCCGCGGGCGACCTTCCGCCCATCCAGCCGGCGCGGCCAGAACTTTCTCGTGGATCGGGCCGTGCAACGGCGCATTGCATCCGCCTCCGCTCTGCCGCCCGGCGCCACCGTCGTCGAAATCGGGGCCGGCACCGGCAATCTGACGGACGCGCTGCTCACGCATGGGCTGCGCGTGATAGCCGTCGAGATTGAAGAGGTCCTGGTCACGCGGCTGCGCGAGCGTTTCCGCAACCGTGACCGCGTCAAAGTCGTGGCCGGTGACGCGCGACGGCTCAACCTCCGCGAACTGGCCGGCGGACCGTTTCACGTCGTGGCGAATCTGCCCTACAGCGTGGGCACGCGGCTGGTGGTAAGTTTCGTCAGCGACGCCGAGCCGCCGCGCAGCCTCACGGTTCTCCTGCAGCGCGAAGTGGCGCGCCGCCTCACGGCCAAGCCTGGCGACATGGCGCTGCTGAGCGTCATCGTGCAGTCCTATGCAGGCGCCCGCCGTCTTTTCGATGTGCCATCCGAGGCGTTTCGTCCGCGGCCCAAGGTCGTTTCCAGCCTGGTGCGCATTGATCCGCTCCGAAGTCCCGGTCTCGACGTCACCACGGTGGAATCACGGATCTCGATGGCGCGGCACGGGTTTGCGCAAACGCGCAAAAAGCTTCGGAACTCTCTGGCCGCCGGACTGGGGCGCCGAGAGCCTGACGTCGGCGCGGCCCTCGAGTCGGCGGGGATCGATCCTGGCCGTCGGCCGCAAACGCTCGCGCTCGCGGAGTGGGATCAAGTCGTCGTCGCGCTCAGCGCCGGGCAACCAGCCGGCCCCGCCGAAAGCGCCGGGGCATGAAGCGCTGGATGCGGCGCTGGCGCCGCCAATCGAGCCCGTCGTTCAGTCCCTGCCGGCTGATCGTCGGTCTGGGCAACCCCGGACCTGCCTACGCAGGCACGCGGCACAACCTGGGTTTCCTGGTCTGCGACCGTCTGGCCGCGCTCGGTACAGGCCGCTGGCGCGCCGCGCGATACCGTGCTGAAGTCTGGACAGGACAGATTGACGGTCTGGGCATCGCCCTACTGAAACCGCAAACCTTCGTGAACGAGTCTGGCCCCGCCGTAAGGGCCGCGCTACAGACATTCGGCTTGGAACCTTCGTGTCTCATCGTGGTGCATGATGATCTTGATCTGGCGTTTGCCCGCATTCGTGTCCGCCCTGAAGGCGGCAGCGGCGGTCACAACGGCATGCGCTCGATCATTCGCACTCTAAAAACCGACCAGGTGGCGCGTGTGAAGATTGGCCTGGGGCGACCGCCGGCGGGAGTCGATCCGGCGGACCATGTGCTCGGGCGATTCACTCCCGCCGAACGACCGGACGCCAACGCCGCCCTGGAACGCGCCGCCGACGCGGTCCGCGCGCTCCTGACTGCGGACGTGGACTCGACCATGCAGCAATTCAATCAAACCGATGGCGCTCACCGGCCTGCTTGACCTTCTGGCCGAGGAGCCGACGCTGGCTGCCGCCGCGTCACGTTCGCTGCAAGGCCCGCATCCGCTCACGGTCGAGGTCCGCGACGGCGCCAAGTCGGCCGTCCTCGGCCTGCTCGGTCGCCGTGCCAATCAGCCCCTGCTGGTCGTGACGGCCGAAGACGGTCGCGCGGCGGAACTGGCGCACGACATCCGCATGTGGTGTGACTCTCGTCCCGTATTGCACTTCCCCGATCCGGATCAGCCGGCCTACTCCATGCTGGCCATCGGCGGGGACGTGCTCGCGCAACGAGTAGCCGTGCTCGGTCATCTCTCCCGCGTTCGCCAATCCGGCGATTCGTCGGCCCCAATCGTCGTGACGTCGGTGCGGGCGTTGCTTCGCCGCCTGGTTCCGCCGGACGAGTTCCGAACGCACTTCCTCTCGCTCTCGCCCGGCATCGCCGCCGACCTGCCCGACGTGGTCCGCCGGCTGTCCGCGCTTGGGTACGAGAACACGCCGCTCGTCGAACGGCCCGGCGAATTCGCCCACCGCGGCGGCATCGTCGACATCTATCCGCCGGACGCCCGTCTGCCCGTCCGGGTCGACTTCTTCGGCGACGACATTGAGTCGGTTCGCCATTTCGATCCTGATACCCAGCGCTCCCTGGGACCGGCCAACGACGTGTTGCTCACGCCGGCAACCGAAGTGCCGATCTGGCTCGGCGAAACCGTGGCCGGGCGGCTCCGCGAACTGGATCTCGACTCGCTGCGCCCGGAGGACCGCGTGGTCTGGCGTCGCCACCTTGAACAGCTGGAAGGCAACGAATACTTCGACGACGCTGCCTTCTACACCATGAGCCTGCTGCCGGACGCGGCTTCGCTCTTCGACTACGCGCCAGGCGCGTTGGCAGTCGTCGACGAGCCTGGCCAGATTGCGGCGGCCGTTCGTGACGCGGAGACGGCGGCCGCCGCCAATCGCGAGCGCCTCACCGCCAACGGCGAGCTTCCCGCCCGTTTCGACTCGCCCCTGTTTCCCGGGGCTGCGATCCTGCGTAGCCTGGATCAGGCGCAGGTGCGCCTCACCTTTGTGCCAGGTTTGCCTGGCGAGGACGGATCGAGCCGCGCCATCGTCGAGGGCTTCCAGGCCCAGCCTCCCTACGCCGGCCGTCTGCAACACATGGCCGAGGACCTGTTGGCTTTGCGCGACGCGCGCGCCCGCATGCTCATCGTCAGCTATCAGGGCCGACGCCTGCGCCATCTCCTTGCGGAGCAGGGAGTAGCCGCGGAGGTACAGGAGCGCCTGAACGATCCTCCGCGAGCGGGTTCGGTCACGATCATCGCCGGCACCCTGGCCGAGGGCTGGCGGCACCCGCCGTCGGATCTGGTGCTCGTCAGCGATGCCGAACTCTTCGGACGCAAGCGCATCCGCCGCATCCGGCGCGGTGCGCGGGGGGTGGACCGGTCATTCCTGGCCGATCTCGAGAAGGACGACTACATCGTCCACGTGGAACACGGCGTCGGGCAGTTCGAGGGCATCGTTCAGATGAGCGAGGGCTCCGGCGAACGCGAGTACCTGGCCATCAGCTACGCGGGAGAGGACCGCCTATACGTACCCGTCGATCAGATCGGCCGCGTGCAGAAATACGTCGGCATGAGCGAGCGCGCACCCAGGCTCAGCCGCCTGGGCACCGCCGACTGGACGCGCGCCAAGAAGAAGGCGCAGCAATCCGCGGAGGAAATCGCCGCCGAACTGCTGGACATCTACGCCGCCCGCGAACTGGCCAGGGGCTACGCCTTCCCCGCCGACTCGCCCTGGCAGCACGAATTCGACGAGAGGTTCCCGTTCATTGAGACGCCCGACCAACTCGAGGCCATCAACGATGCCAAGGCCGACATGGAACGCGCGCGCCCCATGGACCGTCTGATCGCCGGTGACGTCGGCTACGGCAAGACCGAAGTCGCCCTACGTGCCGTCTTCAAGGCGGCCATGAACAACAAGCAGGTCGCGGTGCTCGTGCCCACCACCGTGCTGGCGCAGCAGCACTTCGACACCTTCGCCTTTCGCATGCGCGACTATCCGCTGAACGTCGAGTTGCTCAGCCGCTTCCGCGCCCGTGCCGAGCAGGCCGAGGTCATCGCCGGTCTCGCCTCGGGCGACGTGAACGTCGTGGTCGGGACCCATCGCCTGCTCCAGAAGGACGTCAAGTTCGCCGATCTGGGTCTTGTCGTGGTGGACGAGGAACAACGCTTTGGCGTCAGGCAGAAGGAGCGTCTGAAGGACCTCCGCCGTGACGTCGACGTGCTCACGCTCACGGCCACGCCCATTCCTCGCACCATGCACATGGCGCTCAGCGGTCTACGCGAGATCAGCGTGATCGAGTCGCCGCCCGAGCGCCGCCTGGCCGTGAAGACCTATGTGGCCGGCTACAGCGATGCCATCGCTGTGGATGCCATCCGGAGCGAACTGGCTCGCGGCGGCCAGGTCTACTTCCTCCACAACCGCATTCAGACAATTCGGACGTGGGAAGAGCGGCTGAGGAATCTGCTGCCCGATGTCGACATCGTCGTCGGCCATGGCCAGATGCCGCCGCGCGATCTCGAAGAGGTCATGTACCGCTTCGCCCGCGGCGATGCCCAGGTGCTGCTCTCCACTGCGATCATCGAGAACGGCCTGGACATCCCCAACGTCAACACCATCATCGTCAACGACGCTTGGCGCTTCGGCCTGGCCCAGCTCTACCAGTTGCGCGGGCGCGTCGGTCGCAGCGCGACCCAGGCCTACGCCTACTTCCTCTACCAGAAGAATCACACCTTGACCGAGGAAGCGCAGAAGCGTCTGCAGACCATTCTCGAGGCCTCCGAACTCGGCGCCGGCTTCCGTATCGCGCTGCGCGACCTCGAAATCCGCGGCGCCGGCAGCCTGCTGGGCGCCGAGCAACACGGCTACGTAACCACCGTCGGCTTCGACCTCTACACGCGCATGCTGGCGGCCGCCGTGGACCGGCTGCGCGGCAAGGAGCCCGACGAGCCGGATCGGGAACTCCGTGCGGTGGTCGACCTGCCGCTGGCGGCCTACCTACCCGACGACTACATGGGCACCTACGCCGCCAAGATCCGCGAATACCAACGCCTCGCCCGCCTGCGCACCATCGGCGACGTCGAGGAAGCCATCGCCGACATCCGCGACCGCTTCGGTGACCTGCCCGAACCAGTGGCCAACCTGGCCTACCTGCTCCGCGTCAAGGCCCGCGCCATTGCGCTGGAGATTCCCAGCATCACCGTCTATGGACGCGAACTCATCATTCGAATCCCAACCGGGCTCCACGTCAGCCGTGGCGTGCTCCTGAACGAGATCGGACGCGGTCCGCGCCGCAGTCACCAGGGCCTCCTCTGGCCCAACTTCCAGCGCGACCGCGAGTGGCAGAACAAGCTCCTGTCCCTCCTCGATGCCCTCCTCCGCTGGCACGACCACGCCGACGCCCCGCCCGCGCAAGCGGCGGCTGGCGTTGGCGGCCTGCGCTAGAACGTCCGGAGCTACGCCTTAGCTGGCAGGCTTTCCGTTCGATCCTGCTTCGCTCACCTGGGAGTCGCGTAGAGTTGCCAGCCGGCCTCCCGCTTTCAAGAGTTCGGCCGGAGCCCCCTCCTCCTGCACTCGGCCATGGCCTATCACCACGAGCCGATCAGCGCCGATCACCGTTTCGATTCGATGGGCGACCACAATCAGGGTCCGTCCGAGTCGGGAGGCTGCCAGCGCGTCTCGAAGCGCTCGCGCCGTCACGGTGTCCAGCGACGCCGTTGCCTCGTCCAGAATGAGAAGGCGCGGACGACGCAGCAGCGCGCGGGCAACTGCGATCCGCTGCCGCTCTCCGGCCGAGATTCGGCCCCCGAGCTCGCCGACCCGTGTTGTTAAACCCTGAGGGAGCCGAGCAACGAAGTCGTCGAGCTGCGCGTCTCGCACGGCTTGATCCAGTGCGGCAGGGTCGACGCTTTGGTTGGGATATTGGATGTTCTCCGCGATCGTCGCGTCCCACAGTCGAGGCTCTTGCGGCACGTAGCCGATTCGCTGGCGGAGCCACCCCAGATCGATCTGCTCGGTATCGATTCCGTCGATACGCACGGCGCCTGCGAGCGGCACATAAAGCCCGACCAGAAGGTCCAGCAGCGTGGATTTGCCGCTGCCGGTCTCTCCAACGATGCCCACGAACTCGCCCGGCTGGACCGTGAACGAGACGTTGAAGATGCCAGCGCCCTCGCGCTCGTGGCGGAAGGTGGCGTCGTCAAACGCCACGCCGGCGCCAGCGTCATGCACCGGAATCGTGGGCGTAAGTCCGCCCACCCGCTCCCGTTTGAGACCGAATAGGGCGTCCATGCGTTCGTGTTCGGCCCTGACACGCGCCCGATTCCCCTGCAGCGTCAGCAGGCGCTGAACCGATGCGTAGGCGCGGGGCACCAGTGCCACCGTGGCAATGAGGCCGCCGACGGTTAAGTGGTTATCGGCGACGAGGGCCGCGCCGAATCCAAAGACTGCCGCCGTAACCATTGCTTGGGCGGTGGGGCCCGTGTGCGCGATCACCAGATCGTGCAGCACGACCGTCTTGGCCTTGGATTGCCAGTGGTCGTAGAGCCACCGCCGCCAGAGCTGTCGTTCGCGGGCTGCCGCATCAAACACGCGGACCACCCGCATGCCGGCGAACACCTCCTGCAGGAACTCTTGGCCGCGTTCGAGGTGACGCCCCCAGGCACGATCGAGCCGCGTCGACAGCGGTCCCAGGCTGGCGCCTCCCAGAGCTGTCGCCGGGATCGCGACGAGCGCCAGTAGTCCCAGCGGCCACGCCACCAGGAGCATCGCGATCCCTGCGGCGGTCAGCACCAGCGCATGAGATGCGGCGGGAAGCAGGGATCCGGCGACATACCACTCGCCGATTCGCCCGCACGATCGGGTGACTCGGAACACCAACTGCTCCGTCGGGATCCGCTCGAGTTCGGCGAATTGCGCGGAAGTGACACAGTCGAAGGCGCACTCGCGCAGGCGACGCGAGACCCCCTCCCCGATCATGGTGCGCGTGTAGACCTCACCTGAAGCCAGGGTGAGTTGGAGGAGCGCCGCGCCGGCCATGCCGCCTGCCAGCACTGCTACAAGACCGAGATCCTGAGTGGGCAGCGCGTGATCGATGAGCGCGCCGGCAAGCAGCGCGGGGACAATGCTGACCGCCGCGCCTGCCAGCATCAGTCCAGCCGTTAGTGCAGCGGCCCGCCACCGGAGACGAAGCTCATCCCGAACAAGGTCCGCCGATTCCGATGTGATGAGAGGTTTGGTGCTGGTGGTGGACTCGATACCGCGATCCTCAACGTCTGCGTCTTAGAGGCTCGCTAGATCCGCCGCTACTATCTGTGCCGATTCCCGCCGAGATATTTCCAAGCCGGGGATACAATGGAGTGTGTAAGCGAGACGGTTGCTCCGGCGGCCTGATCGCGCGCCGCTTGACGGCGCTGATCCCACGGCTATGTCGCCGAGGAGACCTCAGTAGCTCGTTCGGCCACGACGACTCCTAATGCGCCTCCAGGATGGCTTGCTCCGCGCGCTCGATGAAACGAAGCAGCCGCGCGCGCAATGCCACGACATCGCCTGTTGGCTGCGTCAGGCGTTCCCGATCCGGACCTTCATGAGCGCTCCACAGCCATCGGAGGATCAGGAAAGCCCACCGTGTCGAGATCAGCCGGTCCCACACTGCCAGTCGCCCCTCGAATCCGGGATCTCCTGGAGGCTGGCGGTAGCTTTCGCGCAGCCAGGCGTGCTCGGCTGAGCTGAGGGCCTCAAGCGACACGTGCCAGCGCAGATCCGCCAGCTCCAGCGCCGGGTCGCCCCATCCGCTGTATTCCCAGTCGACCCAGCGGAGCCGCCCATCGTCGCACCACAGGGCGTTCGCCAAGCCAGGGTCGACCCGGCACAGACGCCGCGGCACTTGCTCCCGACGGGGGTCCGCGTCGCTGCTTGCCACAACCTGCGCGCAGGCTTCTACTAACCGCCCAAGCCGCGCATAGAGTTCACGCCCTCGCCGTTCGGCATCAATCAACCAGGGGCCATGCTCGGCAAGAAGGCCGTGGAGTTCGTCCAGATAAGGCTCAAAGCCAAACCAATGGAACCAAGCGTCCGCTAGTTCGTAGCCAGCCAAGTCTCCCGGCCGAATGCCGTGAATTCGCTGAAGGCTCTCAATCAGCGCGGTGAGCTGCTGAGATGTCAACTCCGGACCCAGTGGCGAACCGGACGTCCACCGGTACGCAACGGTTGGGTACGAAACGACCGTGCAACTCTCATCTAGCCAGAGCGGCCGAGGCGCAATGTCTAACCCAGCCGCTTCCAGGATCCGCAGCGCGCCGAAATCGCGCTTGGCCCGCTGCCGCTCGTCGTCCACGCACAACTTGCAAGCGAAGTGCTCGTCGTCAACCTCCACACGAAACAGCGCATTGTTGGCGCCCCCGGTTATCCGGTGCACTGCCACTCCCTGCTCGGCACGGGTCCGCGCTTGTGCTGAATGGGCGGCCGCAACGACCTTCAGCCAGGCTGGCGCCCGTCGCATGCTCTCCCTTTCCGCGTGGCTGGTGACCGCGTCGGCGCACAGATTGCGCTCTAGCAGGCTAGTTGGTGCATCGTGCTCCATCCGTGGAATTCCCGCATGGACATCCACCCCCACGCTGCCGACAATCGTCGGCCACCTGGCAAGCGCGAGGGTGCAGTGAAACTCGGCTACTTCCACAACGGCCACTTCCCGCCGATCGAATTTGAGAAATTCGTCCGCTGGGGCGCGGCCAACGGCTACCAGGCCATTGACGTCCCCCTCTTCGAACCCAATGTGCGAGCCATCTGTGACCGCCACGGCATTGAGCCCACCTCGACCGTCGGCATGGCCTGCCAGCCAATTGCGACCGACCCCGAACTGCGCGCCGAGGAAGTAGTCCAGGCTCGCCGTGCCCTCGACTACGCCGCCGCCGAGCACATTCCCAACGTCTGGCTCGGCCACGAAATGGCGCCCGACCTGGGCTTCGACGAAAACACTCGCCTCTTCGCTGAGGGTGTGGCCCCGGTCTTAGAACACGCGGATCGCGTCGGCGTTCGCCTCGTGATGGAGAACTGGGCCAACGGCGGCCGCAACCTGGCGTATGCCCCGGCCCACTGGGCCGCCATCTTCGACGCCGTCCCCCACCCCGCCCTCGGCCTGTGTCCGGATCCGTCGCACCTGGTATGGCTGGGGATCGACTACCTGCGTGCCGTGCGTGACTTCGGTTCACGCATCTACCACGCTCACGCCAAGGACACGGAATTCCTGCCTGAGGCCCAATACCAGTACGGAGTCATTGGTACCGAACGCGGCCGCGTCGGCCAGGGCACCTACCGCTTCCGCATTCCCGGCTTCGGCGTCGTCGACTGGCCCGGCTACATCACCGCGCTGCTCGAAGTCGGCTTCAACGGCGCCCTCGTCGTCGAGCACGAGGATGTGTTCTGGACTTCGCAAACCGACGCCGAACACGCCCTCAACGGTCTCGTGCTGGCCCAGCGATTCCTCTCGCCGCTGCTAGTCTAAACGCCCAGGCATTGATGCACCGCCGGACCACTGTCCAGACCGTCGTGGCCCAATCGGTCGGCCGCCACGCCGCTCAGGGTCTTGACACGACGCCGTATGCTGAGCGCCGCCATCAATCTGACTTGACAGGCCACAGCCGCCCGCCGCACTGACCCATGCCCCCCCGACGCCGCGCCACGCAGCAATCAGCCGACGCGAGCACGCTCGTAATCGTCGAATCACCCGCCAAGGCGCGCACCATCAAGCGCTTTCTGGGTGACGGCTATTCCGTCGCGTCCTCCATTGGGCATATCCGCGACCTGCCGGCCAGCGCCGCCGAAGTTCCCAAGAACCTCAAGGGCAAGGACTGGGCGACCCTAGCTGTGGATGTGGACGAAGGATTCCGCCCTGTTTACATAATCCCAACTGACAAGAAGCGCGTCGTGACTGAATTGCGACGCGAACTCAAGGGCGCCGGCCAGCTCCTGTTGGCCACCGACGAAGACCGCGAGGGCGAGGCCATCGCCTGGCACTTGATCGAAGTGCTGAAGCCCAAGACACCCGTCCGGCGTCTCGTCTTCCACGAAATCACCCGCTCCGCCATCACCGAAGCGCTGTCGCACACTCGCGAAATCGACCAGCGCCTCGTCCAGGCGCAGGAATCGCGTCGCGTCCTCGACCGATTGATTGGATACCTCGTCTCCCCTGTCCTCTGGAAGAAAGTTGGCAGTGGCCTCTCCGCCGGCCGCGTGCAGACCCCCGCACTCTGGCTCATCGTGCAGCGTGAGCGCGAGCGCATGGCCTTCGTCTCCGCCGCCTACTGCATCCCGGTCGCCACGCTCAGCCCTGTCGACGACTCTGAAACCGCCTTCGACGCCCGCCTCATCAGCCTGGACGGCAATGCCCTGGCGACCGCTGCGGACTTCGATCCTGACACCGGTGAATTGCGCGCCGACAGCAAGGCACGCCGGTTGCCCGAAGCCGACGCGCAATCCGTCGTCCGAGCGCTGGCCAGCGTGACATTCCAAGTTACCGAGGTCACCAAGCGCCCCCGTACCCGCCGCCCCCAGCCGCCATTCATCACGTCCACGCTTCAACGCGCCGCCTCGACCCGGCTGCGCTTCTCGCCGCGCCAGACCATGCGCGTGGCCCAGCAGCTCTACGAAAACGGTCTCATCACCTATATGCGCACTGATTCGCCCGCGCTCTCGGCTCAGGCAACCGACGCCGCTCGCACCGCCGTCCGTGCCGAGGTGCCCAAGGATCGGGAACGCGACTACCTGCCGGAGCGCCCCAGGCGCTATCGCGCTCGTTCCGCCCGCGCCCAGGAGGCCCACGAGGCCATCCGCCCCGCCGGCGAGCGCTTTCGCCATCCCGACGACCTCGGATCCGATGTCGACGCCGACGGCCGCCGCCTCTACCGCCTGATCTGGCAGCGCACCCTCGCTTCGCAGATGCACGATGCCCGGTTCGAACAGACCCGCGTCCAGATTGCGGCGGAAGCGGGCGAGCATGGCACGGCCGTCTTCCAGGCCAATGGGCAAGTCGTCGTCTTCGATGGCTTCCTTCGCATCTACGCCGGTGAACGAAGCGGCGACAGCCTGCTCCCCGACGTGGCCGAAGGCGATCGGCTCCAGGTCCACGGAATCGACCCCGGTCGGCGCGAGACCCGACCGCCCGATCGCTGGACTGAAGCCAGCCTCATCCGCGAACTCGAGCGCCTGGGCGTCGGCCGCCCCTCCACCTACGCCACCATCCTGGAGACCGTGCAGGGCAAGTACGTGGAACGCAAGGAAGGCGCGCTGGTCCCGCGCTGGCACGCCTTCGCCGTGATCCAGTTGCTGGAGGCCCACTTCCCCGAGCTCGTCGATTCCCAGTTCACCGCCCGCATGGAAGACGGTCTGGACCGTGTCGCGGAAGGATCGCTCAACCCGTTGCCCTGGCTGTCAGCCTTCTACTTCGGTGCCGACGCCCAGAACGGCGGAGCCGGGATGTTGCGCGACGGCCTGCGCCAGCGCATTGAGGCCAGCCAGGACGCCATCGACGCACGCGCCGTCTGCACCATCCCGCTGGCCGGTCCCAACGGCTCGCCCATCGCAGTTCGCATTGGGCGCTACGGCCCCTACCTGGAGGCCGTCGAGAGCGGCGCGCGCGCCCAGGCGCCGGAAGACTTGGCGCCCGACCAGTTGACCTCCGAGGTCGCCGCTGGCCTGCTGGCCAAGGCCGCCAGCGGCGACGAACCGCTGGGTGCCGATCCCGAGTCAGGGCTGCCCGTGTTCCTCAAGTCCGGTCGGCTTGGCCCCTATCTCCAGCTTGGCCCGAGTCAGCGCGGCCGCCGGCGACCGAAGACGGCCAGCGTGTGGCCGATGTACAAACCCGAAACCCTGACACTGGAACAGGCGCTGGACATGCTCGCCTATCCCAAGACGCTCGGCGCCCACCCGGAAAGCAGATCCAGAGTGACTGTGCAGGACGGCCCCTACGGCCCCTACATCAAGTGCGGCAAGGAGTCCCGCAGCCTCCCGGGCGAGGGCGCCGAGCGCTACGCCAAGCTCGCCTCGATCGAGTTATCCGAGGCTCTCGAAATCCTCAACGCCCCGCGCCAACCGCGCGGTCGGCGTGCCCAGACGGCGGCCCTGGCCGAACTCGGCGCGCATCCCGCCTCCGGTGCTCCGATCACCGTTCGCGACGGTCGCTACGGCCCCTACGTCACCGACGGCGAACTCAACGCCAGCCTCCCCAGGGGCCGTGATCCGGCGACTGTCTCGCTCGACGAGGCCGTGACGCTGCTGGCCGCGCGTGCCGAACGCGTCGCGGCTCAGGGCGGCCGGCGGCGGCGCACGGGAACCAGGCGCCGACGGCGCTAAACACATCCGCACAACGGGTGTGCGATATGCTGGCGTCACGCCCGATGCGTTCGGGCGAATTCACACGCTGCCCGACGCCTGCGGATCCTGCCGCGATGACCGGTCCCGCCTGCGAGTGACGGTGGCGGAGGACCTTCGAAGGACAGGAGAGGGGTAAATACCCACATGCCGGTAGCCTCCATGCGCGATTTGCTCGCCGCTGGCGTGCATTTCGGCCACCGAACGCCGCGTTGGAACCCAAAGATGGCGCAATTCATCTTTGGTGCACGAGGCGGCGTGCACATTATCGATCTTCAGCACACCGTCCGTGCACTTGACCGCGCCGCGGCGTTCATGCGCGCCACCGCCGCCAGCGGTGGCGAAGTCATTTTTGTAGGCACGAAACGTCAGGCCCAGGAGGTCGTGCGCGAGCAGGCCGAACGCTGCGGCGCCCACTACGTCCAGCACCGCTGGCTCGGCGGCACGCTCACCAATTTTGAGACCCTGCGCGCGCGCCTGCAGCGGCTGCGTGAACTCGAGGCCCGCGAGGCCACCGGCGAGTTCGACACGCTCTCCAAGAAGGACGCGCAGCGCCTGCGGGTGGAACTGGCCCGGCTCACCAAGAAGATGGGCGGCGTCAAGCACATGTCACGGCTGCCGGCCGGCCTGTTCATCATCGATCCCAAGCGGGAATCCAATGCGGTAACTGAGGCTCGCAAGCTCGACATCCCAATTGCCGCCATTGTCGATACCAACTGCGACCCGGAAATGGTCGATTACGTCATTCCGGGTAACGATGACGCAATTCGCTCGATCACGGCGGTCACGACCGTCGTGGCCGACGCTGTGCTGGCCGGCCAGGAAGAATTCCGCAACCGTCAGGCGGAGCGCGAGGCACGGCTGGCACGTGAGGCTCAGGCCGCGCTTGCCGCGGCCGCGCGGGCCGAGGCGGCGGGCGAGACGGCCAGCGACATCGAGGCCGCCATGCTCGCGGCGGCCAGCGAAGCCGGCAACGTACAGCGAAGTTCAGTTGGGGCCGCCGGGGTGTCCCCGGCTGCTGTTGCCCCGTCCGTTGACCCGCAGGGCGCGCCGCGAGGCCGTCGCCGGCCGCCTCCTCAAGCTCGCGGCGGCCGCCGAAAGCCCAACGGTCGGGCCGGGCGGTCAGGTCAGGGCGCGGCTCGGCCCCAAGGCCGGGCTCGGCCCGGGCAGCGTGGCGCGGGATCGAGGGGCGCTCCCAACACCCCTCAACCCAACCAAAAGGAATAGACGTTCATGGCGCACAAGGCATCCGTGGCGGACATTCGCGCGATCCGAGTCGAGACCGGCGCGGGCGTCATGGACATTAAGCGAGCCATCGAAGACGCCGAAGGCGATATAGACAAAGCCCGCGAACTCTTGGGCCAACGCGGCTCGCAGTTCTCCGCCAAGCGAGCGGAACGCGAAACCAGGGAAGGCCTCGTCACTGCGTACGTTCATCCTGGTCGTCCGCTCGGCGCGCTGCTCGAACTCAATTGTGAAACCGACTTTGTCGCCCGAACTGAGGACTTCACCACCCTCGCCCGCGACATCGCCATGCACATCGCGGCCATGGCGCCCACCCGAGTCAGCGACGACGATGACCGGGACCCGGGCGACGAAGGCCCCGCGCTGCTGACCCAGCCATGGTTCCGGGACGGCTCGCAGACCGTGGAGCAGGTCATCCAGGTGGCAGTTGCCAAGCTGGGCGAAAACATCCAGGTTGGGCGGTTTAGCCGCTTCGAGATCTGAATACACCCGCGCTAACGCGAACTGGAGGGCCGATGGCCGCACCTGGCCTCAAGTACCGCCGCGTGCTCTTGAAAATCGGTGGGGAATCGCTGGCCGGTGAACGTGCCTTTGGGATTGCTCCGCTTGCTGTACAGGCGCTGGCCGCCCGAATCGTCGAGGCGCTAGAGCTCGGCGTGGAACTTGCCGTGGTGGTCGGTGGCGGCAACTTCTGGCGAGGCGGCGAGCACCGCAACATCAACCGTGCCACTGCCGACTACATTGGAATGCTTGGCACGGTCATGAACGCGCTAGCGCTTCAGGAGGCGATTGAACGGCTCCACGTGCCCACCCGCGTTCAGACCGCCATTGAAATGCGTGAAGTGGCCGAGCCGTACATTCGCCGTAAGGCCGTGGCGCACCTGGAAGCCGGTCGGCTCGTAATCTTCGCCGCCGGAAGTGGCAACCCCTATTTCACCACCGACACCGCCGGTGCACTCCGAGCCATGGAAATAGGCGCCGAAGCCCTCCTCAAGGCCACCAAAGTTGACGGCGCGTACACTGATGATCCAATGACGAATCCAAACGCCACCCGTATCGAACGCACCACCTACCTTGAGGCCCTGAACAACGGCCTGAAGATTCTGGACGCCACAGCCTTCAGCCTCTGCATGGACAACAATCTGCCGATCATCGTCTTCCGGCTGGAGGACGAGGGCAGTCTGGTTCGCGTGCTGGCCGGCGACCAGGTCGGCACGCTGGTCGCGGCCTGACTCGACGATGATCGACGAATTCCTCCTGGACGGCGAACGACGCATGAGTCAGGCCGTCGTGCATCTCCGCCACGAGCTGGCCGGTATCCGCACCGGCCGTGCGTCGCCCGCGTTGATCGAGGACCTCAGCGTCACCTATTACGGCCAGCCGACGCCCCTCAAGCAAATCGCCGGCATTTCCGCACCCGAGGCCCGTCTGCTGGTGGTTCAGCCCTGGGACAAATCCGCGCTGCCCGACATCGAACGGGCGCTGATTACATCCGATCTCGGAATCACACCGTCCAACGATGGCAACGTCATCCACCTGCCGATCCCACAACTCAGCGAAGATCGACGCCGCGATCTTGTTCGCATTGTGCGTCAGCGCGCCGAAGACTCGAAGGTGGCCGTTCGCAACGTTCGGCGCGATGTTCACGATGACCTGCGCGAGCTCGTCCGCGAGAAGGAAGCCTCCGAGGATGACCTCCGCCGCTCCGAATCGCGGCTCCAGGACGTAACGGACAAGCACGTCGCCGCGATTGATGAACTAAGCCGGCAGAAGGAAGCCGAGGTGATGCAGGTCTGAGCGGTGAGTGCGAAAGGGTGCCGGCGCACGTCGCCATCATCATGGACGGCAACGGCCGCTGGGCCCAGCACCGCGGCCTCGAACGCCAGGCCGGTCACCGTGAAGGCGCCCGACGCGTTCGGGACATCGCGGCCGCTTGTATCGACTACGGCGTCCGCGTCCTGACCATCTACGCCTTCTCCACCGAGAACTGGGACCGCCCGGTGGACGAGGTCAGCTTTCTGATGGACCTCATCCCTGAACGTCTCGAAGACGAGCGGTCCATGATCTTCGAGCAGCGCGTGCGCATCCACGTCCTCGGCGAGATCGAGACACTGCCGCTGATCGACCGCGTGGCGGTGCAGGACATCGTCCGCCAGACCGCGCACCACGACGCACTGGACCTGAACATCGCCTTCAACTACGGCGGGCGGGCGGAAATCGTCCGGGCCCTGCGAAATCTCATCCGGGACGGCGTTCGTCCGGAAGACGTCACCGAAGACTTGGTGAGCCGGGCCATGTACACCGCCGGCCAGCCCGACCCCGACTTGCTCATCCGAACCGGTGGCGACCAGCGCTCCAGCAACTTCCTGGTCTGGCAGTCCACCTACACCGAGTACTACTTCTCGTCCATCTTGTGGCCCGACTTCACCAGGGACGCGTTCGAAGAGGCGCTGGCCGACTTCAGTTCGCGGACGCGCCGTTTCGGACGCGTTCCGATGGCCGCGCCCGCTGCGACGAGCAACACCTGACGCCGCTGGCTGTTCGGGTAGCTAGCGCCCTCGTCCTGGCGCCGGCCGTCTTGGCGCTGGCCTGGTGGCATCCGCTGGCGCTCGCGGTTCCGATGGCTCTGGCGGCTGCGGTGATCGCGTTCGAAATTGGAACGATGTACGCGGCAAGTGGCATTAGGGTCTCCCGTGGAGCGGGCGCGCTCCTCGCCGCCGCAATCGTGGCACGGTGGGCTTTGGCGCCCGAGCAGCAACCCTGGACCGACTTGGCCATTGGCTTGATCGCTGCCTATACGCTGCTGCGCCAACTCTGGCATCCGCGCATGTACGGTCGCTTCACCAGTTGGGGCCTGGCACTCGCGTCCGCGGCCTACGCTGGAGGTCTCCTCGGGTTCCTGGTCCTGTTGCGCGACCTGCCGGACGGATTCTGGTGGGTGGCCCTGGCCCTCGCCGTTACGTGGGCCTATGACACCTTCGGATACATCGTGGGTCGCGGCCTGGGCCGCCGCGGGTTTATGACCCACATCTCACCGCGCAAGACGTGGGAGGGTGTGGCAGGTGGGTTGCTGGCCGCGATCATCGTCGTCGGCGCCTTCGCGCCCGTGCTCGGCTACGACTGGTGGCTGGCCGTTCCCTTAGGATTCCTGTGGGGCCTTGCCGCGCAAGCGGGCGATCTGGTGGCGTCGATGCTCAAACGAGATACCGGGCAGAAAGACTCCGGTCGGCTTATCCCCGGGCACGGCGGCATGCTCGACCGGCTCGATGCCCTGTTGTTCGTAGCTCCCGCCGTGTTCGCCTTCGCGCGGCTGGGGGCCTGAGGAACGTGGCCGTGGCCGGCGCCGCTCCACAACGCCGGCGTGTGGTGATTCTTGGGTCCACCGGTTCCATCGGAGTACAGACCCTCCAGGTCGTACGTGCCCACCCGGATCGCTTCGAGGTACTTGGACTGGCCTGCGGATCAAATTCAGAGCTGCTCTTCCAGCAAATCCGCGAGTTCCGCGCCCCCCTGGCCTGCGTGCGCGACCTGGACCCGGCCGCCGGCGACTGGCCGCCCGCTGCTGAGCGTCTTCCCTACCCCGACGGCATGGCCGCGATGGCCGGACTCCCTGAAGCCGACATCGTGGTCGTGGCGACCGTCGGCGACGCCGGCTTTCGCCCCACCGAGAGTGCCCTCCGCGCCGGCAACAACGTCGCCCTTGCCAGCAAGGAGATGCTCGTCATGGGCGGTGGGCTCTTTCGCAAGCTGGCCGATGCGTCCGGCGCCGCCATCCTCCCCATCGACAGCGAGCACAGCGCCATCTGGCAGTGCTTGGTCGGCGAAGCCCCCGAGAGCATCCGCCGACTGATTCTCACCGCGTCTGGAGGACCCTTCCGCACCTGGGCAATGCCGGACATTCGCACCGCCACCGCCGAAGAAGCGTTGGAACATCCCAACTGGGACATGGGCGCCAAAATCACCGTCGACTCGGCCAGCCTGCTCAACAAGGGCCTTGAGATCATCGAGGCCCACTGGCTGTTTCAGGTTCCCTACAAGGCCATTTCCGTAATTGTTCATCCTGAATCGATCGTGCATTCCATGGTTGAATTCAAAGACGGTTCCATAAAGGCCCAGCTTGGGGTGCCGGACATGCGGTTGCCCATCCAGTACGCCATCGGCTTCCCGGAACGCCTGCCTGAGGCACACGCGCCCTTGGACCTGCACACCCTCTCGCGCCTGAACTTCGAGTCGCCGGACGAGCGCCGCTTCCCGTTGCTCGCTGCCGCTCGGGCCGCGGGCGCCGCTGGCGGCACCGCTCCCGCCACCCTCTGCGGCGCCGACGACGCGGCAACCGCCTGGTTCATCGAGGGCGGCGGACCGTTTGGCGTGATGACCGACGCCGTGCAGGCCGCAATGGACGCCATCCCGGCCGAGCCGCTGGAAGACCTGAGCGCCGCCCTGGCGGCCCACCGCCGCGGATTCGAGTTCGTACAGGCGCGTCTGGCTGACGCGTGAACCCGCTCGCGGCCCTCCTCAACAGCGAGGCGGGCCTGCTGGTCACGCTTCCGTTGGCGCTGGTCGTGCTGAGCGTCATCGTCTTCTTCCATGAGCTGGGCCATTTCTATGCCGCTCGCAAATTCGGCGTGCATGTCAAGGAGTTCGCCATCGGATTTCCGCCGCGCCTCAAGTCCGTGCTCCGCGGCGGCAACGCCTACGACGCGGTTCGACTTACGCGGGATCCGATCAATGTGGACGGGCGCCTGGTGCGCTTCTGGAGCGGTGATCCCACCTCAAACCTCGCCAGAGCCGTCGTGGTCCTCGACGGCTCCGGTGCCTACTTGAGCGCCGACGCCGCGCACGCCGCCGCGAGTTCGGCTGCTGGCCTCGTGGTTGCTGAGCCACTGTCCATCGAAGACGCGACCGCTCTTGCGGACATGGCGATCCCGGTGGTCGCCGTCGGCCGTGATGACGCCTCGGCCATGCTCGCCGATGCCGCCGGACGCGGAGCCTTCATTGAGACCTATCGAGATGTAGACGGCCAGGACCAATCGCGTGTTCGCATTGGCGCCACGCGGTATGCGCTCAACGCGTTGCCCTTGGGCGGTTACGTGCGGATGACCGGCGAGAGTGGCGAGTTTGACGCGCCGGGCAGCTTCACGACCCGTCCGGCGTGGCAGCGGGGCGTGATCTTGTTGGCCGGACCGCTGATGAACGTACTGCTGACCCCCCTCTTCTTCCTGGTCGCCGCCATGATTGCGGACGTAACGGGCAGCATCGTCGCGGGCGTCGTCCCGGACTCGCCAGCGGCCCAGGCGGGCCTGCGGGCCGGCGATCAACTCCTGCGTATCGGCGAGCGCGACATCGTCTCGCCGGTCGACGTTCGTGACGCCGTGCTCGCCCACGCTGGCCGGGAAGTCACCGTCCTCGTCAAACGGCAGGAGACCGAGCTCGCCCTCGTCGCCGTCCCCCGTCTCAACCCTCCGCCGGGGCAAGGTTCGCTAGGCATACAGTTGCGAGCGACGGTCGGTCCTGCTCCAATCCACGTGGCCGTCCCACGCGCATTTCAGCGCACCTGGGACGCCCTGCTCCTACTGCCCAGGGTCATCGGCGAGGCGATTGCCGGCACGCAACCCTTGGAGTTGGCGGGACCTGTCGGCATCGTCCAGACCGTCGGGGTCGCCGCTCGGCAGGGGCCCGAAATCGTCTTCATCCTGGCCGCTTTTCTGACTGCCCAGATCGGTCTGCTCAACTTGGCGCCGTGGCCGGGATTAGACGGCGGACGCTTGATCTTCGTGGCGGTCGAGCTCCTCACGGGGCGCCGGGTTCCCCCACGCCGCGAAGCCGCCTTCCACTTCGTCGGCATCATGGTGCTCCTGACACTGGTGCTGTTCATCACCGTGGGCGACGTGCAGCGCATTGCCGGGGCCTGAGCGACTCCACCGCCCAACCAAGCGCACCTCGAGCTCGAGGCGCCGGGCAGCGTCACGTGCCGGGCAGGCGGCGCCCGTTGACGTTCGAGCCGTCGGGAGAGCCGCCGCCTGCGTGACTCCTCACGAGGTCGTTCGTTAGCCGGCGACCTGGAAGCTGATTTGATGCCAGCCTTCGGCGCCGTTCGGTGCAGGCGGCCTGGGGCCTTCGGGTTGCGTCGCGCCGCTGGCGTCGGTCGCGCGCACCCTGGCAATGTGCGTGCCGGGTGTCGCCTCCCACTCGTGCACCCACTGCACCCACGTGTGCTGGCTGATCGGCAAGGCCAGCCTTGCTTCCTGCCAGTCGCCGCCGTCGACTTGCACCTCCACCTTGCTGATGCCGCGGTTCTGTGCCCACGCCACTCCGGCAATCGCCTGTAATCCGGGCCTGTTACCGGTCGACCCGGGCCTGGGAACGTCGATGCGGGACTGTGTTTTAACGGGTCCTTGCTTCGACCACCCGCGCGGAATCCAGTAGCCGTTGAACCCTTCCCAGGTTGTGAGCTCGATCTCTTGCAGCCACTTTGTGGCGGATACGTAGCCGTAGAGGCCTGACACGATCAGGCGCGCTGGAAAGCCGTGTTTGAACGGCAGCGGCTCACCGTTCATGCCGACGGCAACCAGCGCCGGACGTCCATCGAACGCCACATCGCGCGGAAACCCGACAGTAAAGCCGTCAACGGAGCGTCCCACAATCTGGGTGGCTTCAGGCTTCACCCCGGCATGATTGATCAGGTGCCATATCGGCACGCCCTGCCACCTGGCATTGCCGATCAGCTCTCCGCCCACCTGGTTGGAGACGCAGCACAGCGTGATGAACTCCTCAAATGCCGAGATCCCCAGCAGCTCCGCGAAGGAAATGCTGTACGGACGCTCCACCAGGCCCGTGATGTTTAGCTGCCAGGTATTGACGTCGACACGCGGAATCGAGAACGCGGTATCAATGCGGTAGAAGTCGTTGTTGGGCGTCACCAGCGGCGAGACCCCATCCACGCCAACCGTCGTCGTTGTTAGTGGCGCGGGTGTGGGCTCCGGCGTCGGCTCCGGTGTGGGCTCAGGTGTCGGCTCGGGAGTTGGTTCGGGGGTGGGCTCCGGCGTCGGTTCGGGGGTTGCTTGGGGCGTTGGCTCCGGCGTGGGTTGGGGGGTGGGCTCAGGTGTCGGCTCCGGCGTGGCTTCAGGCGTCGCGGTGGGGGCGGCCGTGGGAGGCGCCGTGGCGGTGGGCGACGGGGTCGCTGCGGCCGTTGGAGCTGCCGTCGGCGTGGCCGTCTCCGCGGCGCTGGCCACGGTCACGGGCGTGGGTTCGGGTGTCGCGGTGGGGGCGGCCGTGGGAGGCGCCGTGGCGGTGGGTGCCGGGGTCGCCGCAACCGTCGGTGCGGCCGTGGGCGTGGCTGTCTCGGCCGCGCTGGCCACGGTCACGGGCGTGGGTTCGGGCGTTGCGGCAGGGGCGGCCGTGGGACGTGCCGTGGCGGTGGGTGACGAGGACGCCGCGACAGTTGGAGCTGCCGTCGGCGCGGCCGTCGGGGGCGCCAGACTGGTTGGCGGCGCCAGGCTGCTGGGCGGCGTCAGGCTGCTGGGCGACGGAATTGCCGCCCCTGGAGCCGGTGCCGGGAGCGTCGCCGACGCACTGCTGCGCACCGCGGGCAGCACCACATCCTCGCGCTTGGCCACGGCCACCTTGGCGCGCTCGATCAGATTGCGTCCGACAACACCGGTAACGACTGAGGTCGCCGCAACCAGCGTGGCTGTGCCGAGAAAGAGCCGTCGCTGTGGCTGCATCGGGACGGCTGGCGTCGCCGCAGTGGCCGCCGCTGGCTCCTGGATCAAGTGGATGAACCACAGGAGCACCGCGATCGCCCCACCGACAGAAATGAGAGCCGCGGCCGCCGCGTGGACAGGCGTTGATTGGGCGTCGAATGCGTTCGCCAGACCGGCCAGGATTCCGAATGCCGCAAAGCCCGCCACCGCCACCGGTCGCGACCGCAGGGCCACGACGCCGAAGGTGGTACCGAAGATTGCGCTGAGGACTACAAGGAAGATGACCAGGGCCAGCTTGTCGCTGGTACCGAACACGCTGATGGCGAACTCTTCCATGGCCCGTGGACTCAGGTCGACAATCCGGCCGCTCATGGAGACGAGGAGCGACGGCAAACCGCCAAAGATCCCCGCGTACAGTTCGCTCACACCTATAGCCAGCAGCCCGGACAGAAGCCCTGCCAGGCCACCGCGTGCCCAGGGGTTCAACATGCGGGCCAGCCGCCCGCCGCTCGCGTCAGCCATCCGAATCTCCTATGCGAACCGTGCTCGCAAACAGTCATACCTGCGAGAGATCGGGGACCGGGTTCGCCGCATGTCGTCGATGCCCGGCAAGGTGGGGGGCGGGGCCTCTCCGTTCCTTTCGCCCAGCCCTGCACCGCATCAGCCTTCGAAAACACGCGTGACCGCCGCCACCGGCCTCAAAATGTCCGCATCCCATTCTATGGCGCGTTCTGGTCTGGGCGCGGAATCCGGGGTACGATTCAAGCAACGACCCCATGGCACTGCCCAGAGCCTGAGCGCATGATCAAGCGGCGCGGGTCCTACCAGATCAAGGTGCGCGACGTGCCCATCGGCGGCGGCGCGCCGATTGCCGTCCAGTCCATGACCATCACCGACACGCGCGACGTCGACGCCACCGTGGCGCAGATCGAGCGGCTGATGGAACACGGCTGCGACATCGTCCGTCTGGCCGTGCCCGACAAGTACGCCGGCGCCGCCCTCAAGGACATCCGCGCGCGCACCGATGCGCCCCTCGTGGCGGATATCCACTTCGACTACCGCCTGGCCCTCATGGCGGCCGAAGCCGAGTTCGACTGCCTCCGCATCAACCCGGGCAACATCGGCGGACGCGAAAACGTCGAAAAGGTCGTCCGCGCCTGCAAGGACCGCGACATCCCGATCCGCATCGGCGTCAACTCCGGTTCGATCCAGGAAGCCTGGTCCAAGAAGTTCGACGGTCGACCCGAAGGCGACGAACTCGTGGACCTCATGGTCGAGGACGCCGTGGAACACGTGAAAATCCTCGAAGACATGAACTTCGACCAGATCAAGATATCCATGAAGTCCTTCGAGGTCGACGTCACCATCAACGCCTACAAGCAGCTGGCCCAGTTGGTGATGTATCCGTTCCACATCGGCATCACCGAGTCCGGGCCTCCGAGCACCGGGATCATCCGTTCCTCGGTGGGCCTGGGCAGCCTGCTGTGGGATGGCTACGGCGACACCATGCGCGTCTCCCTCACCACCGATCCGGTCGAGGAAGTCCGCGTCGCCAACGAGATTCTCAAGGTCCTCGGCCTCAAGACCGTGGGACCGACCATGGTCTCCTGCCCATCCTGCGGACGCTGCGAAATCGATCTTTACGGCCTGGCCGACGCCGTCGAGGACGTAATGAAGGGCGTCAAGCAGCCCATGAAAGTCGCCGTCATGGGCTGCGTGGTGAATGGGCCCGGCGAAGCCATGGACGCCGACCTGGGCATCGCCGGCGGCAAGGGCCGCGCGGTGATCTTCCGCCACGGCGAAATCCTGCAGACCGTGGACGAAGCCGACATGCTGCCTGTGCTGACGGAAGAAATCGGCAAACTCGAAGTGGCGATGGCGGAAACGGCAGAGGCTTCCTGAACCGACCAGCCCGCCGGGACTGAGCGCGTGGCTGAATTGCACCGCGACGGCAAGCCCATGTTCCACGCGGAGTCGCTCGGCCAGTGGCGCGACTGGCTCCACCGGAACCACGACGTCTCCAGTGGCGTCTGGCTCGTCGTGTGGAAGAAACACTCCGGCAAGCCCGCCCTGGCGTACTCCGACACGGTCGACGAAGCGCTGGCCTACGGTTGGATCGACTCGCGCACCAACCGGCTGGACGACGAACGCGCCACGCGCTGGTTCTGTCCCCGCAACCCAACCAGCCCCTGGTCCCGCATCAACCGGGCCAAGATCGCCCGGCTCGTCGAGGAAGGCCGCCTGCAACCGGCCGGGCAGGCGCTGGTCGACGCCGCCAGGGCCAACGGCGCCTGGACGATCTCCAACGAGATCGAAGACCTCGTGATTCCCGAAGATCTGGCCGAGGCCCTGCAATCCAATCCGTCGGCGGAAGCACACTTCGCCCGCTTCCCGGCCTCGGCCAAGAAGATCATTCTGTGGTGGATCAAGTCGGCGAAAACTGCGCCGACCCGCGCCCGGCGTATCGCCACCACCGTTGAACGTGCCGCCGAAAACCGCATGGCCAACCACCCCCGGGGCCGCGACCAGGGACCGCGTGTCCGTCCGACCTGAACAAACCAGCCGTGGCCGTCGATCTCGTGATCGCTGGCTGCCAAACAAGAGGAGTCTCTGACTGACAATGCTCGCCATTCGCAAAGCGCGCCCGGAGCGCGGCGTGGACGTCGCCCAGGTCGAACGACCTGAACCCGGCTTCGACGAACTCCTCCTGCGCATGCGCCGTGCCGGCATCTGCGGCTCCGACCGTCACCTGTACGCCTGGGACTCCTGGGCCGAGCTCAATTTCCCCACACCCTTCACCCTCGGACACGAAATCGTGGGCGAAGTGGCCGCCGTCGGGGCCGCCGCCAAGGGATTCAACGTGGGTGAGTTGGTCGCCGTCGAAAGTCACATCTTCTGTGGCGTCTGCCGCGCCTGCCGTACTGGCAATGCCCACGTCTGCGAAGACTTGCGCATCCTCGGCATCGACGTGGACGGCGGTTTCGCCGAGCACGTCGCCGTCCCCGCCCGGGTCGCCTGGAAGGTACGCCCCGAAATCCCGCTCAAACGCGCCGTCCTGTTCGAGCCGTTGGGCAACGCCGTCCACGCCGCCATGCGCTTCGACGTCTCCGGCCAGCCCATTGCCGTCTATGGCTGCGGACCCATGGGCCTTATGTCAATCGCCGTCGCCCACTCGGTGGGCGCGTACCCGATCGTGGCCAGCGACGTGTCCGCCTATCGTCGCGGCCTGGCCGAAACCATGGGGGCCCACGCCACCCTGGATGCCGCCTCGCCGTCGTTCGAGTCGGACCTCTTCAACGCCCTCGGCAGCCGCCCAACCGTCAGCCTGGAAATGTCCGGCCACCCCGATGCCTTCCGCCAGGCGCTCCGTCTCTCGGCCAACGCCGGCAAAGTTGTACTGCTGGGCATCCCACCGACGCCGGTATCCATCAACCTCGCCGACGACCTGCTCTTCAAGGGCCTGGAGGTCTACGGCGTCACTGGCCGCCTGATCTGGGACACCTGGTATCGCACCGAAGCCTTCCTCATCCGGCACGGTGATGTCCTGGACCCTATGCTCACCCACACCTTCCCGCTGGCGCACTTCGAAATCGCCATGGATACGATCAACACTGGCCAGTGCGGCAAAGTCCTGCTGGAGATGGATGCCTAGCGTGCGAGCCGTCGACTGCCAGAAGCCGGCAAGCTCGCCAACGAGCACTGTCAGGAGACCGAGATGAAACTGGCGCTATCTGGACGAGTCGTCGAAGCCCCCCACGAAAAAACCCGCGCCCTGTTCGACCTCCCTGAACTGGCCGAGGCCGCCGCCCGCATCGGCTACGGAGCCCTCGAAGTCCGCAATTCACAGCTTGAGGTCGGCGCCACCCATGCCCGCGTCTTCGAAATCCGCCAGGCCCTGGACGAACACAACCTCGCCGCCTGCTGCCTCGTGGCCGACTCCGCCACCGAGGGCCGCTTCAGCCCGCGCTTCGACGAATACCTCGATCTGGCCCTCCGCATCGGCGCCGAACGCATCCGGCCCAGCATCGGCTCCATCGAGCAGATCCCCATGGTCCGCGAAGCCGCTGACAAGGCCGCCTCCTTCGGCGTCGACCTCGTCCAGTTCACCCACCACGGCACCCCCTTCAACACCGTGGCCGGCTCCCTCGACATGCTGCGACGCGTCAACCGCTGCAACGTCGGACTCGTCTTCGAGCCCGCCAACCTCTACATCGAAGGCCAGGACTACCTGGAATCCGCCGTCCGCGCCCTCGCCCCCCACATCAAGCACGCCGAAGTCCAGAACATGCTGCTGGTCGGCGAAGACGAAGGCATTCCCATCAGCGCCCAGGGAGGCTACGTCCAATACCAGAACCTGCGCGTGGACGACCCTCGCGGCGTGGACATCCCCGGCGTGGTCGGCTGCCTCAAGGCCATCGGCTACGACGGCTGGCTGGTCATGCACAGCCCCAACTTCGACGGTCTCGACCCCCTCGCCTACGCCGCCCAGGCCCACGACTACCTGCGCGGGCTCATCGACAGCTGACCCTCTACTGAGACCTTTGCATAGCGTCTCTCGTCTACTAGTGAGCGGCCGCTCTTGCTCCCACTCCCTGTGGAGACCCTTGCGAAACTCCGCCTCGACTTCGAAAGCGGGGCCGCTCTTGCTCCCTCTCCCTCTGGGAGAGGGTTGGGGTGAGGGTCTTCCGGGCACCCATCCCCAGGGTTACGCAAACGTCTCTATTGGGCAGACCAGGGCGACACATCGTCCGGTGCTAGGCTGAGCCAAAGTTCGGTTTTTGTCCGGCAGCGCGTAAGGGGAGGCGCTTGACGACAACCAAGCCGAAAACGACCCCCCTGCGGCGGCAGTACCTTGACATAAAACAACAGCAGCCCGACGCGATCCTGTTCTTCCGCCTCGGCGACTTCTACGAGATGTTCGATGAGGACGCCGAACGCGCCGCCGCCGTCCTGCAGATCGTCCTCACCTCCCGCGAGTTCGGCAAAGGCAACCGCGTCTCCATGTGCGGCGTGCCCTACCACGCCGCCCCCACCTACATCGGACGCCTCATCGAGGCCGGCCTGCGCGTCGCCGTCTGCGACCAGGTCGGCGAGGTCGGCCGCGGCCTCGTCGAACGCCAGGTCACCCGCGTCATTACGCCCGGCACGGTCCTCGACGAGGACTGGCTCAAGCCCGAAGCCAACAACTACCTAGCCGTAGCCGTTGCCGATGGCGGTGCCCGCGGCCTGGCCTACGCCGACATCACCACCGGCGACCTGGCCGCCTGCGAAGCCACCCCCCAGGCCCTGTCACGCGAACTCGCCCGAATCGGCGCCCGCGAGACCCTCACGCTGGGGCTCCCCGACGGCGAAGTCCCCTCCGGCGTCCCCCAGGACGACCAGGCGTGGCTGCGCGATCCCGCCGCCGCCCGCGAAATGGTCGCCCGCCACTTCCAGGTCCGCGATCTGGAAGGCCTGGGCCTGCAGGGCCGTCCCCTCGCTACTCACGCCGTGGGCGTCCTCCTGCGCTACGTCGAAGACACCGACCCTGCCGCCCTCCACGTCCTCACCGGCGTCCACGTCTATGGCACCTCCGACTTCATGGAGTTGGACGCCTTCACCCGCCGCAACCTTGAGCTGGAAACCGCCGGTCGCGACGCCCGCCGCGAGGGCAGCCTCCTGGCCGTCCTCGACCGCACCCACACCCCCATGGGCGCCCGCCGCCTGCGCGAACAGCTCACCCGCCCGCTGATCGACCGCGCTCGCCTCGAACAACGCCTCGACCGTGTGCAGGTCCTTCTCGATGACCCGGGACTGCGCGCACGCGTGCAAGCCGCCCTGGATCGAGTTGGCGACCTTGAGCGCCTGGCCAACCGCGTGGTTCGCCGAGCGGTCTCCGCCTCCGACGTTCGCCACCTGGCCGCGGCCCTCGACGCCGTAACCGAACTGCGCGAGACGCTGCATATCGAGCAGCCGGCGCTCACCGACCTGCGCAACGCCCTCGACCCCTGCACCGATGCCAGGGCCCTGATCGAACGCGCCGTCACCGAACGCGGCAACCAGGTCATCCGCCCCGGCTACAGCGCCGAACTCGACCGTGTCGTCGACGCCGCGACCGAGGCCAGGGGCTGGATAACCGGCCTCGAACGACGTGAACGCGAGGCCACCGGCCTGCGCGGCCTCAAGGTCGGCTACAACCGCGTCTTCGGCTACTACCTGGAGGTCGGCCGCGCCTACAGCGAGCAGGTGCCGGAGGTCTATCAGCGCCGCCAGACCCTCGCCAACGCCGAACGCTACGTCACCCCGGAGCTCAAGGAGTACGAGTCCCGGGTCCTCGGCGCCGAGGAACGCATTGCCGACCTCGAACGCACTCTGTTCGACGAAGTGGTCGAACGCCTCAGCGCCGACGGCCCCGCCCTCCAGCGCACGGCCCAGGCCCTGGCCGCGCTCGACGTCGCCGCCGGCCTCGCGGAAGTGGCTGAGCGCCAGGGCTACGCCCGCCCCGAACTGAACGAAGGCGACAACCTCGAAATCGAATCCGGACGCCACCCCGTCGTCGAGCTCGCCCAGCACGAACGCTTCGTCCCCAACGACTCGTTCCTCGATCCCGCCGAGCGCCAGATCGCCGTCCTCACCGGCCCCAACATGGCCGGCAAGTCCACCTACCTGCGCCAGGTCGCCCTGATCGTCCTCATGGCCCAGGTCGGCAGCTTCGTCCCCGCCGCCCGCGCCTCGATCGGCATCGTCGACCGCATCTTCACCCGCGTCGGCGCCCACGACGACCTCGCCGCGGGCGCCAGCACCTTCATGGTCGAGATGCTGGAGCTCGCCGCCATCCTCGCCCAGGCCACCCCCCGCAGCCTCATCGTCCTCGACGAAATCGGCCGCGGCACCAGCACCTACGACGGCATTTCCGTCGCCCGCGCCGTCATCGAGCACCTGCACAACCACCCGCGCCTGCGCGCCCGCACCATCTTCGCCACCCACTACCACGAGCTCACCGCCGTGGCCGATTTGCTCCCCCGCGTCCACAACCTCAACGCCTCGGCCATCGAGCAGGACGGTCAGGTCGTCTTTCTCCGTCGCGTCATGCCCGGCGCCGCCGATCGCAGCTTTGGCGTCCACGTCGCCGATATGGCCGGACTGCCCTCAACCATCATCCGCCGTGCCGCCGCTATCCTCGGCGACCTCGAAACCCAGTCCAACGGCCGCCCCTCGCCCACCCAGCTCAGCCTCCTCCCGCCCCCCGAACACCCCGTCCTCAACGACCTCCGCTCCCTCGACCTGGAGCAACTCGCTCCCCTGGACGCCCTCACCGCGCTCTACGAGTTGCAGCGCAACCTGCGCTCGTGAGCATCCGGCGCCTCCCGCCGGAAATCAGCGGCAAGATCGCCGCCGGCGAGGTCATCGAACGCCCCGCCTCCGTCGTCCGCGAGCTCCTCGACAACGCCCTCGACGCCGGCGCTCGCCGTATTGACGTCGCCGTCGAACAGGGCGGAAAAGCTCTCATCGAGATCACCGACGACGGCTGCGGCATCCCACCCGATCAGGTCGCCCTGGCCGTCGAACGCCACAGCACCAGCAAGCTGACCACCGTCGACGATCTTGCCCGCATCCAGACCCTCGGCTTCCGCGGCGAAGCCCTCGCCAGCATCGCGGCCGTGGCGGAACTGTCGCTGCGATCCGTCACTTCCGAGGGCCAGCCCGGCCGCGAGGTCCTTGCCCGCGACGAGCGCGTCATCGAGGAACGACCCGTCGGCGGCGCCCGCGGCACCCGGGTAACCGTACGTGGCCTCTTTCGGACCATCCCCGCCCGTCTCGAGTTCCTCAAGGCCGAGCGCACCGAACTCGGCCACATCGTCGCCGCCGTCACCCGCGCTGCCCTCGGCCACCCCCACGTCGCCTTTCGGCTCCACGACGGCCACCGCGAGCGCGTCCGCACCCCCGGCGACGGTGACCTCCGCAACGCCCTCCTCGCGATCTACGGCGCAACGCTCGTCGATGAGCTCATCGAGCTCCCGCCCGGCGAAACCCTGGGCATCGACGGCTTCGTCTCGCAGCCCCACCTCCAGCGCTCATCCCGAGCCGACATCGCCCTCTTCGTCAACGGCCGCTGGGTCAGCGACCGCCTCCTCTCCGCCGCCGTCAGCGAGGCCTACCGCAGCGTCATGCCCACCGGCCGCTTCCCTGTGATCGTGCTGAACCTGACCATTCCCCCGGAGGAAGTCGACGTCAACGTCCACCCCTCCAAGGCCGAGGTCCGCTTCCGCCGCTCCGGCGAAGTCTTCCGCCGCCTCTCCGCCACCGTCCGCCGAGCCCTGGCCTCTGCTACCGAGATTGCCCCCGCCCGCCTCGACCGCCCCGTCGTCGACCAGTTCTTCTTCCCCACCGGCAACGCCCGCTGGGAATCCGGTCCGCCCCCGCCTACCCGCCACCTAGGCGCCGGCGGAGGTCCACCCCCATCGCCGAACGACTATGAGCCGGAACCCGCCCCCGGCCTCCGCTCCCCCGTCATGCGGCCACTCGGCCAGGTCGAAAACACCTACATCGTCGCCGCCGGTCCCCGCGGCCTCTATCTCATCGACCAGCACGCCGCCCACGAACGCGTCCTCTTCGAGCGCCTCGGCAACACCGCCGACGCCCCAACCCAGCGTCTCCTCGATCCCACCAGCGTCGACCTCAGCGCCGAGGAAAGCGACTGGGTCGCCGCCCACGCCGACGATCTGCGCACGCTCGGCTTCGACGTCACCGCCTTCGGCCCCTCTGCCTGGCTCCTCCGCGCCGTCCCCTCGGCCCTCGGCCGCATCGACGCCGCCACCTACCTCCGCGAAGTCGTCGCCGAAGCCCAGGCCCCCGACTTCCAGCGCATCGCTGCCGCTGACCGCCTCCGCTGGTCCCTCGCCTGCGGCGCCGCCATCAAGTCCGGCGCGCCCCTGGCCTTCGATGAAATGTCCGCCCTCATCCGCGACCTCGAAGCCTGCGACCTCGGCATCATCTGCCCCCACGGCCGCCCCACCGTCATCCTCCTCAGCCGCCAACTCCTCGACCGCGAATTCGGCCGCACCTGAGGAAGGCCGAAGCGGGGTGGAGGGTAACTTTGATCAGACTGCAATTACCCGAGTGATGTGTGGTCCCTCTTCCTCTATCGGCGAGTCCAACGGTGTGTGTTGAACAATGAGCTGCGGGGGCGCCGATCTTCACCCTCTCCAAGGGGAGAGGCAGAACCTGTCCTGAGCTTGCCGAAGGATTCGGGCGTCTTCGGCCGAAATCGGTGAGGGGTCTTCCGGGCAACCAGGCGCGGGTTGCGCAAAGGTCCCCAGCCAGCGGTGGCTACGCTGCGCATAGCATGGCCGCCCGTCCCAGGAGCACACCATGAGCCAAGAACGACCAACCGCGCTAAGCGTCCGCGACCCCGGCATCCGGGCGCTGTTCGCGCAGCGGGCGCGCTGGCAGGCCTGGCTTGACGTCGAGGCGGCGCTGGCCCGCGCGCAGGCGGAGATTGGGATGATTCCGGAGGCGGCCGCAACGGAGATCCAGCGCAAGGCGCACCTTGAGCTGTTCGACCTCGAGCGCGTCACCGAGGGGCTGCGCGTCACCGGGCACGGCCTGGTGCCGCTCGTCTGGGAGCTCGACCGCCTCTGCGAGGGCGACGCCGGCGGCTACGTCCACTGGGGCGCGACCACCCAGAACATCACCCAGACGGGCAACATCCTGCAGCTGCGGAAGGCCCACCGCATCGTCCTCAGCGAGCTTGCCGACCTCCTCGAGGCCCTGGCGTCTCTCGCCGAGCGCACGAAGGACCACGCGATCGCCGGCCGCACGCACGGGCAACACGCCGTGCCCTCGACCTTCGGGGCGAAGGTTGCCGTGTGGATCGACGAGCTGTGCCGCCACGCGCAGCGGCTGCGGCAACTCGAGCCGCGAGCCTTCGTCGCCATGCTCGGCGGCGGCGCGGGCACCGCCGCCTCGTTCCAGGGCCACGGCGCCGCGCTGCAGCGGCGGATGGGCGAGTTGCTTGGGCTCGGCTCGATGCCGCTGCCCGGCCGCACGATCTACGACCACCTGACGGAATACGTCCTCGCCCTCGCCATGCTCGGCACCAGCTGCGGGAAGGCCGCGCGCGAGGTGCGCACGCTGATGGCGGAGGAGTTCGGGGAGGTCGAGGAGCCCGTGCCGCCCGGCGCCGTCGGCAGCAGCACGATGCCCCAGAAGCGCAATCCGAAGCTCTGCATGGACATCGTCGCCGACGAGACGCACCTGCGATCGCTGGTCCCGCTCGCCATCGAGGCCATGCTCGGCGACCACGAGGCCGACGGCAGCCGCTCGATGATGATCGACCGCGCGCTACGGCAGGCAGTCGAACTGACCGGCGACATCCTCGTGCGAATGCAAGAAGTGACCGAGGGGCTGCGCGTCTTCCCCGAGCGGATGCGCCAAAACCTCGAACTCTCGGGCGGACTGATCATGTCGGAGAGCCTGATGCTGGAGCTGGGGCGCGAGATCGGGCGGCAGCGCGCGCACGACGTCATCTACGAGGCGGCGCAGGAGGCCGCCACCAGCGGAGCGTCCTTCGCCTCGCTGCTCGCCAGGGACGAGGAGATCGCCGCGCGCCTGGGCGCCGAGCGACTGGCGGAGATGCTGGACCCCGTCCGCTACACCGGCGACAGCGCCCGCCAGGCCTCCGAGCAGGCCGCCCGCGCCCTCCGCGTCGCCGCCGACCTGCGCGAGGCGACCTCCGCGGACAGAGTACGGCCACCCCCACCGTAGTCCTCCTCAGCCGCAAACTTCTCCACCGCGTATTCGGCCGCACCTGAGAGCGCTTTGCAAAACGCCCCACGTCCTCGAATGTGCAGCCGCGTCTTAATCCCTCTCCTGGGGGAGAGGGTTGGGGTGAGGGGTCTTCCGCGCAACCAGCCTCGGGTTACGCAGAGGTGTCACCTGAGAGAGACCTCCGCGATGGGCGCGTCGACATAACAATCTCCAGCGGGCTAAACTTTCCCGGCTTGGTCGGCTCGCCCACGCGGGCGGCGTGGGTGCAGAAGTTTCGACGCGGAGGCGCGCCCGTGCACGTCCTGACACAACGCCGCAACCTGAACGCCATCGAACTCCTGCTCGGCGCCGCCTTCATCGTCGTCGCCCTCTTCGCCTGGAACCAGCAATCGACGGTCGTCGATCCTGACGGTGCCGGCGTCGAAAACTGGCGCTGGCAGCTCTGGCAGATCGGAACCCTGGTCTTCGCCGCCGCCGGCGCCGCCTGGTTCTGGTCCAACGGCCAGAGCCAACCCCGCATCCGAACCCTGGCGATGGTCCTGCTCACCCTCGTCATATTTCTCAACACCTACACCGACGACATCTTTGGAGACCACGTTGGATCGGTTTGGGAGGTGGTCGATGGCCTCTTCGTCACCCTCTCCGCCGTCGTCGGGCTCTCGCTCCTTAGGTCGGGCTGCAACAGGGGCCGCTTCCTGGCCGCGGTATCGGCGATCACCGGCATCCTCGTGTTTGTCAACTACCTCTTCATCAACAACGAGACGCTCTGGAGCGCCCTTGACCCGATCATGATGCTGGTCGCCCTGCTCTGGGCCCTCGTCGGCCTCAGCCCCGACATCGGCGGCCCCTGGGAAGTGACTGAAACCAAAGAGGCAACCACATGAGAGAGCAGCCCCTTGCGTAATCCAATCCGCCCCCGCGACCTCGGCGCCGCCGAGGCCCTCCTCTACGCCGCCATCCTCTTCGTCGCCCTCTTCGCCTGGGGTGCCTCCACCGGCATGCTGTCCCGCGAGGGGCTCCCCAATACCTCCAACTGGGCCTGGCGCCTCTGGCAGGTCGGCGCCCTGCTCATGGCCATTCCCGGCATCCGGTGGCTCTGGCGCGGCACTGGGCGCGTGGTCTGGACACGCGGCTTGGTCCTCGGCGTACTTGCCCTGGTTGTCTTCCTCAACTCCTACGGCGACGGCCTCTTCGAAGGCAACTTCGGCAACATCTGGAAGACGGTCAACCCGGTGTTCCTTGGCTGCACGCTCATCGCCGTTCCGGTCCTGTGGAAGCGTGGCGGTCAGTTGGACCGCCTCGGCGCGGCGCTCCTGGCCGCTCTGGGCGTCGTCCTCTTTGTCAACGCCTACTTCGTCAACAACGGCACGCTCTGGGATGCGCTCAACCCCGTGCGCGCACTGGTTTTCTTGATGTGGTCGGTGGCGGCGCTCAAGCCGGGCGCTCGGCCTGGCACGGAAATGGGAGGGTAGCGTCATGCGGTGCTGGCTTGAACGTCACAATCTCGGATTCGCCGGTTCCCTTGCCGCGGCCGCCGTCGTGGCCGCCATGCTCTACGCCTGGATCGACGCCGGCTCCGTGGTCTCCGAAACCCGGATCAACGTCGACAGCTGGGGCTGGAAGATCTGGCAGTTCGCCGCCTTGCTCATCACCGTCCCCGGCGTCTGGTGGCTCTGGCGCAACACCCGCAACGTCAAGTCCGCCTGGGCCCTAATCCTCGTGGGCTTCGCCGCCGTCGTCTTCGTCAACTACTACGGCGACCATTCCGAGGACTTCTCAGCCTCGGCCTTCGGCGAAAACACGCAAGCCGTCTGGGAATCCATCAACGCCCTCGTCGTCGGATTCGCCGTCGCCGGAGCGCTGGCCCTGTGGCAACGTGGCGGGACCGCCTACCGCGTCGGCGCCCTCCTTGCCCTCGCCTTCGGCGTCCTCGACCTGATCAACGCCACCTTCCTCCAAAACGGAACCCTCTGGCAGATCCTAGACCCCCTCATCATCCTCGCCGCCCTCTACTGGGCCGTCGACGAGGTCCGACCAGCAGCGGCTTCGGCCGAAACCGGCTGACAGGATTCGTGCTGGCAATGTAGATCTCTTCAGATCGACGGTGCGCTGTCAGTCTCCTCGGAGACCGTCGCAAGACCCAATGTGCGTCCGATCTTTCTCCCTCTCCCTCTGGGAGAGGGTTGGGGTGAGGGTCTTCCGCGCAACCAACCCCCGACTCTGCACGATCCCCACAGGGCGGCACGTTCTTCACCCTCTCCTAGGAGACCTTTGCGTAATGGCCCCTGGGCAGTGCCGAGGGGCGGCTCGGTCGCGTGATGGGGTGGGGCGAGAGGTGCGACGGCCCCGGTGGCCGCCCGTGGCGGCAGGTCGACCCCGCCCCGGACCGGGGCGAGGACGCACGGCGCCGAGGGCTAGGCGGGAGCGTCGCTCAGCAGCCGGTCCGCGCGGCGCAGGTTGTAGGCCAGCAGCTTGAACCACAGCTCGGTCGTATTGCGGGCCAGGCCGCGGTAGCGCACCCGCTGGTAGCCGTAGGAGCGTTTCA
>JAPPLN010000081.1 GCA_028874175.1 Chloroflexota bacterium
CCCCCCCCCCCCCCCCCCCGCTCCCCCCTTCACCCCCGCTGTCATTCCGAGCGCAGCGCAGCGGAGCCGAGGAATCTCGCCTTCCTTCCGTGTTCCCCCGCCTCGCCCCGCCGCCCAGCCTCCCGCCCAGGTCTCGCCGCACTGCCCTGGCGCCACCTCGCCCACCCGCACCCTGAACCACCCATCCCTGGCAACTCCCCGGACCCACCCAAAAAGTGCCCCGAGTCACCTCAAGAGTTTTTTAGAAAAAACTCTTATTGCGCGCGAGCCCCCCATTTCCGACCGTCCGCGTTTGACACCCCACCCCACACCGGCACGATTGACTCAATCCGCGCTTCGGAGCACCCCACGCCCATGCCCTACCGCCTCGCCGCCCTCACCATCCCCTACGCCCGCGACGGCCTTTCCCGCCGGCGCGCTTACGCGGGCATTGCCCGCGCCGGCTTCAGCCACGTCGGGCTCTACGACCGCCACGACGAGGGCCCCCTCTGGCCTGACGGCGCGGATGCCGCCGCGTCCCGAGCCGCCGTCCAGCCGGTCCTCGACGCCGGCCTCAAGGTCGACCACAAGTCCCACGGCGGTGTCACCTCGGATCCCGGCGAACCCGAGCGCTTCCTCAAGGCCATCGAGCTCGCCGCCGAGTCCGGCGTCCCCGCCCTCGTCTGCTGGGGTCCCTACGAATACCCGGCCGACGGGTTCCCCGACCGCCCCAAGTCCGGTCCCGCCTGGCAGGCCGAGGTGGACGGTTTCTATGCCGCCTTCGAGCCCGGCGTCCGCGCCGCCGAGGACGCCGGCGTCCTGCTCCTCCCCAAGCCGCACACCGGCGTCGGCAAGCACGGCGCGGCTCTTCGCGAACTCCACGACCGCTTCAACTCGCCCGCCGTCGGCGTCTGCTACGACACCGGCAATGTCCACTACTACGAGGGCCTGGACCCTGTCGAGGACATCGAGCCCGTGGCCCGCCTCTGCCGTCAGCTCATCATGAAAGACCACGTCGGCCCCCGCGGCGCCCCCGTCTTCCGCACCCCCGGAGACGGCGATATTGACCACCAGGCGGTGATCGCGAAGCTCGCCGCTGCCGGCTTCAACGGCACCCTGACCAACGAACGCGTCGACGTCTCCGGCGCCGACGCCATCGATGTCGAACTCGGACGCGCCCGCCGTCATATGCTGGCGGTGGCCGCCGCCGCGTTTGGGGAGTCCTCCGGTGCCTGAGACCGTCGGCGTGGGCATGCTCGGCTACGGCTTCATGGCCGCCGCCCACCTGTCCGGCCTCAGCCAGGTCCCCAACGCCCGCGTCACCGCCATCGCCGGACCCAACCAGGAGCGCGCCTCCGCCGTCGCCGCCGACCACGGCGTCCCATCGGTCTATCCCGACGAGCACGCCCTCCTGGCCGACCCATCTGTCGACGCCGTCGTCATCACCTCGCCCGACGATCAGCACTACGCGCAGACCATGGCCTGCATCCAGGCCGGCAAGCACGTATTCGTCGAGAAGCCCATCTCGTTCGACGCCATGCAGGCCCGCGAGATGTACATGGCCGCCATGTCCGCCGGCGTCCGCACCGGCGTCGGCTTCACCCTGCGCTGGAATCCCCTGATCGAGCGCATTTCCGCCATGGTCCAGGCCGGCGAACTGGGCCAGCTGGTGAGCGTCCACTGCCAGCGTTTCAATCGACGCTTGCTGGGCGATGTCCCCGTCATGGAGTGGCGATACGACCCGAGCCGTGGTCGCAGCGGTGTCCTGGGCGACCTTGGCAGCCACATGATTGACCTGGCGCAATTCCTGGCGGGCCCGATAACCGCCGTGGCCGCCGACCTGAACACCGTCAGGCCGCACGCCCTGGATCCCGAGACCGGCGCCGAGGTACCGCTCACGCTGGATGACGATGCAGTGCTCAGCGTCCGCTTCGCCAGCGGCGCCCACGGCACGATCTCCACCAGCCGCGTCGGCGCCGTCGACTCGCACCTGCCGCTGGGTCGCAGCAGCTTCCTGATCAACGGCACTGAGGCCGGTGTCCTGACCGACTGCGTCCTGCAGGCCACGATCAACCGGGTGGGCCGGGAGCCCGAATTGGTCGACCCGGGCCTGCCGCTGGACGACGCCGACCACGCCGGCATCCTGGCCTTCTTCGGCGAGCGCATGATGCGCGGCTTTGTGGACTCGATCCGCGAGAACCGCGACGTCCCTCCAACGCTCATGGACGGCCTGCGAACCCAGGAAGTCATCGACTGCGCCCTCGAAGCCGCCGAGACTCGCCGCTGGGTTGACGTACCCCCGACCCATGGCTGACACCGGCGCCTTCGCCGAGTTGCGGGAGGCCATCCCGGCCATCCGCCACTACCGCTGCCTCAACTCCGGCGGTGTGGCTCCGACCCCGCAGGCCACCCTCGATCTCCAGCAATCCTGGTACGGCCGCGAAGCGGTCATGACCACTACCAACCACGACCTGCGCGAGATCTACAACGAGGAGATGGCTGCCCTGCGCGGCGAGATTGCCGCGCTGCTCAACGCCGATCCAAACGAGATTGCGCTCATCCGCGCCGTCTCCGAGGCCGTCTCCTTCGTCGCCGCCGCCCTTGACCTAAAGCGCGGCGACCGCGTGATCCTCACCGCCGCGGAACACCCCAGCGGCTACCTGGCCTGGCTGACGCTGCGCGACCGTCTTGGCCTGGAGATCGTGGCCATCGAAGCCGACGGCGACGACGATGCGTTCGTGCGCGACGTGGAAGCGGCGATGACCCCCAACACTCGCGCGTTCTGCCTGAGCCACGTCACCACCGAACGCGGCATCCTGCTGCCGGTGGACAGAGTCTCGGCGATGGCCCGCGAGCGCGGCGTCGTCACGGTGGTGGACGCCGCCCAGTCCTTCGGCGCACGTCCCACCGACATGCGGCAGCTTGGCTGCGACGTGTACGCCTTCCCCGCCTTCAAGTGGAGCATGGGCCCCTACGGTGTCGGCGCGATGTACGTTCGGCGCGACGCCCAGGAGCGCCTGCGCCCCTGGGGCAGCGGCGCCGGCGCGGTATCCCAGTCAAGCTTCCCGCCGGGCGAGGCCCATCTGCACGAGAACGCCCAGCGCTATGAATTCGGCGCCCGCCCCTACGCCCTCTACGCCGCCTGGCGCGCCTCGATCAAGATTCTGAGCGACCTGGGTCTTGAAACCGTCCAGCAGCGCAGCGCCGATCTGGCGGCCGAAGCTCGCGCCGTCTTCAGCGATTTTCCCGGCGCCAGCATTCGCACGCCCGAGCAAGGCGAAGCGCGCTCAGGCATCTTCACGGTCGGGCTGGAAGGCGCCGACGGCATGGCGCTGGCCGAGTATTGCCTGCACGCCCACCGCATCCTCTGCCGAGCCGCCGACGGCTACTCCGCCGTCCGCTTGTCGTTCCATGCCTTCAACGACACGTCGGACATCGAAGCCGCCGCCCAGGCCTTTGAGGACTTCCCTACCTAGACCCCTCGAATCTGCTCCAGACTGCGCACCATGGCAATCGCCGCCAGAGCAGCGTCCCCACCGCGGTTGCCGAACTTTCCGCCGCACCGGTTAATCGCCTGCTCCACCGTCTCCGCCGTCACGATCCCGTAGATCACCGGCGTCTTGCCGGTCAGCGCCACCTGCGCAATCCCCCGCGCCGACTCCTGCGCCACATGGTCGTAATGCGTGGTCTCGCCGCGGATGATGCAACCCAGGCAGATCACGACGTCGGGCTCTTCGGCAGCGATCAGGTCGCGCGCCGCCACCGGTAGCTCGAACGATCCCGGTACCCAGGCAATCGTCTGGTCCCCTTCGGCCACGCCATGTCGGCGCAGCTCGCGTTGACAGGCCTCCAGCAGGTGCCCCACGAAGAACTCGTTGAAGCGGGCCGCCGCGATGCCCACGCGCAGCCCTCTGCCGTCGAGCGGCGGATCGATCACTCGCGCTCCGTTTGCTTGTTCGCTCATAGCTCGTGCCCCATTCGTGCGCGCTTGGTCTCCAGATAGCGGCGGTTATGCGCGCCCGCCTCAACCGCCAGCGCCAACTGCTCCACAACTTTCAGTCCGTAGGCGCGGAAGCCCGCGGTTTTCTTGGGGTTGTTGGTAAGCAGGCGCAGGTCGGTGATGCCGAGCTCGCGCAGAATCTGCGCGCCCACGCCGTAGTCGCGCAGGTCGGCGGCGAATCCCAGGTGACGGTTGGCATCCACGGTGTCCAGCCCCCGATCTTGCAATTCGTAGGCCCGGAGCTTGTTCGCCAGACCGATGCCCCGGCCTTCCTGCCGCATGTACAGCACCACGCCACGGCCCTCGTCGGCAATCCGCGACAGGGCCGCGTCCAGCTGGTCGCCGCAGTCGCATCGCATCGAGCCAAACACGTCCCCGGTCAGGCACTCCGAGTGAACCCGAACGAGCGGCGGCGAGTCTCCGCCGAGATCACCCAGGGTCAGGGCCACGTGGTCTTCGCCGGTTGTGGTGTCGTGAAACGCCACCGCCTTGAAGGCCCCGTGCGCGGTTGGCAGATCGGCGGCAGCAACCTGATACACCACGCGTTCACTCGCGCGCCGGTAGTGGACGATCTGGCTGATGCGTACCACCGGGATTGCCGGCGCGCCTGAATCGGCGGGAAGCCAGGGATCAGTGAAGGCTGCGGGGGGCGGCGTGTCGACGTGCGTCAACACGGCCACGGGCTCGAACCCTGCCAGCACGGCCAGGTCGACGGCCGCCTCGGTGTGGCCCAATCGTCGCAGCACGCCGCCTTCGCGGGCCCGAATCGGGGTAACCGGACCGGGCGAGCGGAAGTCGGCACCATTCCGATCGGACGCCAGGGCCCGGACTACGGCGACTCTCGACGCGTTGTCCGACTCCGCGGAAGCACCTGCCAGTCCCACGGAGATAGCCAGCGCCGGGCGTCGCGCGAGCGGGTCGCCGGAATCCGGCGGCTGCGCGGACAGCCCAAGCTCGTCGAGTCGCAGCGTGGTGGCGGGTGCGTAGATCTCGCCGTTGCCCAGAGCTTGCAGGTGTCGCAGCGTGTCTGCTCGCAGGTTCTCGCCGGCCGCGACAAGGTCAAGGTCCGGCTGCGCCAGGCCGTCGTCGACGACCGCCACGATGCCGCCGCCGCGGATGCGGGCAATTGCCGTAGCCAGCGCGTCGTGGTTCATCGCGTCGCGTCCAGCCTGTAGCCGGCCGCGCGCAGTTGTGCGATTGAAGGACCGCCTACGCCCTCAGGCTGCGGCAGGTGTCCGTACTTGGCCAGGACGTCGGCTTCCAGGTTGGCCCGATAACCGACGGGCGCCGCGCCCAGCGTGACCGATCGGATGGTGTGTGGAATTAGGGCGACCGCGAATGTCGCGTCACGCGGCTCAACAACGGTCAGGCTGACGCCGTCGAGGGCAACGAAGCCCTTGGAGACGATGTACCGCGTGAGGTGCGGTGGGAAGGCAAAGCGAACGACTTCCGAGTCGCCGTCGGGCCGTCGCTCGATCAATTCGGCGGTCGCGTCCACGTGGCCCTGCACGTAGTGCCCGCCCATGCGGTCGCCGTAGGCGAGCGGGCGTTCCAGGTTGACGAGACTGTCGACGGCGAGCTGACCGAGGTTGGTCAGTCGCAAGGTCTCCGGGACGGCCTCTACCGAGACCTCGTTGTCAGCCACGCTGACGGCCGTCAGGCAGGCGCCGTTGACCGCGATGGAGTCGCCAACGCGGACACCGTCTGCGCAGACGTCCGATTGAAGCGTGAACCGCCGCAGGCCCTCGGCGTCCTCTACCCGATCCACGCGTCCGAGGTCCTCCACGATACCGGTGAACATCTCAGTCCACCGCCGGTCCGTAGCGGCGCAGATCGCCCTCGATCAGGGTGTCTTCGCCGACTCTGCTGATTCGCGGACGATCCAGCAGCCTTGCCGTTAGCGCGTCCACATCAGCAGACGCCGCGAGGCCATCGCCCATGGTCCAGGGCGCAACAAAGACCGCAACGCTGTCGACAGCGCCAGTGGCCAGGAACGCACCGGTAAGGGTTGGTCCTGCCTCGAGCAGCACGCTCGAGAGACGAAGCTCGCCAAGGGCCTCCAATGCCGCATCGATATCGATGCGGTTGGCGGCGGTAGGCGTGCAGATCAGCACCTCAGCACCGGCTTCTTTGAGTTGGCCGACGCGCAGGGATGGCGCGGCTGCTGTGGTCAGTATGAGCGAGCGTCCGTCGTGGCCAACGACTCGAGACGACGGCGGGGTGCGCGCCTGTGAGTCAAGGACCACGCGCAGCGGTTGCCGGCCGTCGACAGGTGGCGGACGCACGGTGAGGCGGGAGTCGTCGACCAGAATCGAATCGACTCCGGTGACGATTGCGTCCGCCGCGTCACGCATTGCGTGGACACGACGCCAGGCGGCATCGCCGGTTATGCGTCCACCGCCCGAGGGCTGGGCGACCTTGCCGTCCGCTGTCACGGCCCACTTGGCGGTGACATGGGGACGGCCGGTTTCGGTGAGCTTGAAGTGTCCCTGCGCGAGGTCGCTCGCCGCCCGTGCGCCGACGCCGGTCACGACCTGTATCCCCTGGCCGCGCAGGTAGTCGAAGCCGCCGCCACGGACTCCAGGATTCGTGTCCCGAATCGCCGCGACGACGCGCCTAATGCCGGCCTGCAAAATGGCCTGCGTGCAAGGGGGTGTATGCCCGTAGTGATTGCAGGGTTCCAGCGTGACGGCCAGCGTGGCGCCCCGCGCGTGGGAACCGGCGGCGCGCAGGGCCATGACCTCCGCGTGATCGCCTCCGGCTGGTTGGGTGGCGCCTTCGCCGAGGACGGTCCCATCGTCGCCGACAACCACGGCGCCAACCGGCGGATTGGGATGCGTGCGGCCCCTCGCCCGACGCGCCATATCCAGGGCACGAGCCATGGCGGACTCGTGTCTCACTGCCGCGTCGGCGCTATGGCGTTCGCTCAGGGCAGTCGTCAGGTCGCGGGCCCTCAGCGCGTTAAACCGCCGGGGCGTAGGCGTGCACGCGTCGCACGCCCACGGCGCCTTCTCCCTTCCGGACTGTACCGTCGGCTCCGGACTTGCACCGGATCAGCCGGTGTTGGCCGGCTCGCGGGCTTGGCGCTGGGCCTTACCGCCGGTCGGGAATTGCCCGGCGCTGGCGCCGGGATCACCCTGCCCCGAAGGCACGTGTGTGCGTGGGTCAAGCATACGCCCGTGGGCAGCGGCGTCCAATTGCGGCCGTATGCTCCAAGATGGGACTGCTGATCGTGGGCCGGAGCGTGGCGCGATGGTGACGGATCGACACCTCGTGATCGGCCTGACCGGCAACCTGGGCGCCGGCAAGTCGACCGTCGGACGAATAGCGGGTGACCTGGGCGCGCGTGTCATCGATTCGGATCAGACGGTGCGCGACCTGCTGACGAAGGATTCCGAGCTCGCGTCGAGCATCCAGGGTGCCTTTGGCACCGAGGTGATGCTGGACGGTCGGCCCGATCGGGCGGCTCTGGCGCGGATCGTATTCGAGGATCCGGGCGAACTCGCTCGCCTGGAGAAGATCCTCTACCCAAGGGTCGGCGAGCGTACGGCCGAACTGATTGCCGAACCGACCAGCGCGCCGGCGACGGTCATCGAAGCAATCAAGATTGTCGAAGGGCCGAACGTCGATCGGCTGCACGCGCTATGGCTTGTTGTGGCGCCGCCCGATGTTCAGATTAAGCGCGCGACGGCGACGGGCCGAATCAGTGCTGCCGAGGCCCGCCGACGACTGGCTGTGCAATCCAGCCCCGACGACAAGGAACGCCTGTTCAGGGCGCGACGTCCCGGTCGTCCGGTGTGGCGTATTCACAACAGCACCGATCTTCAGGCCCTACAACGGCGAGTCGCCGCCGTCTGGCGTGAAACGCTGGCGTACGGAGACGGCCCGACGCCCTAGATTCCGCCTGAGCGAGCGCGCATGGCGGTCAGGTCGTTCGGCTCAGGCGCAGAGCTCGTGGCTGTTGTCCCAGCGGTGGGCGCGAATTGGCTCCGGGCTGTCCATGAGGCGGTTCATCGTGTCGACCCAGGACTGTTCCCAGGCCGCCGCGTCATGCAGTTCCGTCTCGGGGTTCGCGCGGCTGCGCGCCACCCAGCTTGGGAAGTAGGTGCGGCCGGTCGATTGGCCGGTGGGGTTGTACCTGAGGTCAAAGCTCCATCGGACATCGTCGCTGTGATTGGTCAGCGATGCGTGCATGCAGCGCTTGTGCATCAGCAGCACGTCGCCGGGGGACATCGGTAGCGGCGTGGCGCGTTCCTTGGGAATCAACTGGTTCGGAATCGTGGTGGCCCTGAGCCCTCGCTCGTTGGCCATGGTGCAGTGCACCTGCAGGCCGTCCTTGTAGCTTCCGGGCACGACCATCAGGCAGCCGTTGCGCTCGGTGGCTTCGGTTAGCGGTAACCAGACCGTGAGCATTTCGGTGTCGTCGGCCTCCTCGTGGACCACGCCGTTGTCCTGGTGCCAGCCGGTGGTCGTCACCAGCCCGGTTCCCTCGTTCTTCGTGACATAGCGTTCCGGCGGTTTGATCCGCACGTGCTGGACCGGGTTTGAAGTTATCTCCGGCCCGATAAGGGACTCGACGGCATCCAGCAAGCGCGCGTTGCGCAACAGGGCAAAGACGGCTGGCCCAAAGTGGTACCGGGTGTCCGGATTCAGCGAGGCGGTGTTGATGGGAATCGTGATGTCGAACGGCTGCGGGTCCAGCAGCCCGGCCTCTTGGGTGATGGCGATGGTGCGCCGCTCGAAGGGCAGCTCGGCATAGGTGCTGGAGATCTCGCCATCACGAAACATCCGCTCCGCTTCACGGTCGAGAATCTCGGCGTACTCGTCCATGACCGGCTGCAGGTCTTCTTCGGGGGACAAGATGCCGCGGGCGACGACGTAGCCGTCGCGGTCGAAGTCGGCCAGTTGTTGGGCTGTGAGGTGCATAGTGGTATGTCGGAGTCGAAGTTCTTGGAAGTCTAGCCCAAACCGACGCAGCAGTTTCGGCTTTGGCCTGGCTCTTTTCGGTTTTTCTTGACTACGTTCGGCTCAGCGCTACCAGCAGGATGGCTGCGGCGAATCCGCTGATGCCGACGGCAATTGCCAGGGCGCTGCTGGCCACGATCACGCCGGTGGACTGGCCACGCTGTCCGCTCGGATTCGGCGACTTCAGAGCCAGGAAGGCGGCCAGCGCGACGATTGCAGCAATGAGAATGGCGCCGGCGGCTCGTACGTTCTCGATCAGAAAGAACGACCCGGCCAGCACTACTCCGAACGCCAGTGCGCTGGCAGCCAGGGTTCGGCGCCAGTGGCCTTCCCGAAACATGCGGGCGAGCTTACGCCAGCCGGGATCGGCTGTTGGCTCGCTTCGGTTGCCGTGCGGGGTGCAGCGTGTCACCGTAGGCGCACGACCGCTCGGAAACGTGTGCGCGGAAGGACGAACGACGTGACTGGCGCCGATGCCCTGGTCCAGATTCTCAAAGCCGAAGGCGTGAAGCAGGTGTTCTGCTTTCCCTACACCCCAGTCATGGAAGCCATGGCCCGTGCCGATCTCCGCATCCTGCTGGCCCGGCAGGAACGGGTGGCCGGCAACATGGCCGACGGTGTTTCCCGTTCGACGAACGGACGCGAGATTGGCACCTGGACCGTGCAGCAATCGGCCGGCGTGGAGAACGCCTTTGCCGCAATCGCGCACTCCTACACCGACTCCACGCCGGTGCTGTTCGTGCCCGGACATCCCGGCATGCCGAAGACCAGCGTCCCCCCGGCCTTTGAGGGCGTGCGCAACTACCAGGCCACCATTCGCCACGGGGCGGTTGTGGGCTCGGCAGCCGAGGTTCCGCAGCGAGCGCGCATGGCCTTCACCGCCCTGCGATCAGGCCGGCCCGGTCCCGTGATGCTGGAAATGCCGGTGGAGGTCTGCGCGGAAGAGTTCGCCGGACCGCTGGACTACACGCCGATTCGACCAGCCCGCTCGGCCGCCGACAGCGGCGCGGTGTCCGAAGCCGCGGACCTGCTCCTACGAGCCGGATCCATCCTCATCTGGGCCGGCCAGGGCGTGCTGTACGCGGAGGCTTCGGCTGAATTGCAGGAAGTCGCCGATTTGCTGGGCGCCCCTGTCATGAGCACTCTGCAGGGCAAGAGCGCCATTCCCGAGACGCATGAGCTCTCCGCCGGCGTCGGCGCGTACGTGCGCACGGCGATGGCCGCGCACTACCTGGAGACGGCGGACACGGTGCTGGTGGTCGGCTCAAGCCTCAGCCGCATGTCGTTCACGCCGGATCTGCCCGAGGGCAAGACCATCATTCATGCCACCAACGACTCGGTCGACCTGAACAAGAGCTACGAGACGGCCGTGCCCATCCTGGCCGACGCCAAACTGTTCCTGCGCCAGTTGGCTGATGAGCTTCGCAAGCGCGTTGGCGACAGTCGCGCAGCCCAACGCCAGCAGACGGCGGCGGACATTGCCACCATGAAGCGCAACTGGTTCGCGGACTACGAAGCGCACTTCAACGACGAGTCCGAGCCGATCAACGCCTACCGCATGCTGCGGGAACTCTGGAGCGTGTTGGATCCGGACACGACCATGCTGACGCACGAGTCCGGCGCATCGCGTGACATCCAAAGCGTGTTCTACCAGTCCACCGTTCCCCGCAGCTATCTCGGCTGGGGGCAGTCGTCCCAGCTTGGCTTCTCGATCGGCCTGGCGATGGGCGCGAAGATGGCCAACCCGGACAAGACGGTCGTCAATGTCATGGGCGACGGGGCCGTGGGGATGACCGGCATGGACTGGGAAACGGCGGCGCGCGAAGACCTGCCGATCCTCAGCGTCATCAAGCACGACGCGATCTTCAGCGGATACGACAAGAACATCCCGGAGTCGATCGAGAAGTTCGGCGCGTCCACGCTGCACGGCGACTACGCCGGCGTGGCCGCGGCGCTGGGATGCCATGCGGAGTCGGTGTCCGCCCTCGGCGACCTGCGACCAGCGCTTCTGCGCGGCCTGCGCGCGGTGAACGAGGGGCAGCCTGCCGTGGTGGACGTGAGCACCGCCGAGACGCGCGAACTGTCGATGGCGCCAGAGGCACGGCTCTACGACAGGTAGGCCGCGAGCGGGCTAGATCCGAGATTCCCGCGGCCCGGCCGGGCCGTCGGGCTGCGGGTGCAGATTCGGTGCGCCGCGCTCGTCTCGGCCCCCTACACTGCCGACGCCGTGCACGCCGCCGTGCCGCCCTGGAGGGTCGCAATGCCCGAAGTCACCGTAGTCGCCACCATCTACCCGAAGCCGGGCCACACCGACGCGCTGATCCGCAAGATGCAGGACAACGTGCGTAACGTGCACGAGGAGGACGGTTGCCTGCACTACACATACCACCGGGGCATCGACAATCCCGACGCCCTGGTCGTGATCGAGCGCTGGGAGTCGGAGGAACACCTAGCCGCCCACGCGGCCGCGCCGCACATGAAGGCCTTCAGCGAACTAGCCGCCGAACACCGAGCCGGTCCGTCCGACGTCGTGCGCTACCACATGGTTCCGATCGACGGTCACCCGGACAAGTCGCACTTCTAGGCGGTGGCAACGCCTCTACGCTGGTCGCCGCCGGTTCCCATCAAGACGGGACCGTCATCCCCGCCAGTATCTCGTCGGTGATGAAGCGCCCGAGCCCGAACATCTTGCGGTCCGAGTACCAGAGGACCCGCTCGCCGTTGTGCTCGGTCAGGCTGGCGTACATGGAGAGCCACGGGCGGTAGAACGGCGGCACGCCGACGCCGTCGGTGTCGAAGAGAAACTTCGGCTCACTGAACCAGATGGGCTGGTGCGCCGCGGGCCGGAACTCGCCGACTGAAATGAATTGGGGCCGCCTTGTACGTGTGCTGTCGGTTGGCCCTGCAGCCCCGTGTCCCCAACCATCGTGATTCTGGAGGAACTGCAAGTAACGGCCGTCCCGCAATCGAAAGAGCGGCGTTGGTGACACGGGGTTCTCCAGGGGAGATGCCCCGTCGCTGTAACGCAGCATTTCAGTTGGCCGCCACGAGTGGCCGTGGTCGTCGGACACCGTGTACCAGATCTGTCCGTTGCGAGTGCGCATCACCGTGAACAGGCGATCATCGGGCAGCAGCGCGACGGCCGGTTCCTGGCAGAAGGAAAGATCTGCCGGCGCATCCGGATCGGTTGTGATGGGAACCGAAATGAGCTCGTTGCCGTCCGGCAGCCAGCTGATTTGTAGGTCCCTCGGCTCGGGTCCTTCGTCGATATTGTCGAAGCGCATGAAGCCGCAGCGGCATTCGCTGTTGAAGACCTTCGCGCTGCCGTGCGGCTTGCGGACCACCAGCGGGCGTCCGGCCGCCAGCGACGACCACTCGGTGTAGCCCACGAGCAAGCGGTCCCGCGCGTCCCGGATCGGCTTCTGCCACACCAGGGCGTTGGTGCCCACGCTCGGGTCGGGGTGGCTGAGGAGGCTTCGCCGATAGGGGATGTCCACGTTGCCCGGCACCCAGTTGCGCCCGTCGTCGTCGGAGTAGCTGCAGCGCAGGAAGCTCGTCGTGTAGTTGGTTCCGGCGGCTGTGGCCTTGTTGTAGAAGACGTAGATGCGGCCTGCGCGGCTGATCACCGGAAACCCGAAGCAGGCCACCTGGCCATATTGCGGGCCCGGCGGGTCGAACTGGCCGGGGTCGGTCCAGGTGCGACCGCCGTCCTCGCTGCGCGCGTAGAGCACGGTCTGATCGGAGGCGTCGGGCCTGGCGCCGTACGTCCAGACGGCCAGAAGATCACCGCCTGGGGTGACATCCACGAGGATGTGATCCACCGCCTCTACAAAGTGCGGCGGCTCTTTGGGCAGGAAGAGGACCAGATCGGGACTTGTGCGGCGCCAATCGTCGCTGAAGCACTCGTAGTCGCCGGCGACCGGCATGGAACGCCCCCCGCATTGCCAGCACCCCGGACGCGCGCCGCCCAGGCAGCGGCAGCCTAAATCGCCGCCCGTTCTCGAGCGAACCGCTTGAACTGAATGCGGCACGTGCAATATGCGGGGACGTAAGCGATCAGGTAGATGGCCGCGGCTGAGATCTACCCCCAGCCCGCGTCGCGCGTTGGTCTGAGCTCGATCGACTAGGGCGCGTGAGCGCCTCCAGCGCCCCCAGTCGTCGGGGTGCACCCAAACCTGATGAGCGAGCATTCAATGCTATTGACAATGAGTGCTTAGACAACTACTATGGGTCGGGTTGAGATGGAAAGCGATGGGCGAAGGGGCCCGGGACGCGTTGTGGCGGTAGAACCGAAGGAACCGACTGGGCCACTGGGTCTCGTGGCCAGCACTGTCGTCGCTGCCCACGCCAAGTTGGCAGGTGACGTGCTGGCACCCTTCAAGATCGTACCGGTCCAGTGGGCCATCCTTGAGCAGTGCGTCCCCGCCCAGGGCACCACGGCCACGTTGTTGGCGCGAGTCATCCCTATCGACTCCGCATCGATTAGCCGCAACGTGGAACGGCTGGTACGGCTCGGCCTGTTGCAACGGCAACGATTCGAGCGTGACCGGCGCATCGTACGTCTGACTCTCACGGATGACGCCCGAGCCATACTCCCTGAGATCATGCAGCGGATGCAGGTAGTCAACACCACGCTCCTGAAGGGGGTCACGGAGGGAGAACTCGAGGGCTTTCTTCGGACTGTGCGCAAGGTCACGGCCAACGCGGCGCGCTACTCAGAGCTAGCCGAGCCTGGCGACTCCGGCTAAGCCAGGTCGAACTTCCTGGAACGCTTTGGCTGGTGCGCCGGCTCTGATAGCGGATCCCGCGTACGTTGAAGAAACAGACGCGGGCGCGTGTCCTGCGCCGAGTGGCGCGACTACCGGCTTCATCCCCACTGACGGGATTCCCAGGCGGAGGTGCATGGGAGTCGAACCCACCTGGAACGCTCACCAGCGCCCCACAACGGTTTTGAAGACCGCGAGGACCACCCGGCCCCGTCCACCTCCGCGTTCACGCTAGCAGGTTTGAAGGGTTCGTTCGGGAGGTTGGCGACCCGAGCCTATTCGTCCGCGAACTTGCACAGCCAGGCGAGTGCACCAAGCTCCGGCGAGCGCACCAGCCGGCAACCATCGTGCTCTCATTTCGACGTCGTCCGACCATGGCCGAATGCATGTCGCCACCGACGCTGTTCGTCATCGAATCGTTTGGCAGCGAGAAGTCATCACGTTAGGATGATTCGTGGAGGAATAGTCTTAAGTCGAAGGGTAGGGCACGATGCCAAGAACGATGACGCGTCGCCGTCTGCTTGCCGGAGGCGTGGGTGTAGCCGGTGCCGCCGTACTGGCAGCCTGTGGCGAGACCCAGGTGGTTGAGGTGGAGAAGATCGTTACCCAGGAAGTGATCAAGGAAGTTCCGGTCGAGAAGATTGTGACGCAGACGCAGATCAAGGAAGTCCAGGTCCAGAAGATAGTGACGCAGACGCAAATCAAGGAAGTCCAGGTGGACCGGGTCGTCACCCAGGTCGTCGAGAAGGTCGTTGAGGCACCACCAGCGGCCCGCACGGTGAAGTTCAATTTTGAGACGGACCATACGTCCGGTCCTCGAGGCAAGTCGACGCAGTGGGCGATTGATCGCTACAACCAGATCAAGCCGAACACGATCGTCAAGTTCATTGCGCAGCCGGATCAATTCACTGAAAAAATCAATATTCAGGCGGTCGCCGGCACTCTTTCCGAGATCAGTCTGCTGAGCGACCGGGTGTTCCAGCAGTGGGTTGACACCGGAACGTGGCTGCAGATCAACGATCTTCTAGCCAAGAACCCTGACTTCACGCCCGACGAGTACCACTTCTCAGGCGAGGTGTACACGGACAACAAAGAACTGCCCGGCCCGCTGCCCTACGACGACACGATGCGAGGGCCGCAGTACGGCATGCCCTACCAGGGCGCTGGAATCGCGGCATTCATCTACAACGTCGATCTCCTGAATGCCGCGGGCGTTCCGGAGCCCACGGATGGCTGGTCGTACGACGACATGCTTGAGGGCGCCATGAAGGTCCGTGATCAGGAGACAGGGGTCTGGGGACTCAACTCCGGCATCCTTGGCATGCAGCACCAGTGTTGGGGCTTTAACGGGCTCCAGAAGTACATCGTGGGTCCGGAGGGGCACCTGGTCCTGGGCAACTTCCAAGGCGCCGGGAGAGAGTCGCTCCAGCGAGCCTATGACTACATCCACACCTACGATGTGCAGTTCAGATCGGAGATGCGGAAGGAGATTGGCGGCGAATACGGCAACCCGTTCAATGCGGGGTTGCAAGGCTTCGACCATGGGCGGGGCCGCAGCACGGGCTTCAACCTGACCCGGATTGGGGATCGGTTCCGCTGGGCACAGGCCCCGAAACCGCGTGGGCCGCACCCAACGTCAACGGGCGACAACGAGTACGTCGATCAGCCGCATATCGTGGCCTCCACGGCCACGATTACAGGCACCGAAGAGCAGGTGGTTGACTTCGCGATCTTCATGGCAGGTCCTGAGGTTCAGGGTCGCAACGGCATTGACCGAGGCTTCTATCCTTGCCGGCGCGGCGTCCAGAACAATCCTGCCGCCGTCGCGCCGCCGCCGGAGCGCATGGAGGAGTTGTATCTGATTTACGAGAAGTGCCTGATGCGGCCGGGCGGCATCTACGTACCCGGATCGCCCTCTGGGCGCGGCGAAGTCGAGGGCATGTGGGTGCGACCGGTTCAGAAGCTGTTTGCCGGCGACATATCGGTCGACGAGACGGTCGAGATCGCCGAAAGAGATGTGAGCGTGCAGATGGCCAAATACAAGGCGGACCTGGATGCGGGTCGCGTGAGTCGATAGCCAGCGTCACACTGCCGTCGCCGGCCCCGCTATGCCGCAAGCGTGGGTGGGGCCGGCGACGGTGGCGGGCAACCGCGACATGATCAACGCCGCCAGAAAGTGCGATCAGGGATGACAGATCCGCTTCTCGAATACGTTGATGTGTTCCTGCCCGGTCAAGGCGACACGCTCACGCAGGCGCCGGCATATCACTGGGAGCGCAAAGCAGCGCCGGCCGAGGTTTCCGCCAAGGAAGGCCTGTCCGAGCAGACCGAACGCCGAACTGACGCTCTGCACACCTACGGCGTGACGGCTAACTTCTATACCAGCACCCGTGATCCCAATTCGGTGCTCGTAGCGGTCATTGGGACGGATCGCGCCGAACGAAGCAAGCTGGCGCGAGCGAAGATCACGATGGACTTCACCAACCTGAAGTACCACGACTTTGATGGTTTCGGCATCCATCTGCCGGGACTGATCGTCACGGATGCCGGGAGCGTGGTCGCGGTATGCCAACGGCGCCACGGCGGAATGGGTGACGGCGGCCACGAGAACGATGTCCTCATGTCGCGCAGCGCCGACGGCGGCAAGACGTGGTCTCGGCAGCGGGTGATCTATGCGAAGCACGGTCAATACACGTTTCTCGGCGCCATCGTCGAGGACCGTATCTCGGACACGCTCTTCGTTGTCGGTTGGGACATGCCGGCGGACGTTGTCGATGACCTCGGGTACTTCAGCACGTATGCCGAGAAGGGCGGCGGGTTTTGGATCGTCCAGAGTGACGATGATGGAGTGACGTGGTCAGAGGCGCGGCAGGTCGACCCGAGGCCGAATCCCGATGGGTGGACCGGCTGGCCCAACAACAGCGTGCACGGGGTTCAGCTAGAGGCCGGGCCGCACCGCGGGCGGCTAGTGGTTCCGGGATTTCTCTACAAGGAGGGCGAGCCTGGAGAGGTGCCGGGGGTGCGCGGCGGCTTGCTGTACAGCGACGACCACGGCGAGACGTGGACAGTCGGTGCCGTACTCCCTGAGGGCTCCGACGAAGTGTCGCTGGTGGAGACTGGGGGCGGCGAAATCTACGTCAGCTATCGGAGAAACACCTGCCGGAGGGACGGACGCACGTTCGCCCGCAGCCAGGACGGCGGCCAGACTTTTTATGAGCTAGGCGAGCATGAGGATCTGAGCGGCAGGCCCGTGCACGTAGGACTGGCCCGTCACGGCGCGGACGCTAACAACCATCCCGATGTACTGCTCTTTTCGCACCCAGTGGGTGTGAATCATCTGATCCCCGGCGGGGCCGACATGATGATCTATGTCAGCCAAGACGGCGGACGCACTTGGCCAATATCGAAACTTATTGACAGACGACCGTGTCGGTACTCCGACCTGGCCGTGACCGAGGACGGGACGGTGCTCTGCATCTACACCGTTGGCGAGATCCGGGACAGCGAAAAACTCGCGGTAGCTCGATTTAACCAGGAGTGGCTGTTTGCATAGCCAGTTTGAGAGCCCTGTCGGCACGGCCGTCGCGAGCCTAAGTTCCTCGCGGTTTGCGTCGCTTTCTGTCGGGCACGTAGGCGAAGGCCGCAGTCACCTACGCGTATCCGACGTCGCAACTGTCAAGCAAGACGGTCAACGACTGGACTGTGGAGGGTGACTTTATGCGCTCGTCGAAGAAGTTGACGAAGTTTATTGCGGGCGCGGCACTTGCGTTGTCGATGGCCACGGCAGTTACGGGTTGCGAGGCAAGCGATGAATTCGAGTACATGAAAAGTGAGCGGCAGATGATGCGGCACGGGGACTATGGCCCCGGAATGAGCGATGCCGATCGGCAGAAGCTCCAGGAGAGCTACGCGAGCAAGCAGCTGTCTAAGGTGACTCCGACCGCCGGTGGCGCGGCGCCATAGAGTGGGGCGCCGTGGCGAAGCGCTGTGCAAACAACGGACTACCGTCCCCAGGTGCTGCTCGTGCCCCTAGCGCATTTGTCATTTGCGAGTCCCTGTACCCGAATCGCCGTGCGCATCAGCAAACGCCAGCCCTGCCAGGCTACGTACGTCCTGGTCTGATGAAGGAGCCGAACTGTGCCCGCTGAGTTGTATGAGACGGTGGACGTTTTCCTGCCGGGGGTTGGCGAGACGCTGAACCAGGACGTGGCCGCCCATTGGCAGGCAAGCGAAACCGTGACAGCGCAGATCTACCTGGGACAGCTCGGACAGGAGGAGGTCATGCTCCACCTGTCGGGCCTGACGGCCGATCAGCGGCGCCTCCTGACCGAACGGCCGGTGATCGTCGATGCCGGCTGGGGCCATCACGTGATTGACGGATACGGGGTCCGCATACCCGGAATCCTCGTCACGCCTCGCGGCACGGTCATCGCAGTCTGCCAACAGCGTGTGGGCTCCCTAGCCGATGGCGGCCACGCGACGAATGTCCTGGTGACGCGTAGCGAGGACGGCGGCAGGAACTGGACGCGGCAGCAGGTGCTGTTCGCGGAAGCGGGCATCAACACCTTCCTTGGACCGATCCTTGCGGACAAACATACGAATGATGTGTTCGTGACCTTTTGGAAGCTGCCGCAGGCCGAGGGCAACGGGCTGGGCTACTTCGCTCCCTATGCCGAAATGGGCGGCGGGTTCTGGATGGTGCGAAGTTCGGACGAGGGCCAAAGCTGGTCCGAGCCGTATTTCGTTCGTCCAACGCCCAATGCGGAAGGCTGGGTTGCCTGGGTGAACAACTCGTCGCGCGGCGTGCAGCTGGCGCGGGGACCGCGCGCCGGGCGACACGTGATCGCGGCGTTTCTCTTCAAGGCCGGCGAGGAGGGGCAGGCCCCAGGGGTTCGGGGCGGCCTGGTTTACAGCGACGACCATGGCGAGACCTGGCACGCGGGCGCCGTTCTACCCGCGGGTTCGGACGAACTCGTCCTGGAAGAGACGGAAGACGGCGGAATCTACGTGAATTACCGAAAAAACCGGCCCTACTACAACGGACTGCGCTGGTTTGCGCGCAGTTCGGACAGCGGGGAGAGCTTTGACGCACACGGGCAGCACGAGGAGCAGATCACGCCGTGCTGCCACTCCGGGCTCGTTCGATACTCGAGCACGGACGACGGCGGCGAGAACGTGCTGCTATTCAGCAATCCACGAGGACCGGGCCGCAGAAACTTGACCGTTCGGGTTAGCCGAGACGACGGACGGACCTGGCCCGTATCGCGAACCGTAACCAGCGATCTGGCTGGCTATTCGGACCTTTCGGTGTTGCCGGACAATACGATTCTCTGTATCTGGGAAGGTGGCCAGCAGCGCTACCACGAGAAGATCAGCGCGGCTCGGTTCAACCTGGACTGGGTGCTGGCGGGCGACTGAGCGAGGTAGCTGATCGCCCGAGTCAGCGACGTATGGACGCCGCTACCGACCTGACGCGGCACCCACGTACGCCGCGTAGATCTTGACATCCTCGGGACGCGGACAGTCGCGGCTGACGGGGCCGATGTCCACTTTCAGGCGCAGCGGCGTGTCAGTTGCAGGTAGCGTGTTCCGGCTAGCCCAACGAACCGGAACGGCCAACCCGGACTCGCGTAGCGTGGCCGCGTCGTCGCCGGAGAAGCCCGGTAGCGGCCGGAAGTGAAGGTCGACAACTTCCACTCGCGCAGCTGCGAACTCGCCCAGACCGGACACGTTCAGGTGGACTGGTGACCCATCCGCCTCGACATTGAACGGACTGGTGATGAGCTGCGCCCGCGTGCTCGCCGCGTAGGGCTGCACGTAGCCCAGGCGGTCGCGTTCCCACTGGGCCAAACGCACCTGCCCGTCGCCGCGCCAGACGGAGTACCAGTAGAGCGTCTTGTCGCCCACGTTTTCCATGCCTTGCCCCTGCTGCAGGGCAGGCCCCGCCCCCAAGCGCGTGTCGCGTTCCTCGCGGGCGGGAATGAAGCGGAATCCGGGGATCGGTTCGTGGAAGTGCAGGGCGTCGTGGCTAATAGCCAGGCCCAGATCGATCGTGACGTAGCGCCGGTCGCTGTAGGGATAGCCGTGCCACTGGCCATAAACCCCAAGGATCACGTTGCCCCAGGAGTGAAGCCCCGCGCCCATGTGGATTTCTTCCCAGATGTTCTGACGGTCTTCCAAGTCCGGACCTTCGATCCGCGGACTGCGCGTCAGGCTGAGTGCGCTGCCCTCGGTCCAGTGCTCGAAGTCGTACGAGGCATAGGTCTCCATCTTGCGGCCGGGTCCCGGGTGCCCAACGCTGTGGCCGTTTACGTAGTAGCAGCCGTTCCACTTGATCAGGCCCGAGTGTTCGAAGGCGACGCTGCCGACGGGGTTATTGGGGCTGAGCGTCCAGTGCAGGCCATTGGGGCTGTAGGCCACGCACAGGCCGCCGCGACGGTTTCCTGAGGGGCCAGTCCGGTGGGTGAAGGCGAGCTTGAACCGCCGGTCAGGATCAGGTTCGTCGGGGTCGTGAATGATCGGGGCCCACCCGAGGTCGATGTGCTGAGGGAAGTCCACCAGGTTGTTGGCCGTCGAGCCCCGGTATTCGACCAGCCCGAGATCGGGCTTGGTCCAGTGGACACCATCGCGGCTGACCGCGTAGCAGAGACGCCCGTCGTAGCCCTGGTAACCGCCGACCCAGGTCGGGTTGCAGCCCACGCGGCCGATGTACCACATACGGAACTCGTCACCCACACGGATGGTGCTGCCGTAGTAGTGGACCTGCTCGTCGTGTGCGCCGGGCTCGCCGCTGGGTACCACGACGGTGGGGCCATCGCGCCAGCCGGGGGTTCGCTTCCCGTGGATGAGGTGAAGCTGGAAGTTCGTGCGGAAGGGGATGCAGACGTCGTCGAACGCGAAGAACGTGGCCTCCTGGACCTGCATCTCTGACGGCCCGCCGTGCACGCGCAGCATGGCTACAACCTCAAGGCCTACTCAGCGCCGACGTGCGCCCCATTGAGCTGTGTCACCCAGACCGTAAACCCACATAGGCCGCATAGATCTTTACGTCGTCAGGCCGCGGACAGTCGCGACTGACTGGTCCAACTTCCAATTTCAGGCGCAGCGGCGTGTCGGTTGCTGGCAACGAGTCGTGGTTCGCCCAACGAACCGGCACGCGAAGCCCCGATTCTCGAAGTGTGGCCGCATCGTCACCGGAGAAGCCCGGCAGCGGCCGAAAATGATGGTCCACCACTTCGACCCGCGCCGACGCAAACTCGCCCAGGCCCGATACGTTCAGGTGGACTGGTGCCCCAGCTGTCGGGACGCTAAACGGACACGTGATGAACTGCGCCCGCGTGCCCGCCGCGTAGGGCTGCACGTAGCCCAGGCGGTCGCGTTCCCACTGGGCCAAACGCACCTGGCCGTCGCCACGCCAGATGGAGTACCAGTAGAGGGTCTTGTCGCCCACGTTCTCCATGCCCTGTCCCTGCTGCAGCGCGGGTCCGGCTCCCAGCCGCGTGTCGCGCTCCTCCCGCGAAGGAATGAACCGAAAGTCCGGAATTGGCTCATGAAAGTGGATCGCGTCGTGGCTGATTGCCAGGCCCAGATCGATCGTGACGTAGCGCCGGTCGCCGTAGGGATAGCCGTGCCACTGGCCGTAGATGGCCAGGATCACGTTGCCCCAGGAGTGCAGCCCCGCGCCCAGGTGGATCTCCTCCCAGATGTTCTGGCGATCTTCCAGGTCGGGTCCCTCCAGCCGCGGACTGCGCGTCATGCTCAGCGCGCTGCCTTCGGTCCAGTGCTCGAAATCGTAGGAGGCGTAGGTCTCCATCTTGCGACCGGGACCCGGATGGCCAACGCTGTGGCCGTTCGCGAAGTAGCAGCCGTTCCACTTGATCAGGCCCGAGTGCTCGAAAGCGACGCTGCCACGCGGGTTGTCCGGGCTGGGCGTCCAATGCAGCCCGTCCGGGCTGTAGGCCACTGACAGGCCGCCGCGACGGTTGTTAGAGGGCCCGGTTCGGTGGCTAAAGGTGATCTTGAACCGGCGGTTGGGGTCGGGGTCCTCGGGATCGTGAATGATCGGGGCCATGAACATATCGATGTGACGGGGGAAATCCACGATGTTGTTGGCCTTGGACCCCTGGTATTCCACCAGTCCGAGTTCCGGCTTGGTCCAGTGGATCCCGTCGCGACTGTGCGCGTAGCACAAGCGCCCGTCGAAGCCCTCGTAGTTGGCCCAATTCGGATTACGGCCGACGCGTCCGATGTACCACATGTGGAACTCGTCGCCCACGCGGATGGTGCTGCCGTAGTAGTGGACGCCCTCGTCATGCGAGCCGGGCGGGCCTCTGGGGACGACCACAGTCGGGCCATCGCGCCAGCCCGGGGTCCGCTTGCCGTGGATGAGGTGCAGTTGGAAGTTGGTGCGGAAGGGGATGCATACGTCGTCGAAGGCGAAAAAGGTTGCCTCCTGGACCTGCATTTCCGACGGTCCACCGAGTACGCGCAGCATGGCTACAGCCTCAATCCCCGTCTAGCGCGCACCGGCCAACCCCACTGTTGGGGCTGGCCGGTGGCGTCCGATTCGGCGCGTCGATACAGCGGTCGCTAGGGGGTGACCGGGTTCGGCTGGCTTTCAGCCCAGCCCTTGAGCTCCAGGAAGCGGTCGTGGTGCTCTTCCATGTACCGGTCGAGAATCCCCAGCATTTCCTCGATGCCCTGTTCCACGGACACCTCGCCCAACATGACCTTGCTATTGCTGGCGTACCCGGACTGCGCCACCATTTCCTGCCACGCCGGATGCATGCGCTGCTGGTAGGCGGGGTTGTCGCTTTCCAGGTAGTGCAGTTGCTGCACGTGATTCTCGGGCGGTCCCGCCGCGTATTCGGGTGAGCGCACCACATCCTTGCGCCAGGTAACAGAGCCTCGGTCAATCGCCACACGCGATTGGGTCTTCGGTCCCGCCAGGTACAAGAGCCACTCGACCACGGCTTCGGTGTTGCCGCGCAGGTCGGCCATCTGGGTGATCAAGTGCGGCTCGTCGCTGAACTTCTGTGGCTGCGGGCCGCGCGGTCCTTCCGGCAGAGGGATCAAGGCCCAAGGGAAGCGATCCTTGATGCGGTTGATGGGTCCGCCCACGCCGCCGCCCCAGTGGAAGAACCCAATCTTCCCGTTCGAGAACGGTTCGCCGGCATCGCCTCTGATCTCCCGGTACCGTGCGCGCGACGGTACCACGCCCTCTTCGAGCACAAAGTCCCGGAGCATCCGCAACCCAACGTCCGCGCCGGAATCAAACACGGTCCAGCGCGTGGCGTCCTTGTTGTAGTACATCAGGTTCTCTTCGTCGGACAGCGCCCAGCCCCACGAGATGGCATTGCTACTCACAAGCGTCCCGGAGTCCCATAAGCCATAGCTTTCCGTCTCGGGGTCGGTGATGCGCCTTAAGGCGTCAGAAAACTCGGTCTGGATGCCCCAGTTCCCAGGCGTTGGAAACTCGACGCCCGCGCTCTCCATTAACGCCAGATTGGCCGAGAGGACGTTCAAGTTGCCCTGGTAGGGCAGGCCGTGGAACGGCCCTCGCAACCCATCACGGTGCGGGAAGGGGGCGTTCGTTGACCAGGTTCACGCTGGATTCGTCGGGGCACCAATACCAGTCGGTGGGATCGAAGTCGTCATGCTTCTGCAGTACGTCGTCAATAACCGTGAACGCGCCGTCGGTCAGGAACTGAGCCGCGAACCAGCCCGGCATGAGCACGGCCTCGGGCTGCGTACCCGCGGCGATCATGATGGCGATCATTTCCTGGTTCGCGTCCGGCGAGAGGACGAACTTCACGTCGATGTTGGGGAACTCCCTGGCGAAGTTGTCCAGCGCCCAGCCCATGGCGGCGCCGCGCGGACCGGAGGTGTGGTCGGAGTGAAAGACGAACCGTACTGGCGGGGCCTGCGGTGCAACTTCGACGATCTTCTCGACGACTTTCTCGACTTCCTTCGTAACGACTTTTTCAACGACTTTCTCGACCGGGACTTCGACGACCTGCTTGACCTCTACCACCTTCTCGACTGGAACTTCCTCGCGGACGACGTTCACGACCTGTTGGGTCACGATTCGCTCGACTTGCTGAGTGACGATCTTCTCGACCGGAACTTCTTTGACCACGACCCGTTCTACGGGCACTTCCTTGGTCACGATCTTCGTTTCAGCTTCGCCGCAGGCCGCCAGCGCGACTGCGCTGATCGCTCCGGTTGCCCCGATCAGAACTCGGCGTCGTGTGATGTTGGCTTTCATATCGCCTCCCGATCGGGCCAGAACCAGAACGGTTCTAACTAGAATTACCAAGCGAATAAAGATTAGGCCACGAAACTGCTCGGCCGTCAAGCGTGAGACGGGTCGAGATCGGTGTTACTCGAAAGCGTCTGGCCTCGGAGATCTGGACCAGTCGCCGCCTACGGACAGAGAAACGTCAGCCCGGTTCACCTACGGGAAGCGAACCCCGATTTTGATTGCGCGATCCGGGGCAGCCAGGCTATCGGTTAGAGCCTGAGCCGCGTCGCGGAAACCGACCATGGGCGTGACGATGCCTTCGGAGGTGACAATCCCGCGCCGAAACAGGTCGATGGCTGTGACTCGTGCCCGTTCTTCGTCCCAAAGTGGGTACGAGCGGTCCGGGTTCCGCCACACGGCCTGACTGCCGATGATGGTTGGCCGGTTGACGTGGAACTCCTCGTCCAGGTGCAGCGTCGAGGCGTCCTTGGGGCCGTAGGGCACATGCACGATGGTGCCGCACTGGCGAATGGCGCGGATAGCTTCGTGCAGGGCGGCGGCGTTGGCCGAGGTCTCGATGGCCACGTCCACGCCGTGGTTGTCTGTGGCGCGCTTGATCCGCAGCCCCGCGTCCTCGGCGCTTGGATCGACCGCTAGGTCAGCGCCAAGTTTCCGGGCAGTTGCTCGGCGGCTCTCGATCGGGTCGACCGCGATGACGTTCGTGGCACCGCTGCAGGCGGCGATCTGGACGGTCATCAGGCCGATCGCGCCCATGCCGAACACGGCCACCGCGTCGCCGATTCTCACGTTCCCATCGCGCACGGCCACCAGGGCCACGTGGGCCGGATCGGAGCAGACGGCGTCGGTCTCGGAGAGACTGCCTAGTAGCCGCCAGGACTCTTCGGGCAACTGATGTTCTTCACGGATCGATCCATATCCAAAGACGCGGTCGCCCGGGGAGAGACGCGCAACCTCCGGTCCCACACCGGTGACAGATCCGACCACCATGTTCCCCACGGGACGCTCGGTCAGCGGGAGGGGTTCCGGCAGGGGTAGATAGATTCGCAGCTTCTCGTCCCAGCGTTTGCGGTGGTGTGGATTCCCCGTGAGGGAGTGGAGCTCGGTGCCGTGCTTGGGCGCGGCGAACTCAACCCTCACGTGCACGTCCCGCGGGCCAAGCACTGGAATCTCGTATTCCCGATACCGGAACGATCGACCATCAGTCGAGACGACTTCGAGGGGCATGTGGATTCCTCCGAACTGGTTTGCTGTTGCGGGGCGCGTCGGCGGTCAGTCTCCTTGGTCGAGCGGATCGATCACGGCCTTGATCACGCCGTCGCTGCTCGCGGCGTCGCGGACGAGGCTGAGCGCATCGCGGGCGGATCCGAGCGAGAAACGGTGGGTCACCATCCGCTCGAGGGGGTAACGACGTGAGGCGGCCAGGGCGATGGCGGCGCGCACGGCGGGCTGGTTGTGACTGTTGACGCCGTGGGCGCGGACTTCCTTGCGTACCAGTTCGTTCCAGGGAAGTTCGACGCTGGCGGCGGCCGTGGAGCCGGCCATGACAAAGGTTCCGAGCGGGCGCACGGCTTCAGCTGCGACGGCCGGTGACGCGGCGCTGCCCGTCACGTCGATTACAACGTGGGCCAGGCGACCGCCCGTCAGATCGGCTATGGCCTCAAGCGTGTGCTCGTCGAAGCTCAGCGTATGGGTGGCGCCGCAGTCGCGGGCGAAGCCTAGTCGCGCCCGGTCGCCGCTCAGCCCGACTATCACGATCCGCTCGGCGCCTGCGGCATGAGCGGCAATGACGGCGGCCAGCCCTTGCGGGCCGGGTCCGAAAACGACGACGGTGTCACCGATTCCGGCACCGCCGATGGTCTGGACCCAGCGCACGCCGTTAGCCAGGACCGCCCCGATTACGACGCCGACTTCGGGCGGAATGGCGTCGCCTACGCGGTGGACGCGGGCCCGCGACGGCAGATAGAGATGCTGCCCATAGGCGCCCCATAAGTGGGGCGTGACGCCGGCCGAAATGCGGCCGCCGTAGCCCTGGCCCTGCGCGCACATCTGGTAGCTGCCGCGCAGGCAGAGATCGCAAAGGCCGCAACCGAAGCTAGCTTCCACGATCACGCGGTCACCGACGGCCACGCCCCAGCGTTTTGCCGAGTTCTGTCCGACCTGCTCGATACGGCCGACGATTTCGTGGCCCAGAATGGCGGGCAGGTTGCGGCCCACGGCGGAGTGGCCGCCCCAATGCAAGACGTCGCTTCCGCAGATCCCAGATAGCTCCATGCGCAGGAGGCCGTCGTTTTCGCCGATGGAAGGAATCGGAAAGTCGCGTAACTCGAACGTTTCCGGCGCTACCAACACGGCGCTCGTGGTGGCGGTCACGGACGGCTTGCCAGGCAGCCGATGATGGTGTCGACGTGCGCCACGAACTCGGCGGTCAGTTCCAGCGTGCGGCCCTCCGTGGGGTTGCTGTCAAAGACCCAGGAGCCGTCGTCGGCCTGGGTATCGGCGAACCAGTGCGCCAGCTTGACGGCCCAGGCCGCGTATTGCTCCTCGCCGGTGACCTGAAAGAGAAGACTGGCCCCCCAGCCGCTCTTGCAGACCTGTGGGAACTCAAACTGTCGCGGAGTGCTCTGGATGGAGAACTGCTGGAATTCGCGCGCCAGCGAGAGGTAGTGGGGGTTGGGATCAACCATATACAGCCGGCACAGGAAGGCGGCCGACAACCCGCCCACGGTCCAGCGCTGTGGCCGTGGTTCTTGTGACTCCACGACGTGCCAGAACTGATTACTGGCGTCGAAGCTGGTAATCACGGCCTGGTCGCGACGCGAGTAGGAGTAGTAGAGGCAATTGGGCAATTTGGATTGCGCGTTCCAGACTCGCTCCAGGAATGCATAGACCTGCCGGGCCTCATTCAGCCGGCCGAGCGCGATACAGGCCAGCCCGCAACCGCAGGTGTAGGGCAGGTCCATGACGTCCCCGAGGGTTCCATCGGGATCGCGGTCGTTGGCAAAGCCGCCGGAGGACCGGTCCTGCATGGTGAGGATGAACGCGAGGCCGCGTGCGCTGATGTCGAACTGGCGGGCCATGTGAGCGCCGTAGATTAGGGTGGCGTTGCGGTAGGCGTAGGCGTCGTAGAGACGGCGATGGCCGCGGTCGAAGTCGCCGTCCGGCGTGAGCATGTGTTCGCGAATCCATCCGCAGACGGCGGTGGCGGCCTGGGTGTGGCCGGAAACCGAGAGGGTCCACGGCAAGCGGTAGAAGCGGAAGCCCTCGTCGGCAGATTCAACCACTCCGTCCAAGCCGATCCGCGCCAGGATCCAATCCGCGCCGCGGCGCTTGGTTTCCGTTAGCCGTCGGATGGCCAAACGTCTCTGTGACCAACTTCCAGGCTGGATCATGTCCAACCTGCTCCTGACGTTATCGGAACCCGCAGCGCCAGCCTAGCGGAGGCTAGACGGCGAACTTGTTCTAGGCGCGCTCGCCCTCGTAGTACACCCAGCGACGCGCACTTAGAAACTGCACGATCGTCAAGAACAAGATGATTAGGAAGAGGACCCAGGCTATGGCCGACGCATATCCCATGTTGAACGCCCGGAAACCCATCTGATACAGCAGTAGCAGGATGAACAGCGTGGCGTCGGCCGGGCCACCATCGGTAATGATGAGCGCCGCGGTAAAGACCTGGAAAGACCCGATGACGCCGATCACCGAGGTTAGAAAGATCTGCGGCGTCATCATCGGGATCGTGACGTTGCGGACTTTAGCCCACCATCCTGCGCCGTCGATTTCGGCGGCTTCGTAGAGGTGTTGGGGAATGCCCTGGAATCCGGCCAGGAAAATGATCATGGTGGTCCCAACGGTCCAGAAGCTCATGATGATGAGCCCTGGCATCGCCCACGAGGTGGAACCGAGCCAGTTCGGCCCACTCACGCCAAGTGGCTCCAGGAAAATGTCCAGGAAGTTGTTGAGCAGGCCGTTTGGCTGCAAGACCCAGAACCAGAGGACAGCCGTAGCCACGCCGGTGGTAATCGAGGGCAGGTAGAAACACGTGCGGTAGATCGCGATGCCTCGAACTTTCTGATTCAACAGTCCGGCAATTACGAACGAGATGAGGAGAACTCCCGGTACGTGGAACGCCACGTAATAGGTGGTGTTGTAGACCGCCTGGACGAATCGAGGGTCATCGGCAGACAGCAGTCGAACGTAGTGATCTAGCCCCAACCACTTGATGTCGCCGATGAAGCTCCACTCCGTCAGGCTTACGTAGAACGAAAAGAAAAACGGCCCCGCGATGAAGACGATGAAGCCAAGCAGCCAGGGCATGACGAAGAGAAACCCTTGGGTCTCGCGCCAAGTCCAACCGGGAAGCAGCACGCGGCGCCTGCGCCGTGGGAGTTCTGGCTGATCGGCTAACGCCATGACGGTCCTCTTCTAGCCTGTCGTGGCGTGGCATCGGACAGTTCGATGCCGAACTGGGCGCGCGAGTTTACCGCGCAGGCAGGACTCGCGCCGCCTTGAAGCAACCCCGGACGACACGAGGTGGCCTGGCACGTGGTTCTGAGCAACCCTCGCTCCACTACGGTACGCGCCAAGCAGGACGCGGCAGAGATGGCTGCTGAGTGGTTAGTAGTCCTCGGCGACGGTGGTGCGGATGTAGCGGACGGAGTAGTGGACGTCGTCCGGATAGCCATCCTCGGACCATGCCGGGATGGCGCCCATGCCTGCCACGCGCACTCGATGCGAGGGCGGGATCTCGAACACCGCGCAGCTCATGCCGGCAACCGGCAGCGCGTGGTAGGAGCCGCCCTGCTGCAAGAGGTCAGCGCGCAGGTGCATCCCCCACAGGTTGTCCACACGGAAGCGCGCAGACACGGCGCGTTCGTTCTCGCCGTCGTGCCTGAAGCTGTCGATCGTGTCGCACTCGACCAGGATGGATCCCGGCGGCGTGCAGGCGCTGCCGATGACGGCGACCTGAACCATGGGATGGTCTTCCTCGATCACAATCCAGTCGGACGGCGTCTGCGTGGTGGCGGTGGAGCCGTCCGTGGTCTTGATTGGAAACAGCTCGATGCCGTGGCGTTCGCCGCCAACCCAGACGCGGTCCACGAGCACGTTGGGGTAGTTGAATGGGAACTCGTACTCGTAGGTCGTGAGATTGAGCGCCTTGCGCTGGCGCGGCGGGTCGTTCGGATAGCCGGTAATGCGCTTGTCGGCGGCTTCAGTTGCCATCAGTCGCTCCTGTTCTCAGGCAGGCTGTCGCCCAACGATGGACGCACGATCGGGCCTGCCGGTAGCAGTGCAAGAATCCATGGGTTTTATCGCCCGGCGATCCCGGTCAGCGCGACGCCGCGAATGAAGTAGCGCTGAGCCGAGAAAAAGATGACGAGGACCGGAATCAGCATGACGACTGATGCCGCCATCATGAGGTTCCAGCGGGTAAGTCCGGCGCCGCCCCCCACTTCGGTGTAAAGGAAAAAGCGCAGGTACAGGGCCAGCGTGCGCCACTCCTCACTGTTCAGGAAGATCAGGGGGTTGAGAAAGTCGTTCCAGTGATGGATGAAGGAGAAGATGGCGGAGGCGGCCAGGGCGGGCTTGGATAGCGGGAGCATGATCCGCCAGTAAATACGGAAATAGGAGGCCCCATCAACAAGGGCGGCCTCGTCCAGTTCGCGCGGCAACTGGAGCATGAACTGTCGAATCAGAAAGACGTAGAACGCGCCGCCAAATGCGCCGCCTCCGAACCACCATGGAACGATCAGCGGCAGCGGTGTATCAATCCATCCGAGGGTCCTGAAGAGGACAAATGTGGGGACTAACGTCACTATACCTGGCAGCATCAAAGTGGATAGTAAGATGATGAATAATACGCGCTTACCAAAGAACTCAAGCCTGGCGAAGCCAAAGGCTATCAGCGACGAAGTCAACACTGTTCCGAGTGTGGCAAGGACCGCTATCATCAAGGTGTTTCCGAAGTAGCGCGCCAAATTCGACGTCTCAAAGGCGGTAATGTAATTTCCGAAGACCACGGGATTCGGAATCCACTGCGGCGGAAACAGGAATTCGCGCCCGAATTCCTTCAGTGACGTTGACACCATCCACAGCAGCGGCAGCAGGGAAATCACCGCCACGAAGAAGAGCGTCGCGTAACCGACGAGGTGCCCGAGCGTGGTTTGACCATAGGCCAGGAGCGTGCGCCGCCTGGTGGTGCCTTCACGTGCCTGAAATGAGATCTGGCCGATCCTCTGCACGCGCCTACGCCCCTTCGCCTTCGTAGTAGACCCAACGGCGACTGATGGCGAACTGGATCAGTGTGAAGATCAGGATCACGCCAAGGAGCACCCAGCCGAGCGTGGCGGCGTAGCCCATGCGGAAATTCTCGAATGCGTGGCGATACATCCAGAGGACATAGAACAGCGTGGCGTGCTTCGGGCCGCCGTTGGTCGCGATATAGGCGGTCGCGAAGACCTGGAACGAGCCAATGATTCCAAGAACGAGGTTGAAAAAGATCACAGGGCTGATCATGGGTACGGTGACGTGCCAGAAGCGACGGAACTTGCCGGCGCCGTCGATGGAGGCAGCTTCAACCAGAGTCTCCGGAACGGCTTGCAGGCCGGCGAGAAAGATGACCATCTGTCCGCCGACGTGCCAGAGGCTCATGATGATGAAGGCCGGCTTGGCCAGGTTCGGGTCGGTCAGCCAGCCCTGCTTGGGAACGCCGAACCAGCCGAGGATGGCGTTAAAGATGCCGAACTCGGGGTTGTACATGTACACGAACAGCACGACGAAGGCCACGGTGGGAGTAACGGTGGGCAAATAGAGGGCAGTTCTGAACACGTTGATTCCGCGCAGCTTCTGGTTGAGCAGGAGCGCCATGAAGAGCGCCAGCAGTAGCTGTATCGGTACGGCCAGCAGGGTGTAGAAGGCCGTGTTGCCCAGGGCCGTAAGAAACAGGTGGTCCGACACCATGCGTTCGAAGTTGCTGAATCCGACGAATTCGGGCGGTCCCAGGAGGTCGTACTTCGTGAAACTCAGGAACAGCGAGTAGATCATGGGGAAGGCCGTAAAGAGGGCAAAACCCGCGATCCACGGACTGATAAACAAGTAGCCGACCAGGTGGCGGCGCCAGCGGATGGACCGCAGGCCAGTCTTGGCTGGCGGGGTGGGTCGCAATTGAGCCGTGTGGCTAGCCACGCGGACAGGTCCACGTGCGAGTGAAGCCCCGGCGCCCGCCGGTGCGGGCGCCGGGCTTCACAGCCAAACTACGTCCTGCAGGCTGCACGAGCGGCGTTAGAGCGGCTCGTTGAGCAGTTCGTCGATTCCTGGCGTGATCCGGTCCATGGCTTCCTGGACCGTCTCCTCCCCAAGAATCACGCCGTCCACCGCCGGCAGCACGAAGTCGTTGTTGATTTCGTCGTAGCGGACGGGGTGGAAGAACACCCGGTCGTAGCGCTCGACGGCCGCACGGTGGACCGCTGGGTCCTCCCATGGTGCCAGCGAATTAAGCCACACGGCCAGATCCTCGTGCGACTTTCGCGTCGGCGCGGTGAACCCGACCTTGTACATCTCGACGATGCCTTCGGTCGTCATGTACTTCAGCAGGTCCCAGGCCTCCTCGGGGTTGTTGCTGGCCCCATGGATGCCGTATGCGTTGGTGGCGTCGCGGTTGGTGTTGGTGCCGTTGGGCATCATGTACGGCGGCACGATACCCGCGTTGATGTCATCCGGAACCTTGGTGGTGGTCCATTTGGCGCCCCAGTAGGTCCGCAGGTTGCCGCTGAGGAACATGCCCTCGGCGCCGCCCGGGAACGCCCGCGAAAAGTCGCGCGAGGGGACCAGCTCATCTTTGATCAGGCGAGTGATGTACTCGAAGGCTTCCACCGAGCCCTGCTCGTTCAGGTGCGTGGCGGTGGCGTCCTCGTTCCAGACGCTGCCGTCAAATCCCCACACCCAGAGGTAGTAGATCTTGAGAGCTGCGGGTATCTCGCGGCCGCCCCACGTCTGGTTCTCGCCCTCGCCGGCGACGCCACGTTCCAGGATGTCGGTGTGAACGTCGATCGTCCACTTGCCTTCCTTGTCCATTTCCCACAGGTCGCCGATGCCGAGCTCCGCAAGCGAGTCCCTGTTGTAGATCAGCAAGATTGGCGCGTGCTGCATGGGGATGGCGTAGAACTTGCCGTCGAGGTACTGGTGCTGGAGCAGCAAGCCTTCGTAGAAATCGCCGAGCGGAAACTCGCTGTCGTTGTTCCAGAAGTCATCCAATGGTTGCACTGCCCCGCGGGCCGCAAGCACGGAGTTTGTCTGCGGATGGACGTACACGATGTCCATGCTCTCGCCGCCGGCCAGCGCCGTCAGGTACTTGGTGACCGCGTCAGGGTGAGGCACGCCGTTGGCCTTTAGCGTGACGTGGGGGTTTTGGGCGGTATAGGCAGATGAAATATTGTCCCAGGCCGGCTTGGTGTACTCGATCTGGTTGTACCAGGCAACCAACGTGACCGGCGGCCGCTGCGGAGCGACCTCAACAGTCACGATCTTCTGCACTTCGACCGGCACTTCCTTCTGAACCTCGACCGCCACTTGCTGCGTAACAATCTTCTCAACTACTTTCGTAACCGGGACTTGCTGAGTTACGACTTTCTCGACGATCTGAGTAACAACGCGGTCGACCGGAACCTCGACGATCTGCGTCTCGCCACAGGCCGCCAGCGCAATGGCGGCTCCCGTGCCGAGCGCCCCGGCCCCCGCCAGTTTCAGAAGCGAGCGCCTGCTTAGGTGTCTCTGTCGGTCCATTGCTTCCTCCCTGCGCAACCGAGCCGCACGAAACCGATGATTCTGGGACGAATTATCCCTGCACGAATCCTTCATCGGGACTGTTATCTATCACTCGGCAATACTCGGTGTCAAACTTGGGCCTCCGACCGGATGAATACATACGGAATCGGGCGCTTGGGCGGACCACTCTAGGATTGAGACGAGAGCCTGGAGTCGGCCGAGACCACGAAGGACCTGCCAATGCTCCTGCGTTTGTTGCGATTTGTCGTTTTGGCCGCCACGGTTGCGTCCGGCCTGGTGCTGGTTGTGAAGCCGGAGAGCGTCAGCGGGTTTACCGGGCTGGCTCCGGATGCGGCGCGCGGTATCACCGAGATCCGAGCCGCGATGGGCGGGGTATTTATTGCGCTGGGCGTGGCGCCGCTCGTACTTCGAAGGCCCGCAGAACGCGTGCTTGGTCTTGTCTACCTGGCGATCGCGGCCGTACGAGCGCCCTTCATGTTTGCGGACGGGTCCGCGGCGGAGCAGTCCAACTGGATCAGCCTGGCCTTTGAGGTCGCCGCCGCCGGGATCCTGCTGGCCGGGCGTTCGCGTGACCAGGCGGACAAGGGCTGAGCCCGTGACGCCCGACAGCCGCGAGAGGTCTCTCTGGCGGCACCCCGAGACCGACAGATGAGCGACATCTGGCTAGTGGGAGTGGCGGCGGCGGCCATTGCGGTGAGCATGACCCTGGTGTGGCTGCTCAGCCTGGCGCTGCGCAACGCGGGCATCGTTGACGTGTTTTGGGGGCTGGGATTCACCATCCTGGCTGGCCTCGGGATCTGGCTGGGTTCGGGCGATCCCGGGCGAAGCGCGCTGACGCTGGTGCTGGTGGCGGTCTGGGGCGTGCGTCTGGCTGCACACATCGGATGGCGCAATCGGGGCAAGCCGGAGGACTTTCGATATCAGGAGTTCCGGCGGAATGCCGGTTCCGCGTTCTGGTGGCGCAGCTACTTCACAGTCTTCATGCTGCAAGGTGGCGTGATGTGGGTCGTGGCACTGCCGCTGATGGCGGCGTTGAGCTCACCGCAACCGCCCGCTGTGGGCACATGGGACGTGCTTGCTCTGGTGCTCTGGGTCACGGGCTTCGCCTTTGAAGCCGGGGGCGATCTGCAACTGGCGCGATTCAAGTCCGACCCGGCCAACCGCGGCCGGGTCCTCTCCAGCGGATTCTGGGGACTGACGCGCCACCCCAATTACTTCGGCGACGCAGTGATCTGGTGGGGCTTCGGCTGCCTGGGGCTGGCTGTGGGGGCCTGGTGGGCGCTGGTCAGCCCGATCGTCATGACGTTCCTGCTCTGGCGCGTCTCGGGAGTGGCGATGCTGGAGCGCACGATGGTTGACACCAAGCCCGGCTACCGCGAGTACCTGGAATCGACGCCGGCGTTCCTGCCGCGCATCCCGGGGCTGCGCCGTCGTGGCTGACGACCAAGCCTGGTTCGAACGGCTGGCGGCCGGCGGGATGGTGCCCGACGGACTGCTACGTCGGGGCGTGCGGATCGCCCTGCGTCGCCGGCTGCGAGCGCTCAAACGGGCTGACTCGCCGGATCGGCCGCCAGGGCTACGCGACGGTCCGGTCGCGATTGAGACCGAGGCCGCCAACCGGCAGCACTACGAAGTGCCAACGGCGTTTTTTCGCCTGGTCCTCGGTCCGCGGCTCAAATACAGCAGCGGGTACTGGCCAAATGGCAATTCGACGCTGGCCCAGGCCGAGGACGCGATGCTGGAGCTGACGGCGCGGCGTGCGCAGCTGGCCGACGGCCAGCGGGTGCTGGACCTTGGAAGCGGCTGGGGCGCGTTTTCCCTCTGGGCGGCCGAACGCTATCCGTCGGCGAGCTTCACGGCAATGAGCAACTCGTGCACGCAGCGAGAATTCATTGGGGCGAGGGCCGCCGAGCTCGGCCTGTCCAACATTGAAGTCGTGGCCGGGAACGCGGCGGCCCTGGAGCTGCCGGGTCGGTTCGACCGAATCGTCAGCGTTGAGATGCTTGAGCACGTGCGCAACCACGGTCCGTTGCTGGCGCAGTTGGCCGACGCGCTGGCGCCCGGCGGACGAATCTTTGTCCATGTCTTCAGCCATCGGCAACACGCCTACACGTTTGAGCCGGAGGATGGTTGGATGGCGCGCTGGTTTTTCAGCGGCGGCACCATGCCCAGCCTGGACTTGTTCGATGACTTCACACCGGCAGTGCGGACCGTAGACCGCCAGGTTGTCAGCGGGCGCCACTATGCGCGGACTTTGCGGTGCTGGCTTCGAAATCTCGACCGGCAGCGCGACACCGTGCGCGAGATATTTCGCGGGGTCTATGGCGACAGCCTGGCCGACCTCTGGATTGCACGCTGGCGGCTGTTCTTTATCGCCTGCGAGGAACTCTTTGCCTATCGCGGCGGCCGCGAATGGGTGGTCGCACACCACTTGTTGGCGCCGGTCGGGCGGACCTAGAAGGGCTGGCCGGAATGCATGTCGCCGTCATCGGAGCCGGAGTTTCAGGACTGGTTGCCGCGCGCGAGTTGGCGCCTCGTCACCAGGTCACGATCTTCGAAGCCGGCAGCACGCCTGGCGGCCACGCGCATACCGTGGACGTGGCGTGCGGTTCACGGACCTACGCCGTGGACACCGGTTTCGTGGTCTTCAATCACCGCACCTACCCGGAGTTGCGCCGCATTCTGGGCGAGTTGCGGGTTCCGACCCAACCGTCGGACATGAGCTTCTCGGTGCGGTGCGACAGGAGCGGGCTCGAATACAGCGGCGCATCGCTGAATAGCGTGTTTGCCCAGCGCCGAAACCTCGTGCGACCGGCATTCCTGCGCCTGCTGTTCGACTACCTCCGATTCAACCGGCTGGCGACGGGACTTCTTGGCCCGGGTGAACGCCGCACCCTGGGCGAGTACCTGAACGACGCCGGCTTCTCGCGCGTGTTCCGGGACCTCTACCTGGTGCCGATGGGCTCGGCGGTCTGGTCGGCCGATCCGTCCAGATTCAGTCGAATCCCGGTTCGCACCTTTGCTCGGTTCTTCTACAACCACGGGTTGCTGGGCATTTGGGGGAAGCCGCACTGGCTCTCGATCGTGGGCGGCGCACGACGGTACGTGGAAGCGCTGATTCGTCCGTTTCGCGACCGCATTCATGTGCGCGCACCCGTGGTCGGCGTTCGGCGGTCCGGCGATCACGCAACGGTTGCGGTTGCGGGGGCGGGCGAAGCGCGGTTCGACCATGTCGTCTTCGCGACGCACAGCGACCAGGCACTGGGTGCGCTACGGGACCCCAGTCCGCAGGAACGCGACGTGCTGGGCGCCATCGAGTACCAGCCCAACGACGTTGCGCTGCACACCGACACCGACGTCCTGCCACATCGCCGACGCGCCTGGGCTTCGTGGAACTACCGCATTCCGCGGGACCACGCGGCCGGCGTGCCCGCCACGTACATCATGAATCGACTGCAGCGCCTGGACGCGCCCCAGACGTATTGCGTCACGCTGAATCAGACTGACTGCATTGACGACGAGTCCGTCATCAAGCGTCTGAGGTATCACCATCCCATCTTTAACCAGGCCGCCATCGACGCACAGGATCGCTGGGGCGAGATCAACGGCGCGCGCCGCACCTGGTATGCGGGCGCTTACTGGCGCTACGGCTTCCACGAGGACGGGGTGATCAGCGGACTGCGCGCGGCGCGGACGCTGCTCGCCAGCGCATGAGCGGCTCGAGCGCCCTGTATACGGGATACGTCACCCACCACCGTCGCGAGCCGGCCACCCACGGATTCCGATTCAATCTCTTCATGGTCTATCTGGACCTGGCCGATTTGCCAGGTCTCTTCGACGGACTGCTGTTCTGGTCGGCGCGGCGTCCTGCGCTGGCGTGGTTCCGGCGTGCCGACCACTTCGGCGACCCGGGCACGACGCTCGATGACGCCGTGCGTTCGCGTGTCGCTGAAGTAACCGGCCGGCGGCCCGAGGGTCCAATCCGGCTGCTGACCCACCTGCGCTACTTCGGCTACGTGATGAATCCCATCAGCGTGTACTACTGCTTTACGCGCGATGAGTCCCGCGTGCAGGCGCAGGTGGTCGAGGTCACCAACACGCCCTGGGGCGAGCGGCATGTCTACGTGGTCGAGCCCGAGCCGGACGCCAACGGTGAGCGGCTCAGGGCTGGTTTTGTGAAGGCGCTGCACGTATCGCCATTCATGCACATGGACCAGAGCTATCGGCTTGCGGCCACGGTTCCGGGTGAGCGGCTCGACGTAGCGATTGAGGTTGAGCGTGCAGGGACGCCGCTGTTCCAGGCCAATCTGGCGCTGCGCCGGCAGACGATCAGCGGGACGAATCTGGCATTGGCCCTGGCGCGATATCCGTTGCTCACCGCGCGTGTGACGGCGGCCATCTACTGGCATGCGCTGCGGCTGTGGCTGAAGCGGGTACCGTTCGTGCCGCATCCGGGGCACTGACGCGGGCCAAGCCGGGAGTTCGGTTCGTATGCTGGCGCGCCGTGCTTCAGCCGCCCAGGGTGACAGCCCCGCCATGACGACCCGTTATGAACCGAACTGGCGCTCGTTGCGTCAGCACCAGACGCCCCGCTGGTTTACCGACGCCAAGTTCGGCATCTACACCCATTGGGGCATTTACTGCGTGCCCGCGTGGGGTCCTAATGCCACCTGGTACCCGTACCGGATGTATCGCGAGGGTGAGCCGCACTACGCGCATCACGTCAAGACCTACGGGCATCCCTCGAAGTTTGGGTACAAGGACTTCATTCCCGACTTCACCGGTGCGAATTTCGATGCCGACGCGTGGGCCGATCTGTTCAAGCGGGCCGGGGCGCAGTTTGCGGGGCCGGTGGCGGAGCATCACGACGGCTTTGCGCTCTGGGACAGCGCGCACACCGAGTGGAACGCGGCGCGGATGGGCCCGAAACGGGACGTGGTGGGCGAATTGGCGGAGGCCGTTCGGCGCCAGGGCATGCGCTACATGGTGGCCATGCACCACGCGGAGAACTGGTGGTTCTTTCCGCATTGGCGGTCGGATTTCGACACGTCCGACCCGCGCTATGCCGGCCTCTACGGTGAGCCGCACAACCTGGACTTCCCGCTGCGGGACGTGGAGTGGGACGAGCAGGACAAGCCGAGCAGGGGGTTTCTGGATACCTGGAAGGCCAAGCTTGTCGAGGTGGTGGACAAGTACGAGCCGGACTACATCTGGTTCGACTTCGGCCTGAAGGCCGTGCACGAGCAATACAAGCAGGACTTCCTGGCCTACTACTACAACAGGGAGGCCGAGTGGGGCCGCGGGGTAGTGGTGACCTACAAGTGGGACAACCTGCCGCCGGGCGTGGGGGTGCTGGATATCGAGCTGGGCAAGATGCCCGATCAGGCCTACCACGAGTGGATTACCGACACCACGGTGGACGACGGCTCGGGTTGGGGCTATCTGCGCGAGACCACTTACAAGTCGGCCACCGAGCTCGTGCAGTACCTGGTGGACAACGTCAGCAAGAACGGCTTGATGCTGCTGAACGTGGGGCCGAAGCCCGACGGGACGATTCCGGACGAGGCGGTCACGGCGCTGGAAGGTATTGGCGACTGGCTGCGTGTGAACGGCGAGGCGATTTACGGGACCACACCGTGGTGGACCTATGGCGAAGGCCCGACCCAGATGTCGGTTTCAGGGGCCTTCAGCGACACCAGGGAGAAGCTGGCCTACCAGGGCAGCGACATCCGGTTCACGGTGAAGGGCAACGTGCTATATGCGATCTGCCTGGACTGGCCCGAGCCGACGTTCACGATCGAGTCGCTGAAGACGCTGTACCCGGGCGAGATTCGCTCAGTGGAGTTGCTGGGTAACGACGGCGAGCTGGCGTGGCGCATGACGGCCGAGGGGCTCGAGATCACGCGGCCGAAGCGGCGGCCGTGTGACAGTGCCTTCGCGTTCAAGATCACTCGCAACACGAGCATGTAGCCGACGGCTCTCGGATTCGGTGTCATTCCCGGTCGTGTAGCCAGCGCCAGGCCCAGCGGACTTTGGCGTCGCGGTGGGTTGAGGTGCTGGAGTGGTCGAGGAAGGGGTAAACGTCGATCTCGCGCGGTTCGCAGGTCAGCCGGTTGTACGCGCCAAAGACGGTGGACGGTGGGCAGATGTCGTCCCATAGGCCAACGCTGACCAGGGTGGGGCAGCGAATGCGGGGCGCCAGGTTGACCACGTCGAAGTAGCTGAGGGTGCGGAAGGCTTCGTCGTAGCGATCGGGATAGGCGCGGCAGTAGGCGCCGATTTCGCCGTAGATGGTTTGCACCAGGCCGGCCGGTCCGGCGATCTGGGCGGCGCGCGGGAAGTCGCAAAGGTAGGGGACTTCGGCCATCGCCAGCGCGACGCTGGGCTCGAGCGCGGCCGTGGCCAGGGTGAGGCCGCCGCCCTGGCTGATCCCCGTGCAGCCGACGCGGTCGGCGCGCACGCGGGGATGTGACTGCACGAAACGGACCGCCCGCACGCAGTCCACGTAGACCCGGCGGTAGTAGTAGGTGTCGGGCGACTGAATGCCCTGGGTCATCCAGCCGAGGGCGTGGCCGCGAGGGTCGGCTTCGGGGTCGGTGCTGAAGCCGGTCTGGCCGCGAATGTCGATCGCGAAGACGACGAAACCCTGGAGCGCCCAGGCGGCGGCGTCGAAGATGGCGGCGCGGTTGCCGGTGTAGCCGTGGAAGATGACGATGCCGGGAAGTTCGGCAGCGCCGTCAGGGACCAGCAGCGAGCCGGCCACGCGGCCCTGGCCGTAGCCGGCAATTGTGACGTCCTGGACAGTTAGTCCTTCGACCGGGTAATCGACCGGCGTGATGTCTTCGTCGTACGGGTGTTGCTGCTCAGCCAGGGTTTGGGTCCAGAAGTCGTCCAGGTCGTCCGGCGCGGTTGCCGGCGGGACGTACGTGCGGAGCTCTTCGATCGGCCAGTCAATGCTTGGCATCAGACTTCATCCCCTCTGTTCGGAACCTCGCGGCTATCCGTGGGCGGCTTCGTGTTGGGCGATCAGTTGCTCGGGGGTTATGCGGGCGACGACCTCGCCGATCAGGTCCAGCGCGGCGGCCTCGGCCCTGGGGAAGCGGACGCAGGACTTGCCCATGTTGAGCCGTTTGCCGCTCTGCTTGTAGGCGTCGACGAACCACTCGGTGAGTTCGGGATCGGCGTATAGCCCGTGCAGGTAGACCGAGATGTGCCGTTTCTGGGCCGCCAGCGCGGCCACGCCCAGAGCCTGCCCGTTGTAGGTGTCGGGAAACCGCTCGAGCGGGATGGCGTAGCCGATCATGCCGTACTGCATGCACTCCTCGAAGCCGTCCGGCAGGTTGGCCAGGATGACCTCGCGGACCTGCTGGATGTCGTCCCGCCGGTTCTCGGGGAGTTCGGCCAGGTATTCCTCCACCGTGGCTGCTTTGCTGGAAACCATCTGTCATCGTTTTCCGGTTGTGGGTCGCTCTAAGTTTCGAGGGGCGCACAGCGGCAGCGCAACCGGCGGTCGCGGGGATCGGACGAGGCTGGGGGGCGGGTGGCGGGGGCGTGAAATGGGGCGCCTTCGTGCGCGTAAGAGTTTTTTCCAAAAAACTCTTGAGGCTGCGCGGGGTGCATTTTGGCGGGGTTCTGGGGTCTGTGGGGGCCGGGGTGGAGCGCGGGCGGCGTGGGGAGGGCAGGTGGTTGGGTGGGGAGATTCTTGGCCGGGCCTGGAGAGGGTGGGTGGTGTGCGGTTCGGGAGTCGAGGCGGACAGGGCGCGATGAAGCGAGCGGAGCACGCTTGCGGGGTGGGGAAAAGCCGGTCGTTGGTGGCAGCGAGGGGACGGCTGTGGGGTGCGTGGCGGAGGCAGGGGAGGGACTCCGGAAGAAGGGTTGCGTTCGGTACATGGGTAGTGTACACTAGGCGAGAACTAAGGGCAAGTGGTGAGGGGGAGGAAGGGAAGAGGGCAGAGGGCAGAGGGCAGAGGTGAGAGGAGTGAGCGGGGGAAGGGAAGGCGAAGCGGACGGAGACTGGGCGGGGCGGTTTGGCGGATTGGGCGTGGCGCGGGCGATGCGGGGCTTCAGGCGGCGCGGGGGCAGGCGATGAGGCTTGCGGGCTTGGTGCGGGCTGGGGCGGACTGACGGAACACTCGGACGGGATCGGGTAGGCGGTCGGACTTGCCGCGGGGAGCGGCGCGCGCTGTAATTCGACGGGCGGAATCGCGTGTGAGGAAAAGTTCATGTCGCCGGCCGGGCTTGCGTGGCTTGACTATTCAGAGAGCGACCAGCGACGGGCCCGGGAGATTGTGGCGATGTTCTCGCAGCGCGAAAGCCGCGACGAACTGGGGATTGGACGGATCCGGGACGCGCTGAGCGACACGCTGTTTCCGGGCACCTCGTTCCTGCTCACGCGCGCCCGATACCTGCTGTTTGTGCCCTGGCTGTATTGCGAAGGGTCGCGCCGGGGACACGCCGGGCCGAAGCTCACGCAGTGGGTCGAATGGAACGAACGGCAGCTTATCGGCGCGCTGCATCGCGGCGGGGATCGCGCGGGACTGATCGGCCGGTTCGCGGGGGCCGCGGTTCGGGATCTCCCGTCGAGCATTTATTGGAACACCCTGCGGCGATTCGGCATCTTGCGGCGCGATGGAACGGAGAGTCAGGTCGCGGGTCTCCGCCAGATTTCACGGCCGCAGGACGAGGCGACCGAGTTCCTGGAGCACTCCGACGCCGTGTGGGCGCCCTCGATTCCGTCGGCTCCAGGCGAGTTTTTCAACTTCGAGAGTTGCAACTTCGCCCTGACGCACGACGAGGCGACCTGGCTTGCCGAGCGAATCGTCGACGCGGTGCCCGAAAGCCTGCTCCAGTTCCTGGTGATGCGGGGGAAACACCTCCCGGACAACACCGCCTATGCCTGGGAGGATCCCGAGGCTGTTGAGGCCGAGGGTGCGGTCCGGGACGCGCTGGACGAGGCTCGCCGGTTCTCGGTCGCGGTGCACGGGGCCTCGTTGCTCTACAACCTGTTGCTGGCCGAACGGGCGGAGGAACTCGGTCTTTCCCGGTACGACGGCAGCCGGGACCGATACATCACCCGGCTTGACGAGTGGCAGAAGGACTCTCAAGAAATCGACGCGGGGGCCTGGGACCTGAATCGGCTGTGGGCGCTCGTCGCTGTGCAGGGGAGCCCCGCCGCGCTGACAACGCGCTCCTTCATATCCGAGTGGGTTGACCTCGCGCGAGCGGGGACGGGCACGCGGCTGGCGGACGACGGCGATGCGCGGGAGCTCATTCGGAGACGGGAACGCCAGCAGAAGCGCGGCCAGGCACGGCTCATCAACGATCGCCTGATGCGGCAATGGGGCGGCGCATCCGGGTCCGCCCGGCTCAACTTCCGTTGGCCGGTCGTCAGGCGGATTCTGAACGAGATCGTGGATGGGCGGAAGAACGGTCATGCTGGCGCCTGACAGCCGGGCGCTGCTGCTCGACTCGCTGCGACCGCCCGCGGGTTATTCCCTGGATCGGGCCGTCGCAACAACATTCACGCTCGACCTGGAGACGGCCCTGACCGTTCCGTTGGCGTTCGCGGGTTTTCGATTGGAGGAGCAGCCCGATCCCATCGAGGTGATGCAGTCACTGCGCGGGATGAGCGAACGGCTGGACATTTTCTGCCAGGCCGGCGCGATCGGCGCCAGCCGGTGGCCGTCCGACTTGCTGGCGCTGCTCGAAGACGTGGTCCACCCGGTGCGGCGCCCCAGACCGGGCCACATCTTCCATCCGAAGACCTGGGTGCTCCGATTCCGCGACGAATCCGAGGAGCCGCTATATCGGCTGCTGGTGCTCTCGCGAAACCTGACCGCCGACCGCAGCTGGGACACGATCCTCTGGCTCGACGGCTGGCGGGCGAGACGGATCAACCAACGGAATGCGCCGCTGGTGCGGTTTGTCCGCGCGCTGCCCGGGCTGACTGTGTCGCCGCTCTTGCCAGACCGTCAAACGATTCTGGGTGAGTTCGCCGAGGAGCTGCGGCGGGTCGAATGGGAGCTACCAGACGGCGTTCACGAGGCTCACTTTCATCCGATCGGCCTTCCGTACGCTCGCCGGTTTCCCGTCGAGGAGCACTTCCGCGGCTATCGAAAACTGGTGATATCACCATTCGTCCGCGAAGGCGCGATCCGGCGTATCTTTCGCGTGCGGGCCGGCCAAACGGCGGTGCTTATCTCACGCGGCGGGGAGCTCAATGCTCTGCCGGCGGACGCACTTGACCGCGTGGACGTTTACGAGCTCGATCCCACGGCGAGCCTCGCGGGCGATGACGCGGACGGAGAGTCAAACCAGAGCTTCTTCACACAGCTGCACGCCAAGGTCTTTGTGTTCGAGCGCGCCAAGCGAGCGCATCTCTTCGTTGGCTCGGCCAACGCGACGGACGCGGGACTGAGCCAGAACGTCGAGTTTCTATGTGAACTCGTCGGCCGGGCAAGAACTCTTGGGGTCGACGCGCTGGTGGGCGAGGACGCGCCGCTGCGGGCCATGCTGACGCCCTACGATCCCTGTACGGAGCCACCTAACGGCAACGGCACGGACACCCGGGCGCTCGACGACTTGCTGCTGGACATTGCGGGGGGAGTCCGCTTCCACACAGCTATCGCGAAACGGACCGAGGGTTGGGTCGCTCGAATCACGTCCGATGCGGCACCGCGCCGCATCCCCGATGGGGCCTGCGTCACGATCGCACCCTACAACCGTCCGGACGAGTCCTATTCCTTCAGCAAAGAAGATCGCGTTGACTTCGAACTGCCGCCCCGTGAACTCGCAGATATCACGGCGTTTCTGCGCCTCACGGCGAGCCGGAAGGTCAATGGGGAAACGCTGGAGCGCTCGACGGCCGTGTGCTCACGACTCGAAGGGGCGCCCGCGGACCGACTACGGCAGATCCTGGCCCGGCAGATCGACACGCCGGAGAAGTTCCTGCGGCTGCTGGCCCTGCTGATCGGCTTCGCTTCGGGAATCGGCAGCGTTGTCAGCGCGACGGGCAACGGGTCGGCAAGCTGGTCGGAAGGCGCCGGGCAAGGCGTATTGGAGCTGCTGGCGCGCGCCCTGGCGGAGAGTCCCGAGTCCATCGATCACCTGGACGAGATCATTGAGCACCTGCGCCGGTCACCGCACGCATCGAATGTCCTGCCGCAGGGCTGGGACGACGTGTGGCTGCCGGTGCTGGAGGCGCGACGGGCGATGCGCGGGGGCGCTGCGTGACTGGCATGCCCCCCGGGGACCGAGGATTAAGGCTCAGCGACTTTCAGCGAGCGACTGCCGAGCACGCGTTCCAGCGGCTGTATCGAGATGAGGACTCGTCGCGGCGATTCCTGGTGGCCGATGAAACCGGGCTGGGCAAGACACACGTGGCGCAGGAAGTCATTGCACAGGCCCTGAAACACCTAAAGGGGGTGGAGCACGTTGGCCGTATCGACATCGTCTACGTGTGCTCCAACGCGGACATCGCCGCGCAGAACATTCGGAAGCTGGACGTCACCGACTCGGACAGCCCGAGCTTCGCGACGCGGCTCAGCCTGCTGATTACGCAGCCGGACGTGCTGCAGCCAACGACGGGCGGTGAAGGGAAGCCGACCACTTTTGTGGCGTTCACGCCGGCGACATCGTTCCAGTTCGGATGGCAATTGGGGCGAGCGGATGAACGCGCGGTGCTCTATGCGCTGCTTCACAATCACCTGGGCCTCCGCGGGGCGCGGGACACAGCCGCTCAGCGGATATTCCAAGGCGGCGTGTCCAGCCGGGACAGATTCGTGGGCAGCTATGTGGCCCGTGCGCGCGCAGGGCAGTTCGAGCAGGACATCAAGCTGAGGTTTCTCGATTCCTTCGATCAAAGCGGCGAGCGGGATTCGCTTGTTGGCTTAATTGACGCGGTGGCGGGGCAACGTGGGCTGACAGGCAGCCAGCATGGGTCGGCACGCCAGATTGTCGGCGGGCTGCGCCGGATGCTGGCGCGAGCCGCGGTGGAGGCGCTCGAGCCGGACCTGGTCATCCTGGACGAGTTCCAGCGCTTTCGGGATCTGCTGGACGTCAAGACCGGCGGCGAAGCGGCGGAACTGGCCCACGAGTTCTTCAACCAGTCCGACGCGCGGGTGCTGTTGCTCTCGGCAACGCCGTATAAGCCGTTCACGTACTCGGAGGAAGCCGAGGATGGCGACGGACATTACGCGGACTTTCTCAAGACCCTGGAGTTCCTGGCGGATGGGGATGAGCCGGTGGAATCGTTACAGGCCGATCTGGGCGCCATGCGGCAGGCGGCGCTGGCGGGCGAGCCGACGGCGGCAATCCGAGATCGGGTGCAGGCCCAGTTGCGCCGCTGGATTTCTCGAACCGAGCGGCCTACCGGCGACAGGCGCGCGACGACGCTTGATACGGAGAAAAGCCCGTTTCAGGTGCAGTCGGACGACTTTGCCGGCTTCGTGGCGCTGCGGCGTGTCGCGGACGAAGTCAAGGCGCCGCTGAGCGTCGAGTATTGGAAGTCGGCACCCTACTTTCTCAACTTCCTGAGCGGATATCGCGTCGGGGAGCGCGTACGCGCCGCGATGAAGGATGCGGAGTCTCAGGCTCGGCTGGTCCCGCTGTTTTAGGGCGCGCAGCGGATTGACAAGGCCAACGTGGAGCGATTCCAGCCGCTGGATTGGGCGAACGCGCGCATGCGGGCGCTCTATGGGGCGACGCTGAAGCAGGGCTGGTGGCGTTTGCTGTGGATGCCGCCGTCGCTTCCGTACCACAAGCCCGGCGGCCCGTTTGCGTCGGTCGATACGACCGGGATCACCAAGCAACTCATTTTCTCCAGCTGGGTAGCCGCTCCCGCGGCTATCGCGTCGCTGCTGAGCTACGAGGTTCAACGTCAGATCTTCACGGGAGCGGGGCACGATTCGAATACGCCCGCGGCCCGAGCGGCTCTGGCGAGGCGCCTCGACTACCGGATGGCCGATGGGCGGCCGGCCGCGATGTCGACGCTTGCGTTGTTCTGGCCAGATCCGACGCTTGCCGAGCGCACAGACCCGCTGGACGCTGCCCGCGACTACGCCGAGTCGCCGAGCGTGGAGTGTCTGCTGGAGTGGGCGTTCGACCGCGTCGAAGCAGTAGTCGGCCCGAACGGAAGCACGAGTGCAACGGCAAGCGCGGCCTGGCACTGGTTCGCGCCGATGCAGGCCGAGCGGGGCAGCGCCCTGGCAGCCGCGTTGCTCGGGGAGTGGCCAGGCGCCCTTGCCGACGCACTGCGGGGAGCTTTTAAGGACGACTCGCCCGACGAGGAGCGGAGCGAGGCGCTGATGGCGCATGTCAGGCACATGCAGGAGGCTCTGGGCGATTGGACGCCGGAGTCGGAACGGCCGGCGGACCTGGTAGCGACCAGTGCGCTGCTCGGTCTAGGAGCGCCGGGGAATGTCGCGTGGCGAGCCCTAAAGCGGTTGCGGCGAGCGGATGACCACGTGACCGAGTTGGGGCACTGGCGCGCGGCGGCGATCCTGGCGTCCGGCTTGCGGAGTCTTTTCGCGCGGCCCAATGCCATGCTGCTGCTCGACAACCTGTACGGAGGCCCAGGCAGGGGGCGCGCGGAAGAGGGCGCCTATTGGCGCAGGGTTGCGCGGTATTGCGTCGACGGGGGGCTGCAGGCGGTTCTGGACGAGTACATGCACCACCTGGCCGGTGAATCAGGGGCCAACACGACGACGGACGAGGGGCTTGTCTCGCTTGCCGCGACGGCGCGACGGGCCATTGCGGTGCGGGAGTCGGTGAACCGGGCAACGGACATCGATCATTTTGATGGCGAGGGCATTGCGTTCCCGAGCCGGTTCGCGATGCGCTTTGGCGCCAACCGCT